>LFSP01000014.1 GCA_001513145.1 Clostridia bacterium DTU025 | reverse complement strand
TCGGAGATGTGTATAAGAGACAGCCCCCCACACCCCCCCACCCTCTATGATCTACGTGATCGCCTGCCCAACACGTCGTTGACTTACGGACTCACGTTTGCTCCTCAATCCCACCAGAATCCCACGGGCGCGCCCGCACCCTGCAGTCGCTGAGCAATATCATAGGGTGAGCGAACCATCCATCTGCAGGAGTGATACGCATGCTGATCCATGTGGTAGCCCGAGGCGATACCCTGTGGGAGATCTCGCGTCGGTACAGCGTCACCATCGAGTCCATCGTTGCAGCCAACGGCATCACCAATCCGGATGTGCTGGTGGTTGGGCAGGCCCTGGCGATCCCGGTGCCCGGTGTGCCTGGGCCGCCCCCTGCGCCCGTCCGCTACACCGTGCAGCCGGGCGACACCCTTTTCCTGATCGCGCAGCGTTTCGGCACCACCGTCGCAGCAATAGTGGATGCGAACAACATCTCTGACGCGAACCTCATTTACCCTGGGCAGGAGCTCATAATACCTGTTTCCGGCGCCGGAGCAACCATCCGTTACACGGTAATGCCGGGGGACACCCTCTTTCTCATCGCCCAGCGCTTTGCGACCACCATTGCAGCCATCGTTGCAGCCAACAACATCACCGACCCGAACCTCATATACCCCGGCCAGGAGCTCATCATACCGGTCACCGGCGACGGCGCACCCCTACCCCCGTCGCGCCGCACCGTCGAAACCAACGGCTACATCTTCCCGCTCTCGGAGACGACTCTCCGCCGCATCCTCACGCCGCTGGCGCCCCACCTCACCTACGTCAGCGTCTTCAGCTTCCCCGTGGACGGCCAGGGCGGCCTCACGTACACCCCCGGCCAGGCTGCGGCCGCCGTACGCGTGGCGCGCTCGCTGGGCATAGTTCCGCTCCTGGTCATCTCGAACTTCGATGGCACGAACTTCAATCCCGATCTCGCCCGCAGCGCCATGACCCCGCCCGCCGTGCAGTCTACAGTGAGTGCGATCGTCAACACCGCAGCAGCCGAGGGCTTCGGCGGAGTGAACGTCGACTTCGAGAACATGTACCCTGAAGACCGGCAGCTCTACAACGATTTCATCGCGGCCCTCGCCGCCGCCGCCCACGCCCGCGGGTTGTCGCTGTCCAACGCCATGGCCCCCAAGTGGGCGGACTGGCCCACCCTCCCATGGGTCGGCACGTTCGACTACGCCACCCTCGGGCAGCTCCTGGATTTCACCATGCTGATGACGTACGAGTGGGGATGGTCGGGCGGGCCGCCGATGGCGGTGGCGCCGGTGAACCTGGTCCAGCGAGTGTTGGACTACGCCGTCGCGCACATACCACCTGGCAAGATCCTGATGGGGATACCCCTCTACGGATACGACTGGCCTGTTCCTCTTCCACCTGGGAGACTGGCGGCCACGGTGACGCCGGCTCAGGCCGTCGACATCGCCGCGGCCCACAACACCGACATCAGCTTCGACGAGACGGCCCAGGCCCCCTGGTTCCGCTACATCGACGAGACCGGGAGCCAGCATGAGGTGTGGTTCTCCGATGTGCGCTCGTCGGTGGCTGCGCACGCGCTGATCGATACTTACGGTCTCAGAGGCGCGAGCTACTGGAACCTGGTGCTTGACTTTCCGCAGAACTGGCTTGCGCTGGCCGACCGCTACGCGGTGCGGAAGCTCCTCGCGTGAGTGGGAGGAGCGGCCGCGGCCCGCCTCATCGTACGCGGCTCCGGAACGGCGAAATGCAGGATGGAGAGGGCAACGACGCCAGCGACCAGCGCCGTGGCGAACATCGCGGGAAAGCCCCACGTATCCGCCATCCAGCCTGCCAGCGCAGGCGCCAGCGCCCGGAAAGGCATCATCAACAGCATCGAAGTGGAGATGTACGCGGGCACGTCGGCAGCGGTGGGCGCGAACTCGCCCCAGATCACGTTCTGGCTCACCAGGATGCCGGAGGTCCCGGCGCCAGCCAGCACCAGCGACACATACACTGCCGCCAGCGAGGGCACGGCCAACGCGGCCCCGGCCGCCGCGGCAAAGCACAGCGCCGCCAGCTGCAGCGTGCGCTTGTGCCCGTGTTTGTCTGCCACTCGGCCCAGCAGCGGGAAGCTTACGACGCCCGCCCCAACCGTGACCGACGCGAAGCGGGCCACGTCGACGGAGTCCGCCCCCAGGGCCCTCACCGCGTACGTGGAATAGAAAGCCGAAGCCATCAGCGCGAAAGCCATCACCGCCAGCGCCGCCGCCGCGAACAAGTAGCCCCGGTTGCCCAGCACAGCTCCGAAGGCGTGTGAGCCGAAACTGCGGGAACGGGGGATCGCTGGGACGGCGGTGACCGCGTCCGCCGGCTCCCGCGCCCACGCAAATGGAAGGATGGTTGCGATGAGGATGATGAACGCCGCCACGAACAGCACCGCGTAGTTCTGGGGGAAGGGGAGCCGCACCAGTACCACGCCGGCCGCCTGCGCCGCGAACACGCCCGCCAGACCGGACAGCGCCCCGCCCCAGCCGATCATGCCGCCGCGCTGCTCGGGCGCCACGCATCTCGCCAGCATGCTGTGGTACGCCGGGATGCACAGGCCCGAGAAGACGGTGCACATGGTCCATGCCGTCAGCACCCAGGCCACGGCCAAGTGCGGCCTTGTCCGCGCGAAGAGCATCAGCCCCACGGCGTTGCTCAGCAGGAACAGACGCTCGACCACACACACCTTAAGGAGCCACCACTTCTTCAGCGGGCGGCCGCGTAGCCGCGCCGCCGCGAGAGTGCCAGGCAGCGACTCTCCCGCGGTTGCCAGGGTTGACAGCAGCCCGATCACTAGGTTGGACGCCCCGAGCGTGGTCAGGAGGAGCGGCATTATGGTGGACAGCGACACTATGGACATCCCAAGACGGAACCCGAAACAATCTCCAAGAAAGATCCAGTAATTGATCCTATCATCGCGCACGCTCAAAGTGTTCGCGCTCCTCTGCCCGCTCCTCTTTACCCCACACTCGAGAGCCTAGAACAGGCTCACCACATCGTCCACGAGCCTGCCCACATATTCCACGGCCTGCTCCACGGTGCCGGGATCTTCAAGATCGACGCCCACGCGCTTCATCAGTTCCAGCGGCTTCACGGAGTTGCCGGCCCGCAGCAGGTCCAACCACCGCTCCCGCGCCACGGCGCCCTCGCCCTCCAGCGCCTGCGCCATCAGCGTCGAACACGTCAACCCAGCCGAATACGTGTAGGGATACAGCCCCATGTAGTAGTGGGGCTGGCGCATCCATGTGAGGCGCGCGCCATCATCGATCTTCACGACGCCGCCCCAGAACTGCTCCAGGATCTCGCCCTCGGTTCGCGACAGCACGCTGGCAGTGATGGGAGTCCCGGCCTCCGCCAGCTGATACACCCGCCGCAGCAGCTCCGCCTCGAGCATGTGCCGCACATAGTTGTGATAATACGTCGCCAACACCTGCATCAGCACCCACCTGCGCTGCCGTCTGTCGCCACCCCCGCCGGCCTTCGCGAGCAGGTGCCGCGCCAGGAGCGCCTCCATGAACGTGGACGGCGCCTCTACCGCAAACCGCGACATCTCCTTGTTCACGAACCGCTGCGTCCGCGCGGTCATCACCGCCTGCACAGCGTGGCCCAACTCGTGCGCCAGCGTGAACATGGACCTGGCCTTGTCGGCCCACGTCGTCAGGATGTAGGGGTGCGCGTCGTACGCGTCCGCGCAGAACGCGCCCGTCGACTTGCCCACGTTGTCGGCGCGGTCGATCCATCGGTCGCTCAGCGCAGTGGCTACGATCTCCGTGAACTCCGGCCCCATCACCGATGCGGCCTCGATGATCTCCTCGCACGCTTCCTCGTAGGTCACTTCGGGGTCGTACTCGGGGTCCAGCGGCGCCTCGATGTCGCAGTAGAGCACCTCGTCTAGGCCCAGTACCTGCCTGCGCAGTTCCACGTAGCGGCGCATGTACGGCGCCAGCCGGCTCTGGATGATGTCCAGCAGGTTGGTGTAAGCCCGCATTGACACCTCCTGCGCGTGCAGGAACATGTGCGTGGCGCTCTCGAAGCCGCGCGCCCTGGCCAGCACCACGTTCTTGCGCACCTCGGCGCCGAACGTGCCGCCCAGCACCTCCTTGTACACGGAAAGCCCCGTCGTGAACGACGCGTAAGCGTTTCGGCGCAGCACCGTGTCGGCAGACTTCTCCAGCGCCACCTCGTACGTGGCGAAGCTCACCGGGTGCTCACGGCCGTGGGAGTCGGTTACCGGCTCGAAACGCATGTCGGAGCTTTTCGCCCGTTCGTAGAGGGTGTAGGGCGCCCGCATTAACTCGCCCAGCGAGGCTAGCACCTTTTCTGTTTCTGGAGACAGGAGATGCGGTTTGTTCGACAGCACTCGCTCAACCCGTCGGCGGAAAGGCGCGAGACGGGGTTCCGCGCTCAAGTAGGACTCCACCGTGCCGTCGGGGAGGGACGCTATCTCGGGCTCCACGAACGATATCGCGGCGCCGAGGCGGGCTGCTGTCGCGCCGGCGCGTCCCATGGCTGCCTGGTTGGTGGGGTCGCTGCCGTCCGCAGCCACCAGCAGGTAGGCGTAAAGGTAGATCCGTGCGAACCTGCGCTGCAGGGCCTCGCCGGCCTCCAGGCATTCCAGCATGGCCGATGGCCCTTCATGCAGGCGCCCGCGGAAGCGGGCGAACGACTCGATCTCGGCCTCTATGGACTCAAGCGCCTCCTTCCATTGGACGAAGGTGGGGAAGAGATCCTCGATGCGCCACGTGAACTCCACAGGGACTTCTGAACGTTTCATCCGGCTCGCCATGTTGTCCTCCTTCAGTCCGGCGCATTCTTCGCGCGGCGTGTCAGTGGTTTGCCGTCATGCAATGAGAGTCACGGAACGATGACACTGAACGATACGCTCACCAGTCCTCCGGGGAGGAGGTCGTCTGTGGCCTCCCAGGTGATGGAGTCGCCGGACGCGCCGCCCGACGTCCTCACAGTGACCGTGCCGCCATCGCTCCGGACTGACTCAGGCAGCAGGACTGTGCCGGCCGGCGCCGTCAACGACATGCTGAGCCTGTGCGGCGGCTCGGTTCCGGCGTTGAACATGTAATAAGTATAGGTCACGGTATCGCCTGGCGCCACCGCGTTCTTGTCGGCCGTGGAGAACACCCGAACGTCGGATCCGGGAACCTTCGACCGTAACGCCGACGCCAGCGCCAGGGCGGGCTCGTGAGACCAGCAGTCCACCAATATGCTGGTGATGGTCATCAGGCGCGCGTCGCCCGGCGAAGAGGTACGGCCGGCGGGCGCTCCGAACGTTACCACTGCCTCGAGGCGGTTGCCATCTTCCGTCGGCCTGAAAGCGACTGAGCTGTCGTCCGACACGAGCACAAGATAGCGCCGGATGGGGCTCGGGCCGGACTCGCCTCGCGGCGCCGCAGAGCTGACAGCCGCCATGGTCCCGGTTGCCGGGTCCACCCACGCGCTGCCGTCTGCCGTGCCCGCCAAGGTCAGCGTGTAGGCGTATCTGCGCGCCACCTCAGGGTCGTCTGCCGCGCTGAGCCTCAGCTCCACGCCGGCCAGGTGCGCCGCATCCTCCGGCTCCACCGCGAGCGCCTCGAGGTCCAGGAGGATCCAGCTCTCCCCGGTCCAGGCCATGAGGGGGATGGCCCACCCGGAACCCGCGTCTGCGGCTGAGCTTCGCGACCTGGACACCCCGTCCCACCTGGCGGTGGCCACCAGTCTCCCAGTAGAATCATGAACCTGAACCAGGCCGGCGCCTGCGCCGCCCGCCTCCGTGGCCGCATGAGTATACGGTGCGAGCTCGAAGCCTTCGCTCAGCTCCACTGGGTGGAGGTCCCAGGCAAGGGCCGGGCTGCCAGTAAAGATGAGAGCCGCAAGCACGAAGAGAATGGCAATGGCGCGCAAGTTCACTACCCCCTGAACGCGTAGAATCCTTGGTACAACAGCACTTACATTATACAACATGTGCAGGAGTATCTCGGTTAATGAAGAAGTTAACAGAAAAATACCGGAAGGGTCACTACCTTGCAGTACACTCCGTATTGCCTGCCGTACGTCATCAGTGGGCTGGTCACCACGACAGTAGGTATCATGGCGCTGAGGCGGCGGGGCAGACCTGGCGCCATCGGGCTGGCCTTGTTCATGGCGGTCATGTCGATCTGGTCGTTTGGAAACGCCGCGGAGCATTGCAGCGTCACACTGCAAGGGAAAGCGTTCTGGACCAAAGTCGAGTACATAGGTATAGCTACGGTTCCGGTGGGATGGTTCTCCCTGTCGCTGCGCTTTGCCGGGCGGCGGGAGGGGCTAACCAAGAGGAATGTCGCCCTGCTGCTGGTTGTGCCGGCAATCGTAGTGGTCTTGGCCTGGACAAATGACTACCACTACTTGATGCGCTACAACATCGCCCTGGATACGAGCGGTCCGTTTCCGGTGATAGTAAAGGAGTACGGCCCCGCCTTCTGGGCGATGACTGCGTATGGCTACACGTTGGTGCTCCTGGGCACCATCAACGTGGCGCGGACGGTGTTCGGCCTGCCTAACCCCTACCGGGCACAGGGGCTAGTGGCAATGCTGGGAGCGGCCATACCATGGGCTGCGAACATGGTGTACCTCCTGGGCCTGAGCCCGGTGCCTCGGCTCGACATCACTCCCATCGGCTTCGCTGCATCCGGCCTCTTGATCGCCATAGGTGTGCGTCGCTACGGGATGCTGGACATACAGCCCATCGCCCTGGCCATGGTGGTGGACGACATGGATAGCGGCGTGCTCGTGGTGGACGCGGAGGACCGCATAGTGTACATGAACGCGGCCGCCGAGAGGATCACAGGATGGCGACGACACGCAGCCACAGTGCAAGCAACTGAGGTGTTCAAGTGTTGGCCGGCGTCGGACGATGCCATCAAGTCCGCCCTGCGGTCCGCTGGCGAAACCGCCCTCAACGTGCACGACGGGCAAGAATACTACGAGGTCAGGGTGTCGCCGGTGTCCGACCGGACCGGATGCGCCGTAGGCAAGGCCGTGGTGATCAACGACATCACAGAGCGCGTTCGGAGTGAGCAGGAACGCGTCAGCGAGCGCATGGCCCTGGTCCAGCACGAGGAGCGGGAGATGCTGGCGCGAGACCTGCACGACAGCATCGGACAGACCCTTGGCTATCTGAACGTGCAGCTCCAGGCCATCCGAGGGCAGGCGCTCCAGCAGGACGCGAAGGTACTGGTGGGTGGCTTGGATGGGCTGGTGGATGTGGTGCAGGAGGCCTATGCCGAGCTGAGGCAGCATATCGCGGGGATGCGAGGTGCCACTGAGGAGCGATGGGAGTTCGTGCCGAAGCTCCGCGAGATGCTCAGAGGCTATGAGATCAGGCATGGCATCCGCACCGAGCTGGAGATGCCGGCTGAGATAGAAGAAGGCACGCTGGGCCGTGACGTCCAGTTCCAGCTGTTGCGCATCATCCAGGAAGCCTGCACGAACGCAGTGAAGCATGCTCGAGCCTCGAAGATACGTGTTGCTTTCGAGTTTTCAGACAGGGTAGTCGAGGTTCTGGTGAAGGATGATGGCGCCGGCTTCAGCCCGGCGAAGGCGGGGCGCAGTCGCGGAGGCATGCACCTGGGACTCGGCATCATGCGCGAACGGGCTGAGAGCCTCGGAGGCGACCTCTACATCCAATCGGCTCCGGGGGAAGGCACCGAGGTGAGGGTGTGCATTCCCATCAAGATGCAGAAAGGAGTAAGCCCGACATGAGAGTCCTTATAGTCGACGATCATCCGCTGTTTGCAAAGGGGCTGGCCAACCTGTTGGCAGTGCGCGGCGCTCAAGTGGCGGGCACTGCGTCGGACGGATTGGAAGCCCTCAGTAAGGTGCGAGAAACGCGCCCTGACATCGTGCTTATGGACATAAGCATGCCGCGATGTGGAGGCCTGGAGGCAACCCGCTTGATAAAGGCGGAGTTCCCCGAGGTCAAGATAGTCATGCTCACCGTGTCAGAGAGCGAAGACGACCTGTTCGAGGCCGTCAAGAGCGGTGCCTGCGGCTACCTTTTCAAGAACGTAGATGCCGACACCTTGATGGACATGCTCACCGGCCTGGAGCGGGGAGAGGTGGCGTTTTCGCCGGGCTTGACCGCGAAGATCTTGGAGGAGTTCAGGAGGCAGGCTTCATCCCGAAAAGAGGAAGACCCGCCTCCGCTGATGCCGCGGCAGATGGAGGTACTGCGGCTGGTGGCATCGGGCATGACGTACAAGGAGGTCGGCAACGCGCTGTTCATCAGCGAGCGCACCGTGAAGTACCACATGAAGCAGATACTCGACCAGCTGCATCTGAACAACCGGACTGAGGCGATCGCCTACGCAACCAAGATGAGGCTAGCGAACCGCTAAAAATACCACAAGTTCTCACAAGCTTCAAGTGCAGTCGGAAACGACTGCACTTTTGCTGTACTTGAACTGCCCTTTTCCTATCCCTAGAGACAGTGTGAGTAGCGTCCAGTATGATGGTGTAAATTCGAGAAG
>LFSP01000027.1:43792-45769 GCA_001513145.1 Clostridia bacterium DTU025 | reverse complement strand
CAACTGGAGAAGAAAGAGAACGCGCTGGAAAGGCGCGAGAGAGAGATAGAGAAGACTCAGGCCGAGGCGGAGTCGTTCTATCGACTGCAGAAGCTTGAACTCGAGAGGATCGGGGGGCTCACTGCAGAACAGGCTAGAGAACAGCTGTTGAGAGAGGCCGAGAAGGAGATCGTTCACGAACTGGCCCTGATGATCAAGGAACAGGAGCAGCAGGCCAGGGACGAGTCGGACAGGCGCGCCCGTGAGATAATCACACAGGCGATACAGAGGTGCGCCGCGGACCACGTGGCGGAAGCCACGGTGTCAGTGGTGGCGCTGCCCAACGACGAGATGAAGGGCAGGATCATCGGCCGGGAGGGCCGCAACATCCGCGCCCTCGAAACCCTCACAGGCATCGACCTGATCATCGATGATACTCCTGAAGCCGTTATCCTCTCAGGATTCGATCCCGTAAGGCGAGAGGTGGCCAGGATCGCCCTGGAACGCCTGATCCAGGACGGCAGAATCCATCCCGCCCGCATCGAGGAGATGGTCGAGAGGGCCAAGAAGGAAGTCGATGCGGTGATCAGGGAAGAGGGAGAGAGGGCGGTATTCGAGGTCGGGATTCACGGAATGCATCCGGAACTCATCAAGCTCCTCGGCAGGCTGAAGTTCCGCACCAGCTACGGGCAGAACGTGCTGCAGCACTCGATAGAGGTGGCGCGTCTTGCAGGTTACATGGCCCAGGAGCTGGGGGCTGACGTGAACCTGGCCAAGCGTGGAGGCCTTCTCCACGACATCGGGAAGGCCATCGATCACGAAGTCGAAGGCCCACACGTGACCATCGGGGCTGAAGTGGCCCGCAAGTACCGTGAATCGTCAGCGGTAGTGAACTGCATAGCATCTCACCATGGTGATGTTGAGCCAAAGAGCATCGAAGCCGCCCTCGTGCAGGCGGCTGACGCGGTGTCGGCAGCGCGGCCTGGCGCACGGCGCGAGACTCTGGAAACTTACATCAAGCGTCTCGAGAAACTCGAGGAGATCGCCGACTCCTTCGATGGAGTGGAGAAGGCGTACGCCATACAGGCCGGCCGCGAAGTGCGCATAATGGTGAAGCCTGAGAGGATCGACGACGCCACCGCCGTGAAGCTCGCCAGGGACATGGTGAAGCGCATCGAGCAGGAGCTGGAGTATCCCGGGCAGATAAAGGTCACGGTTATACGGGAGACCAGGGCCGTCGATTACGCCAAGTGATGGTGAGCATGGGCGAAGAGGTGCGCGTACTATGGATACACGGTACTCTGCCGATACCGGAGGAAAGAAGGTGACAGCGGTGACGGAGATGCGGCTGAGAGAGGCGGAAGGGTCGTCAGCCAGTATCGGGCTCCTGGTGTCGATACTGGTGCGTTACCCCGAGATCTGCACGATCTCGTACGTGCCCGAATCCCGAACCTTAGATTTCTCGTTCATGGTCTCTCGCAGGGTCGAGCAGGAGGAGATAAAGGCCTTCGCGGACAGGGCGCTTTCCAGCATCCAGGTGTATCTCAGCCTCATCAGGTTGCAGGGAGAGCCTGAGCTCAGGATAACGGGTTCGTATGTGGGGAACATCACTCAGATACAGATCACCCGTGACGTGGCTACCCTCACCGCCGATGAGATATCGTTGTTGATCGGCCTGATCCTCCAGGGGTTCGGCGAGAACCTCATTTCCGATAGGTCGGATGATCTCGAAGAAGAGGATCTGATTGTACAGGAAGAGTTCATCGCCAACCTTCTTGCAGACCTGAAAGAGACCGTGCAGGACAAGAGGCTCATCGGGTTCCGCGAAGAAGGACGCGTAGTCGTATTCAACAAGACAGCGTAGCCCGATGGCAGGATCGGCGTTGCCGGACTTGACGGGGCAGGATGCCGGAGGGCTCCTGCCCCATTTGTGCATCAGTACTGAGGAGGGGATCCATTGAGAGTCGCCATGTTCGGCGACGTGGTGGGGAGGCCCGG
>LFSP01000027.1:23681-43747 GCA_001513145.1 Clostridia bacterium DTU025 | reverse complement strand
GGAAACCACGTGTGGGCCAAGAAGGAGATGGCCGACTACCTCCTGCGCCAGCACAGGGTGCTCAGGCCGTACAACTATCCGCCGGACGTGCCGGGCAGGGGCTGGTGTATTGTGAACGCCAACGGCTACAGGCTGGCGGTGCTGAACCTGCAGGGACGGACTTTCATGCATCCTATAGACTGTCCGTTCCGCGCCGCTGACAGGGCACTGGAGGAGATCGGCGATCAAGCGGACGCGGTGGTGGTGGAGTTCCATGCTGAGGCTACGTCCGAGAAACAGGCGCTGGCCATGTACCTTGACGGGCGTGTGGCGGCTGTGGTGGGGACCCACACCCACGTGCCCACTGCGGACGAGCGCGTGCTGCCGGGGGGAACGGCGAGGCTCACCGACCTGGGGATGTGTGGGCCGGTGGTCTCTGTGATAGGGATGGACGCGGATACAGTGATACCCAAGTTCATGACAGCGTTACCCAGCCGATTCAGCGTGGCTTCGGGCCCTGTGGCAGTGATGGGTGCGATTATCGAGATACATCACGCGACTGGGAAATGTCACTCCATATCTCGCATTATGGAGGAATACGACGATACCATTCGTTGACCCTCGTGCCAAGGAGTAGAAGGATTTTGCCACACAGCAGCTAATAATTCACACAGGGAGCACTCAAGCGATCGGCTAGCCAGGAGGATGTGAACATGGAGGTTCTAAAGGTCTCTGCCAAGTCGAACCCAAACTCAGTTGCTGGGGCCCTAGCAGGAGTTATGCGCGAGAGGGGTGCTGCTGAGGTCCAGGCTATCGGTGCAGGCGCCATTAACCAGGCGGTCAAGGCTGTTGCCATTGCGCGTGGTTTCGTAGCCCCGAGCGGCCTTGACCTGGTGTGCATTCCGGCTTTCGTCGACGTGGTCATCGACGGTGAGGAGAGAACTGCCATCAAACTCATCGTGCAGCCGAGGTAGGTGCAGCTGCCGGGCCGTACGAGCCGTGGATGCACTTCCCAGCAGGTAGCTGGGCGTGGCAGGTAGAATCCACTTTCAACGTTGGGAGGTGGAGCCGTAGCGGAGGAAGGGGAACCTTATGTGCGACGGCTATACTGCCACGCTTCGTCCTGCAACACAAGACGACATCGAGATCCTTGTGAAATGGGATGGTGATCCCGAACTCGCCTGGCTTATGGGGTGCAGCCACAGAACTCCGGAGGAGTCGCGTGCTCGTCTGTCCAAGCTCATCGGCGACAGGAACAGCGTGGTAATGTGCATCGTGGATCCAGATGGGCACGTGGTGGGCGATATTGTGCTCACTGAGATCGGATGGCGCAGGCGCGAGGCCGAGCTTTCGGTGAGGATCGGCGAACGCGAGAACCGGGGTAAGGGCATCGGGCAACAGGCTGTCAGGCAGATGCTTGACTTCGCCTTCGGCAGACTGGGCCTGAACAGAGTCTACCTGAGGGTATGCGCTGATAACCTCAGGGCGATTCAGTGTTACCGAAAGTGCGGGTTCAAGCGCGAAGGCGCGGTGAAGCGCAAGCTTGCCGAGGGCCAAGAACCTCGCACCGTGGTGCTGATGACCGTAAGCCGCTTCGAACTGCTGTCAAAGGACGTTGCCTCATGATGCTTTCCTACCCACGAATTGGAGGGCGTAAGCCCTCTTTTTCTTTTGCACGTGAGTGTCAAGCCAGCGCGAAAGACCCGGCGCCTCGGCGCCGGCTACCGCCTTCAACTCCGGCACCCGGCCGGAGACGGGACGGAGCATTTCGTGTGTAAACGACCTATGGGTGGGTCGTTGTGGCCGAAAACCGACCCGCCGGTGGGTCGGCGCGACCGCTCCTCGGCGCCGCCCTGTCGCCGCACGCGTCACCGCCCGTGTGCCTGCCTGCGACGCCGTCCCCGTCCCCGTCCGTCCCCAGCCCCAGCCCCAGCCTTCGCCCCCGTTCCCGTCTACGCCCGCGTTCACGCCCCCGCGCTGTGCGGCCGTCACTCGATGCGGTGGCGGCTTGACGCTCGCCTTAAGAAGGCCACCGACCCATCCCTGGCCGACCCTGCCCGCTGTTTTTCTTGTGAAATATTCGCAACGCTTGCAGGAGAAGGCGCGACAGTATAGAAGCAATAGGCAAGTGGAGCGAAGTGGAGCAAAGTGGTGAGCCGCGGTGTTCATGGGCGAGTACCGGCATACCCTTGACGACAAGTACCGCCTGATCGTTCCCGCCAGGTTCAGAGACGAACTTGGAGGGCGCTTCGTGCTTACCAGAGGGCTAGACAGGTGTCTGTTCGGCTTTCCCATGGAGGAATGGAGAAGGCAGGAGCAGATGATCACGCAGCTTCCCATGACGATGGCTGACGGACGCGCTTTCTCAAGGATGTTCTTTTCCGGGGCCGCCGAGTGCGAGCTTGACAGGCAGGGAAGGACGGTCATCCCGGTACACCTCAGGGAATACGCCAACATCGACAAGGAGATCGTGATTATCGGTGTATCCTCGCGGTTCGAGGTCTGGTCGGCCCAGAACTGGGAGGAGTACATTGCTAGGGTGGCCGACTCCTACGAGGCCATCGCCGAGAAGCTGGTATCGCCGGCGTGAGGTGTGCAATGTCTTTCGAGCATGTGCCCGTGATGTTGAGCCAGGTCCTGGAGGCCCTCAACCCCAAGCCGGGGGAGGCCATCGTCGACTGCACCGTGGGGGGCGCGGGGCATTCCGTCCACATCGCTTCGCGCATCGGCCCTGACGGGATGCTGATCGGGATCGACCGCGACCCGGCGGCGCTCCGGAGCGCATCCGATAGGCTCTCGGATGCTCCATGCCGGGTGAGGCTGGTCAGGGGAAACTTCGCGGACCTCAGGGACATCCTGGCGCAGCTTGAGCAGGAGCACGGCTCCAGGATATCTCCGAATGGGTTTCTGTTCGATTTCGGAGTCAGTTCCCCTCAGCTGGACGAGGCGGAACGCGGCTTCACATACAGGGAAGACGCGCCCCTTGACATGCGGATGGATCCGAACCTCGCGGTCACGGCGGCGGATATCGTGAACACCGCCGGAGCGCGGGAGCTTGCGCGGATCATCCGAGATTACGGGGAGGAGCGCTGGGCCTCGAGGATAGCCAGGTTCATAGTGGACCGTAGGTCGAAGGCGGGGCCGATAACCACCACCGGGCAGCTGGTTTCGGTGATACTGGCTGCGGTGCCCGCGGCGGCGCGGCGAGAGGGGCCGCACCCGGCGCGAAGGACCTTTCAGGCGCTTCGGATAGCCGTCAATGACGAGCTGACCGCGGTGCGCAGGGGGCTTGAGGCGGCCGTGCAGCTGGCTGCGCCGGGCGGAAGGATAGTGGCGCTGTCCTACCACTCGCTGGAGGACAGGATCGTGAAAGAGGTGTTCAGACAGGGGATGAACCCCTGCACCTGCGATCCGTCGGCGCCTGCGTGCGTCTGCGGCAGGCGTCCCACCCTTGTCAGGGGGAGCCTCAGAGCGACAACGCCCACTGCCGAAGAGGTGGAAGCCAACCCGAGGGCAAGGAGTGCCAAGCTCAGGGCGGCAATCAGAGTTCTAGACATCCAGGAGGATGAATAGCATGGATTGCGCAAGCGTGCACACGGAGATCGGGCTCGCGTCGGCGCGGCGCAGAGGGACCAGGCCCATAAGGCTCATGGCCTCATGTGCGCTGGTGGCCTTCATGGTCATAGCTCTGCTTGGGGCGCACGTTGCGCTGAGAGCGGAGATAGTGGCAGCCAGCGCCAGGAAGGCGGCCGCCCAGGCCAGGCTGGAGCAGGCGATGAAGGCCTACGACAGGGCGTGCCTGGAACTGGCTCGCGCCACCTCGCTGGACAGGATAGAGGAGATAGCCAGGATGCGCCTGGGCATGGTTGAGCCCGACGCCATGGCGCTGGTGCTAGTGGACGGCATAGCCAGGCCGGCCGTCGCCGCATCGCCCGCACCCTCCGCGGCCGGCGCAGCCGCTGACGCCGGCAGGGCCGAGCAGCCGCCGGCCGTCTTGGCGGGACTGGCCGGAGTGGCCCAACAGCTGGTGGCCGCCGCAGTGTCCAACCTGGTCGCGGCGTGGTTCGCCAGCCCTCCGCCGCAGATCCCGTCTGTTCTCAGATGATGCACGGGCGCTTCATCTGATGGATGGAGGCCGGAGCGGTGACGTATGGCACGCTGTACCCCGATACGCGGCGGAGCAGGTTAGCCTACTCCCCGATGACCATCAAGAAACGGATCAAGGCCGTCGTGACTCTGCTCGCGGTGCTCGCCTTAGTGCTTGCCCTGCGCCTAGTATGGCTGCAGGGAATTCGTTTTTCCCACTACCGCCAGCTTGCCCTTGACCAGCGCATGCGCGCCGTGCAGGTGGACCCGAAGAGGGGGACCATATACGACCGGCGCATGCGTGAGCTTGCGGTGAGCATGAGCGCCGATTCGGTGTACGCCGTGCCGGCGGAGGTCAAGGACGCTCCGGCCGCAGCTAGGCAGCTGGCGCCCCTCCTGGAGATGACCGAGGGCGAGCTGATCCAGAAGCTTACCACAAACCAGTCCATAGTGTGGCTCAAGAGAAAGGTGCCGTATGATACGGCGCAATCCGTCAAGAGGATGGGCCTGGCAGGGGTGAACGTGGCCGAGAGCGGGCAGCGCTTCTATCCGAAGGACACCCTTGCGGCGCAGGTAATCGGCATCGCCGGCATCGACAACCAAGGCCTTGAGGGGCTTGAGGTCTTCTACGACACTGAGCTTCGGGGCGTCCGCGGCCAGATCATTGCGGAGAGGGACGCCAGCGGAAGGGAGATCCCCGAGGGCCAGCAGCTCTTCGTGCCGCCGTCAGACGGCAACTCCATCGTCCTGGCCATCGACGAGGTTATCCAGTATATCTGCGAGCGCGAGCTGGACCGTGCCATCGCGGACACAGGCTCCAGCCGAGCCATCGCCGTAGCCATGAACCCCTTCACCGGCGAGGTGCTGGCCATGGCCGTGCGGCCCTCGTACGACCCCAACGCCTACTCCCAGTTCAATACCGCCCTCAGGCGCAACGCCGCCGTATGCGACATCTACGAGCCCGGCTCCACGTTCAAGGTGTTCACCGCCGCTGCGGCTCTGGATTCAGGGGCCGTCACACCGTATACGCAGTTTTTCGATCCTGGATACGTCAAAGTGGAAGACAGGACGTTGAGGTGCTGGAGGGCCGGCGGGCACGGATCGCAGACGTTCATCGAGGCCACGGAGAACTCGTGCAACCCCGTGTTCGCCTCCATCGCCGTGAAGATGGGAGCCCAGACGTTCACCAGGTACATCCAGGCCTTCGGGTTCACCCAGAAGACCGGCATCGACTTTCCGGGAGAGGCAGTCGGCCTCATGCACAGGGAGAGCAGGATGGGCCCTGTGGAGCTGGCCACCACCGGGTTCGGACAGGGCATCTCGGTGACGCCGCTGCAGATGGTGAACGCCATGTGCGCCATCGCCAACGGCGGCGTGTTGATGAAGCCCATCCTGGTCAAGGAGGTGCTGGCTCCAGACGGCACGGTGCTGAAGCGCGCGGAGCCCACTCCAGTGAGGCAGGTCATATCTGAGCGCACCGCCCAGGAGCTCACACGCATCCTCGAGTCGGTGGTGGTGAACGGGTCGGGCACCAGGGCGGCCGTTGCAGGCTACTCCGTTGCAGGCAAGACCGGTACTGCCGAGAAGCCTGAAGGCGGAAGGTACGGAGACGAGCGCGTCGCCTCCTTCATGGGATTCGCTCCGGCCAACGACCCGAAGATGGTCCTGCTGGTGCTGCTGGATGAGCCAAAGACTGACGTGAAGTACGGCGGCGTGATAGCGGCTCCGGTATTCGCCAACATCATGCGCGACAGCCTCAGGTACCTCGAAGTGCCGCCCACCATCGGCAGCGTCCCCGGAGGGGCCGACGCCGCCGCGCAGGTGGCCGTTCCAGACGTTGTGGGGATGGGGCGCAGCGAGGTGGAGGCCATCTTGAACACGGCTGGCCTCAGGTTCCGATACGAGGGCATGGGTGAGGTGGCGATGGCGCAGACGCCTGCGGCAGGGGCTAAGGTGGCCCGGGGAACCACCGTCATCGTTTACTTTGGAACTGAGGGAATGTATAATCTCGACAGCACCACGGCGGTTGTGCCGAACC
The DNA here is from genome assembly GCA_001513145.1 of Clostridia bacterium DTU025. Taxonomy (GTDB): domain Bacteria; phylum Bacillota; class DTU025; order DTU025; family DTU025; genus DTU025. The sequence goes on along the minus strand of LFSP01000027.1, from coordinate 37,644 downwards.
TGGTGGGCAAGAGCCTCAAGGAGGCAGCCCTGCTCCTAGGGGCCAAGGGCCTCGCCGTAAACCCGGTGGGGACCGGGTTCGTGGCACGGCAGGACCCTGCGCCAGGCACGGAGGTGCCGCTCGGGGCTGCAGTAACGCTGTATCTTGAGGAATGATGACTATGCTGGGTGCGACCTTAGGCGAGCTTCTCAAAGCGGTGCCGGAGCACAGCGTGAAGGGCCCTCTGTCAGTGCGAATATACGGCTATACATACGACTCGCGCACGGTACCGGGCCCTGGCATACTGTTCGCTGCGTTCGAGGGCTCCAAGCACGACGGCCACGACTACATCGACGACGCGCTTGCCAACGGCGCCGCCGCCCTCGTGGTGTCGCGCCCCGTGGAGGGGCGCTACGATGTTCCAGTGGTGACGGTGCCCGATTCTCGGCGGGCTCTGGCATATTTGGCCCGTGAGCTATACGATGATCCTTCGAGCAAACTCTTCACAGTGGGGCTCACCGGCACGAAGGGCAAGACCACCACAACGCGCCTCCTCCTGCACCTCCTGGACCTTGCAGGAGTGCCGTCGGGCCTGGTGGGAACCATGGGTTACCGGGTTGCGGCGCCACTTAGCGGGCTTGCAGCCGACCCTCACAGGGATGCCAGCCTGAACGAGGCCGAGCTCATTCCGGCCCCCAACACCACCCCCGAAGGCGCCGACCTGCAACGGCTGTTCTATTCCATGGTCACAAACGGCCTCACCCACGTGGTGATGGAAGTGTCCAGCCACGCGCTGGCATTGGGCCGCGCCGAGCTGCTCAAGTTCGACCTTGCGGGTTTCACCAACCTCGGCCACGACCACATGGACTTCCATCCCGACGTCCAGCACTATGCTGCCTCGAAGGCGCTCCTGTTCTCGTCCATCAAGCCTGGTGGGACCGCAGTGGTGAACTCCGACGACCCGTTCAGCGTCGCCATGGCGAAAGCCGCGAAGGCTGCAGGCGCCCGCGTCGTAACGGTGGGGCTAGGCCCCTCGACCCCGGCGGAGCTTGCAGGCGAGCCCAGTCTCAGGGCTTCCGAGATAGAGCTTTCGGCCACCGGCAGCTCGTTCGTGGTGACGTCATCGTCTACAGGGGAAAGAGTTCGAGTGGAAACGGGGCTTGTGGGCATCTTCAACGTCAGCAACTGCCTCATGGCGCTGGCGCTGGCGTCAGAAGCCGGGCTGGATCTGGGCTGGGCTGGGCAGGCCGTCCGGTCGTTTTCGGGGGTTCCCGGAAGGTTCCAGCCTGTCAACGCGGGGCAGCCTTTCTCAGTGATAGTCGACTACGCGCACAACCCCGACTCCTTAAGGAACGTGCTGGCCACGGCCAGGGGCCTCAGCGCTGGCAGGCTCATCTCGGTGTTCGGGTGCGGGGGCGACCGGGACAGAACAAAACGGCCGGTGATGGGCGCCATCTCGAGGGAGATTGCTGACTACACGGTGGTGACATCTGACAACCCGCGAACCGAGGACCCGGCTGCCATAGTGGCGGAGATCGCCGCTGGCATGGGCGATCCGGATCCCTCCTGGACGGTGATCCTGGACCGGCGAGAGGCGATACGCCACGCCGTGGGCGTGGCCCGGCCCGGCGACGTGGTGGTGATAGCTGGCAAAGGGCATGAGACGTACCAGATACTGCACGACCGCGCGATACACTTCGACGACGTCGAAGAGGCGCGTGCTGCCATCGAGGAGCTGACTAAGGGTGTTTGATTACGCCGTCAAGGAGCTTCTGCCCATCGTCGGCGGAAGGCTGGTGAGGGGATCAGGCGAGGTCCGGATCGCCTGCGCCGCTATCGACAGCCGCAACGCCGGCCCCGGGGCCGCGTTCTTTGCCTTTCGGGGCCAGCACAGGGACGGGCACGACTTCGTGGCGCAGGCAGCGTCGGCAGGCGCTGCGGCCGCGGTGGTGTCGCACGCGCTCGGCGACGAGGTGCTGGAGGCCCTGCCCGAGGGCTTCGCGCTGATACATGTGGACGATTCGCTGCAGGCTCTCACGGCCCTGGCCGCGGAGCACAGGCGCAGGTCGAACGCCAGGGTGGTGGCGATCACCGGAAGCGCCGGCAAGACCACCACGAAGGACATGACCGCCGCGGTGCTGGGAGCGGGCTTTCGCGTGGTGGCCACGGAGGGCAACATGAACAACGAGATCGGCATGCCCCTCACCCTGCTCAGGCTGGAGCCTCAGCACCAGGCCATCGTGCTGGAGATGGCCATGAGGGCCCGGGGCGAGATCGCGCAGCTTGCGGCGGTGGCGAAGCCCGAGATCGGCGTGGTTATCAACGTCGGCACGGCACACCTGGGCGAGCTGGGCTCGCAGGAGAACATCGCCGCCGCCAAGGCGGAGTTGGTACAGGCCCTGCCGCCCGAGGGCGTCGCGGTGCTCAACGGCGACGATCCAAGGGTCAGGGCCATGGAAGCCCTGGCCGGCTGCAGGACGGTGCTGTTCGGCACATCCGACAGCTGCCACGTGCGCGCCGTGGACATCGCGGCGTCGGCGGATTCCACCACTTTCAGCCTGGTGCTGGATGGCAGTCGCGTGGAGGGCCTGAGGTTCAGGGTGCCGCTGCCTGGCGCGCACAACGTCTCCAATGCCCTGGCTGCGCTGGCTGTGGGCCACAGTCTGGGGATGGGGCCCAGCGTGATGGCGGAGGGGCTGGGCCGGTTTGTCCCGTCTGCAATGAGGATGAATTTCATTGAACTTGAAGACGGCACCACCGTGGTGGACGACTCCTACAACGCGAACCCAGTCTCCACAAGGTGCGCCGTCGATGCCGTGCTGCAGTACGCCATGGGCAGACGGGTCATCGCCATCCTCGGGGACATGCTTGAGCTCGGAGACGAGGCGCCTGAGTACCACAGGCAGGTGGGCGCGTACGCAGCCCAGCGCGGGGTAGAGGGCCTGGTGGCGATGGGCGAGATGGCTAGGCACATGGCGCGCGGCGCCGTCGCGGCGGGCATGCCCCAGGGCGCAGTGGCCACGTGCGACGATCCCGCGGCAGCGGCCGAGCTGGCAAAGGCCATGGCCAGGGCCGGCGATGTGTATCTGGTGAAAGGGTCTAGGGGCATGCGTATGGAACGGGTCGCGGAGGCGTTGGCGAGATGTGGTCGATAGCTCAAAGGTCAATGGCGGCGGCGGGGATAGCGCTTGCGGTGTCGATGGCGGTTGCGCCGTCCATCATCCGCTCGCTGAGGCGTCTCAAGGTGGGGCAGGTGGTGAGGGACGACGGCCCGAAGAGCCACTCGGTCAAGTCGGGCACGCCCACCATGGGCGGGGTCATCATAGTGGTGGCGGCCCTGGTAGCGGCAGGGGNNGTGGCCATGGCTCGGGGGTTCACGCACCTGCCGATAGCGCTATTCGTCACCACGGCGTGCGGCCTTGTGGGCATGCTGGACGACTACATCTCCATCGTGGCGCGCAGGCCGCTTGGCCTCAGGGCCAGGCACAAGCTGGCCCTGCAGCTCCTGGTCGGCCTGGTGCTGGGAGGCTACGCTTTCATCTGGCCCGACCTGGGCACGGCCCTATCCATCCCTTTCGCGCGGCACGTCAGCATTGACCTGGGGATCTGGTACATACCCTTCGCGGCGTTCATGCTCATCAGCATGACCAACGCGGTGAACCTCACCGACGGCCTGGACGGCCTGGCGGCAGGATGCGTGGCCATAACGTGCTTCGCCTACGTGGTAGTGGCATGCGTCGTCGACAGGCTGGAGGCAGGCGTGTTTGCCGGCGCGGTGGCCGGCGCTTGCCTGGGCTTCGTGTGGTGGAACTCTCACCCTGCCGCGGTGTTCATGGGAGACTCGGGATCGCTGGCGTTGGGAGCGGCACTTGCGAGCCTCGCGGTGATCACCAAGACGGAACTGCTCCTCGCGGTGATGAGCGGGGTGTACATCGCGGAGGTCATGTCGGACATCATTCAGGTCATACACTTCAGGCGCACCGGAAAGCGCGTCTTCCGCATGGCCCCGCTACACCACCACTTCGAGCTTTCGGGGATGGCGGAACCCAAGGTCGTTGTGAGGTTCTGGGTCGCGTCTGCGTTCTTCGCTGCCCTGGGCCTGGCGGGATTGTAGGCGGGGGCGCTTACGACGTTTTCGGAGGATGTGACATGAAACAGCGGGCCGGTCTGCCAGACATAATACTGTTCATCACCGTGCTGGCCCTCTTGAGCCTGGGGATCGTCATGGTGTTCAGCTCCAGCTCCGTCACGGCCTTTCAGGAGCTTGGCGACGCCTACTATTACCTGAAGCGGCAGTCGATGTGGGCGGCCATAGGCATGGTGGCTTTGGTAGCCTGCATGAACATCGACTACCACCTGTGGGAGCAGCTTGCCGGGCTGATCATGATCCTCAGCATAGGAGCGCTTGCGCTGGTGCTGGTGCCCGGTGTGGGCCGTCTGGTGTCGGGCTCGCGTCGGTGGATAGGCCTGGGCCCAGTGAGCGTGCAGCCTAGTGAGTTCGCCAAGCTGGGACTGGTGGTCTTCCTGGCGCGGTACTTCTCGCGAATCGGGCCTGATGTCAAGTCGCTTTTCAGCGGCACCGTGGTGCCGGTGTTCATCGCCGGGGTGTGCGCCCTGTTGGTGCTGCTGGAGCCGGATCTGGGCACCGCCATCTGCATAATGGGCATCACATGGTTCATCATGGCGGTGGCTGGAACGCCCTGGACCAGCCTGGCGGCGCTCCTCGCGTTGGCCGTGCCTGCGGTGCTGCTTTACGCCAGACACGACCCGGTGAGGATGCGAAGGCTCACATCCTTTATTGATCCGTGGTCGGATCCGAGGGACTCAGGTTTCCACATAATCCAGAGCCTGCTGGCGCTGGGCTCCGGCGGCCCGTTCGGCCTCGGCCTGGGCATGAGCCGCCAGAAGTTTCATTACCTTCCGGAGCAGCACACGGACTTCATCTTCGCCATCATCGGCGAGGAGCTGGGCCTGATCGGCACCGGTCTCGTGCTGTTCCTCTACATTGTGGTGGGCGCCCGCGGCTTCAGGGCGGCCTTCAGGGCGCCCGATACCTTCGGGTCGCTGTTGGCAGCCGGAATCACGTGCATGATAACACTGCAGGCGGCAATGAACATCGCAGTGGTAACCGGGTCGATGCCCATCACCGGTATCACGCTTCCGCTGATAAGCTCGGGCGGTTCGTCGCTTGTGCCGATGCTGGCCGGAATCGGCATCCTGTTGAACATAAGCCGGTACGCGCAGGCGAGATAACGCAGGCGAGATGCCGCAGGAGAGTTACCGCAGGTGAGGTAGCCTTCGGGCGCGGCGCCGGCGCATCGGATTGGAGCGTTTGTGATGAGGTTTCTGCTGGCGGGCGGCGGCACAGGCGGTCACATATATCCCGCCCTGGCCATCGCCGACGAATTGCTTCGACGCTACCCCCACTCGGAACTGCTGTTCGTGGGGGGCAGGCGCGGGCTGGAGCGCACCCTGGTGCCTCGCGCAGGGCACAGGTTCGTGTCAATCACCGTGGCGGGTTTCGAGAGGAGGCTATCGCTGGGCACACTGGCTACGGCGGCCAAGGCCGCGACGGGCGTGGCGCAGAGCCTGGCCATCGTGGCCAGGTTCAGGCCGGATGTGGCCATAGGCACCGGCGGATACGCCTCCGGGCCGGCCATTCTCGCGGCATCGCTCCTGGGGGTGCCGACGCTGATACACGAGCAGAACGTGGTGCCCGGGGCCACCAACAGGCTGCTGGCCAAGAGGGCTAAGGTGGCCGCGGTGAGCTGGAGCGAGTCCGTGAGGTATCTGCCGCATCCTGACAGGGCGGTGCTCACGGGCAACCCCATCAGAAGGGACGTGGTGACGGCATCCCGCGAGGATGGGCTGGCAAGTTTCGGGCTGAGCCCGTTGCGCCCCGTGGTGCTGGTGACAGGGGGCAGCCAGGGCGCCGCTAGCATCAACCGCGCGGCCGCGGCGGCGGTGACCAGGATCGTCGCCGCAGGCGGGCAAGTGCTGATGGCTACGGGAGCCGACAAGTTCGACGACGCGGTGAGGCAGACCAGGGACGCTGGGACGGAGCTTCACGTTGACGCTGAGGGAATAGCCAGGTCTGAGCGGGGGGATGTTATCCTCGTGCCATACATTTACAGCATGCCCCAGGCCCTTGCCTGCGCCGACGTGGTGGTGGCCAGGGCGGGGGCGATAACCCTTGCGGAGATCGCGGCAAGGGGGCTTCCGTCGGTGCTCGTGCCCCACCCGAAGGTGCCAGACAACGTTCAGGAGAGGAACGCCAGGGCGATGGAGGCCCGTGGTGCCGCCGTGGTCATACTTGACAGGGAGCTTTGCGCGGAGAGGCTTGCTGACGCCGTGGTGAACTTGCTCGTGGACGATGCCCGGCGGCGGGCCATGGCTCACGCGGCGGCGGAGGCGGGGATCCCCGACGCCACCGAAAAGGTAGTAGACTGTATTGAGAGGATCGTGCGTAAGAGGCCCGGTGGGGCGCGGTGAAGCCGTGGACATGCTCCCAATACGGGCATAAGGCATACAATAGCATCGTCGGTGACGGGGTCTTAAGAGGTGCGCGGCGCATGGATGGAGAGAGAACGTACCATTTCGTCGGTGTTGGCGGCAGCGGGATGAGCCCGCTGGCTCAGATAATTATCGGACTAGGGCACAAAGTCACAGGCTCTGACATCAGATACTCGCCTCATCTGGCGGACCTTGAGGTCAGTGGGGCGAAGGTGTACAGCGGGCACGATCCAGAGGTAGCGTGTCAAGCTGACGTGGTGGTGGTATCCGCCGCCGTGCCCCATGACGACCCGGAGGTGGCGGCCGCAAGGGCTGCCGGCATCCCGGTGATTAGCAGGGCCCAGCTATTGGGGCAGCTCTTCGAGGACAGGCGTGGAATCGGCGTCACCGGCACCCACGGCAAGACCACCACCAGCGGGATGCTGGCCACCATATTCATGGAAGCCGGTTTGGACCCGACGGTTGCCGTGGGGGCGGGCCTCACCTGGGCTCCTAGCGGCGGGCGCGCCGGGTCCGGCGAGTTCATGATAGTGGAGGCCGACGAGGCGTACGGCTCGTTCCTGACCCTTCGGCCGGAGGTGGCGGTGGTCACAAACATCGACGATGATCACAGGGACTACTATGGGTCCTTTGAGAACATAATGTCAGCGTTCATCCAGTACCTGAGGCAGGTGAAGCCGGGGGGCCGGGCGGTGGTCTGCGCCGACGATCCCAACGTCCTCAGGGCGGCCGAGGGCGCCGAGTGCGATGTAGTGCTGTACGGTCAGGCAGGCGGCGATGTCGAACTTGATTACGCCGCGGCTGACCTGCGCTTAAACGGTATGGGCTCCAGGTTCAGGGTGTTGTATCGGGGGCATGACATGGGAGAGATATACCTTGCGGTGCCCGGCGTGCATAACATAGTTAATGCCACGGCGGCGTATGCCGTTGCCCATGGCCTTGGCATCGACCACCAGCACATACGTGCCGGCCTCCGCGACTACGTCGGTGCGGAGAGAAGGTGCCAGGTGCTGTACAGGGCGGGCGGACTGACCATCGTGGATGACTACGCGCATCACCCTGCCGAGATACGAGCCACGTTGGCCGCGCTGAGGGCGGCGGCCGGCGGAAGGCTCGTGGTGGTGTTCCAGCCACAGCGCTACACCAGGACAAAGCTACTTTTCGATGATTTCGTCAAGTCCTTTGGGCTTGCCGACGTTGTCGCTGTCACCGAAGTGTACCACGAGGGCACAGGCGAATCGCCGATCCCAGGGGTCAGCGGGATGCGGCTTGCCGAGGCCATATCGGAGCATGAGGGCAAGTCGGTTAGATATCTCGCGGACAGGTTCGAGGCACTCGAGTTCCTGAGGAGTCAGGCCCGGCCTGGCGACACGTTGGTGACGATGGGCGCAGGCGATATATATCGCGCAGCGCGCAGCCTGGCGGAGGAGCTAAAGCGCGATGCGGCACAGCACATGAACGGCGGTGGTTGCTAGATGGTCAGCCTGGTTACGGAGTCGCAGGTGGCGTCCTTGCAGAGGGGATTCCAAGGCAGGATATCCATGGGAGAGCCCATGCGGGAGTACACGTCGTTCCGAATCGGGGGCCCGGCTGACGTCTTGATAGAGCCGTACAGCGTGGATGATCTCCGCGAAGCGCTTAAGTGGGCCTGGGGCTTCGGCCTTCCAGTCTTCATACTAGGAAATGGAACCAATCTGCTGGTGGCGGACGAGGGCATCCGCGGCGCGGTGATCCGGATCGGCCCTAGGCTATCCTCTCTCGAGTTCCACGGCGAAACCGTGACTGCAGGCGCTGGGATCAGCCTTCCAGCGTTGGCCCGGGCGTGTACCGAGCGCGGCCTGGCGGGCCTGGAGTGGGCAGTGGGGATACCGGGCTCTCTGGGCGGTGCCATCACCATGAACGCCGGCGCCTACAGCTGCACAATAGGGGACGTTTTCAAGGAGGTCGAGGTGTTCAGCCTCGACGGACAGCGGTCCACCAGGACCGCAGATGAGATGCACTTTGCCCAGAGATCCAGCAGGCTGTCGCAGGGCGACATAGTGGCCTTCAGGGCAACGCTGGCACTGAGGCCGGGCAACGTGGAGGAGAGTCTTGCCCGGATGCAGGAGTACATGGCAGACCGCAAAGTGAAACAGCCGCTGCATATGCCCAGTGCCGGGTGCATATTCCAGAACCCTTCTGGCCGAGGGGCCGGGCGGTACATCGACGCCGCCGGCCTCAAGGGCCTCAGGATAGGCGGAGCGGAGATCTCACCGGTCCATGCCAACTTCATAGTCAACACCGGCAACGCCACCGCCCGTGACGTCCTCATGCTGATGTCGCACGTGCGTCGCGTGGTGTACGAGAAGTTCGGGGTGGACCTGGTGCCCGAAGTCAGGGTTGTGGGAGGATGACCAACCTAACACTGGGAGGTTACCTGCATGAACTCCTTGCGTATCAGCGGCGGCCGTCGCCTGCTTGGCCGCGTTAAGGCGCCGGGGGCCAAGAACTCGTGCCTGAAGCTGTTGGCCCTTTCCGCGATGGCCTCCGATACATGTACCCTCACCAACGTGCCGGAGATAACCGACGTCCACACCATGTGCCAGCTTCTGGAGTCGCTGGGCGCCAGCACAGCGAAGAGGCCCGGGGGCGTGATTGAGGTTGATCCTAAGGGGATAGGGCCCCTTGAGCCGCCGGAGGACCTGGTGCGCAGGATGAGGGCTTCGGTGCAGATCCTCGGGCCGATGCTAGCCAAGCAGGGCTACGTGCGCATGGCCTTCCCCGGAGGGTGCCCCATCGGCTCGCGCCCCATCGACCTCCACCTGAAGGGACTTGCGGCCATGGGGGTGCGGTTCACCGAAGAGCATGGCCACATATGCGGTAGGGTGGATCAGCTTCAGGGCACCGACATCCACCTTGATTTTCCCAGCGTCGGGGCGACTGAGAACCTGATGGCCGCGGCGTGCCTCGCCAAGGGAGTCACCACCATCCGCAATGCCGCGAGGGAGCCGGAGATCATTGACCAGCAGAACTTCCTGGTGCGCATGGGCGCCCAGATCAGGGGCGCCGGTACCGACACCATCAGGGTAGTCGGAGTGGAGGCCCTGGGAGCCACCACTTACCCTGTGATGCCAGACAGGATCCAGGCAGGAACATACATGCTTGCGGCCGCCGTTACCAGGGGAGACGTCACGGTAACCGATATGGTCCCTGAACACGTGGACGCCCTCGTCGCCAAGCTGGCGGAAGTGGGGGCGGCGGTGATAGTTTCTGAAGATTCGGTTAGGGTTGTCATGGGCGACAGGCCGGGTCCGGCGTCAATCAAGAGCATGCCGTATCCGGGCTTTCCCACAGACCTGCAGGCGCCTTTCGCGGCGCTGCTCGCCACGGGCAGAGGGACCAGCACCGTCACGGAGAACGTCTTCACCAGCAGGTTCAGGTACGTAGACGAGCTGGTGAGGATGGGCGCGCAGATAACAGTGGACGGCAGGACCGCCGTGATTCGCGGAGTGCCGAAGCTCACCGGTGCGCGGGTGGTGGCGCCTGATCTCAGGGGCGGGGCGGCGCTGGTGCTGGCGGCGCTCATGGCGGATGGCGAGAGCGTCATCGACGAGATCGAACACGTGGCCCGGGGCTATGACGGCCTGGTGGAGAGGCTGACCGCGCTCGGCGCCGACGTGCGGATTGAAGAAGGTTTGGAGCTGGCCGTCTCCGGGTAGAGGAGCGGCGTGATATAATGGGTCAGGCATTCTGTCCAGAAGGTCCAGGGGGTGGGCCGGTTGCCTGATCCATACGGCTATTCAGAGAGGTACCAGCCAGCCAAGGTCCCGTTCGCAGCCGTTGCGCTGCTGTTCTTGGCTGTTGTGGGCGCGGCGTTCCTGAACTCCCCGTACTTTCTGGTTGAACGCGTGGAAGTGGTAGGCGCCAGGTACCTCTCGGAGGCCGAGGTGCTGGTCATGGCCGGCCTGCCCGAGCGCGCCAACATCTTCTGGGTGCCTGTGCGCGAGGTGGAGCGGCGGCTCATGGGCGCCCCCAGGATCGCCGCAGCCAGGGTCAGAAGGTGGCTGCCGCAGACCATCGTCATAGAGGTGGAGGAGCGCGACACCGTAGCGTACATGCCGTATGCCGGCTATTTCGTGGACCTGGACGCCGAAGGCTACGCCATAGCTCTCTCTGAGGCTATCGCCGATCCCGACACACCCCTCCTGGTGGGCGTGAGGCCCACGTACGTGGCCGTAGCCGAGCAGGTGCGACCTGACGGGCCAGTGAGGCTAGGCGCCATGGTGGGACAGGCCCTGGCGGCGCGGAACGTGCCGATGGTATCGGAGATCGATGTGTCTGACATTTCAAACATCGTTGTGCGGACCACCGACGGCATCAGGATCATGCTGGGCGCGGCAGAGGGCATCGAGTCCAGGCTGAACGTTGCGGATTCCATCTTGGCGTCTGTGAGAGAACAGGGAGCCAAGGTCGATTACATAGACGTGAGAGTGGAAACCCGCCCAGTGATGGGAAATCAGTAGTAGACGCTGGAGGGTACGGAGCATCTGCTCTAGAAGTATGTAGTGGCATTCCCCGCCGACGGCGGTGGGAGGTAGTGGTGTTGGCTAGGAAAGAGATCAGGACTGCTGTCGATATAGGCTCCGGCACCGTGCGGGCGGTCATAGCGGAGAGAAAGCCAAGCGGCGCCACGGTAGTGCTGGGCATTGGGACTAGCGCGTCTGCCGGATTGAGAAAGGGCATGGTTGTTGATATCGAGGCGGTGGGCGTGGCTATGGCCAACGCCGTGGCAGAAGCTGAAGCTGCCTCCAGTATGGCTGTGCAGTCTGTTGTGGTAGGAGTGAGCGGGTCGCACCTCCTGTCGGAGCCTGTCACCGGTAGGGTGGCGATAACCCCGCCTGACAGGGAGATCACCGAGGATGATGTCACGCAGGCGCTGGAGTCGTGCCGGAGGGCCGCGGAGGCTCCCGAACGGGAGATCGTTGCCGTCGTGCCCAGGGAGTACGGCGTCGACAGCCAGTTCGGCATCCTGGGGCCCGTGGGAATGACCGGGTCGGTTCTGGAGGTTGACGCGCAGGTGGTGACGGGCTCGTCCACTGCGTTGCAGAACCTGCGCAGGTCGGCGTCAAGGGCAAACCTTGACGTTGACCGGATGGTCCTGGAGTCGGTGGCTGCGGCGCGGGCGGCGTTGATGCCCGAGGAGCTGGAGGCCGGCGTGGTGCTGGTCGACATCGGGTATGCCACCACCGACATAGCCGTGTTCCGCGGTGGGAGCCTGCTTCATGCAGGAGTAGTGCCCATCGGCGGCAGCCACGTGACCAACGACATCGCCGTGGTGCTGAAGGTGCCGGTGGCCTACGCTGAGGACCTCAAGATCAAAAGCGGTGCGGCGTGGGCGGAGGGGGTTTCGGACGAAGAGAAGTGCGGATTCGACAAGAGCATCTCCCGCCTCACCCTCTGCCAGATAATAGAGGCCCGTCTGGACCAGGTATTCGAGAAGGTCAGGGAGAATCTGATACAATCAGGTGTACGGGGACCATATCCAGGCGGGGTGGTGTTAACCGGCGGCACCGCCGCCTTCAGGAACATCACCGATGTGGCCACGCGCGCGCTGGACATGCCTGCCCGCGTGGGCAAGACGGAGCGGGTCCATGCGGATGAGGAGACCGCGAGCTCGCCGGCGTTCGCGGTATGCATGGGCCTGGCGTTGTGCGCGTTCGACGACTCCGGCCAGCAGGTGAGAAGGGGTTCGCGCGGGATTCTTCGCAACAGTTTCGTGGAAAGCGTCATGGAATGGTTCAGAGACGTATTCACATCTTGAGGCCTAGTGTGAGGGGGATGCGTGGTGTTTGAACTGGAACTGGAAGGAGATCACCTGGCCAAGATCAAGGTCGTCGGTGTTGGCGGCGGGGGCAGCAACGCCATCAACCGCATGATGAGCGCAGGACTGCAAGGCGTTGAGTTCATCGCCGTGAACACTGACGCTCAGGCGCTGCGCATGTCGGACGCCCCGATGAAGCTGCAGATCGGGGAGAAACTCACCAAGGGCCTAGGTGCAGGGGCGAACCCTGAGATCGGGAAAAAGGCCGCAGAGGAGAGCAGGGAGCAGCTGGCTGCGGTGCTGGCCGGATCGGACATGGTGTTCGTCACCTGCGGCATGGGAGGTGGCACCGGCACAGGGGCCGCGCCCATCATCGCTGAGGTCGCCAGGGACCAAGGCGCCCTCACGGTGGGAGTGGTCACGAAGCCCTTCTCGTTCGAGGGCAGACGGCGCATGGCCCAGGCGGACCAGGGAGTTGCCTCCCTGAAGGAGAAGGTCGACACGCTCATCGTGATACCCAACGACCGGCTACTTCAGGTGGCGGAGAGGAACACCCCCATAGTCGAGGCTTTCCGCATCGCCGATGACGTGCTGCGTCAGGGCGTCCAGGGCATTTCCGACCTGATCATCGTGCCCGGCCTCATCAACCTCGATTTCGCTGACGTGCGGACCATCATGACTTCGGCAGGGTCGGCCCTGATGGGCATCGGCGTGGCGTCTGGCGAGAACAGGGCCGCCGAGGCAGCCCGCGCGGCGATATCCAGCCCACTCTTGGAGTCTTCAATAGAGGGCGCAAAGGGCGTCCTGATGAACATCACCGGCTCATCCGACCTGGGCCTGTTCGAGGTGAACGAGGCTGCGGAGATCGTGTCCAACTCCGCAGACCCCGATGCCCTCGTGATATTCGGTGCCGTCATCGACGACTCGCTGGGAGACACCATCAAGGTGACAGTGATCGCCACGGGCTTCGAGGCGGCCAGGCAGGCAGCGCAGCTGGGCGCCTACGGGCCGACCATAGCGGGAGGGCCGCGTGTGCAGCCGGGGCGTCCGGGCACGGTGCCGCTCCGCCCTGCACCCACCGTCAAGATAAAGCCGCTGGCTGGCAACGACGACGACATCGATATCCCTCCTTTCCTGAGAAACATGAAGTAGGTGTGCGAATCTAGCAGCACATAATCGATAGTTCAGACAACTCAGCGCCTCCGGCCAAGCATACGGCCGCCAGGCGCTGAGCTTGCTTTTCGACAGGGTTCTGCCGAGGCCGGTGGTATGATGCGCCTAGCGCAGAATAGACATGTCAAGGGGGGTGGATCCCTTGGTAAGAGTGTACCTTGACACGTTGATTCTGCTCTTGGTTGCAAGTTTCGCCCTGGACTCCGTCACTCTTTGGGCCGTGGCGCAGATCCGCGGCGTTTCCATCACGCCTGGACGGCTGACGGCCGGCGCCGCGGTGACGTCCATTGCCTTTCTCTTCTTCGTGTTGCTGCGGGATATCGGTCTCTTGGATCTGAGCTCGCCCCTTAGCATGGCCGCGGCGCTGGGCGCGAGCCTGATCGCGGTGGCCATCGCTTTTCCCAAGCTTCGTCTGGCCGAGGTGGGGCGGATAACCGTCTACCGCTACCTGCTGGCTGCCATGGCCTGCGGGGTGGCGGTGGCGGTGCGTCAGATGAC
>LFSP01000027.1:20428-23619 GCA_001513145.1 Clostridia bacterium DTU025 | reverse complement strand
GTGAGCTTCGGCGACAGCGACGTGCGTTTCGACGCCCTGGTGGACACGGGCAACAGGCTGCGCGACCCCATATCGGGCGCGCCGGCGATCATCGTGGAGCTGGATGCGCTGGCGTCAGTCTTACCCGTTGAGCTTGTGCAGGCGCTGAGGGCGTGGGACGGCGGTGACGCGGCGGGAAGCGTCGCCGTGGGAGGAGACGCGGGCGTCGGGGGCTCGGTGGGCGAGGACGTCGAGGCCGGGAATAACCGAGGAGCCTGCGGCGCCGTCGGCTTCGAGGCCCTCAGCGATGCCGCAGCCGCCATCGCCCGCACGCAGTGGTCGTCAAGGTTCAGGTTGGTGCCGTACTCATCGGTGGGCAATGAGAGGGGCATCATGGCTGCCTTCAGGCCCGATAGCGTGCAGGTTTCGGACGGGATCGGGACCGTGTTTACCTCCAGGGCCATAGTGTGCGTGTGCTGCTCTCAGCTGAGCCCCGAGGGGCGCTACCGGGGGCTGGTGAACCCCGACATATTCAGGGCCGCGTGAGCGACCCGGAAAACCTTGGGAGGAACGGTGATGAACGCCCTGATGTTGTCCCTGCAGAGTGCCGCAAGGCGGGCGGTGTACGTCACCCTGGGCTGGCTGGCCTGGGTGGAGCGTGGTCGCGTGCACTACATCGGAAGCCATGAGACGTTGCCGCCGCCGCTCACCCCAGAGGAGGAGCTCCAGTGCATGACTCAGCTATCCAAGGGCGACTGGGCCGTACGCGGTATGCTGGTGGAGCGCAACCTGCGGCTGGTGGTGTACATAGCCAGGAAGTTCGAGAGCACCGGAGTGGGGATCGAAGACCTGGTGTCAATTGGCACCATCGGCCTTATCAAGGCGGTCAACACCTTCGATCCGTCGAAACGCATAAAGCTCGCGACATACGCCTCCCGATGCATCGAAAACGAGATACTCATGTATCTCCGAAAGACCAACAAGACCAGAACCGAAGTCTCCTTCGACGAACCGCTGAACGTGGATTGGGACGGCAACGAGCTGCTCCTGTCCGACGTGTTCGGAACCGAAGATGACCTGGTCTACCAGGCCCTTGAGGATGAGGTCGACCGCAACCTGCTCTGGGCCGCCCTCAGCACCCTCAGCGGAAGGGAGAAGCGCATCATGGAGCTGAGGTTCGGCTTTTCCGATGGCGCCGAGCGCACTCAGAAGGAAGTCGCCGACATGCTGGGCATATCGCAGTCATACATATCCAGGTTGGAAAAGCGAATACTCATTAAGTTGAGGCACCTGATGACGGCTGTCGAATGAATCCCCTCAATTAGGCGAATCGATTGGCAATTCGTGTACGTGCGCAAGAATAATTCCACATGTACGGAGCAATACTGACAGTGTCGGTACCAAGCTTCGTCAGTGGAGTTGTGTGGAGATGGCGCTCAACAAGGTCGAGATCTGCGGGGTGAACACGTCCAAGCTGCCGGTGCTGTCCAGCTCACGCATGAAGGAGCTCCTGGAAGCGGCGGCAAGTGGCGACGCGTCAGCCCGTGAGAAGCTGATCCATGGGAACCTTCGCCTCGTTCTTTCGGTGATTCAGCGCTTCACCAACAGGGGGGAGTATGTAGACGACCTGTTCCAGGTAGGCTGCATCGGCCTGATCAAAGCCATCGACAACTTCGACCTGTCGCAGAACGTTAAGTTCTCCACGTATGCCGTGCCCATGATCATCGGGGAGATCCGACGCTACCTGCGCGACAACAACTCCATTCGTGTGTCTCGTTCCCTCAGGGACATAGCCTACCGGGCGCTCCAAGCCCGCGACAGGTTGGTGGCCCAAACCTCCCGTGAGCCCACGATAAGCGAGATCGCTGCCGCCCTCCAGCTGCCCAGGGAGGAAGTGGTGTTCGCCCTCGACGCCATACAGGAACCCATATCGCTATTCGAGCCGATCTACCATGATGGCGGCGATCCAATCTACGTCATGGACCAGGTGTCCGACGAACGAAACACGGATGCCGACTGGCTCGAGGGCATCGCCATCAAGCAGGCCATGGCCAAGCTCAGCCCCAGGGAGCAGCACATCCTCAAGCTGAGGTTCTTTGAGGGCCGCACGCAGATGGAGGTGGCGGACGAGATCGGCATATCTCAGGCACAGGTATCCAGGCTGGAGAAGGCTGCGCTGAACCAGATGAAGGCTTCGATGTAGAACCAGAACACTACCAGGCAGGAGGTGTTAGTCACGAAAAGGCAGACCATAGCCAGGTTGGTGATGTGCGCGGTAATAGCGGGGCTGGCGCTCTTGGGCTGTGCTGCCTTCTCAAAGGCAGGCGCCGATCGGGGAGAGATGGCGCTTACAGCCTACAACTCCTCCAACCTCGTCAGGCTCCACGTGCGCGCCTCCAGCGAGGACCCGCTAGCCCACAGGGTGAAGCTGGCGGTGAAAGACGAGGTGCTGAGCTGTACCGCGGAACTGGCGGCCGGCGCTCCTGACCTGCCCAGCGCGGCGAAAGCTATCGAGGACGGACTTCCAGTTATAGCCAGCCGGGCGCAGGCTGCCGTCGGCCGGGCCGGCGCGTCGCACCAGGTGGAAGCACGTCTGGGGGTGGAGCGGTTCGCTGAAAGCACTTGGAACGGCCGGGTGTTGCCGGCCGGGGAGTACACGACCCTCACAGTCTCCATAGGAAATGGAACAGGCTCCAACTGGTGGTGTGTGCTGTTCCCGCCGCTTTACCCCATCGACATCGCCAACTCGAGGCTGATCGAGATAGCCGACGACGCGAAGCCTTCTCGGGGGCTCGCCCTCTTCGAGCTCCCAGCCTGGGCCGCCAGGCTCCTGGGCCTTCCCAGCCTCTACTTTGCGCAGGCCAAGAAGTGACTTGTGCCCGGAACACGTGAGCTGGCCCCCGCATAGAATGGTGGGGAGCCAGTTCTATTTGTTTCGGAGGCACGACATGATACTGCGAGCTTCGGAACTCAGGGTCAAGGAAGCCGTATCGACAACCGACGGCAGCCGGCTCGGCTACATATTCGACATGGAGATCGATATGGACACCGGGAAGGTGGTGAGCTTCATCATACCCGGAGGTAGCCGTCTGCTGGGTTTCCTCGGCCGCGGCGGCGAGTACTTGGTGCCGTTCGAGAGGATCACCAAGGTCGGAGTTGACGTGGTGTTGGTGGATGACTCCGACATAGTGGAGTCCCAAAGGTAGCGTTCG
>LFSP01000027.1:0-20280 GCA_001513145.1 Clostridia bacterium DTU025 | reverse complement strand
CCGTACGGAGGGACGCGTTGTGGATGACAAGGCAGGGCTGCTGCAGGAGGTTGATGCAAAGCTTCAGCTATACGACTTGTGCCGCCGAAGTGCGTTGAGTGAGCACGAGTGCAGGATCCGCGAACTTGCAGTTCTCCTCCCTTTGGAGGCGCTTTTCGTGGTGAGCGCCTCGAAAGGGAGGGGTCGACCTAGGGCTGCTCCTCCAAACAGTGGAGAACGCCGCGGGAGGCCGGCTTCGGGCCGAATGGAGGGACGCGTTGTGGATGACAAGGCAGGGCTGCTGCAGGAGGTTGATGCAAAGCCCCAGCTATACGACTTGTGCCGCCGGAGTGCGTTGAGTGAATACGAGCGCAAGATCCGCGAACTTGCAGCTCTCCTCCCTTTGGAGGCGCTCTTAGGGGTGAGCGCCTCGAAAGGGAGGGGCCGACCCCGGGCTGCTCCTCCAAACAGAGGAAAACCCCTGCGGGAGGTGGATCTCGGGGCCGACGACGGGACGGATGGTGGACGACAGGGAAGCACGGTGCGAGGCGGTTGATCTACAATCCCAGCTAGATGATTTGTGCCGCTAGACTGCGCTGAGTGAGCATTAGCGCTGGATACGCGAACTTGCAGCTCCCCTCCCTTTGGAGGCGCTCTTCGTGGTGAGCGCCTCCAAAGGGAGGGGCCGACCCAGGGTAGCTCCGCCAATCGGAGGAAAACCCCCGCGGTCGGCTGCTCCGGGCGCCATCGCCACACGCGAAAACCCCCGCCCAGCCCAGCTCCGCTGAGGCGCTCCTCGCATGGTCCCTACAGCCTCGTGGACGAGCCTGCCCAGCTCGGCCACATCACGACGGCCCGCACGTCGTCCGCGCGCCTCTCTCTCACCTGCNNGCCAACACAGGAAGGCCAAAGCCTTGAAACCTGGGCAATGAGGTGCTATACTTGCGCCTACTGGAGGCGATGTGAGGTGAATTCCTGCCTGCTCAACGATACAGTTCTTTACGTCAAGGATTCTGCAGGGCAAGTGTTCGAGGCCACGCTGGACTTGCTCGAGCGCGTCCTCGACGCCGATTCAAACGAAGTCGACATCGGCCAGTACCGCTTCCTGTGCCGCACCGGCTGGACCACCACAGAGGCGGTGCTCCGACGGATGCTGTGGGAAGGCGAACCTCTTTATCAGATACGTACAAGAGCGGGTCTGTTGAACCTCACAGGGCAGCAGCCGCTGCCCGTCGTTCGGGGCCTGGAGGAGAAGGTCGTGCTGGCGAAGGATGTGCGGGCCGGTGACTCCCTTCTGGTGCTCGAAAAGCCGAAGCTCGGCAAGAAGGCTCCGCCGCTGGGAGAGTCCATGTCGTTTCGCCCGTTCGGGGTGTTGGAGGTGCGGAAGTCCAGCGGCTACCAGGGACGGGTGTACCAATTGGAGACCGCCGAAGGCACCCTGGTGGCCAACGATCACCTGGTCCACTGCCGCGGACTCCAGTGGGAGCGCCCGAGATGAAACAGCCTAGAGTCGAGGACCACAGCCTGGAGGAGCGGGCGCGGCGCTTCTACGCTCGCACTATGGTCGTCGCACTGGCCTTGGTGTTCGCCACCGGGGTGCTGACGTTCGTGCGCCCGCTCTGGGTGGGGCGGTTCGCCCCTTCGGAGGTGGCCGCAAGCGGCTCCCTGAAGGTGGAGATCGAAGGCCAGGCGCTCATGATACGCAACGAGAGGCTCGCCGTGAGCCCCGCCTCCGGCGTAATCCGCCTGGTCGCCGACAATGGTCAGCGGGTAGCTGCCGGCGATATCGTCGCCGAGATACTGCCCGCCCTATCTGAGCCGGACCTTCCGGGGCTCCCAGCCTCGCAGCCGTCCGCCGCGTCTTCCAGCCGCACCGACGCCGCAGGCCGCGCCATCGCCGTTCTGCGCGCACGGCAGTCTTGCGTCGTCAGCTATCACATGGACGGTCTGGAAGAGGCCATGAACGCGTCCCATCCCGACATCCTCGACATCACTCCCGGCTCATACCAGCCCGAGCCCAGGCGCACCTCGGATGGCGACGTCGTCAGGGCTGGGCAGGCGGTGTTCCGCGAGATCACAGACCTTCGCACCGAGCTTCTCTTCTTTGCCGACCTCGACGACGAAGAGCTTCGCGCCGGCAGGTCGGTCAGAGTGCGCTTCCCCCGGCTGGCGCAGGAAGAAGTCAATGCCACCGTGCTTGACGTGAAATCCCGCCCCGACCTGGGCGAAGGCTGGCACGCGGTGCGCATCGCCCTCGACAGGTTCGCCCTCACCCTGGCCGACCTCCGCCTGGAACGCGCAATACTGATCCCCCGCACTATACAAGGCATCATAGTTCCCGCTTCATCCGTGGTCGAGCGCGACGGCTACACCGGCGTGTACATATACCGCGCCGGCAGGTACGTGTTCCGTCCCGTGATCCTGCAGGGCGTTGTCGGGTCGCGGGCGGCTGTGTCAGGCATACGCGAAGGCGATAAGGTCTTGTTGAAGCCCTGAAACCCAGCGGAGGAATAGTATTCTGCGATGAAGAATACGTAACCCGCTGCGAGGTGTTGGTGATTGTCTTCTTTCCTCGGTAGACTGGACGAGGTCACGGAGCGGATAGCCGCCGCCGCGCGACGTTCGGGCAGATCAGAGACGGACGTGACGCTCATCCCCGTCACGAAGAACGTCGAGGTGGCGAGGATCGCCGAGGCGGTGAAGGCCGGCCTGACGCGGTTCGGCGAGAACAGGGTGCAGGAGGCCATGGCCAAGGCGCCTCTGCTTCCTCCGAGTGTAGAGTGGCATCTGGTCGGGACGCTTCAGCGCAACAAGGCCCGGCACGCGGTGGGCCTGTTCTCGATGGTGCATTCCCTCGACCGCGTCGAGCTCGCCAGCGAGCTCGCCCGTCGCTGTGCCGCCCGCGGCGTCTCCCTTGACGTGCTGGTTCAGGTGAACATGGGGCGCGAGTCCCAGAAGTCCGGCGTGATGCCGGAAGGCACGCGCGAGCTGCTGGAGGCGCTCACCCGGTACCAGACGCTGCGGGTGCGCGGCCTGATGATAATGACCCCGCTTTGCGACGATCCTGAGTCCGTCCGGCCGCTGTTTCGGGAGGGCCGTATCCTCAAGGAGGAGCTGGGGCGCCTCAGGCTCTCCAACGTGGAGCTGGAGCATCTGTCTATGGGAATGTCAGGCGATTTCGAAGTGGCCATCGAAGAGGGCGCCACGATGGTGAGGATTGGGACCGCCCTGTTCGGGCCCAGGCCAGTGGCGACCCTTGATGCGGAGGAGGCCTCAGATTGAACCTTGAAGAGCTGGTCTCGCAGGCCGTCGCGAGAGCGGCCGCCGGCGAGGTGACTCACATAGGGTTCCTCAGCCCCGGTGAGCAGGAGCAGGCGCTGGAGCAGCTTTCGACGGTGCCAGCCGCCGTAGGCAGGCTATATGGGGGATACAGGGGAGCCGTCAGAAAGAAGCTGGTGGTGACTGCGGTGGCATTCGTCAACGATACGCTATCCGCGGGCATCACGTACATAGAATTGCGCGATATCCCCGGGATCGGTTCTGATTCCGATCCCGGCGAAGTGTGGGCGACGCTGCGGTCAATCGGTTTCGCCCCCGAGCATCTGGGAGACGTGTTCTGCACCACAGGAACCTGGCAGGCTGTGGTCGACTCGGCCGCGCTGCGCAGCCGCACGGAGCCACCTCCCGCCAGGAGGCCGGTCCCTGCGCCTCTAGCGGCGCTCGAAGGCATAGTCGAGCTGGACCCGGCCGAAGTGTCTTTCCCGGGGCAATCCGCGAAAACCATCCGTGCCACTGTGCCGTCCCTGCGCCTTGACGCCGTGGCCGGCGCGGGCTTTCCGGCGTCCCGCACCAGGCTGGCGCAGGAGATCAAGATCGGCCGTTTCAAGGTGAACGGAGTAGAGGTGCAGTCACCAGCGTTCAAGGTATCCCAGGGAGACGTCATCACCTGCCGGGGCAGGGGCAGGCTCACCGTAGACGAAGTGTTGGGCATGACGAAGCGCGGCAGGGTGTCGATTACGCTTACACGGTACAACCCGCCTACCACGTTCACAAGGGAGGGGGAGAGAGATGCTAACACCACTTGAAGTCCATTCGAAGCAGTTCAAGGCCAGGTTTGGCAGGTACAGCGCCGCCGAGGTGGACGAGTTCTTGGACCAGGTGGGCCAGAGCTATGACCAGCTGTGGCGCGAGAACGCCGAGCTGCGCGAGAGGCTGCGGCAGCTGATGGAGAAGGAGCAGTCCGGCACCGACCTGGGTGAGACGCTGAAACAGACACTGCTCCTGGCGCAGAAGGCCGCTGAGGAGGCACGCCGCAACGCGGAGGAGAAGGCTAGGCTCATACTGGAGAGCGCAGAGCAGCAGGCCGCGGAGATCGTGCAGCGCGCCCACGACAAGGTTAGGGCGCAGGAGCAGCGGCTTGAGGACCTGCTGGCTCACCAGACCGCGCTGCGGGCGCGCATGAAGGCCATGCTTGAGGCCTACATGGATATCATCGAACAGGACGCCGATGAGGAGCGCAGGGCCTAGACGGCTTGCTCGACGGCTTAAAGGGGCAAGCAAGGGGCACCATAGTGTAGAGGTGTGGAGCTTGAGCCGAAGAGCCTGCCGTCGCCGGGGCGAAAGCCTGTACCATCAGCTGGCGCGCGTTGCACGCGCAATGGAGGATTCGTCAGTCGCCGAGTACGTGGAGTTCCTCAGGAGCCCCAGGAGGGTCATCTGGTCGAACTTCCTGGGCGGCGCGGCAAGGGGGCTGGGTTTCGCCTTCGGGGCGTCGGTGTTGGCCGCCATCGGGCTGTATCTGCTGGGTCAGGTGGCATGGTCCAACCTGCCGCTGATCGGCAAGTACATAGGCGAGATAGTGGAGTTCGTCGAACTGAACCGGTGACGCTTTCGGCTTTTCCGCAGGCCACGCCTGACACACACTCGGAGCCATGAGGAGGTTGCCCTTTGGACGTAGCCGAGGCGCGCAGGCGCCTTGAACGCGCCAGGCGGATGGCGGAGCGGCGGATCTCGGACGTTGAGAGTACAGCAGGCTTCGACGTGGCCGAAGCCGACTGGAGCGGAGAGCTTTCGTCTTACGATAATCACCCTGCAGACTCAGGTTCATCCCTGGAGATGCGCAGCATCAACCTGGGGCTGATCAACCATAACGAGACCAGGCTTGCCGAGATAAGCGCGGCCATGAGCCGCCTGGAGCAGGGGACTTACGGGATCTGCGTAGAGTGCGGCAAGCCGATACCGGAGCAGAGGCTCCGGGCGATACCGTGGGCGGCAAGCTGCGTGGAGTGCGGGGTGCGTGTGCCGGCCACGGATAGTGCCGACGCCGCGTCCAGGCGGCCGGTGGAGGAGCAGGTGATCCGTCCGCCATTCGGAGGGCTGGACGAGTCGTACCCGTACGATGACCCTGGAATCCATGGCGAGGACGTATGGGACGAACTGGCCGAGTACGGCACGGCCAACACAGGCCAGGACGACGCCGCCGAGAACTCCGGCGGGATCGATGCCTGGTAGCCTGAGAGCCGAAGCAGCCCCAGCTACCTGCGGTTTACTGCTCCTTCCGCCTGTGTTACAATGAATCTCGGACTTTGCCGGGCCTGCGCCGGGCCTGTGGAGTGTGTCAACGTGTTGTGGCTCCTAGTTTCAGCTTTCATAGTGCTGGCCGATCAGGCCACCAAACACGTTGTCAGCCGGTTGGTGGCGCCGTATGAAGTGGTACCATGCCTGGGCGGCATCGTCAGGATCACGAATGTGAGAAACTCCGGCGCGGCCTTCGGCGTTCTCCACAATGGAAGACCGATGCTCATCGCTATAGCTGTGGTCGTGACGCTGGCAGGCGCGTACTACCTGCTGCGGTGGCCACGGCGTTGGTGGGTGCAGC
Organism: Clostridia bacterium DTU025; assembly: GCA_001513145.1. Taxonomy (GTDB): domain Bacteria; phylum Bacillota; class DTU025; order DTU025; family DTU025; genus DTU025. The sequence continues at coordinate 14,423 of LFSP01000027.1, read as the reverse complement.
GGCTGGGTGTGAGCTTGAGCCTTGGCGGCACTATCGGCAACCTCATCGACAGGGTCATGGTCGGCAGTGTCTTCGATTTCATCGATCTGGGCATATGGCCGGTGTTCAACCTAGCCGACAGCGCCATAGTCATCGGCATGGCGCTGATACTGTACAGTGTGCTGTTCCATCCATCCGTGAAGGAGGAGTAACTCTTGCATCCAGTGCTGTTCAATTTGTGGAAGTATCCGGTGTACTCGTGGGGTCTCTCGCTGGCGCTGGCCTTCGTCGTCGGAACCTTCTATGCTGCTGCAGTCGGCAAGAAGCGGGGAATCCACCCCGACAATATCATCGACTTGGCCTTGATAATCTGTATTGCGTCCATCATCGGCGCCCGCCTGCTCCATGTGGTGCTGAACCTGCAGAGCTATATCAACTACCCCGCGTCCGTGCTTCACATGCGCGATGGCGGCCTGTCGTACTTCGGCGGCCTCGGCGCGGGCGTGCTGGCAGGATACGTCTACTGCCGCGTCAAGAAGCTGTCCGTGGGGAAGGTGGCGGACATCGCGGCGCCCGCTGTTGCGCTGGGCTACGCCATCGTGAGGATCGGTTGCCTCCTGAACGGATGCTGCTACGGCGAGCAGACAACGGTGGCCTGGGCACTGGCTGCAGGTCGCGACGGCCTCCTGAGGCATCCGACTCAGATCTACTCGGCCATCTACAGCCTGATCATCTTCGGCCTGCTGACGATGGTGGAAGCCAGGAAGAAGTTCGAGGGTCAGGTGCTCTGGATGTACGTGGGTCTCTACTCGGTGGCCAGGTTCATCGTGGAGTTCTGGCGCGAGGGTGTGCGCGACTACTTCGCCCCGCTCACCGCCACTCAGGTGCTCTGCATCCTCCTCGGAGTGCTGGCCTTCGGAGTCGTCCGCGTGTACACCCGCAACACTTCGCACAGCACGGTGCGTATGTAGGAAATGGAGACGATCGTTACCACTCCCGGTCCTGAAGACGAAGGGTCCAGGCTGGACGTGTTCATCGCGAAGGAGCAGGCTGCTCCTTCGCGTTCTGCTGCTCAGAGGCACGTGATCGATGGCAGGGTGCGCGTCAACGGCCACGTGGAGACCAGGCCCTCCTACCGGATCAGGGCCGGGGACATGATAGAAGTGGACGTCCTGCCGCCCGAGGAGTCGGACGCGGTGAAGCCCGAGAACATCCAGCTGGCGGTGGTGTACGAGGACGACGACCTTCTGGTGCTGAACAAGCCCAGGGGCATGGCGGTCCACCCCGGCTCGGGCCGCAGCACCGGGACGCTGGTCAACGCGCTGTTGGGCAGGCAGATGAGCCTATCGCACCTGGGAGGGGCCTTGCGCCCCGGCATAGTGCACCGCCTGGACAAGGACACCACCGGCGTCATGATAGTTGCCAAGAACGACAGGGCCCACTCCAGGCTCGCCGCCGACCTGGCCGCAAGGCGGATCGACCGCAGATACCTGGCGATAGTCAGGGGCAACATCACGGAGAACGCCGGCCTGGTCGACGCGCCCATCGGCCGCCACCCCGTCGACCGGAAGCGCCAAGCGGTGATCCCGACGGGCCGGGCCGCCATCACCCGGTTCAACGTGGAGGAGCGTTTCGGCGACTACACGCTCGTTCGCGTTAAACTGGAGACTGGACGCACCCACCAGATCCGCGTGCACATGAGCTACATCGGCAGGCCGGTGGCCGGCGATCCGGTCTACGGCGGACCGAGAGCCGTCGGCGAGCTTGGGCTCGAGGCGCAGGCACTGCACTCCGTCAGCCTGCAATTTCAGCATCCCATTACGGGGGAGAACATGTTCTTCGAGGCGCCGCCGCCGCCCGATTTTCAGCAGGCTCTCGAGCTGCTCAGACAACGCTCCCAGGGCAGGTGATGCCCCTTGTCGAAGCGAGGCTTCGCGCTGGCGGCCTCGTGCCTGTGCCTGTGTGGCCTGGCCGTGGTGTCGCTTGCGCCTGGCTGCTCGTTTCAGCCGTCCATCTATTCCCTGGAGACTGGGATGCCTCGCGCAAACGGAACGTCGGAAGCGGATCACGCGGGCGTGGCGATTGACGCAGACACGGCAGCCAGGGCTGACGCAGCGGCCGGCGGGACTCGCGGGGCCAAGTTGCCCGTCCGACCGGACGCCGTTTCCAGCGTGCTGCTGGCGGCCGCCGGCGACGTAATGTTCGACAGGGGAGTGCGCACCGTGGTGGCTGAGGCCGGCGCAGGCTGGCCTCTTTCCGCTGTGGCCGACATATTCTCCGGGGCGGACCTGGGCTTTGTGAACCTTGAGACCGCGCTTTCCGACCGAGGCCAGCCCCTGCCAGGCAAGGGGATCTGGTTCCGCTCCGACCCGCGTTTCGCGCAGGAGCTGCGGGATGCAGGCATCTCGGTGGTCTCTCTGGCCAACAACCACTCCCTGGATTACGGCCGCGAGGCCTTCTGCGATACCCTCGCGGCCCTGAGCGCCGTAGGTGTGGCCGCCTGCGGCGGCGGACGCAACATCCAGGAGGCACGGCGACCAGCCATCGTCAGGAAGAACGGCCTCGTCATATCTTTTCTGGCCTACTCCGAGCTAGCCCCCATCTTCTGGTCCTACACGGATCCGGAAACCTTCATTGCCGAAGCTGACAGGCCAGGCATCCCCGATTGGCGCGAAGACCAGATCCTGTCCGACATCAGGCGGGCCAAGAGCATGTCGCACCACGTTATCGCCTCTTTTCACTGGGGAGACGAGTACTCGCTGGTTCCCGCCGAGCGTCAGGTGGCCCTGGCCCGGGCGGCGGTGGATGCCGGCGCGTCGGTGGTGCTGGGGCACCACCCACACGTCCTTCAGCCTGTGGAGGTGTACCGGAACGGGGTGATCTTCTACTCCCTTGGCAACTTGGTGTTCGACCAGAGGCGCGCGCACACCACTGACAGCCTCATTGCGCTGCTGTCGCTGACTCCGTACCGTGTCGAAGTCGTCCAGCTGATCCCTGTGCGAATAGAGCGATGCCGCCCTGTGCCCCTGAAGGGATGGGAGGCAAGGGCGGCAATGGCCAGGTTCGCAGCGATGTGTTCGGCGCTCGGCACTGACGTGGTCTTTGCCGGCGGGCGGGGGCACGTGCTCCTGACGCCAGCGCCAAGCGCGCCCGGTGCCCCAGGCGCTGCTGGCGGGCCTAGCCCAGGTATGACATCAATCCTTCCTTGGATGGAGTCACGTATAACGTACGGTGGGAATCGTATATCACTCTTCCCGGCGCTGCCCCTTTCGGCTTGCGGACGTTTCTGACCTCCGTACAATCCACCGCCACGTTGGAGCTGTGGCGCTCGCGGCTGTAGTACGCAGCCAGCATTGCCGCGGCCATCATTGCCTCGTCAGGCACGGTCTCCCTGGCGCTCTTGCGCAGCACCACATGGCTTCCTGGAGACCCCTTCACGTGGAACCACAGGTCATGCCCGCGGGCGATCCTGAAGGTCAGCTCGTCGTTCTGCAGGTTGTTCCTGCCCACCAGGACGTCGTATCCGTCCTTCGTGGCGAACCTGGTTGGCCCTAAAGAGGTACTCTCCGCGGCGGCAGGGCGCCCACCTCGTCTGCCCCTGGCGCGGTTCGTGCCATTGGGCTCAGGTCTGAGGTAGCCGAGGATCTCCAGCTCGTTTCTGATGGCGTCGATGTCATCCAGGTCATCGGCGGAGTCGACCATCTCCAGCACGCTCTCGAGGTACGACTCCTCGTCACGGGCACGCGCCACGTTCTCAGCTATGGCCTCCTGAGCCCTGGCGGCCCTGGAATACTGCCTGTAGAAGCGCTGGGCGTTCTCGACCGCGCTCAGCAACGGGTCCACCTCTATCACTACGCCTGGCATGTCAGGGTCGTAGTAGTCCAGCACGGTCACTCGTGACTGCCGAAGGGGTCCGCCGCCCAGAGAGTGGAGGTTCGCGGTGAGCAGGTCTCCGAAACGCTTCAGGCGAAGGTCGTCCGAGGCCCGGTCCGCGTCGGCAAGCTGTGCTTCGATGCGCCGGCGCACCCTCTCGAGCCGGGTCGACACATTGCGCCTCAGGGCGCTGCGGCGCACCGTCAACGTCTCTATGGCTTCGGCCGCGCCGAAACAGGCCTCCAACATGCTGCAGGCGGAATCGAACCTCCGCACTGACAGGCCCCTAGCCGCCGCCATTCGCGATATGCCCCACGACGAACACGCGACAGGTTTCGACCCGTCGAACGCCGCCTCATGCAGGAATCTGCCTCGCCTCGCGTCAGCGGCGAACGCCGAGAAGGCCTCCCACAGCCGCTGGAGATCTGCCCCGTCAAACTCGCTCACTCCGGCCCCGGCGGGTACGTCCGCAGACGCACACACCTCTGCTGCGAGTGCCGGCCCTACTCCGGCCACCGCCGCCGATAGCACCTGATCGACGCGTGCATCCAGCCCACGCGCCTGCCTCATCGAAGCAACGCGGAGCAGTGTGGCCTCGAACTGCTCATAACGTGCAATGGTCCACGGCTCGGGCCGGTCCTGCGGCTGGGGCGGCTCGTATGTGGCCCCAGGCCCCATATCGCGCCTGACCTGGCGGCGCAGCACGTCGATGACGCGGCCGCTGGCGCCGACGAGGAACGCGTTGCTGCCCCTGCCCATGATCTCCACGACCAGGCTCTTCGCGTCCTCCTCGCTCCGGTCGGCCCACCCCTCCAGCCTGATCCTGAACACCCGGTCCAGCCCCAGCTGCTCAATGCCGAGGATCCGCCCGCCGTCAAGGTGTTTCCGGAGCAGCATCACGAAGGGGGTGGGTTCTGAAAGCGCCCCAGGCGCCTCCGTCACCAGGGATATCCGGGCCGAGGTGGGGGACGCGGATATCAACAGGCCGTGCTTTCCGCCTCGCCCCGCGGTTATCAACACCGAGTCGCGGGCCGGCGCGGTAACCCTGTCAACCCGCGCGCCTGCAAGCTCAGCCTGGATCTCCGCTGTCACTGCTCTATATGTCAAGGCGTCTACCAGCACGGTGCTCGCCTCCTGAAGCAGGTTGAGCGCACGGCCAGCCACCTCACTCTCTCCGCCGCCCAAACGCACACACAGTATAGCACCTGGGCATTTGCAGGGTCAAAAGCCCATACAGTTACAACGGGTAATGGTGGACGAGAGGTGATGCAGTGTGAGTCACACGCCAAGTTGGCATTCGATGTCACGGGGAGCCGTGGCAAGGGAGCTTACTACCTCACTTAGCTCAGGGCTGGAGCCCGGCGAGGCCCGTGCGCGCCTGGCCCGCCTGGGCCCCAACGTCATCGAAGAGGGCAGGAGGGTCTCCCCCCTGGCCATCCTGGCCTCGCAATTCCAGGACTTCATGGTCCTCGTTCTCCTGGGCGCCACGGCCGTCTCAGCGGTGATGGGCGAGTATAAGGACGTCGCCGCCATCCTTGCCATAGTGATCATCAACGCGGTACTCGGTTTCATCCAGGAGTTTCGCGCCGAAAGGGCCCTTGCGGCCCTGGCCCGACTTTCCGCCCCCCGCGCCCGCGTCGTTCGCGGGGGCCGCGTCCAGTCCGTTGACGCCTCCCAGCTAGTACCCGGCGACATCATCCTTCTATCTCCAGGCGACAGGGTCCCGGCCGACGCCAGGCTCTTCGAATCACATAACCTGGAGACTGACGAGTCCGTCCTCACCGGCGAGTCGCACCCCGTCGCCAAAGACGAGAACTGCGTCATCAGGGAGCAGGCCGCCATATCCGACAGACACAACATGGTATGGGCCGGCACCGTGGTGACCAAGGGACGCGGCAGGGCGGCGGTGGTGGCAACGGGCATGGACACCGAGATGGGGCAGATAGCCAGGCTCATGCGCGACGTGAGCACCAGCCTCACCCCGTTGCAGCGCCGCTTGGAACAGCTGGGTCGCTGGCTCGTGGCCATCTGCCTGGGAGTGTGCTCCGCCATGGTGGCCATGGGCGTTGCCAGGGGCGAGCCCGCCCAGTACATGTTCCTTGCCGGCGTCAGCCTGGCCGTGGCAGCAATCCCCGAGGGCCTGCCAGCCATAGTCACGGTGAGCCTGGCCATGGGCGTCCAGCGCATGAGCGCGCGCCGTGCCGTGGTGCGCAAGCTCGCCGCCGTCGAGACCCTCGGCTGCGCCACCGTCATCTGCACCGACAAGACAGGCACCCTTACCGAAAACCAGCTCACTGTGGTGCAGGTGCGAGCCGGGGCAAACGACTACGTGCTCACAGGCACCGGCTACTCCACCCAGGGCCGGTTCCGAACCCTTGCCGGCGCCGACGTGGCCGACCCCGCCGCCCGCGATCCAGCCCTTGCCCAGCTCCTCCTATGCGCAGTCCTCTGCAACGACGCCACCCTGACTGCCAGGTCCGACGCCGCGGCCGGCATCACGGGCGATCCCACTGAAGCCGCCCTCCTGGTGATGGCCGCCAAGGCCGGCCGCACCGCCTTCGATGAGGCCAGGCTCTACCAGCGCGTCGACGAGCTCCCGTTCAGCTCCGACACCAAGATGATGGCCGTCGTCTGCTCCGGCCCGTACGGCCCCGTCACCTTCGTCAAGGGCGCTTCCAGCGCTGTCATGCCCCTGTGCTCGTCGTTCGCGCCAGGCCTGTCTCCAGCTGCCGTGACGTCCACTGAGTCCCACATGGCCGACGGCGCGATGCGAGTCCTCGCCCTGGCCTGGGCCGACGGCGACCTCCTCAGGCGGTCCGGACGCGAGGTCTTAGGCCTCAACCCCGGCCTCACCATGCTCGGCCTGGTGGGCATGGTGGACCCCGTCCGCCCCGAAGCCACGGAAGCCATCAAGAACGCGACCCTCGCAGGCGTCCGCACCATCATGATCACTGGAGACAGCCCGGCCACCGCCGTCGCCATCGCCCGCGCCGCGGGGCTCGTCGGAGAGTCGGCAACCCCCGAGACCGCCGCCGTCACCGGCGAGCAGCTGGACCAGATGGACGACGCCCGGCTCCGACGGGTCCTCGACCGCACCTCTGTCTTCGCCCGTGTGGCTCCTGCACACAAGCTGCGCATCGTCCGCGCCCTTAAGGCCAGGGGCCAGGTGGTTGCCATGACCGGCGACGGCGTCAACGACGCCCCGGCCCTTCGGGAGGCCGACATCGGCATCGCCATGGGGCTTTCCGGCACCGACGTCGCGCGCGAGGCCGCCAGCATGGTGCTGACAGACGACAACTACGCCACCATCGTCGCCGCCATCGAGGAAGGCAGGTCCATCTATGACAACATCCGCAAGTTCATCCGCTATCTCCTTGCCAGCAACATCGGAGAGATCCTCACCATGCTGGGCACCGTAGCCGCCGGTCTTCCTCTGCCCCTCACGCCCATACAGCTGCTGTGGATGAACCTGCTCACCGACGGCCTGCCGGCCATGGCCCTCGCCGCCGACCCCACCGACCCGGCGGTGATGAAGCGCCCGCCCCGGAGCCCCTCCGAAGGGGTGTTCTCTGGCGGCCTCGGCCTGCGCATAGCCGCTCAGGGGGTCTTCATGGGCGCCTGCACCGTCGCATGCTACATACTGGCCGGCGTAGTTCTTGGTCGAAGCATCGATACCGCCCGCACCATGGCCTTCTCCACCCTGGTCATGTCACAGTTCATCTACGTGTTCCAGTGTCGCTCCGAGGGGCGCCGCTCCTCGGCCCCTGCAAAGCCCAACCTGTGGCTCGTGGCGGCGGTGGCGGTGTCAGTGGTCCTTCAGGCGGCCGTGGTTCACACCCGGCTAGGTCGCCAGGCCCTCGGCACCACCGAGCTTTCCGCTGTAGACTGGGGGCTGGTCCTGTTCCTGTCAGGCTGGTCCACGGTGCTCACCTCGGCGGCACGAAGCCTCAGGCGAGCCCTGAGACGGCGCTTTCCGAGGCGCAAAGGGCAAAATCGGCGGTTATCCATGAGAAAAGCAGAATGAGGCAACTGGTGTTGCAGGAATTCAGGCAGAAGGGTTGAATAATCGCTCCAGAACGCACCTACTTGAGCTGCAGTTGCTCGTGAACACTTGATTGGCCTGCGGTTTTTGTAGTAGAATTGAACGCGCACGATAGGAAAAGGATGGAACTGAGTATTATGGCCATGAGCATGACCGGCTACGGACGCGCTTCGGCGTCAACGGCCGAGGGCGAGTTCACAGTTGAGATCCGGTCGGTGAACCATAGATACCTGGATCTGTCCTTCAGGATGCCGCGGGAGCTTTCGGGCATCGAGGACCAGGCCAGAGCGCTCATAACGTCCCGACTGGGCAGAGGCAAAGTAGATGTGTACGTGGCGGTCGACCGCCGCGGCTCCGCCAGGGGCGCCAGCATCGACCTGGAGCTGGCCCGCTGGTACGCCCAACAGCTCCGGGCAGCTGCCAGGGAGCTGAACATCGAAAGTGACGTGAGCCTCGATACGATCCTTCGCATGCCGGACGTGGTGGCCGCAAGCGAACCCGCAGCCGATGCCGACGAGCTCTGGCAGGCGCTGAAGGGCGCCTTCGCGGAAGCCCTCGAGGGCCTAGAGCGGATGAGGAGCGCGGAGGGGGAGCGGCTAGTCCTGGACATACGCGGCAGGCTCGACCGGATGGAGCAGGCGCTTGAGAAGCTTAGGGCGCTGGCTCCGCGCACCGTGGAGGCATACCGCGCGCGGCTCGATGCAAGGGTGGCGGAGATGCTTGGCGACGCCAGGGTCGACGAGGCCAGGCTGGCCACGGAGGTTGCGCTGTTCGCCGACAGGTGTGACTATACAGAGGAAACGGTTCGGTTCTCAAGCCACATCCGTCAGTTCCGAACCGCGTTGGACGCTGAGGGTCCGATCGGCAAGAAGCTGGATTTCATCGTTCAGGAGATGAACCGCGAGGTCAACACTGTAGCGTCCAAAGCACAGGATGCCGAGGTGGCGGCCCTTGCCGTTGAGATCAAGTCAGAACTGGAGAAGGTGCGCGAACAGGTACAGAACATCGAGTAGGTTCGAGTACGCCTCAGACCAACACACAATATGGAGGTGCGGGAAATGGCGTTGCCCAAGCTAACCGACGAACAGAAGACCGAGGCTCTGAAGAAGGCCCAGGAGGTCAGGAGCAAGAGGGCACAGGTGAGAGCTGACCTGAAAGCCGGCAAGCTCACCCTCGAGGAGGTCCTCCAGAGGACCAACGACGAGATCATCGGGAAGATGAGGGTTGTGTACCTTCTCGAGTCGCTGCCCAGGATCGGCAAGGTGCGTTCGCGTCAGATCATGGATGAAGTCGGGATCGACGAGAGCCGCAGAGTCCAGGGGCTCGGCGTCAGGCAGAAGGAGGCCCTTCTGAAGAAGCTCGGCAAGTAACAGGGAAATAGGGGTCTTGTATGTCCGATAATGCTGCAGGCATCCCCAGAACCCGGGGCACGCTCTTCGTGGTGTCGGGCCCGTCGGGGTCGGGGAAGAACTCAATCCTGGCGCTGGTGCGCCAGTCCATGCCCGACCTCGTGTACTCCATCTCGGCGACCACCAGATCGCCGCGCCGTAACGAGGTGGACGGCGTGCACTACTGGTTCATATCCCGAGAGGAATTCGCCGAGCGCCTGGCGCACGACGGGTTTCTGGAGCATGCGGAGTTCTGCGGGCATCTATACGGAACGCCTAGGGCACACGTGGAAGAAGCGCTGGCGAGCGGGAAAGATGTTATCATGGACATAGAAACCCGCGGCGCCCAGCAGGTGCGCGAGGCCATGCCCGATGCCGTCCTGATATTCCTGATGCCCCCGTCCATCGAGGAGCTCAGGAACAGGATCACCAAGCGCGGCACGGAAAGCCCTGAGGTCATCGAGGAGAGGCTCAGGAAGGCCACGGAGGAGATCCCTCTGGTGTTCCGTTACGACTACGTGGTTCTCAACCAGAACCTCGAGGAGGCGGCTGCCATGGTGCGCGCGATAATCCTGGCGGAGCGCTCACGGGTGGCCAAGTGCGATTGCGCGGCATTCATCTGCAGCTTATCGGGGCAGGCAAAGGATTCTGGGATTTGAGCCGCCTGACGCAGCCGGTGAGGCTGCGGATGAAGGGGGCTTTGACTGATGCACAACGTTCACAGCGAGAGACGCTTGACATCAAGGAGGAAACAGTTTGATTCGACCTACGCTTGAGGAGCTCACCTCCGAGGTGAACTCCCGCTACACACTGGTAGTGATGGCAGCGCGCCGGGCGCGCCAGGTGATGAACACATACCAGAAGCGCGCTGACTCCTGGGCGGAGAAGCCCGTGACGCGCGCCCTGAAGGAGATCGCCGCCGGCAAGGTGACCTACACCAGGCCGGCCTCGGCCGAGAACGAGGCAGTCCAATGACTTCGCCCAGGTGCGTGATGGGGGTCACCGGCGGCATAGCGGCGGCAAAGGCGTCTTCTGTCGCCAGCATGCTGGTGAAGGCCGGGGTTGACGTCCATACCATCATGACCAGGGCGGCGTGCGAGTTCGTCACGCCGCTTACGTTCCGTACCATATCCGGAAATCCTGTCACTGTAGACATGTTCGCCGAGCCCGACCAGTGGAACGTGAAGCACGTGTCCCTGGCGCAGTCCGCAGACGTGTTCCTCGTCGCCCCCGCCACCGCCAACCTCATCGGCAAGGTGGCGTCGGGAATCGCCGATGACATGCTCACCACCACCATCATGGCGACTCGCGCGCCGGTTATCATCGCGCCCGCCATGAACACGGGCATGTACACCAACCCAATCCTGCAGCGCAACATCGCTACCCTAGCCGAGTTGGGCTACAGGTTCGTCGAGCCCGAGTGTGGCCGCCTTGCCTGTGGCGACGTGGGGCAGGGAAGGATGGCACAGCCGGAACGCATCGTCAGCTACGTTCTGCACGTGCTGGAGGCCCGTGGCGCAAGTGACTTTACAGGCCTGAAGGTGGTGGTCAACGCCGGCCCCACCAGGGAGGCCATCGACCCCATCAGGTTCATCACAAACCGCTCCTCCGGCAAGATGGGCTACGCGCTTGCCGGCGCGGCCGCCGCCAGGGGAGCCCGCGTCATGCTGGTCTCAGGACCCGTGAACCTTCCGCGCCCCGAGGGCTGCCAGTTGATCCCGGTTGAATCGGCGGAACAGATGCTCAATGCCACCCTGGAAGCCGCCAGCGACGCCGACATCGTCATCGCCTCAGCCGCAGTGGCCGACTACAGCCCCGCTCGCTACAGCCCTGCCAAGATCAAGAAGGCAGAGGGTGGTCTCGCGTTGGAGCTAGCCCGCACGGCGGATATACTTGCACGCCTCGGGGCCCAGAGAGCCGCGGCCTCGTATCCCAAGGTGCTCGTGGGCTTCGCGGCTGAAACAGACGACCTCCTCGCCAACGCCCAAGCTAAGCTCACCAGCAAGAACCTGGACATGATCGTCGCCAACAAAGTCGACCCGTCCAGCTCTCCGTTTGGATCCGACACCAACACCGTTGTGCTCATCAGGCCTGTTCACGAGCCTGAGCGCATCGGCCCCGCCTCCAAGATGCACATCGCCCACGCGGTCTTGGACCGCACCCTCTCGATATACCGCACAAATCATTGAATATAGGTCAGATTCTAGAAGGAATATCGAAGGCCACGTAGAATGCTCCACTATTGATTGCGGCATGGTCTTGCAGCCACTTTGGAGGTGCATCTATTGGCGCGTCGAGGCCACAAACGTCTAGGCGACTGCCTGGTGGATTCGGGCGCCATCACCGGAGAGCAACTTGATGAGGCCTTGCAGGTCCAGAAGCGCACAGGCGAGCGTCTGGGGCGGATACTGGTGCGCCTCGGGTACATCAGTGAAACCGCCATCGCCCAGGCTCTGGAGCAGCAGTTCGGAGTTCCACACATCAACCTGTCAGAATACGTCATCGCCGCCGAGGTCATTCAGCTGGTTCCAGAGGCGATCGCCCGGCGGTACAAAGTAATCCCTGTTGAGGTAGTCAACGCAAAGCGCCTAATCCTCGCCATGGCCGATCCACTTGACGTCTTTGCCATCGATGACGTCAAGATCGCGTCGAAGCTCGATGTCGAAGTGAAGGTTGCAGACGAGGATCAGATAGAGCGTGCCCTGGAGCAGTATTACGGGTCCGAAGAGAGCATCGAGGAGGTAGTCCGCGACCTCGGTGTGTTCGACGACAGTGTCAGCGTCGATGAAGGCGAGGACGAGATCGGCGTCGACACGCTCCGCGCCCTCGTGGACGAGGCTCCGGTGGTGCGTCTGGTCAACGCCATCATCAGCCAGGCTGTGCGCGACAGGGCCTCCGACATACACGTGGAGCCGCAGGCCGACTCGGTGAGGGTTAGGTACAGGATCGATGGCATGCTCCGGGAGGTCATGCGAGTTCCCAGACGCAGCCATGCGGCCATCGCGTCGCGTTTCAAGATCATGTCCAACATGGACATCGCCGAGAGGCGTATACCGCAGGACGGCCGGGTTCAGTTGAAGGTAGAAGGTCTTGAGATAGACTTGCGCGTATCCACCCTGCCCACGCTCTATGGCGAGAAGGTTGTGTGCAGGGTGCTTTTCCGCCGCGGCGCCATGGTGCGCCTGGAGCAGCTGGGATTCCTGCCGGAGAACCTTGAGATATGGAACAGGGCCCTGGCGAAGCCACACGGCATCATACTGGTTACCGGCCCCACCGGCAGCGGCAAGACCCAGACGCTCTACGCGTCGCTGAACAAGCTGAACGCCGCGGAACGCAACATCATCACCATTGAAGATCCGGTGGAGTTCAGGCTCGACGGCATCAACCAGGTGCAGATCAACCCGAAGGCTGGCCTCACCTTCGCGTCGGGCCTCCGGGCGATGCTGAGACAGGACCCCGACATCATCATGGTGGGCGAGATCCGCGACGGTGAGACAGCCAGCATCGCGGTGAACGCCGCCCTCACGGGCCACCTGGTTCTGTCCACGCTTCACACCAACGACGCCCCCGGGGCCACGGTGCGTCTGGTGGATATGGGTGTGGAGCCGTTCCTCGCGGCGTCGTCGGTGATATGCGTGCTGAGTCAGAGGTTGGTGCGCAAGATATGCAACCATTGCCGCGAGGAGTACGAACCTGACGACGAGATGTGGGGCTGGTGGACCCGGGCGACACAGAGCATCTCCGGCGTGGCCGGCCTCGGCCTTGAGCGCAAGCTTGTTCGAGGAAGAGGCTGCAAGCAGTGCAGCGGCATCGGGTACTACGGCCGAACTGCGATACACGAGATCATGGTCGTGAACGAACCGGTGCGGGAGGTCGTCACCAGGAACGGGTCCAGTGATGAGATAGCTGCCGTGGCCAGAGCCCAGGGCATGAAACGGCTCATTGAAGACGGCGCGCTAAAGGTGCAGATGGGCATTACCACCATTGACGAAGTGCTGAGGGTAGCGGCGGCGGAGGGGATGTAGGAGTTGGACATGCAGCAGCTTCTCACGGAGGTAGTCAACCTGAAGGCATCGGACCTGCATATCACAGTGGGCCTGCCTCCGATGATGCGGCTCCATGGCAGTCTCAAGCCGTTTGAGGGATGGAACCGACTGACTCCTGCAGACACGGAGGCCATGATCACGGGGCTGATGAGCCCCGACGTGCTGAAGCGCTTCGACGAAGACGGCGAGGTTGACTTCTCATACGGGATCCCGGGCGTGGCCAGGTTCAGGGTGAACGCCTACCGCCAGCGCACGTCGGTCGGGGCGGCGTTCAGGGTGATACCCACCGAGATCAAGTCCCCTGAGGAGCTGGGTCTGCCGTCTTCCGTCAGGGAGTTCGCCAACAAGGCTCGGGGCATGCTGCTTGTCACAGGCCCCACCGGTAGCGGCAAGAGCACCACGCTGGCGGCGCTCATCGACATCATAAACAGCACCCGCGCGTGCCATGTGATCACCCTGGAGGACCCCATCGAGTACCTCCATAAGCACAGGCGGGCGATGATAAACCAGCGAGAGATAGGCACTGACACGAAGAGCTTTGCCGCGGCCCTTCGCGCCGCCCTCCGTGAGGATCCCGACGTCATCCTCGTTGGGGAGATGCGCGACCTGGAGACGACGTCCATCGCGCTCACGGCGGCAGAGACCGGACACCTGGTGTTTGCCACCTTGCATACTAACGACTCCGTGCAGACTGTTGACCGTATCATCGACCAGTTCCCACCACATCAGCAGCAGCAGGTGAGAGTGCAGTTGGCAGCGGTGCTACAGGGAGTGGTATCGCAACAACTCTTGCGCCGTGCAGACGGGCGCGGTCGGGTCGCGGTGGTCGAGGTGCTGATCGCGACCCCTGCCGTGCGCAACCTCATCCGCGAGGGCAAGACCCATCAGCTCTACTCGGTCATTCAGACCGGTGGGCGTCTAGGGATGCAGAGCCGCGATGCGCACCTCAAGGAGCTGGTCATGAACGGGATCATTACGTGGGAGGAAGCCGTTGCGCATGCCACAGATCCTGAGGAGCTTAGGAGGCTGGCGGGCGCACCTAAGCTGTAGCAGAGGGGAGGTGGATAGCTATAGCCGCCACTACTACTTACAACT
>LFSP01000033.1:45638-46069 GCA_001513145.1 Clostridia bacterium DTU025 | reverse complement strand
GCCATCATGGGGTACGCTGTCGGCGCCACCCGCGGCGTGATATACATCCGCGGCGAATACTCTACTTCCATCAAACGCATACAGAGAGCGATCGAACAGGCCCGCAGCAAGGGCATGCTCGGATCCGGGATCCTGGGAACCAAGTTCGACTTTGACATCGAGCTGAAGACTGGAGCCGGCGCCTACGTGTGCGGCGAGGAGACGGCCCTCCTCGAGTCGGCCGAAGGCAAGCGAGGCGAGCCCAGACAGAAACCGCCCTACCCGGGCACGGCAGGGTTGTTCGGCAAGCCCACGGGAGTGTTCAATGTTGAGACTATCGCGAACATTCCGCCGATCATCTTGAACGGGCCGGAATGGTTCCGGAAGATGGGCACGCCAGGTTCGCCTGGCACGAAGGTGTTCTTGCTGGTGGGCGACGTCTGCAACAGAGG
>LFSP01000033.1:0-45538 GCA_001513145.1 Clostridia bacterium DTU025 | reverse complement strand
AGCAGGCTCGACGCTGGGTTCCGGAGCTCTGCTGGTGGTGGATGACAGTCGGTGTGTCGTTGATCTAGCCCGCTCCATGCTGGCTTTCTTCGAACACGAGTCGTGCGGTCAGTGCACGCCGTGTCGTGAGGGCATGCCCAGGCTGCTGCGGATCCTCGACAAGATGTGCGCCTTCCGAGCAACCGCAGCAGACCTGGATCTTGCCATGGAGCTGGCGGAAGTCATGTACAACTCGGCGCTGTGCGCCCTGGGCCAGTCCGCGGCTATGCCCCTGAGAACCATCATCGAGCATTTCGGCGACGAGGTCAAGGGCCACTTGAACGGGGTATGCGCGACCGGAACATGCTCAAGCCACCGTGTGCCGTCGGAAAGGAGGCGCGACGCCCATGTCTGAGATCACGCTCACGATAGACGGGATAAAGGTGCGCACTTCCCCGGGCTCCACCATCCTGGAAGCGGCCCGGAAGGCGGGGATCAAGATCCCCACTCTGTGCTGGCATGAGGACTTAGGCGTGCAGTCAGTCTGCCGCCTGTGCGTGGTTGAAGTCAACGGCGCCCGACCGCTTCAGCCCGCATGCTCCTATCCGGCCGCCGACGGCATGGTGGTCCGGACCAACACTCCGGCCGTGCGGCAGGCGCGCAGGCTGAACCTGGAGCTGCTCCTGGCGCGCCACCCGGATGGCTGCCTCTCCTGCGCGCGGAACCTCAAGTGCGAGCTTCAGCAGCTGGCACAGGACCTGGGCATCAGGGACATCCGGTTCGAGCGCATGGAGCGAGGGCTTCCCAAGGACGAATCGTCGCCGTCATTGGTGCGCGATCCCAACAAGTGCATCAACTGCCGTCGGTGCCTTGAGGCGTGTGAGAGCGTACAGAGCGTGGCGACGCTGTCGGTGGTCAACAGGGGGTTTGAGTCAGTAGCCCTCCCCGCGTTCGGCGACGGGCTCATGGACGCGGTGTGCGTCATGTGTGGGCAGTGCAGCCTCGCCTGCCCCACCGGGGCCATCACCGAGCGGGACGACACCGAACGCGTGTGGGCGGCTCTGGCGGATCCCAGGAAGCACGTGGTGGTGCAGACAGCTCCGGCCGTCAGGGTGTCGCTTGGCGAGGAGCTCGGGCTTCCCGTTGGGGCCATCGCCACCGGAAAGATGGTGGCAGCGCTGCGAAGGCTGGGGTTCGACAGGGTGTTCGACACCGACTTCACCGCCGACCTCACCATCATGGAGGAAGGACACGAGCTCCTGGAACGGATGAAGGGCAGCGGGCCTCTGCCGATGTTCACGTCGTGCAGCCCTGGATGGATCAAGTTTATCGAGCACTTCTATCCCGAGCTCTTGCCGCACGTGTCTACGTGCAAGTCGCCTCAGCAGATGCTAGGCGCCTTGGCCAAGACGTTCTATCCGGACACGGCAGGCATACCCAGGGAGAACGTGTTCGTGGTGTCCATCATGCCATGCACGGCCAAGAAGTTCGAGGCGCAGCGGCCTGAGATGCGGTCCAGCGGATACCAGGACATCGACGTCGTCCTCACCACTCGCGAGCTCGGTCGGATGCTCCGCGAGGCTGGAATCGACTTCGCAAACCTCCCGGAGGAGGAGTTCGATCCTCCCCTCGGCATGTCCACCGGAGCCGGCGCCATATTCGGCGCCACCGGTGGCGTGATGGAGGCGGCGCTCAGGACCGTGTACGAAGTAGTCACCGGCGATGAGCTCGAAGGCGAGAGCCTGGAGTTCCATGAGGTGAGGGGCCTCGAAGGCGTCAAGGAGGCCGAGATCAGCCTTGGTGGCAGCAAGGTCCGCGTAGCCGTGGCACACGGGCTCTCCAACGCCCGCAAGGTGATGGAGCGTGTGAAGGCCGGCGACGCGCCGTGGCAGTTCATCGAGATCATGTGCTGCCCCGGTGGGTGCATAGGAGGAGGCGGCCAGCCTATCGGCACCACCATGGCCTTGAGGGCGCAGCGCGCAGCGGCGCTTTACACGGCCGACCGTGACATGGATCTCAGGTCGTCGCACAAGAACCCGGCCGTAAACGCTCTCTACGAACAGTACCTCGAGCGACCTCTGTCTGAGCGGTCTCACGAGCTGCTTCACACGCACTACACACCTCGCAGGGGGTGGTAACACACGGTGCCGGAGTTCATCGGCAAGCCTATAGAAGTGGAAGTGGCTCAGCCGGGGTCAGAACCTGCTTGGCTGGTCATGGATGGACATAGGCTAAAGGTCGATGAAGTGCTCTGCTCATGGCAAGACTACGGCTTCGGCGGCGCGCACCCCGCCGCTAGGACGTGGCGAACGAGGCGGCACCGCAACTATTACAGAGTACGGTGCGAAGACGGACACACCTACGACATATACTTGGACAGAGGCAGCCACCGGCGGCAATGGCACCTATACCGCCGAGTAGACTGATGAGGGCTAGACCCGAAGGAGGCGGCGCAGCTTGCGCCGCCTCCTTCGTTTGCCGTTTCACCGTGGTGCCTGAGACGGGCAAGAGAGCCCGTCGTTTCCTGTCCGCGCGAGGCAGACGCCAGAGCATTCACTGTCAGCGAGCCCAGTTCAGCTCGTTCCTCGCGTCTACAGGCTAGGCTAGGTACCACGGTGGCACCTATGCTGGCGAAGCTAGATCCCCGCGCACGCGGGGGAGACCGCAGAACGAAAATCACGGTGTTCTGCTCATTGGCTAGATCCCCGCGCACGCGGGGGAGACCATGTCGGGCGGCCCTGTGCGTCCACCCTGTGCGGTAGATCCCCGCGCACGCGGGGGAGACCGGAGCACACCTCGTCGATCTCGTCTGTGAGCAGGTAGATCCCCGCGCACGCGGGGGAGACCTTGCCTGAGTCTGCGAGTGTTGCGCTGCCTGGGGTAGATCCCCGCGCACGCGGGGGAGACGCCGTCATCGACTGCCGCATGACATCGTAGAGAGGTAGATCCCCGCGCACGCGGGGGAGACGCCCTGACTAGTCTGGGCGATGCGGTTTACACGGGGCCCACCGGCACCAACGTGCTGGACTTCAAGGTGATCGTCATCGGAAAGGGGCAGGAGAAATGACTGACAGGATAGCGTACGTGGGCGCCACGGAGGTGCTGGGGCCGCACGGATATCCCACCATCGAGACGGTTGTCGCAACTGAACGCGGTTTCGAGGGGCGGGCCGTGGTGCCGTGGGGCATGTCGGTTGGCAAGTACGAGTGCAAGAAGATCTATGACGGAGGCAAGCGCTATCGCGGCCGCGGCGTGAGGACAGCCGTGCAGAACGTCAACGAGCTGATCTCGCCGGCGCTGCGCGGGGTGGATGTGTCCCGTCTTGGTGATATCGACGGCATCATGCTGGAGCTTGACGGCACCCCGGACAAGTCCAAGCTTGGAGGCAATGCCATACTGTCAGTCTCCATGGCAGCCGCAAAGGCCGGAGCGAAAGCGCTGGGACTGCCCCTTTACAGATTTCTTGGGGGCCTGGGAGCTAACCGCCTGCCGGTTCTGATATCCAACATGGTGGGAGGGGGAACCTTCTACAATCCCAAGCTGGTGTTCGAGGACTACCTGGTGATGGCCTACGACTTCGACAGCACCGCCGAGGCTGTGGAGGCGTTGTCTGAGGTGTACCTGGCGCTCGGAGAAGCCCTCGATGGCTTTGAGAAGGACGTTCCCATGCACAAGGGCCTTTACGTGCCCCAGACCCTCAACAACGAGCAGGTGTTCGAGGCACTGGTGAAGGCCGCGGAGATCGCGGGGTTCGGCGGACGGATGCGCATCGCCCTGGATGTGTGCGCTGGCCAGTTCTACGACGAGAACAAGAGCAGATACGCCGTTGAGGGCACGAGCTACACCAGGGAGGAGTTCGTCGATTACCTGGCGGCTTTGAGAGCGAAGTATCCCATAGCTTTCATTGAGGATCCGCTTCATGAAGACG
The DNA here is from genome assembly GCA_001513145.1 of Clostridia bacterium DTU025. Lineage (GTDB taxonomy): Bacteria > Bacillota > DTU025 > DTU025 > DTU025 > DTU025. The sequence goes on along the minus strand of LFSP01000033.1, from coordinate 41,631 downwards.
ATTTCGAAGGGTTCGCCCTTGCCTGCAGGAGCATCGAGAACACTGTGATATGCGGAGACGACCTCTTCGCCACCTCTGTAGACAGGCTGGAGGAAGGTATACGCCTGGGCGCCGCCAACTCGCTACTGCTCAAGGTGGACCAGGTGGGAACGGTGAGCGAGGCCTGCGCGGCCGCGGAGTACGCGCATCGAAACGGCTACACCGTCACGGTTTCCATGAGGTCGCGCGACACGGCGGACACTTTCATCGCGGACCTCGCAGTGGCCGTCGGGGCGGAGTACTTCAAGCTCGGCGCCCCTGTGATGGCTGAGCGCACCGAGAAGCTCAACCGCTTCTGCGCCATCGAGAGGGAGCTCGGGCCCGTGCCTGAGTTCTGGAGAGTGAGGAAGTGACTGCAACCATGGACATCTACGTGCTGATCAAGCAGGTTCCCGGCACTGACAACGTCAAGATGGACGAAGAGACCGGGACCATGATACGCACTGAGCACGACAACGTCATAAACCCGCTTGATGAGAACGCGCTGGAGGCCGCGTTCCAGCTGCGCGAGGAGCTGGCGGCGCTAACCGAAGGCGCCATGAGGGCGCGAGTGGTGGCCCTGAGCATGGGCCCACGTCCTGCCGTCAATGCCCTGCGGGAGGCGCTGGCGATGGGAGCGGACGCGGCGGCCCTGCTGTCGGATAGGGCCTTCGCGGGCTCCGACACCATCGCCACGGCGGAGGCCCTGGCGGCTGGGATCCAGCACCAGGCGGGCGTGGTGCCGGGCGAGCCGCTGGGCGGGGCGAACAAACCCTGCTTGGTCCTTTGCGGCGAGCGGGCCACCGACGGCGAGACCGGCCAGGTGGGGCCGATGGTCGCGGCGCTACTGGGCATTCCGGTCAGCACCTATGTGCGAAGGATCTCGCTGGTTGACGGTGGGGCGGCAGTTGAGGTGGAGCGCGTGGTGGAGGAAGGCTTCGAGCGGGTGAAGCTGACCCTGCCGGCGGTGGTCACGGTGGTGAAGGACATCAATCAGCCTGGCTTTCCGACGCTTGCAGGCAAGATCACGGCGAAGAACGCTGACATCCCCGTGCTGGGCCCCGACGATATTGGCGTCGACCGGGTTCGGGTGGGCCTGGGGGGCTCGCCCACCAGGGTGGTGAAGGTGTTTCACCCCAAGTTCAGCAGGGACACGGTGTTGCACACCCACGACGCTTCCGGAAAGGCGGTCGATGCCCTCGTCAAGTTCCTGGACGAGCGCGGCATCGGCCTGAAGTAGGTGAACGGCATGAGCGTACTGGTACTTGCAGAGCAACGCGAAGGGGCGATCCACCCCACCACATACGAATTGCTGGCGCGCGGGCGCATGTTGGCTGACAAGCTGGAGACGCCTGTGAACTGCGCTGTAATCGGCTGCGACCCGGGCGAGGGAGGGTGCAGCGAGATAATCTACCGCGGGGCTGATGCTGTGTACGTGGTCAACGAGCCCGCGAGCATCGACTTTCGTCTGCCTGGCGCCGCGTCGCGCGCGCTTCAGCGCGTGATCGAGCTCACCGCGCCGGAGATAGTGGTGGCGGCGGCCACTACCACCGGAAGAACGATCATGCCGCTGGTTGCTGCGCGGCTGCGCACTGGCCTCACAGCGGACTGCACGGGTCTCGACATCGACGACAAGGAGAAGCTGCTTCTCCAGACGCGCCCCGCGATAGGCGGGAACATTATGGCGACGATCAAGACGCCGTCCGCGAGGCCGCAGATGGCTACCGTGAGGCCGAAGTCGTGGCGGCCCCTGGAGCGCGATGCGTCGCGCCGGGGCGTGGTGCGGAAGGTCAGTCTCCAGGGATATGAATTGGGACCTGAAGCAGGCTGCGAGCGGCTCATCGATGTGGTGAAGGACACCACGCAGGAAGTGAGCGTGCAGGACGCCGAGATCGTGGTGACCGGCGGCAAGGGCGTCAAGAACCGCGACGGCTTCAAGCTGGTGGAGGAGCTGGCGGCGGCGCTGGGCGCCGGCGTGGGGGCCACCAGGGACGTGGTTGACCTGGGATGGGCCAGCTACCCGCATCAGATCGGTCTTTCGGGGAAGACTGTGTCGCCCAGGCTCTACATCGCCGTGGGCGTGTCAGGGGCCGTGCAGCACCTGGCGGGGATGCAGACTTCCGAGACCATCGTTGCGATAAACAAGGACAAGGACGCCCAGATCTTCAAGGTGGCGGATTTCGGAATAGTCGGAGATCTGTTCGACGTGGTTCCGGACCTCATAGCCAGGCTGAAGGCGGAGAAGGCGGGGAGGTGACGCAGGTGCCGAGGTACAACAGGGTGGACCAGAGGATAATCGACGAGCTCAGGGCAATCGTGGGCGAGGGCGGGGTCGTGACTGACCATGAGAAGATGGAAGTATACGCCCACGACGAGACGAGTGAGGCCCATTACTTCCGCATGCCGGAGGTGGTGATGAAGCCGTCCGACGCGCGGCAGGTGTCGGAGATACTGAAGCTCGCCAACAGGGAGATGGTGCCCGTCACGCCGCGCGGGTCGGGGACTGGCCTGTCGGCCGGGTGCGTGCCGATGTACGGCGGGATCGTCATGTCGATGGAGCGCATGAACCGCGTGCTGGAGATCGACACCCAGAACCTCTTCATGGTGGTGGAGCCTGCGGTGACCACCGGCGAGGTACAGCGCCGCGCCAGGGAGGTTGGGCTGCTGTATGCCGGCGACCCGTGTTCGGCTGAAAGCTCGCAGATCGGCGGCAACGTGGCGGAGAACGCCGGGGGCAACAAGGCCATCAAGTACGGAACGACCAGCCGGTACGTGCACGGCCTCGAGGTAGTGCTGCCGGACGGCGAGATCATGACGGTGGGTGGCAAGTGCGTTAAGGACGTGTCAGGGTACGACCTGGTAAAGCTGTTCGTGGGGTCAGAGGGCACGCTGGGCGTGATAACGAAGATCTGGCTGAAGCTCCTGCCTCTGCCGAAGTTCAGCGTAAGCCTGTTGGCGCCTTTTTCGCGGATGCAGGACGCCATCGACGTGGTGCCGAAGATAATGACGGGCAGCGGTGTTGTGCCTACGTCGATAGAGTTCATGGACAGCCTGTCGATCCAGGCGGCTGCGGAGTACCTCAACGCGTCGCTGCCGCACGGAGATGCAGGGGCCTATATTATAATCGAGATTGAAGCCAACACCCAGGAGCAGGTGGAGGCGGAGTACGAGGCCGTCGGCAAGCTGCTGCAGGACAATGGCGCGCTGGAGGTTTACGTGGCCGACAACATCGCCACGTCCCGCAGGATCTGGCAGGCGCGCAAGTGCGTGGCTGAGGCGTTGCGTCTGGTGAGCCCGGTGTACTGTATGGAGGACATAACGGTGCCGCCGTCAGAGATACCGGGGCTCATCGCCGAGATATCGGAGATCGCTGAGCGCTACGGCGTCATGATACCCTGCTTCGGACATGCTGGCGACGGCAACATCCACGCCACCCTCCTGAAGAAGGACATGGCCGACGAGGCGTGGGAGCGCTGCAAGGAGCAGGTACTGGCTGAGGTCTATGACGCGACCTACAGGCGCGGGGGCAATCTCTCCGGCGAGCACGGCATCGGTGCGAAGCGCCTGGACCACTTCGAGCAGTTCTATGACCCGGTGGCGCTGCGCGTGACCAGGAGCATCAAGGCCACCCTCGACCCTAACTTCATCCTGAACCCCGGCAAGGTGGTGAGGCCTGCGTAGGTGCTTGGCAGGGAGGGGCGGCGGGCGACGAGGGTCACCGTTCGGGCGCCGCGGATCGCTGCAGGTCGTGTGGCCCACCACGGGCCGTGCATCATGCCCCCAACGACGAGCGAGGTGCTGATATCGGATGAAGATTGAGCTTTCCTACGGGAAGACTGGACTTATTGTTGAATTGCCGGACACGCTGGACGCGGAAGTCACCGTGATCGAGCCCAAGTTCGTGCCCGGCGTCGAGGACGAGGCCGCTGCGCTCCTTGAGAGCCTGCGGAAGCCCATCGGCTGCGAGCCTCTGGCCGAGATGGCGGCGAAGCTTGGGCCGGAGCAGAAGGTGGCGGTCGTGGTGTGCGATGCCACCAGGCCCGTGCCGAACTGGAGGATTCTCCCGGTGGTGCTGGGGGAGCTGGAGAGGGCGGGCGTGACGCGGGAGCAGATCGCCATCGTGAACGCGTTGGGGACGCACCGGCCGTCTCCACGGGAGGAGCTCGTGGAGATGCTGGGCGAAGAGGTGGTGGACAACTACCGCATCGTGCAGCATGACTGCAGGGGCCGGGACACTATGATATGCGTCGGCAGGCTCAGCACCGGCAGCGAGCTGTGGCTGAACGCCGACTACGTCGAGGCGGACCTTAGGATCACCACCGGCTTCATCGAGCCCCACTTCTTCGCAGGTTTCAGCGGCGGCCCCAAGCTGGTGCTTCCCGGTATCGCGAGCCTGGAGAACGTGATGGAAGCTCACTCCTTCCCGGTGATCGATTCGCCGAAGGCGACGTGGGGCGTGACGAAGGGGAACCCCGTGCACGACCTGGTACGCGAGGCCGCTGCCATGGCGAGGCCTCATTTCAGCCTGAACGTGACGCTGAACCGCAACAAGGAGATCACGGCGGTGTTCGCCGGCGACCTGGATGCCGCGCACGAGCAGGGCATTGAGTACGTGCGCGAAGTGGCCATGCAGGCGGTGGGCGAACCCTTCGACATTGTCATCACCACTAACAGCGGCTACCCGCTTGACCGCAACCTCTACCAGGCGGTCAAGGGCATGAGCGCGGCGGCCGAGGTGGTGCGGCCGGGCGGTGCTATCGTTGCGGCGGCCCAGTGTATAGACGGCATCCCGTCAGGAAGCCACTACCACGGCCTGCTGGAGCGCAGCGTCACTCCAGGTGGCGCCATGGACCTGATTGCGGGGGCGCCGGAGGTCATACCCGACCAGTGGCAGGTGCAGGTGCAGGCCAGGGTGCAGCTGAAAGCGGATGTGTACCTGTACTCGGAGTGCCTCAGCGACGAAGAGATCAGGGCGGCCATGCTAATCCCGTGCCGCGATATCGGCGCGCTGGTTGAGGAGCTCATCCGGAAGACTGCGCAGAGCCTGCCGGAGGGGCGGCGGGTGCGTGTGTGCGTGCTGCCGGAAGGACCGCAGACGATCCCGTACTTGACCTTGTAAACAGGCTCTCGCGGGGCTGCTGTCCACACCGACCCAGGGATGGGTCGCTTTCGCGGGAAGTGTCAGATCAACACGAGAGAGCCTCCGCCCTGGCTTGGCGGGGGCTCTCTCGTGTTGACTTGGCGCTCGCGGTGTGGAGGGGGCTATTTCTCAGGCTGTAGGCGTTCGGTTGGCACATCCTCTGATCCGTGGATTTCAGTAGTGGCGGTGTGGAAGCTGCAACTGCCTCTAGACTTCAGGCCATCGCGGTCCAGCAAATACGCAGCTAGAGATCATACGCAGGCGTGTTCATATAGGCGCGCCTAACCTCATGGTTGACGCTGGTGACGGCAGCAGGGGCAAATCCTCTACTTTGGGGATTTCGGAGGGCGGAATCCTCTGATCCGTGGATTTGCCGCCGCGAACTCCCCAGCTCCGTGGATTCGCCTTCCCAAAGTCCATGTCGCCCAACCATTCGCCGACTCAAGTGCCCGCCAACGTCCCGGCGCCTCCGCACCCGCGCCCCCCATCCGCGCCGCGCGCCCTAGCTTCGCCCTGCCGTAGCCCCTCAAACCTGCACCCAGGGTATGAAGGGATGAAAGTATGAACACGAGAGAGCCCCCGCCGGTGCTAGAGCCCGTTCGGTGGCGGTTGCGGATTTCAGGCGCAGAAAAACGCTGCCGATCGGAAGGACAATCGCTCCCGGTGTGGAATATGCTTGAGCGACGGCACAAATGTGCCGCACAAAAGTGCAGGCCGCGTCACGACGCGTCACGACGCGCCACGCCGCGCAACCAGCGCCACCCGCCCTGCACCGCAACCCCTGGCATCTGACTGGAGGCTTCGCAGGATGTCTTTCGACCCGCAGCTGCTATACGAGGTTAGCCGGCACTACTACGAGCTCGGCCGCACCCAGGAGGAGATCGCACAGAGCCTGGGCATCTCCCGCAGCCAGGTGTCGAGGGCCATCAAGAAGGCCCGGGACGAAGGCATAGTCGTCATCAAGCTGGTGCCGCCGGCGGGCAGCTTCGACGCGCTGCGCCACGAGATGATGGCAACCTTCGGCCTGTCCGACTGCGTGATCGTGGGCGGCGAGGCGGTGCCGATGAGGATGCTCACGCAGAACCTGGGGATGGCCGGAGCCGATACCCTTGCCCGCCACCTCGGCCGCCTCGCCGACGGCGCCACCCTGGGGGTGTCGTGGGGCGCCACCCTGCGTGAGCTTGCTAACGCCCTGGAGGCGCGCAGGCCTGACGCGCGTCAGGTCTGTGCCGTGCCGCTCTTGGGAGGCCTTGGGCAGGCCAGCCGCGACCTACAGGTCAACGACATCGCGTCGCGTATTGCTGAGGCGTTGGGCGGCTCCACCATACTGCTGCACGCGCCGTCGGTGGTTGACACTCCAGAGGCCAAACAGGTGCTCATGGGCGATTCCGCCATCCGCCGCATCGTCCAGGCCTGGGACGCACTGGACATGGCCGTAGTGGGCATCGGCTGCCTCGTGCCGCCGTCGACGCTGCTTGCGGAGGGCGGGTTCACCGCCGACGAGCTCAAAGCCCTCGCCGAAGCCGGCGTCGTGGGCGACATGTGCATGAACTTCTTCGACATCCGCGGCAACTACGTGGTCACCCCCATATCTGGAAGGCTCATAGGCATCACCTTCGAACAGCTGCGCGACGTGGAATGCGTTGTAGCCGTCGCGGGCGGCGCCAACAAGGCCAGGGCCGTGCTGGGTGCACTGCGCACCGGCATCGTCGACGTCCTCGTGATCGACGACATCACCGCGCGTGCTGTTCTGTCACTAAGCGCTGAGGAGGTATGAACATGCCGCTAGGACAGGGTGCTCTCGGACTCAGCGTGTGCTACGCGCTGGCCATCGGCTACTTAGTGCTGATGTGGCTCATCGGAAAGGTTCTAACGCGGCAGTACCCCAACGAGCATAAGGTCGAATGGAACACGCGCACCATCGCCAGGATAACCATCCTTGCCGCGGTGGCAGGCGCCGGAGCCATGATCAAGGTGCCCGGGCCCGCCGCCACCATCGCGCTGGACGCAGCGGCAGGCTACTTCGCCGCCGCCTACTTCGGCTGGCCGGTGGGTGCCACCGTAGCCGCCATCGGGTGCTTCATTGCCAACGCCCTGGGCGGGTTCGCCAGCTGGCTTCCGATGCTCCCGATCTACCTCGCCGCAATGGCCTTCACCGTAACGCTGGCGGTGTTCGTCCAAAAGAAGGTCGGCATCGTGCCTGCGATCGTCGTGGGAACGATTGCGAACACCATCACATGCCTTGGCCCGTGGGCTCTTATGATCGGCCCCGCTCTGATGATCGCGATCCTTCCATCGCAGCTGATTGGCTCGGCAGTTAACGCCGCCGTGGGCCTCACGGTGGCCGCCGCGCTCAAGGCCGCGCAGGTGAGGAAGCGCCCCGACTGGATGGATCAGGACCAGTAGAACGCAAGCGTCAGAACCCAACCGTCAGAACGCAACGGCAAGAGGTGTTCCAGTTGGCCACAGAGATCATCTCGCTGAAAGATGTGTCTTTCACCTACAAGGGCTCGAAGCGCAAGGCGTTGAACGGCATCAGCATGTCGGTGCTGGAGGGCGAGTGCGTGGCCGTGCTTGGCCCCACCGGCTCCGGCAAGAGCACGCTGGCGTGCATAATGAACGGAACGGTGCCGTGTTTCGTCGAGGGCGAGCTTGCCGGCGACGTCACCGTCGACGGCCTCCACCCGCGCGAGGCCGGCACCGCGCACATGGCGTCAAGGGTGGGGCTGGTGTTCGGCGACCCCGATACCCAGCTTTTCGGCATGACCGTTGAGGAGGATGTAGCTTTCGGCCCGGCCAACCTGGGCCTGAGCTACGAGGAGATCATGAGGCGCGTCACCCGTTGCATCAACGACATGCGCCTTACGGGCCTGGAAAAGCGCGCCCCGCATCGCCTCTCGGGCGGCCAGAAGCAGGCCACCGCCATCGCCGGCGTGTACGCCATGCTGCCCAAGATCATGGTGCTGGACGAGCCCACCTCCATGCTCGACCCCGAGGGCAAAGCCAAGGTATTCTCCATCGTGCGCGCGCTCAAGGAGGAGCTCGGTGTCACAGTGATCCTCATCGAGCAGGAAGTGGACGACATAATCAGCCTCGCCGACAGGGTGTTCGTGATGAGCGCCGGCTCCTTCGCGCTCTCCGGCACGCCGGCCGAAGTGTTTTCCGAGCCTGAAAAGCTCCGCAAGGCCGGGGTGCGGGTGCCGCACGTGGTCGAGTTCGGCCAGCTCATAGGCGCCAGCAGTGTTCCCTTTTCCACTGAAGACGTGATCCAAACCATCGAGACCGGCACCTGGTCGATGGCTGCGCCGCCGCGAGACCCCGTCGCCGGCCAGCCGGTCGGTGCGGTTTCCGAAGCTGGCATCGAGCCCGCGCGCTCTGCCTCCGACCCCGACCCCCTGCCCGACCCCGCCGTCGGTGAGCCCGTCATCGAAGTCAAGGACCTGCACTTCCAGTACCCATCAGGCGCCAAGGCTCTCGACGGCGTCTACCTGACGATCCGCCGCGGAGAGTTTGTCGCCATCGTCGGCCAGAACGGCGCCGGCAAGACCACCCTCACTCGCCACCTGAACGGTCTGCTGCGCCCCACCAGCGGCGAGATAAGGGTGCTGGGCCGCCCCACGGAGGGCGTTCCCACCACCGAGCTGTGTGCCCACGTGGGGTACGTGTTCCAGAACCCCGACGAGCAACTTTTCTGCACCACCGTCGCAGAGGAGCTGGGCTTCGGCCCGGCGAACCTCGGCGTTGCCCCGAAGATCATCTCAGCCCGGGTCGAAGCGCTACTTTCCGACATCGGCCTGGCCAAGTACAGCGACGTCTGGCCGAAGTACCTCAGCAAGGGCGAACGTCAGCGTCTGGCCCTGGCCGCCGTGGTAGCCATGGACCCCGAAGTGCTCATCGTGGACGAGCCCACCACCGGCCTTGACTGGCTGGAGTCGCGCCAGATCCTCGACTACCTCGAGCGGCTCTGGCGCCAGCAGGGTAAGACCATCATCATCATCACCCACGACATGAACATCGTGAGCCTGTACGCTAGGCGGGTGGTGGTCATGGCCAACGGCAAAGTCGTGGGCGACGGCACCCCCCAGCAGGTGTTCTCGCAGCCGGAGCTCATGGCCGTGGCCTGCCTGCGCCGGCCCGCCATTGCCGAGATCACCGACGCGCTGTGGGGCGAAGTGCTCCTGACGCCCGCCGCCGCAGCCGCCAGGCTGTACCAGCGCACATCAAGCCATGCAGAGGTGGATCAGAGTTGATCGTTGAGTATGAGAGCAAGCCCACTTTCGTGCACAGGCTCGACCCCAGGGTCAAGCTGGTCTGGATGGTCTGCGTGATACTGGTGAGCGTGGCCTGGACCCATCCACTGTACCTCGCAGCCCTGGGCCTCTCCGTCGTCGCCTTCGGCCTCGTCGCCAAGACCCCATGGGCCAAGCTCAAAGGCGTGGCCTCCTTCATGCTGGTGGTGGCGGCCATCATCTGCCTCATCCAGGGCGCCACGTACTCGGTGAACTCCGTCACCCTGCGCGACCCCGAAAGGGTCCTTTTCCACCTGGTTCCCGGATGGGTGCCCGGCGTGAACCCGCTCATCCCCGTGCGCGTCGGCGGCTTCGTCTACGGCATCGCGATGTCGCTGAAGATCTTCATCGTGCTCCTGGCCGTCGCCATCTTCGGGTACGCCACGTCCCCGTCTGAGATGGTTCAGGTGATAGCCAGGATCCCGTTCATCCCGTACCAGGTGGGGTTCGTCCTCTCCACCGCCTGGAAATTCGTCCCAGTGGTGCAAGTGCAGATGCGCACCCTGATGGACGCTCACCGCTCCCGCGGCGTCGACTTCGAGCAGGGCACATTCCCGCAGAGGGTCAAGAAAACCTCCGCCATCGTGCTTCCGCTCTTCGCCAACTCCCTCACCATGGCCGACACCATGGCGCTGGCCATGGAGGCGAGGGCCTTCGGCCACAGCAAGAGGTTCACGTTCATCAGGCCTTACACCATGTCCACTGGAGACTGGGCCGTCCTCATCGCCTCGCTGGGGGTGGCCATCGCGTGCATCGTGTTGATGGTCACTTCAAGACTGGGGGCTATCTAGGTGAACACACGTCGTAACCGCACCGAACGAACGAGCACCGGAACCGGCACGGGTGGCGCCGGCTCCAACGGCTCGGTGGTCTGCCTCGGAGCGTGCGCCGTCGACCTGGTGATAAAGGTGCCGCACCTTCCGGCGCCTGACGAGATGGTGTTCGCGGAAGCCCCGCCCCAGGCTCTGCCCGGAGGCTCCACCGCCAACATCGCGACTGGCCTTGCCCGCCTCGGCCACCCGTGTCGGTTCGTGGGGAAGGTGGGCGACGACGACAACGGTAGGCTCCTGTGCGACGCCTTCCTGCGCGACGGCGTCGACGCGCGCCACCTCGTGGCGGATTCCGGCGGCCGTACCGCCCAGACCATCATCGCCGTCGACGCCGCAGGCAGCCGCACCATCATCTCCCTGGGCGGCACCGCCCTCCTGGAGAGGCCGGAGGAGTTCGTCCCCGATATGCTGTGCGGCGCCGCGATGCTTTACGTTGGCGAGGCGTTCCCCAGCGTGGCCGCCCACGCCATCAAGATGGCACGGTCGCTCGGCGCCACTATCGTATTCGGCCCCGGCGGCGGCCTGTCATGGATCGAACCAGACGAGCTCCGTCGCCTCATGGGAGCCGCCGACTACGTGCTGCTGTCGCGCCACGAGCTTGAGGCAGCCGCCCAAGCTCTCTCAGGCCAGAGCGGCCCTGACTGCGCCGAATGCCCTCGCACCGCGGCGGCGACGGCCGCCCGAGCCATCCTGGCAGCCGGCGCCAAACACGTGGTGGCTACGCTAGGGGAGCTGGGCTCGGCCCTGTACTCAGGCAACCTTCGCATTGCAGGCTCAGGGATCGGTCCGGAGGAGAACGCCACGCCCGCACCCGGCGCAGTCTACGCCAAGCGCTTCGACGTGCAGGTGCTTGACACCACCGGCGCCGGCGACGCCTTCGCCGCGGGGTTTCTGTCGGGCCTCCTCATGGGTCTCCCCCCTCCCCGGTGCCTCGTGCGCGGGAACGCCTGCGCCGCCCTGGCCATCGGCAAGGTCGGAGCCAGGGAGGCCATGCCAACCCTAAGGCAGCTTGAGGCTTTCCTGCAGGCACGGGGGGTGGCTGACGAATGACCAGGGAACGCGCTCAGCGCGCGCCCCGCCTCGAGCGAGTGATGGGAAGCCTTGCTGGCGTGGCCATAGGCGACGCCATGGGAATGCCCTGCGAGTTCCTCACAAGGCAGCAGATTGCCGGGCGCTACGGTAGGCTAGACCGGTTCGTCGAGCCAGCCGAAGGCCACATCCACGCCGGCACAAGAACACGAGGACAGGTCACCGACGACACCGAACAGACCCTGGCACTGGCTTTCGCCCTGATCCAGCACGGGACGATCACGCCGGAGATCGCGGCACAGGCATACATGAAGTGGGCCCGCGAAACCGATGCCTTCAACTCGTCCGTCCTCGGCCCCAGTAGCCGTCGAGCGCTGGAGCGCATCGCCGCCGGCGACGATCCGCGTCTCACCGGCTGTCGCGGAGACACCGTTGGGGCCGCGATGCGGGTGGCCCCCATAGGCCTTGTGAACGCAGGGCAGCTCGAGCGCGCCGTCGAGGAGTGCTACCTGTCGTGTCTACCCACCCACGGCGTCAGCATCGCCATAGGCGGCGCCTGCGCCGTGGCCTGCGCCGTGGCTGCGGCGGCCGTCGCAGACCATGCCGCGCTTCGATCCGGCCAGCCCGACCCCATCGACGAGATCGTGAGCGCGGCCCTCTGGGGCGCCGAGCGCGGTGAGGAGAGAGGGATCAAGTGGGCCGGCGCGTCCGTGGCCGCCAGGACAAGGCTGGCGCTTCGCATCGTGGACGAGGCGCGCGACCCGGCCCAGGCAGAGGAGGAGCTCTATTCAGTGTGCGGCGTCGGCATGAACCCTACGGAGCTGGTGCCCACAGCCATAGGCATCGTCAAGCTCTACCGCGGCGACTGTAGGCGCTGCGTGGAGGCGGCCGTGAACATGGGCGGCGACGCCGACACCCTGGCCGCCATAGTCGGCGGCATAGCCGGCGCTTACCAGGGGATCGACGCCTTCCCCGGCGATTGGGTGAGCACCGTCGAGAGCGTGAACGACATCGATTTCAGAAGGCTTGCAGAGCAGCTGCTGGCAGTCATAGAGAGGAGAAACGCGCATGACAGGAATTGACGTCAGGCTTCGAAGGATATTTCCGGACGGCAGGAGCGTGGTCTGCCCCCTCGACTACGGAGGCTTCGTCGGACCCGTGCCAGGCCTCGACGATCCGGCTCAGGCGGTGAGGAACGTCGTTGAAGGAGGCGCCGATGCCATCCTGGTCAACCCCGGGCTGGCCAGGAGCGAGTGGAAGACCTACGCAGGCCGGGCCGCGCTGATCGTTCGCATCACCGGCGGCGCCACCAGGTTCAACTCCAACGGCGCCTACCACGTGCTCACCTGCACGGTGGAGGAGGCCTGCGCCCTTGGCGCCGACGCCATATGCGTCATGGTGTTCGTCGGCGCCCCCGAGGAACAGGAGATGTTCAGCACCATGGGGCAGGTGATCTCCGACGCCCACGCCCTTGGCCTACCCGTTCTGGCCGAAGTGCTGCCGGCGGATTTCAATAATTCTTTCACTGAAGACCATATCGCCGTCTGCGCCAGGGTCGGATACGAGCTGGGCGCTGACATAATCAAGACTTACTACTCGGAGACCGGTTTCGACAGGATCGTGCGGTCGTGCCGGGTGCCCATAGTGGTGGCTGGCGGCCCGAAGGTGGCGGAGCCTGAGGTGGTCGTCCGCCAGGCCATGCAGTGCGGCGCCGCAGGGATCGCCTTCGGCAGGAACGTGTTCCAGTCTCCAGATCCGGTGGCCAAAGTGCGGCAGCTGGCCAGCATCGTGCACGGTTCGCCGGAGGTGTGGGCTGAATGAAGGCCGCGGTCTACCTAGGCCCTGGCCAGCTTGAGGTGCGCAAGGTCGCAGTGCCACGCGTCGGCCCAGGCGAGGCTCTCCTTGAGGTGATGTACTGCGGCGTGTGCGGCACCGACGTGAAGACCTTCGTGCGGGGCCATCACATGTTCTCCCCGCCCTGCATACTGGGGCACGAGGTGGTGGGGCGCATAGTCCGGCTAGACAGTCCCGCGCCAGGCGTCGCTGTGCGCGAGGGAGACGTGGTGGCCGTGGCGCCCTACGTGCCGTGCTACTCCTGCGCCATGTGCAGGCGGGGCCGGCACGAGCTGTGCGAGTGCAAGGACTGGATCGAGGGGGGCTTCGCCGAGTACGTGCGGATCCCCGCCGGGGTGCTGCTGAAGGGCACTGTTGCCCTGCCTGAGGGTATGCCAGCAGAGCTGGGGTGCCTTTCGGAGCCCCTCGCGTGCTGCATCAACGCGGTCACCGACACCCCAGTGCGCCTGGGTGACACCGTGCTCATACTGGGAGCTGGTCCGATGGGCCTTCTCATGCTGGAGGCCTGCAAAGCGGCGGGCGCCGCGAAGGTGCTGGTGAGCGAGCCCGACGCTGAAAGGCGCGAAGAGGCGAAACGCAGGGGGGCGGTGGTGGCGGATCCGGCCGGCTGCGACCTGGCCGCCTGCGTTTCCGGTGTCGTCGGCAAGGCCGGACCTGATCAGGTTTTCGTGTGCGTGGGCTCAGCCGAGGCCGTCAGCCAAGGCCTGACGGTGGCGGGGAAGGGGAGTAGCGTCAACGTGTTTGGCGGGCTGAAGTCCGGCACGCTGCTGGAGGTTGACGCCGGGCGCGTGCACTACGACGAAGTGGTGCTCACAGGAAGCTTCGGGTTCAGTCCGGACCAGTTCAAGACGGCCCTCGCCCTTCTGTCATCGGGACGGGTGGACGTGGAGAACTTCATCACGCACGTGTTCAGCCTTGACGACGCCCGAGAGGCCCTTGAGGCGGCTGCCGCGGGGAAGGTGCGCAAGGCGGTCATAGCGGTGAACCCCGATGCCTGAGCCAGTCCTGGTGGGCATAGACCTGGGCACCTCGGCGGTGAAAGCGTGCTCGTGGAGCGCCGCCACCTACCGAACGGCCAGAAGGTTCGTGGGCACCGATTCCCACGGCGACCAGGACCCTGAGCTGTTATGGCGGGCCGTGGTGGAATGCCTTCGGGAAGTCCTTTCAGGGCTGGAGCGGGCCGGGGTACGCGGGGTTGGACTGTCCGGCCACGGTCCGTCGCTGGTGGCGGTGGGCGCATCAGGAAGGCCGCTGAGCTCCGTGGTGACCTGGATGGACCGGCGGCCGTGGGCTGGGAGCACCGGGCCCAGCTTCGAGGCTACCGCCGGATGGCTGCGTGGTCGGGTGCCAGAGGCGGCCTGTCTGCTGCAGCCCAAAGACTACGTCGCGTTGAGGCTCACCGGAGCGCTTTGTGTGGACACTTCGACCGCCTCGTGCGGCGCCGGCGAAGCTTCAGTCTCCAGGATAGAGCCTAAACAAGTTGAGCCCTGGGAGGCTGTGGGCGGCGTTACGAGGCGGGCTGCCCACGTCACCGGCTTGCCCGAGGGGGCGCCGGTGGCGGCGGGCGGGATCGACGCCTTCGTGGAGGCGCTGGGAGCCGGGGTGATAGAGCCGGGGATTGCGTGCGACTCGACGGGAACGTCCACGTGCATATCGGCGCTGGGAAGCCAGGCGGACCCTTGGGCGGTGCAGCACGTGGCGCCAGGGTTGCGGCTCCGGGTGGAGCCGGTGACGTACAGCGGAGGGTCGCTTGCATGGGCGCTGTCGGTACTGGCGCCGGAAGCGGGGGGTATCGACGCAGACTGGACTGGGTTGCTGGAAGACGCGGTGTTCCGCACGCGGCCCGGGGCCGGGGGAGTGGTCTTCATCCCGCACATGACAGGAGCGCGTAGCGAGTGGCAGGGGCCTGGCGCGGCAGGGGCGTTCGTGGGCCTTCGGCCTGGCCACAGCCGATGGCAGATGCTCAGGGCAGTGCTGGAGGGCACGGCGTTCAGCATGAAGGAGTGCATACAGCGGCGGGGGCTCGAGGTGCGCGAGTTCAGGGCTGTAGGGTCGGGGGCAAGGCACGACGTGTGGCTGCAGATGAAAGCCGACGTGCTGGGCGCGCCGGTGGTGAGGATGGCCATACGGGAAGGAGCTCTGGCCGGCGCTGCGATACTGGCTGGGATGGCGGCTGGCGTGTTCGAAAGCGCGCGGGAGGGCGTCGACGCCATGGTGCGCGCGGAGTCGTGGTTCGAGCCCAGCCCCCAGGCGGCCGGCAGCTACCTCGCTGCGTACCAGGGGTTTTGTGAGGCGGAACGCGCCTTGGGGGCTTTGAGTTCAGGCCGGGCGGGCGGGCCAGGGGACGGCAGCGAGCCGGAGAGGCACAGCGGGGAGGCTGCTGCATGGGCGTGAAGCTGATAGCCGCGGGAATGCTGCTATGGGGGTTGGGCTATGGCCTTCATTCCTTCATGCTTCCGGTGCACCTGCGGAGCATTGGCTGTACGCCGGAGCAGGTGGGTCTGGTGTTCTCCGCGGGTATGGCCGCCATGGCGCTGTCGGCTTTGCCGGGAGGGTGGCTTGCCGATAGGTTCGAGAGGAGGAGGGTTATCCGCATCTCGTGGCTGGCTGGCGCGCCGTCCGCGCTGCTTTACTACCTGGCCAGGGACCACCGTCTGGCTGCGGTCGGCATGGCGCTCTACTTCGGCGCGCAGGCCGGTTACCCCGCTCTCAACGCGTATGTGGCGTCCGCCGCCGGGGTGGGCAGATCAGGTAGCACCTTCGGCATCGTCAATGCGGCGTTTGCCGGCGGCATGGTGGCCGGCCCCATGCTGGGCGGGTGGATAGCCGGGCGCTGGAGCGCGAACCCGGTGTTCCTCATGTCGTTTGCGCTGTTTCTGGCAGCCGCGGCAATTATGTACTTTCTGCCAGCTGAAGGGCAGGTGGACGGCGGCGCGATCACGAAGGATTCTGCGGCGCCTGCGGGCGCCGTCGAGGGATACATGGAGCTTCTTCGGCATTCGAAGTTTGTGAGGTTCGTTGCCGTTTACTCCGTGTGCGCGTTCGCCTTCTACATGGTGCAGCCGTTGTTCGCTCAGTTCCTCGCCGATGTATGGCAGGGCGATGCCGCCGCGGTGGGAGTGTTAGGCACACTGATGTCGCTTGGGCAGGTGGTGATAACGGCCGCGGTGGGTAAGGTGGCGGACGCCAGGGGCTCCATCGTGGCGGTGGCCGGCAACATGTTCGTGTTCATAGGCGCGATGCTGTGTTATGTGTACGTGCCGTCTGCCGCGCTGCGGCTGGCGTGCATGTTCCTGCTGGGCGGATTCATGGCCGGGCAGGGAGTGATCTATGCAGGGGTTGGAGAGATCCTTGGCCCCAAGGCTGGAGGAAAGGCGTTTGCCCTGCTGAGCCTGGCGATGGCTGGTGTGTCGGTGGTTGGCCCGTACTTAGGCGGGTTCCTGTACGCAGGAAGCCCGGCGAGGCCATTCGTGGTGGCAGGGGCTATCGCTGCGGCGGGAGCCTTGGCGCTCGCGCGGCTTGGGATCGCCATTTCAAGCGTCCGAGGGGGTGAAGTTGGGCAAGGGACAGGGACGCTTGGCACTGACGGATAGCGTAACCACTCAAACCACTTCAAGGAGGGTGTAATCTAATGCGTAAGGTCATTACAGCACTGGTGATGTGCGCGATTCTGGTGATGGTGGGGTCGGCGTGCATGGCGGCGCCTGCACCCACAGGCAAAGTGGTCGTGACTGTGACTGGGGCTATCGCCAACACCAACTCCGACAAGGGCCTTGAGCTCGACCTGGAGATGCTCGAGGGCATCGGCCTGGTGGACTATAGCGGCAAGGATCCCTGGCTTGGGAACAAGAAGTACACAGGCGTGCTGCTGTCCGAGATCCTGAAGTACGCCGAGGCCGACGAGGCGGCTGTGGAGGTAGTGGTCATCGCCAAGGACGGCAAGAAGGTGACCGTCGCGGTTGACACTCTCAAGGAGTATCCCATCATGCTGGCCACGAAGGACGGCGGAAAGGCCATAGGCAGCGGCGTCGGCGGTCCGGTTAAGCTGGTGTTCCCGTACACAACGCATCCTGATGTCGAGAAAGTCCATCCCAAGGACGACTGGAACTGGTTCGTCGTAGAGCTTGAAGTGAAGGTGCAGTGACGATGCGGCGCGGTTGGGCGTTTTCGCTTGCAGCCGCGCTGCTCCTTACGTTGAGCCTGGCGGCGCCGATCCCCGGCGCCGCTTCGGGCTTGGCGGCTGGGGCTGCTGCGGCTACGGCTGCGGAGATGGCGATCGCCGGGATGCAGGCGCAGCTTGCGCCGCCGACGGTCGCCGTGGTGGTGTTGGACGGGTGCCCCGCCTACGCCATCGAGCAGCTTCCGGAGGAAGCTTTCCTTAGGAGGCTATGGGAGGGCGAGGTCGGCAACGGGTTTTCCGGTAGCGTCAGGGCGGTGTTCCCGTCGTCCACGGCAGCGGGGCACGCAGCCATATTCACCGGCACGTATCCTGAGGAGAACGGCATCACTGGCAAGGGCTATCTTGGAGATGATGGCTCCGTGTGGAGCTACGATTCGCCCGAGTTCTTCGAGAGGCCCACGCTGTTCCACCTGGGCAAATCGCTGGGGATGCGCACCGTGATGGTGTCGGCCAAGGCGACGGTGCTACGAAGGCTGGCAGACGGCGTTGATGTACTCATCTACTCCGACGAGTATCCTGACTACGTGGCGGAGAAGGTGGGTGACCCGCCACCGCTGTTCGAACAGTACGACGATTATGCAGGGTGGCACGTCCGTCTGGATCTGTGGCTGCTCGACGCGCTCCGCGTGTACTTGGAGACTGAGGTCCAGTCTTCAGTGATAGGAGTGAACCTGGGCAGCCCCGACAAGTGCGGCCATCGCTATGGGCCAGTGCCTGCGGCGGAGACGATGCGCGCCATGGAGAGCGTCAGCGAGGGCCTGGAGCGCGTGGCCCAGGTGCTGGAGGCCACGAGGCCCGGCAACTGGTGCATGGTGATCACGGCCGACCATGGCATGACCTACGTGGACAAGGGCGTAACCCTGGGAGACATGGTGGACGCGGCCGTGGAGGCCACCGGCGGCGATGTGGCTCTGACGCTCGACGGTGGTTGCGTCTTCATATGGTCGGACGAGGACACGTGCGGCTTGCTGGCGGACTCGCTCCGGGAGCACCCTGGAGTAGACGAGGTGATCGAGGCCGACGACGTGGAGCGCCGGGCGGAGCTTCGCATCAGGCACTCGCGGGTGCCGCCACTGATCGCCATATCTAGGGAAGGCTTCATGTTCATTGAGTCGGAAGTGCTGATGGACTACACCAAAGGCAGCCACGGCACATTGCTGGACACCGACTTGCTGGTGCCGGCCATCGTGTTCGGGCCGAAGGCGCCGGAGCAGGTGGCTGGGGCGGGCGCGATGCCTGCCGGGTTCGACTCCCTTACGGACATCTATGCGCTGGTTGAGGGCATGATCAAGTAGCGCCTGTGCGGAAGACATTCCGGGAGCCGATATGCTGGATGGCCGTGGCTGTTCGAACCGACCCATGGGTGGGTCGCTTTCGCGGAGCAAGCATCAAATGAATATGAGAGAGCCTCGCCTTGGCTTGGCGGAGGCTCTCTCGTGTTGATTTGACGCTTACGNNGCGCCAGTGGCGTTGAGATCCGCGGATCCCTATGGAGATTATCTTCAAGAAAAATCGGATGGCATCGGAAGGAATTCTCCAAACCATGCAGAATAACTCCAATCAACAAGCGGTTGGCGTGAAGTATCTCTCCAATGCGGACTGCAATTCTACTGCTCCTGACGCACGGAGGTGCTGGTCGGTGGGTGAATCGCTGGGTCTTGATGTGTCCGCCGAAACTGTGCTCTCCACCACGGGATGTCTGGCGCAGATCAGGCGAATGTACGACTCCCTCAGGCCCGCGGAGAAAAGGGTGGCGTCATACATCCTCCAGAATGGCTCTCAAGTGATATACCAATCCATTACCGAGCTGGCCGCCGCGTCTGGAACGTCAGACGCGACGATAATAAGGTTCGCCAACGCCCTGGGGTTCAGCGGCTACCAGGACCTCAAGATCGCGCTGGCCCGGGAGCTGGTGTCGCCGGGGAAGAACATCCATGATGACATCAAGCCCGACGATCCGCTGCCGGTGGCTGTGAAGAAAGCTTTTGAAGCTAACGTCCAGGCGATCAGCGACACCCTCAAGGTTCTCGACATCGACCTCCTCCAGAAAGTCATCGGTGCTCTTGTCAAAGCCAGACAAGTGTATCTCTACGGCGTTGGCACATCATCTCTGGCGGCACAGGACTGCTACTACAAGCTCCTCAGGGTCGGCATACACGCGAACTTCTACGCCGACGTCCACATGCAGGCGATCTCCACGGCGCTCATCACTTCCGAAGACGTTGTCATAGGCTTCTCTCATTCCGGCAGCACCCGCGACGTGGTTGACGTCTTGAGCCTCGCCAAAGAGCGCGGCGCGTTCGTGGTGTGCATTACCAACCGTTCTCGCTCGCCCATCTCCAAGGTGTCAGACGTGACGCTGAGGACGGCTTCCGAGGAGACGCCGTTCGGATCGGGCGGCATGCCGTCTATGATGTCGCAGCTTTCGGTGGTGGACGCCCTCTTCGTCGGAGTGTCGCTGGCCATGTACGAGAAGGCCATCGAGTACATCGAGCTCACCGGTGAGACGGTGAAGAACAAGAAGTACTGATTGGAGCCGAGGCCATGTTCACCGTGGGCGCAGCCTCAAGCCGGATCCACCTGCGATTCCCGGTGCGGCTGGCGGGCTACCAGGCCCGGACGGAGCCGTCCATCGCGGAGCATGACNNGCGCAGATGCCGTCCTCACGGCTGTGGTGCGCGAGCGGGTGGCGCAGGTGGCGTCGTACGATCCCGATCAGGTGATGGTGTGCGCCACTCACACCCATGGTGGCCCCGACCTTGACGCCCCGGGGGTGAGAGAGGCTGCTGCGGAGGCGGCGGCGCGGGCCTGCGAGGAGGCGCTGTCGACCAGGACCAGGTGCGCGCTGCGGGTGGGCGCCGGGACGGTCCAGGCGGTGGCCAGCAGGCGAAGCGAGCCGCCGAGGGCGCCGGGGGTGTTGGGGTTGTCGGGGAGATCCGACCCGGAACAGCAGGCTCCGGGCGTGGGCCTGATCGATGGGACGCTGAGGGTTGCCGTCTTCACATCTGAAGACTGTGATGAAGGCATTCCCGAATCTGTGGCGATCATCGCGAACCTTCCCTGCCATCCGACGGTGCTCGGCCCAGACAACCTCATGGTGTCAAGGGACTGGCCGGGCGTGACCGTGGACGTGTGCGAGGACGAACTGCGAAAGGCCGGCGTGCGGCGTGCGGTGGCGATGTTCGTAAACGGGGCCGCGGCTGACATAAGCACTCGATACGCCAGGCGTGCGCAGACCTTCGATGAGTGCGTGCGTATCGGCAAGATAGTGGCGCACCGAGCTCTCGAGCTGGCGGAGGCGGCCCGCGAGTTGGGCGGTGGCGGCGTGTGCCTGAGGCGCGAGCGGCTGTGCCTGCCAAGACGCCGTCTGCCGTTGGAGGAGGAGGCCCTCGAGGTCCGGGCGCGGGCTGAGCGCGCGGCGGAAGAGCTTCGGGCGCAAGGGGCGGGCTGGCTCGACATCAAGGAAGCCGTCGACCGCGCCGCGGCATGGCGGGTGGTGCTGGGCAGGGTCAGGAGGGCCGGCGGTGCGACGCCTGAGCCGGTGGAGGCGGAGCTTGCGCTGCTCCGGGTGGGGCAGCTTGAGATGCTGTTCGTGCCGGGCGAGCTGTATTACGACGTGGGCGAGGAGATACGAAAGGCTCTCGATCGCGGCGGGACGGCCGAGACGCATGCGGAGGCGCCTTCGGAAGGGCCCGCGGAGGGGTCCTCCGGCGACGATCGCGTGTGGATCGTGGGGTATGCCAACGGTCACGTGGGCTACATAGCGCCACCAACCGCTGCCGCAGACAGCTACGAGCAACTCATGTGCGAGCTGGCGCCTTGCGCCGCCGAGATGATCATAGCAGCTGCGGCCCAAGTTTCCAGCAAGGGATGTGCATCGACAGATGTTGGCCAGGAAGTATCTCGCTAGCGTGCGTCAGACCCTGGATCTGGTGGAGAATACGCAGCTCGAGGCGATAGGAAAGGCTGCGGACGCGATAGCCGAGTGCATAGGGCGCGGCGGAAAGCTCTACATATTCGGGACCGGGCACTCGCACATCATCGGCGAGGAAGCCTACTACAGAGCAGGGGGACTGGTGAACGTCCAGGCAGTGCTGGAGCCGGCGCTGATGCTGCACGAGGGGGCGTACAAGTCCACCGACATGGAGCGGCTTGAGGGCTACGCCAGGATCATCCTCGACAACTGCGGGATAAGGCCAGGCGATGTGCTGCTTATAGTGTCGAATTCCGGGCGGAACGCGGTGCCTGTGGAGATGGCGCTCTTGGCCAGAGAGCGCGGGATAACCGCCGTGGCGCTGACGTCGCTGGCGCACTCGGGCAGCGTCCCTTCGCGCCATTCCAGCGGCAAGCGGCTGTTCGAGGTGGCCGACATCGTCATCGACAACTGCGGCGTGGTGGGTGACGCGGCGCTGCAGGTGGACGGCATGAGCACGAATATAGGGCCCACATCGACCGTGGCGGGGACGGCCATCATCAACATGCTCCAGGCGGAGGTGGTCGAGAGGCTCCTGGCCAAGGGGATAAAGCCTCCGGTGTTCGTCAGCGCCAACGTGGAGGGCGGAGACGAGGCCGATCAGCAGTGGAGGGAAGGTTTCGGAAAGAGAGGCTGACGGAGAGCGACGCAGGCGTGACTGATACAGGCGCAACTAGGCGATTCAGGCGACCCAGGGACATTCCCATAAAACCATAATCCGGGAGGTTTGAGCGATGAAACGGGTTGTGTTCCTTATCGCAGCGCTATTGGTCCTGGGGCTCACGATCGTGCCGGCGGGTGCGGCCGTGACCACCATCACCTTCTGGCAGGCGGGCGGCGACGCGACGACGGCTCCGGTGATGCGCCAGATCATCGAGAAGTTCGAAGCAGCCAACCCTGACATCAAGGTGGAGTTCCAGGCGATACCGTGGGGCGAGGATCCTCACACCAAGTTCCAGGCGGCCATAGTGGGCGGGACCATCGCTGACGTGTTTACGGTCGGCGATCCCTTCCAGCACGTGCTGGCCCCCACCGGCGCCATCGAGCCGCTGGACAAGTACATGAGCGCGGAAATGAGGGCGGACTTCTACCCGCAGTTCCTGGAGAGGTCCGTGGTGGACGGCCAGGTGTACGGCCTGCCGTGGTACGGAGACTGCCGCTCCCTCCTTTACCGCAAGGACCTCTTGGCGGAGGCCGGAGTGCCTGAGCCCACGGAGTCATGGACCTGGGACGAGTTCCTGACCTACGCCAAGAAGCTCACCAAGGACACCGATGGAGACGGCGTCATCGACCAGTACGGGTTCGGCACGTCGGCGCGGTACGCTTCGCAGTTCCAGATGTTCGTCAGGCAGAACGGCGCGGACTTCGTGGATGAGACGAAAAACGTCGCCACCGCCACCGACCCTGCAGTGGTGGAGGCCATGCAGTTCTACGTGGATCTCACCCGCAAGCACGGGGTCACCCCTCCTGGCGCCACCAACATAGACCTCCAGGAGATTCAGAAGATGTTCGCCGAGGGCAAGGTGGCGATGTTCATCGACGCCTCCGACACAGCTGTGAGGTTCTCCAAGGAGCCTGATCTGGCGGGCAAGCTCGGCGTCGGGCTGCTTCCTCACAACAAGGCCCATGGTTCCTACGCCGGCGCCGACATGGTGGTCATGTCGAGCCAGTCCAAGAACAAGGAGGCCGCATGGAAGCTGCTGTCGTGGATTGTCTCGCGCGACGCAATGCTGGAGTACTGCAAGGCCTGTGGGTTCTCGCCGGTGCTCAAGTCGGCGTCGGACGATCCGTACGTGAGCAAGGATCCCATCCGCAGCGTGTACACCAAGCAGATGGAGATCGGCGGCTACTTCTACTTCAAGCACCCGAAGGCTTCCAGCATCACGCCGATCCTGAGGGTGGGGATCCAGGAGGCCATGGAGGGCACCAAAACCGTCGAGCAGGCGCTCAAGGACATCCAGGCGGAGCTGACGGAGCTTCTCACCAGCGACTGACGTAGTGGATCGCACCAGGGGTGCGCGAGGAGAGAGCCCCCGCCGTCGCGACGCCGCGCGGCAGCGCGGCCGCAGCGGGATAATGGGTCAAGTTCTGGCGGGGGCTTGACCCTCATCTAAGGAGGGCAAACGCCATGA
The DNA here is from genome assembly GCA_001513145.1 of Clostridia bacterium DTU025. Classification (GTDB taxonomy): domain Bacteria; phylum Bacillota; class DTU025; order DTU025; family DTU025; genus DTU025. Next base: position 18,186 of record LFSP01000033.1, on the reverse strand, counting down.
GAACTGCAGCCTCAGCTCGCAGGCGACCGGCCCTGCACCGGCTGGGCGCAATGCTCGAGTCTTACAGCATGGTGGCGCCGGCCTACATGATCTTTCTCGTGTTCATCTTCGTGCCGGTGGTGTGGGCGTTCTACCTGAGCTTCTTCAAGTACAGCATCCTCTCGTTCAGGGCGCCCACCTTCGTGGGGCTGGGGAACTTCAAGAAGCTCCTGTCAGACAGGGTGTTCTGGATCGCCGTGAAGAACACCGTGACCTATACGCTCGGTACCGTGCCGGTCCGGCTGGTGCTGGGCCTGCTTCTGGCCCTGGTGCTGGATCAGGAGCACCTCAGGTTCAGGAGGATCTTCCGGGCCATATACTTCCTGCCTGTGGTGACGTCGATGGTGGCGGCGTCCATCATCTGGGCCCTGGTGTTCAGCGCCAACGCGGACGGCCTGGCCAACCAGATCCTTGGCGTGTTCGGCATATCACCCAAGGGCTGGCTGGCCGACTCCAGGCTTGCAATGCTCTCTGTGTGCATCATGAGCGTGTGGAAGGACCTGGGCTACGTGATGACCATATTCACCGCCGGCCTGCAGGGCATCCCGCTGGAACTCTACGAGTCGGCTGCCATCGACGGGGCCACCCCCTGGAAGAGGGTGTGGCACATCACCATACCGCTGCTGAAGCCCACCACGTTCTTCATCCTCGTTACGCAGCTGCTTGGTTCGTTCCAGGTGTTCACGCAGACCTACGTGATGACCAGCGGGGGTCCGGGTTACTCCACGACAACGCTGATCAACCTGCTGCACACCAAGGGCTTCATCCAGTTCGACATGGGCTACGCCAGCGCGCTGGCTGTGGCGCTGTTCGTCTCCCTGCTGGTTCTGAGCTGGATACTGAGAAGGGTGTTCAAGGCGGAAGAGATAGTCTACTAGCGGCTGGGCGCGCAACCCGCGACTTGCCACTCGCTGTTCGCGGCTTGCGGCTGGCAACACACGACGCCGGTGCACGTTCAGCCGACACAGGCGGTGACCGAAATGAGTACCAAGGGCATCATCAAGGGCAGACGCGCCACCACAAGCGTCCTGATGTACGCAGTTCTCATACTGGGCGGTATCGTGATGTTCGCCCCGATGCTCTGGACGCTTTCCACGTCCCTGAGCCGAGATTCCGTCATCATATCCCATAGGCTCATCCCGACCGATATTACCTTTGAGAACTACGTCAACGCGTGGAGCTTCCCGCAGAGCTTCTCGCGCAACACCAACCTGGGCACGTTCTTCTTGAACAGCATTTTCGTGAGCGCCATGATCACCGCCCCTGCGCTTATCATCGACTCCCTGGCTGGATACGTGTTGGCCAGGCGCGACATCCCCGGCAGGAACCTGCTGTTTTACATGGCGCTGGCAACGATGATGATCCCGTTCTACGTGATCGCGGTGCCGCTGTTTCTCGTCGTCAGAAAGCTACGATGGCTCGACACGTATCAGGGCATGATCGTGCCGTTCTTAGCGTCAGGTTTCGGAATCTTCATGTTCAGGCAGTTCTTCCAGACCATCCCCAAGGAGCTCGAAGACGCCGCCCTGGTGGACGGCTGCAGCGCGTGGCGCATCTACTGGTCCATCATGCTGCCCCTGTCCAAGCCGGTGCTGGGCACCATGACGGTCTTCAAGATCATGTGGTCGTGGAACCAGTTCTTCTGGCCCCTCCTCATCATCAACAAGATAGAGCTCAAGACGCTGTCGCTGGCCCTGACCATGTTCCGCGGTCTCAACGTGACCATGTGGGGCGTCCTCTGCGCCGGCCTGACCCTGGCCACCATACCCATCGTCATCGTGTACCTGCTGATACAGGACACCTTCGAAAAGGGCATCGTCATGGGCGCCCTGAAGGGCTGACGCGTGCGCACCGCGCCTGAAGCGTGCCCGAAACATCGGAGGGAGATGTAGCCATGGCAGCCATGGGCGACGACAGAATCACATCCGCCCTCGAATCCATGAGCCTACGCCGCCGCGTGGCCCAGATGGTCATGGTGGGCTCCGACGAGCGGTTCGACGGCAAGCTCCAGCGTGGGCTCGCGTCGATGGTGCGCGACGAAGGCGTGGGAGGCGTGATCGTCGCTGCTCGCAACGCCGCCGACCCAGTCAGCGTGCGCGCGTTCCGCGACGCTCTGCAGGAGGCCGCGGCTGAGGCGGCGGCCGACGCCGACGCCGCCGGGGCAGGCCTTCCGCTGCTGATCATGGCCGATCAAGAGGGCGGCATCGTGATGCAGGTGGTAGAAGGCGCGACGGTCTTCCCAGGCAGCATGGCCCTGGCGGCCACCGGCGACCCGCAGAGCGCCTACATAGCCTCAAGGATCATGGGCATCGAGGCGGCAGCCATGGGGATCAACGTGGTGTGTGGGCCCGTGGTCGATGTGAACGCCGACCCCGACAACCCCATAATCGGTATTCGTTCCTTTGGAGACAGCACCCGCGGGGTGGGCGCGTTCGGGGCGGCAGCGGTGAGGGGGTTCGCAGACGGCGGCGTGCTGTGTGTGGCCAAGCACTTCCCCGGGCACGGCCGCACTTCGGTTGATTCCCACCTTGACCTTCCGACGCTGGAGTCTCCGGCAGAGGAGGTGAGGGATGTGGACCTGCCACCGTTCGCGCAGGCTGTCGCAGCCGGCGTGCCGGCGGTGATGACGGCGCACATCAGGGTGCCGTCCATCGACGAGACCGGCGCCTGTGCCACCGTCTCGCGGAGGCTGCTCTCGGGCATTCTGCGCCACCAGATGGGGTTCGAGGGGCTCATCATCACGGACTGCCTGGAGATGGGGGCCATCAGGAACACCGTCGGCACCGCGGGGGCGGCGGTTCTTGCTGTGGAGGCCGGGGCGGACATCGTGCTGGCGTGCCACACGTATGAGGTGCAGCTCAAGATGATCGATGCCCTCATGAAGGCGGTGGAAGCCGGGCGCATCTCCGAGGAGAGGATCAACGCCTCGTGCGGACGGATCCTCGCCGCCAAGGCCAGGCTCGCGCGGGCCTGCCCCGACCTGGCGGTGGTGGGATGCGCGGAACACTTGGCGGTTGAGCGGGAGCTGGCGCTGAAGTCGATCACGCTGGTGCGAAACGACGGCGTGCTGCCCCTCGGGATCGAGGGCGTCAGGAGGGCGGCGGTGGTCTGCCCGTCCATCATGCCGAAGCTGCGCAGTGAGGACCTGGTGGAAGGCGTCAGCGCCATGGTGCTGGCGCAGGAGGTGGCGCGCCGCGGCGTGGAGGTGCTGGAGGCGGAGGTGGGGCTTGAGCCGACAGAGGCCCAGATCGCCGCCGCGGTTCACGCGGTGACGCAGGCCGACGCCGCCATCGTGGCCACTTCAAGCCGCACCGTCCAGCACGAGCGGGCGCAGGGGCGAATGGTGCGCGCGCTCCTGGAGGCGGCCGGCGACAAGCCGCTGGTGGCTTGCGCCATAAGGAACCCCTACGACATCAGGGAGTACCCTTCAGTCAAGGCCTATCTCGTCACCTACGGTTACCGGACGTGTTCCGTGAAGGCGCTGGTGGACGTGGTCTTCGGCGCGCGGGCGCCTCGGGGGAAGCTTCCAGTGGAGCTACCGGGCCTGTACCCCAGGGGGCACGGTCTGACGTACTAGAGCGGCGCGCTCCGCTGAGAGGGCGGGGTGCGGAGGTCCAGTCTCCAGATAACAAGATGAAAGGAGATGAGAGCGGATGATGACTGCGTATCGGCATGTCGGGAAGGTGTCCATGCTTGCTGCTGTGGCAACGGCGCTGCTTGTGTGCACCGGAGCCGTGGGTGCTGCAGGTCAGGCGGCTGTGGGCGACAAGGTGCTTGCGCTGTGGCTGTGGGGGAGCACCGTCAGGTCGCAGGGCGCGGACAAGGTGGCTCAGGACCTGGCCAAGCACGGGGTGACTGACGTGTTCCTGCTGGTAAGGGGCACGGCGGGGAAGGCGGACTATCAGAGTTCGCTGGCGCCGCCGGCGGAGGAGGGCAAGGAAGCCCTGGGAGACCTGCTGAAGGCCTGCCGTCCGCTGGGGATCAAGGTGCACGCGTGGTTCGTGTTCAACCAGGACAAGGCGTACACGGATGAGCACCCCGAGGACAGGCTGTGGCACCACGGGAACGCCAGCACCGAGTTCAAGCCGTACGAGATCACTGACGGCAGGGTGTGTCCGGCGTCGGAGGCGCACCTGGAGTACACGAAAGCCATGATCAAAGAGGTGCTGGAAGGCTACGACGTCGACGGGATCCACCTGGACTACATCCGCTACGGCCACATGGTCTACTGCTTCTGTGAGCGGCACATGAAGAAGGCCGCGGAGCTCGGGATCGATGTGGATAGGGTGCGGCAGGTGCTGTTCGATACCAACTATGCCAGTCCGGCGCAGCCTGACCTGTACTTCGAGAAGTTCATCGAGGGCGATCCCGATGTGGCGGCATGGGTGAACATGAGGCGTGAGGAGGTTCAGACGGCTGCCGCGGCGTTCAGGGAGGCGGCGGAGAGCGTGAAGCCGGGAGTGGCCTTCTCGGCGGCATTAATGCCGGAAGGGGCGCTGGAGGAGACGTATGCGTTCGCCATGTGCCACTACAGTCAGAGCTACGAGGATGCGGGGAAGCTGTACGACTTCGTGTGCCCCATGGCGTATCACCTCGACTATGACAAGGCGCCGGACTGGGTGGGCCAGGTGACGGCCGGAACCATCGAGGCTGTGGGAAGCGGGGTACCGGTGTACGCGGGCATCCAGGCCTATGGCGACAAGGCCGATTACGATCAGGTGAAGCAGGCAGTGGAGGCAGCCCTCGAGGGGGGTGCTAAGGGAATCGCGCTGTTCCGATACGGGACCATGACAGAGGAGTTCTGGTCTGCAGTGGAGGCGGCGATGAAGTAGTCAGAACGCGAATACAACGTGAAGGGAGCTAAGAAGCCATGAGCAAGAGCGTTCCCAGGCTGCTGTCCCATGGCCTACCACAAGGACTATGGCAAATCTCCTAGCTGGTCAGGCACTGTCGCCGAAGGGGCGATTGCAGCCACTGCGGGCAAGTGCCGAGTCTACGGTGGAGTGCAAGCTTTCGGTGCGGTTACTGGCACTGACATAGCCGCGGCGGTCCAATCCATCAGGGATGTCGGGAGCGACGGGTTCATCCTGTTCCGCTACGGCACCGCCTCAGATGAGTGGCTGGGCGAAGTGGTCGAGGCTCTGACCCTGATGGGCCCCTGGGAGCCCTCGGATGAGCCCATCACCGCCGCACCCAGCGTAGCTTCGGACTCGGTGAAGTTCTACCTCAACCTCACCAAGCCGGCGATGCTGGTGGTGACGGATCTTTCGGGCTTCACCGTGTTCTCGCAGGCGCTGACGGCGGGCTCGTACGTGTACACGTGGGATCTTAGGGACAGCTCAGGCCAGCCGCTGAAGGACGGAGTGTATGTCTTCTACGTGTCGGTGGCCGGGGAAGGCAACTCCTGGCCGCAGCGGCTAGTCATAGAGCGCTCAGTCTGACAGAGGGAGGCAATGCGGTATGACCAAGCTTTTGAGTGGCAAAGTGATGGTGCTGGCGGCGCTTGCGCTCCTTCTGCTGGCTGCGATGTCGGCAGTGGCCGTGGCTCAGGCGGCGGGCTCAACGCAGGGTTCCATGCTGCTTGAGCTTGCCACCGATGCGCGCGCTTTCGCCATGGGCGGAGTTGGGGCGGCCCTGCCGGGGCAGGGGTGCGGCAACCCTGCCGCCCTAGGGACTGTCGGCTACCAGAGGGTGGGCGCAGGCCTGGGAACTCAGTTCGGGCTGGCGGGGACGTGGGATGCATCGTATGTCAGGCATGGGCTGGGACTTGCGGCCGCAGGAGTTGAAGCCCATGGTATCACGGTATACGATGAACTTGGAAACCCCACAGACGAGATCGACGTGCGCGAAGGGGCCGCGGCGATCGCGGCTTCGAGGAAGCTGGGCTGGGCGCACGTGGGAGCCAGGCTAAAGGTAGGCTGGAACTACGTAGGGGATGCACGGTCGATAGCCGCCGGCGCCGACATCGGCATCCTGCTGGCGCGGGATGACCTGTGGTTCGGTGCGGTTGTTACCGACGTCATAGGCGGTGTCGGCGAGGCAGCAGTCACTTTCGGTGCGTCTGCACAGGTCACACCTGAGGTGACTGTGGCGGCCGACGTGACCGTTGGCGGGCCGGTGCGCCTTGGGGCAGAGTGGCGGCGAGGGCCGCTCGCCGCGAGGTGCGGGGCCGTGGTGGAGGACGGCCAGTTGTTGCCTTCGGCAGGAGTCGGCGTCGAATACCGCGGATTCCGGATCGATTACGGCGTGGGGCTGGGGATCGTGGGAAAGACATCCCACCGTCTTGGACTGAGCTACTCGTTCTGATTACCTCCTCACTGGACTTCGATCGCCAGGTGTCCGGCTCGAGGCGCCGGGTGCGCTTCGGGCCGGTCGCCTAATGGCGGTCGAGGCGGGAGGTGATCTATGGGGAGAGTGAGGGCCGGCGTCGAGGCAGTGGAATGGAAAGCCGGATGGAAGGTACAGTGCATCGGCAGTCATTGGAGACGGCATGCGGGTACGGGAGGCAGCTAGGGCAGGCAGATAGGGGAAGCAGCTACCGGAGGCAGCATCGGAGGGTAGGGATGGCTTTGAGAGTCGTGTTCGGTGCGGATGGTGGAGGCACGAAGACTGACTGCGCCGTTGGCCGCTTAGATGGCACCATCGTTGGGTTTGCGCGAGTGGGGCCTTCGAACCACCTGCGTCTGGCGGGCGGCGCCGCAGAGGCTGCGAGGAACGTGCGGGAAGGCCTTGAGCGGGCGCTGGCTGACGCGGGATTCGGGGGCGGCCGGGCCGACGTGCGGGTCCGCGCGGCATTCCTGGCGCTGGGTGGGATCGGGGCCGAGAACGCTCATGGCCAGATGCTGCGGGCTGCTCAGGAAGCCATCGACGCCGACGAGGTGGTGCTGGACAACGACGCCATGGCCGGCCTGGCCTCTGGTGTCGGTGAGTGCTTCGGGGTAGTGGTGATTGCTGGCACAGGCAGCATAGCCCTGGCTGTTGACAGGCAGGGACGGAGAAGCAGGTCGGGGGGCTGGGGCTATCGGATCGGCGACGAGGGCAGCGGGCAGTGGATCGGCACGATGGGACTGGTCGCTGCCGCCAGGGCTCACGATGGGAGGGGCCCGGACACTTCGCTATGTGACAAGGTTCTGAAAAGATATGGCATTAGCTCAGTTGACCAGCTGAGAGCTGTGTTGTATGCGCCGGCAGCTGACAATCGGATCGTTGCGGATTTCTGCCCCGACGTTGTGGCCGCGGCGGAGGAAGGCGACGAGGTGGCACGGCGAGTAGTTCAAGAGGCCGGACGCGAGCTCGCCCTCGCGGCGTATGCTGCGGCGAAGCAGCTAGGGTTGGAGTCTGTCGAGTGCCCGGTGGTGACGGCTGGCGGGGTGTTCAAGGCGGGGGATGCCGTGGCGCGTCCGTTTATGGAGGAGCTGGCCAGGCTGATGCCTTCGGCCAGGGTGGTCGTGCCCAGAGTGCCGCCGGTGGTGGGGGCCGTGGCCCTGGCTTTGATGCGGGCCGGGGTGGACGCCGCTCATCCCGATGTTCAGGCGAACCTGGCCCGGTCGTGGGAGGAAGTGATGGTGCGCCATGGACTCGTATCTTGAGGCCGCCGAACGGATGAGGCCGCAGCTGGAAGCCATCTGGCGGAAGCTGCACGAGATGCCCGAGCCGGCGTTTGAGGAGAAGCGCACCGCCGGATTCATCGCAGATCAGCTGAGACGGGCGGGATTCCGGGTTCGGGAAGGCGTTGCGGGCACCGGCGTGGTCGCCCAGCTGGAGCCTGTGGATGCCGCGGCCGAGGGCGGGGTGGCGGAGGAAGTCGCGGACTGGAAGGCGGCGGCAGGGCAGGCGGCCGGGAAGGAGGCCGGGGACGCGGCCGGGCGCTCAGCAGCGCCCGTGCTGGCGCTGCGCGCAGACATGGACGCGTTGCCCCACAACGTCGGTGGGCAGCAGGTTTTCGTGCACTCGTGTGGCCATGACGCCCACTGCGCGATGGTGATGGGCGCCGGAATGCTGCTGGCGAGGGAATGCCCGGCGGCGCGGGGCAGGCTCAGGCTGCTCTTTCAGCCTGCGGAGGAGGCCGGGCTGGGGGCCCAGAGGATGCTGGAGGCCGGGGCAGTCGACGGAGTTGACGTGCTGATTGGGATCCACCTGCGGCCGGCTGCTGAGTGCCGGCTGGGTCAGGCTACCCCGTGCGTGATGCATGCTGGGGGCAGGACACTTCGATACAGCCTGCACGGCAGGCCGGCGCACACAGGGAGGCCGCATCTGGGAGCGAACGTGGCCGACGCGCTTGCGCTGGCAACGCTGGCCGCAAACAGCGTGAAACCCGATCCGGCGCTCCCTGGCACGGTGAACGTGATCTTCGTCAGCACTGGAGACGGGCCCACCGGGGTCATACCAGATCACGGAGGCATGGCGGTGAACATCAGGGCCGAGACCGATGATGCCGCCGATGAGCTCAGGCAGAGAGTTCACTCGGCAGTGACGAGCGCGGCGGGCAGTGTGGGAGTTGAGGCGATGCTGGAAGGCGTCAAGGAGATGCCTGCTCCCAGCTACCACCCGGACGCGGTTGCCCTGGCAAGGCAGGCCATCGAGAAGGTGCTCGGAGAGGAGAACGTCATCGAGGCCATCTCCACGCCCGGCTGTGAGGATTTCCACTGGTACTCCAGGCGGACGCCGGGCATCAAGGCCGCGTACATAGGGCTTGGAGCTGACCTCAAGCCAGGGCTTCATCATCCCGATGCGGCCTTCGACCTGCGGACACTGGTCTACGGCACTGCAATACTGGCCCAGGCTGCGGCCGACTACTTCCGGAGGCAGCCTGAAGAATAGGAGGACTGGCAATGCAGAAGGCTGACGGAAACGCGCTGCAGCGACTGGCGCGGTCCGGCTCGATGCATACGCCCCGTGAGATAGCTGGCCAGACAGGTTTCTGGAAGGACTCCGCTGAACGCGTGTTCTCAGCTGGAGCACTGTTGGAGGCTCTCATGGAAGGAAGGGCGCCGGTGTTCGCTGGCGCTGGAAGCTCCGATTACGTCGGGCGCTCGGTAGTTCCCTGCTTTGGGCGCAGATCCGGACTGTGGGCGACCGCAATCCCCACGACGACGTTGCTGACGGATCTGCCTGGCGCAGTTCCGGCGGGGACCCCCTGCCTGATGGTGTTGTTCTCGAGATCCGGCAACAGCCCGGAGAGCCTAGCCGTGTTCGAGCAGATGAGGAGGAGGCCGGAAGCGAGGTTCCTCGTGGTGACCTGCAATCCGGACGGGGCCTTGAATCGCCTCGCGGCGGAGCATGGCGAAGTCGTCGATTCCATCGTTCTCCACGAAGGCACCTGCGACAAGGGGTTGGCGATGACCGCGTCCTTCACGAACATGGTGGTGGCGGGGCAGGCCCTGGCCCATCTGGACCGGCAGACGGACTACCTCAGTTGGTTGGCTGAACTGCGGAAGGGGGCTGAGCGCCTGATGCAGCGCTATTCCGACAAGCTGCAGGAGCTGGCGATGGCTCGCTTCCGCCGAGCCGTGTTCCTCGGCACCGGCGCGCTGAACGGGGCGGCGTGGGAATCATCGCTCAAGTTGAGGGAGCTCACGGACGGAAGCATCGAGACCATGGCCGAAACCTTCCTTGGGCTCAGGCACGGGCCCAAGGTCATGATCGACGAGCACACCCTCGTGGTGTACTACGTGTCACAGGAACCAAGCGTGGCTCGTTACGAGCTGGACCTCATGGCCGAGGTCCAGCGTGACGGCGTGGCCATGACCACAGTGGCGGTGGCGCCGGCGCTATCGGACGAGGCGAGGGGTTTGGTAGACGTCACCATAGAGTACGGTCCGCAGGTGGGCGCCGATGTCGATGCCGACGCCGATGCCGGCTCAGACGCGTTCCGGGTGCCAGATGCGCTGCGGGCCCCGGTGAACGTGATAGTGGGCCAGCTCCTGGGCCTGTTCAAGTGCCTGGACCTCGGCCTTTCGCCTGACGAGCCCTCCCGGCGCGGGCTGATACACAGAGTGGTGAAGGGCGTGAAGGTGTACAGCTGAGGTGTGTGGCTGAGGTATGTGGGGGAGAGGAAGGTGACCCACGTGCGGGTCGGTTTACGGTCATATCGATCCACCCATTGGCCGTTTACACGCGAAGCGCTCCGCCCCGCTGCGGCCGGGGCGCGTGAGTTGAAGGAGGAAGCCGGCGCCTCAGCGCCGGCTCTACCTTCACTTAGGGGATTCAACACATAAGCAACATGGGGGTGGCTAGAATGTCCAGAACGGTCCGTATTCTCTCGTTTATCTATTAATTGCGGCCGTTTGCTTCGCTTCGGCATCGGCCATGGCATCGACCAGCCTGCCGAAAGTCGTGAAGCTCGGCTGGATCGGCTCGCTCACTGGCGACCAGGCAGTGTGGGGCCAGTGTGAGTTCAACACCGTCAAGATGCTGGCGGAGGAGGTCAACGCCTCCGGCGGCCTGCTCGGGGCTCAGATCGAGGTCATCGGTTACGACACCAGGGGCGATGCTCTGGAGGCGGTGAACGCTGTGCGCCGTCTCACCAGCCAGGACAAGGCAATCTGCATCATCGGCCCCAACGCCAGCGGCCAAGCGATCCCCATCTCGTCCGTGCTCGAGGAGATGAAGGTTCCCGACATCGCCACCGTGGCGACGAACCCCAAGGTAACCGTGGTGGACGGCAAGGTGAAGCCATTCAACTTCCGCGTCTGCTTCATCGACCCCTATCAGGGAGCGGTAGCCGCGGGCTATGCCTTCGACGTCCTTGGATTCCGCAGGGCGGCGGTCCTGTATGACGTCGCAGACGACTACTCGCAGGGCCTCACCGAGTTCTTCATCCAGACCTTCACGGAAAAGGGCGGCCAGATCGTGGCCAAGGAAGCCTTCAAGTTCGGCGACACCGACTTCAGGCCGCAGCTTTCGAAGATCAAGGCTGCCAACCCTGACGTGATCTTCATGCCCTACTTCTTCAAGGAAGTGGCCCTCAGTGCGAACCAGGCCAGAGAGCTCGGCATCAGGGCTACTCTCATGGGCGGCGACGGCTGGCCCAGCGAGGTGCTGCTTGAGATGGCGGCCGATGCCGTCGAGGGCAGCTACCTGGTGAACCACCTCGACTTTGACGATCCCGAAGTGGCCGAGTTCAAGGCCGCCTACGAGGCCAAGTACGGCAGGAAGGTCGAGCTCAACGGCTTCTTGGCCCACGACGCGTTCGCGGTGTTCGTTGATGCTGTCAGGCGCGCAGGCAGCTTCGATCCGGTTGCCATCAGGGATGCGATTGAGACCACCAGCATCAAGGGCATAACGGGCACCATCAACATCGACCCCAATACTCACAACCCCGAGGGCAAGGAAGCGGCAATCATCAAGATCGAAGGCGGCAAGTACGTATTCCAGCAGAAGTACGCTCCATGATAGCCTTGCACAAACGCTAGACGCAGGAAAGGGCTGCGCGCTTTCCGCGCGGCCCTTTGTTGCGATTTGAGCGGAAAGGGGGAGGGGTATGGTTCAGTTCTTTCAGCAGCTGATAAACGGCGTCTCCATAGGCAGCGTTTACTCGTTGATGGCAGTAGGGTACTCTCTGGTGTACAGCATCATGAACTTCAGCAACTTCGCCCACGGCGGAGTCATAATGGTAGGCTCGTACATCGGGTTCTACCTGCTCACATCTGCCAAAGTGCCGTTTCCCGCCGCTCTGCTCGGCGCCGCCGCGGGCGCCGGCGTGCTGGCCATCATAGTCGAGCGGATCGCCTATAGCCCGCTGCGCCACAGAAGCGCGCCGTTCCTGTACTTCATAATCTCTGCCATGGGCGCGTCCATGTTCATCGAGAACTTCGTCGTGGCCACCATCGGCCCGACGTTCAAGACGTATCCCGCGGTGTTCTCGCGCTGGCCCATCGAAATAGGTCCGTTCTACATCGGCCGGATAGACGTGCTCATCTTCGTTTCAGCCGCCATGTGCCTGCTGGGCCTGGTATACTTCATCGACCGAACCAAGCTGGGCAAGGCGGTGCAGGCCACCAGTTTCAACCACCGCGCTGCCTCTCTCATGGGCGTCAACACCGGGTTCGTCATCACGCTGGTGTTCGCCATCGGCGGCCTGCTGGCTGGCATCGCAGGCGTTCTCTTCGGCATGAAGTACACCGTGTACCCGCAGATGGGCGCCATAACCATCAAGTCCTTCATAGCCGCAGTCTTCGGCGGGCTGGGTAGCCTACCCGGAGCCGTCATCGGCTCACTGCTCTTGGGCATCATCGAGACCCTCGTCAGTGGCTACTTCTCTTCTCAATATAGGGACCTCATCTCGTTCACGTTGCTCATCGCTGTGCTGATCTTCCGCCCCATAGGGCTGATGGGCAAGGTTACCGAGGAGAAGGCTTAGGAGGAAGGCGCAGGCATGGAATGGTTTTATGTTAAGGGTATCCTTATCCAGTCGGGGATCAACCTGACGGCAGTCTTGGGCCTGTCGCTTCTCACGGGCTTCACCGGCCTGTTCTCCTTCGGCCACGCAGGGTTCATGGCGGTAGGCGGCTACGCCGCCGTTTTCGCGGGCATGCGTCTGGGCCTTCCGTACCCGTTGGCCCTGCTGTTCGGCGGGTTGGTTGCAGGTATAGTCAGTCTTCCAATTGGGAGACTGACGCTCAACCTCAAAGGTGACTACTTCTGCATCGCCACCCTGGGCTTCGGCGAGGCCATCAGGCTCATCCTCGACAACGTCCAGACCTTCGGCGGGGCCCGCGGATGGCCGGGCATCCCCGTCACCACCGACCTGTTCAACGTGGCGGTTGTGGCCATCATCGGTACGTTCGTGATGGTGCGCCTAGTCAACTCCCGCCACGGCCGGAACATGATAGCCGTCCGCGAGGAGGAGCTGGCAGCCCGCACCGTGGGCATCGACGCGTTCAAGTACAAGATGCTGAGCCTGTTCATAAGCGCGATGTACGCAGGCGTGGCCGGCGGCCTCCAAGGCTACTACCTGGGCTTCTTGCAGCCGAAGATGTTCAGCATCACCAAGTCCACGGAGTTCACCATCATGGTGATATTCGGCGGCATTGGGAGCATCACCGGAACCGTCTTTGGGACGCTGCTCCTCACGGCCCTGCCCGAAGTGCTGAGGGCCTTCGCCATCTGGAGACTAGTGGTTTACGGCGCCGCCGTCATTTTCATCATGATCAGCCGGCCTGAGGGACTCATGGGCGGCAAGGAGCTGTCGTTGGCAGCGCTGCGCCGGCTCTTCGGACCCCGCCCCAAAAGGGAGGTGCCGTCGTGAGCCTCCTGGAGACGAAGAACCTCACCAAGCAGTTCGGTGGCCTCACCGCAGTCGACAACGTCACCTTCACCGTGGAAGAGGGCTCCATCACGGGGCTCATCGGTCCTAACGGCGCTGGCAAGACCACCGTGTTTAACCTCATCACCGGCATATACAAGGTGACCAGCGGCCAGATACTGTTTGAGGGCGTGCCCATTCATGACCGCGAGCCGCACGTTATCGCGGGGATGGGGATAACGCGAACATTCCAGAACATCAGGCTGTTCCGAAGGCTGTCGGTGCGCGACAACATCCTCACGGCGGGCCACAGCGGCGCGCGATACAGTGTGGTGGATTCGATACTGCGCACTCCCAGATACGTTCAAGAGGAGCGTCAGCTGGCGCGGGAGTGCGAGAGGCTCATGGATCTCATGGACCTCACCGAGGTGGCCTCCAGCAGGGCGAGCAGCCTCCCTTACGGCCTTCAGAGGCGCCTGGAGATAGCCCGCGCGCTGGCGGTGAAGCCCAAGATGATCCTCCTGGACGAGCCCGCCGCGGGCATGAACCCCGACGAAACCATGCAGCTGATGTCCCTGATCAGTCGCATCCGGGACGAGTTCGACTGCACCGTGCTGGTGATCGACCACCGGATGGACCTGATCATGGGCATCTGCGAGAACATAGTGGTGCTTAACTTCGGCCGCAAGCTGGCGGAAGGTCCGCCGGAAGCGGTGCAGACCAACCCCGCCGTGATCGAGGCATATCTCGGCGCGAGCGGCGAGGGGGTGGCCGTCCATGCTTGAGGTTCGTGACCTGCACGTCTTCTACGGAGGCATACACGCCCTCCGCGGCGTGAGCCTCAAGGTCGAACCCGGCGAGATCGTCACCATCATCGGGGCCAATGGAGCCGGAAAGTCCACGCTTCTGAACGCCATATCCGCCGTGGTGAAGCGGCGCAGCGGCACGATCACCCTGGACGGGCAGCCTGTGGCCTCCGTCCCCCACGCCGTGGTCAAGCAGGGAATCTGTCAGGTGCCGGAGGGCCGCTTGGTGTTCGCCAACCTCACTGTGCGCGATAACCTGATGATGGGCGCATACCTGCGCAGCGACCGGGCAGCCATCGCCTCCGACCTGGAGAAGGTGTACACGCTCTTTCCGCGCCTGAAGGAGCGCATAAACCAGCTGGCAGGCACGCTTTCTGGCGGAGAGCAGCAGATGCTCACCATCGGACGGGGGTTGATGAGCGCTCCCCGGATCATGCTCATGGACGAGCCGTCGCTGGGCCTGGCGCCCATCCTGGTGGAGACGATATACGAGGTGATCGCCGAGATCCGGCGCAGGGGCACCACCATCCTGCTCGTGGAGCAGAACGCGTACAAGGCGCTGGCCGTGGCAGACAGGGCGTACGTGCTGGAGCAGGGCTGCATCACCAGGGAGGGCGTCGCAGCCGACCTGCTCCACGACGAGTATATACGTCAGGCTTACCTTGGAGTGAAGCGCGAGAAGGCAGGCGCCGGCGGCAGGTGCGGCGTCGAATAGTGAGTGCCCGCGCCGACATGCAGATAGTTACGACGCCGGAGATCCGGATACACTGAGCGGGTGATGCCGGGCTCCGGCTTCGTCTCTGTGGTCCCGTGAGCTGACGCTGCTGATGATCCGAACTCTCGCCCGATGGCCCGGCGCTGGAACGTCTGCTTCACCCACCCCAGCTTCGGCCTGGACCCCTGCCCCTGCCCCAGCCCCGACGCGCACCCTGCGAACACCAGAGGAATCAGAAGCGAATGGAGGTCTTACCACGTGGACCTGCTGAAACTCAACCGCGCCGCCTGGAACAAGGAAGTTCAGTCCGGCAACCCATGGACCCGCCCGGTTAGCCCCGAGGTGATCGCCGAGGCCCGCCATGGCAGGTGGAGCCTGCTTCTCACCCCCACGAAGCCAGTCCCCGCCCACTGGTACCCGCCCCTTCCCGGCGCCAAGGTGCTGTGCCTTGCCTCCGGCGGCGGCCAGCAGGGGCCGGTCCTTGCCGCCGCCGGCGCCGACGTCACTGTCCTTGACAACTCCCCGGCCCAGCTCGCCCAGGATCAGCTGGTCGCCGAGCGCGAAGGCCTCGCCATCCGTCTGGAGCTCGGCGACATGCGCGATCTCTCGCGCTTTGGCGATGAAACCTTCGATCTCGTCTTCCACCCGGTCTCCAACTGCTTCGTTGACGACGTCCTCCCAGTCTGGCGCGAATGCTTCCGCGTCCTCAAGCGCGGCGGGGCGCTCCTCGCCGGGTTCGTGAACCCCCTCCTCTACATATTCGACATAAAGGAGTGGGACGACCACGGCCGCCTCGTCGTGCGCCACAGCATTCCGTTCTCCGACCTGCGCGACCTGCCCGCAGAGGAGATCAGGCGCAGAATCGAGAATTGCAAAACCGTCGAGTTCGGCCACACCCTGGAGGACCAGATAGGCGGGCAGATAGCCGCCGGCTTCGTCATCACAGGTTTCTACGAGGATACCTCCGGCGGCGACCTGCTCGACAGCTACATAAGCACTTTCATTGCGACGAAGGCGGTGAAATTGTGATGCCAACGGCATCCACAGTCGACAGGGTCCAGCGCGCCCTCGCCAAGACCGACTCCGAATACGGCGTCGACGCGCTGCTCCTGGTGAAGCACGAGGCCGTTACCAGAAAGAACGTGCAGTATCTCTCCGGGTTCACCGGCTCCTCGGCCTACGTCATAGTCACCGCGGCCCCCGGCGCCCGCGTAATCCTCACCGACGGCAGATACGTCGAACAGGCCACCAACCAGTGCAGGCCGATGGGCTTTGAAGTCGTGCAGCACGGCCCGGACTTCGCCATCGAGCTCGGCGACGTGGTCCGCCGTCTAGGGATAAGGCGCCTGGGGTTCGAGTCCGACGCGGTGTTGCACAGCGTCATCGAGCACGTGCGCGCCAGTCTCCAAGATGTAGAACTCGTGCCCACCCTCGACATCGTTGCCCACCTGCGTACCCTCAAAGACGGCGCCGAGCTCGCAGCCATCCGCCGCGCCGCCGCCGTGGCCGCCGGCGCGTTCGAGCACGTACTGGGCTTCATCAGGCCAGGCGTCACTGAGCGCGAGATCGCGATGGAGCTCGAGCGGCACATGCGCGCCAACGGTGCAGAAGGGCTGGCCTTCGACATGATCGTGGCCTCGGGCCCCAGGGCGTCAATGCAGCACGGAGCGCCCACCGACAAGGCGGTTCAGGCCGGGGAATTCGTCCTCATGGATTTCGGCGCCATTGTAGACGGCTACCTTTCCGACATGACTCGTACCGTTGTTGTGGGGCGTGCTTCGGCGGAACAGCGTAAGGTCTACGAGACCGTGCGGCGGGCCCAGGAGCATGGACTGGCGTCCATCAAGCCCGGACTGGTGGGCGGCAACGTGTGGCGCGGGATGTGGCAGGTCATCGACGACGCCGGCTACGGCGAGTTCGGCGGCCGTCGGTTCGGCCACGCCTTGGGCCTTGAGATCCACGAACCGCCATACCTGATCGAGGGGAGCACCGACATCCTGGCGGCCGGCAACGTGGTCACCGTGGAGCCCGGCGCATACATCCCCGGCTGGGGCGGCGTCAGGATCGAGGACATGGTCCACGTGACCGAGGACGGCTGCGAGGTGCTAAGCGGCGGCACTAAGGAGCTCGTGGAGCTGTGAGGGTGAATGTGGCAGAGCGGCCACAACGACCCACTCACGGGTCGTTTACATGCGAACCGCCCCGTCCGCGCCTATGCCCGGGCGCCGGAGTTGAAGGAGGTAGCCGGCGCTGCGGCGCCGGCTACGCTGCTGGTTTGCCGCTCACCTGTGAGGCGCAGCCCGACGACCTTCGAGACCGCCGCGCGATCGGTATCGACCTTTCCCATGAGCTCTCATGTGCTGCGCATCATCGCTGCATACAGGTGGAGCAAATTTTCACCTGCCTTGAAGGATTTCTTGGGGCTGAGTAGAAACATATGGTAGCGGAATGTACGGCGCCCTTCGCATCATTGTAACTTTGTCGGATATGACGGGAAGCTCCGTGCCAGCGTCATGGCGGCGCGGTGGAACGGGAGGGTGATGCCTGGGAGTTGTGGTAGCACTGACGCCCAGTTTCGTCTGACGATCGTTGACTAGGTCAGCATCATCACTAACACATGGGAGGTTGGATCCGATGAGAAGACTGACGATCGTGTGTCTCGTTACCGTACTGGCCTTGTTCGCACTGATGCCGACGGCGTCGGCGGCCAGGTACACGCTGAGGTTCAACCACGTGCTGGGGCCGAACCACCCCTATCACGCAGGCTTCCAGAAGTGGGCTGAGCGGGTGGCCGAGAGGACCAACGGCGACCTGGAGATCCTGGTGTTCCACAGCGCCCAGCTGGGCGTGGAGGAGGACATCCTCGAGCAGATCAGGCAGGGCGTGCCCGTTGGGCAGAACACCGACTCCGCGCGTATGGGCAACTACATCCCCGATATCGCAGTGATGAACGCCCCGTACTTCGTTGACAGCATCGAGCTAGTCCAGAAGCTGGCGGAGCTCGACACGGTCAAGAAGTGGAACGAGGAGCTCGCCAACAGGTTCGGCATCAAGGTCGTGTCGTTCATGTGGGTGCAGGGCTTCCGTCACTTCATGACCAACAAGCCCATCAGCAGGCCTGATGACCTGAGGGGTCTGCGCATCAGGACCGCTCCCGCCCCCATCTGGCAGGAGGGCGTGAGGTCGCTGGGCGCCACGCCGGTGGCCATGGCCTTCGGCGAGATGTACAGCGCGCTGCAGCAGGGCGCCATCGACGGAACTGAGCTCGTGTACGACAACTTGCTGGACGGCGGTCTTCACGAGGTCGTCAAGTACGTGAGCGAAACCGGGCACTTCCTGCTGATCAACTTCATCGTGATCAGCTCAGACTGGTTCAACAG
>LFSP01000016.1 GCA_001513145.1 Clostridia bacterium DTU025 | reverse complement strand
CGAGGTTCGCGCCGAGGCCGGGAATGACGCCAGACACGTCAAGGCCGAGGGTGAGGTGGTCGGGATCGTTCACTACTTCCGCTTCGCCATCGCCCGGTACGGCACGCTGGCTGCCGTTGGTGTAGGCACCGACCAGTCCGATGGTGAAGTCTATCGGTAGCTGATAGGTAGCTCTGCCAACAAACGCGTTGCCCAGCTCCACCTTTGCCGAATCGGTCCCTCCCTCGTTCTCCGGAGTCTCCGGGTCATCGGGGATAACGACTTCCGCTACATCGGTTCCGAGGTCAGCTGCATAGATGTTGAACTCCGCGCCGAGGATAGGGCCAGCGGCGTTGATAACGGCCTCGCCGTCAAGCACCGCGACGATGCCCATAGGATCGCCGAGGGGCTCGAAATGATACGGGTTGTCATCGTCGTTGTTGCTTACCCAGAAGCTCCAGGGCTGGCTGTTGAATGCGGCGTACCAGTTGCCCACCGAGATGCTGGGCGGGGTGATGAAGCCCTCGATGGTGAGGGGCAGGAACGCGACGATGTTCTCGCCCTCGTGGAACTTGAGGTTCAGATTGAGGTAGGACTCACCTGCCGCGTCAGCAAATGTCCACTCCTCAGTGTCAGTGAACGTGTGGGTGTACTTCGCGTTCAGCTCGCCGCTGAAGATCAGCTGCGCAGCCGATGCAGGAATCGCCATGGCTGCGATCACGAGCACTGCCAATGCGATAATGAGGTTCTTCTTCAATTAAAGATCCCCCTTACGGTTATTGGTGTAGTTGCACGCTCACCGTTGTGCCCGTCCGCGGGGGATCCGCTTGAGTTTCCAAGTTTCCTCATGCGTTTCCGCGAACCGATGGCACCTGGCTTCTGCGTGCTGCGGCCGTTCCGCAGGTATCTGCGATCCCGCCGCTATGGACTCGATCCTGCTAGCTAACCGGGGGTGCACCTCCTTTCCCGCTTTCAGGACCGAAACCTAGAATCTCATGAAAATCTCGGCTCAAGTGGTCACAAGCCATATCGGCTGCTTTATTCTACACCGGTTGTACAATTCCTTCAAGCAGCGTATCGAATTGTCGAGATTTTATGTCCTGATGGGGACTATTTTGCGTCCATCCAACTCGGTCCCCACGAAACGTCCACCTTTAGGGGCACCAACAGCTGCATGGCGCCTGACATGCACTCCCTCACCAGCTCCGCAAGGCTCTCCGCCTCGTCGGCCGGGGTTTCCAGCACGAGCTCATCATGAACCTGCAAGAGCAGCCTGCCGGCCAGGCCGCTTGTGCTCAACCGCGAGTGGACGTCGATCATGGCCTTTTTCATGATGTCTGCGGCTGTGCCCTGTATCGGGGTGTTCATAGCCGCCCGCTCTGCAAACTTACGCACCTGGAAGGAAGGGCTCGTCAGCTCGGGCAGGTTGCGGCGGCGATTCATGAGAGTGGTGACGTAGCCGTCGGCCTTGGCCTGTGCGACGATGGAGTCCATGTAGTTCTTCACACCCTTGTACCGCTGGAAGTATTTCGCTATGAACTCCTTTGCTTCCTGCGGGCTCACACCTATGTTCCTCGAGAGGCCGAAGTCGCTTATTCCATACACTATGCCGAAGTTCACCGCTTTCGCGCTGGCCCGCATCTCTGGGGTCACCTCTTCGAAAGGCACCCCGAAAACCTCGGAGGCTGTGCGGCGGTGAATGTCCTCGTCGGCCCTGAATGATTCTATGAGCACCTGGTCACCTGAGATGTGCGCCAGCACCCTCAGCTCGATCTGGGAATAGTCTGCGCTCACGATCACCCAGCCTGGCCCTCCGGCCACGAATACCCGCCTTATCTTGCGGCCCTCGTCGGTGCGCACCGGTATGTTCTGAAGATTCGGGTCTGCGCTGGAGAGACGCCCGGTCACCGCGACCGTCTGGTTGAAACTGGTGTGGATCCGGCCTGTCTGAGGGTTCACCAGCTGCGGCAGGGCGTCTACATAGGTAGACTTCAGTTTCGCAACGGCCCTGTACTGCAGGATCTTATCCACCACCGGATGCAGCGGGGCGAGGGCCTCCAGCACTTCCGCGTCGGTGGAGTAGCCTGTCTTGGTCTTCTTCAGCGGGGGAAGCTTCAGCTTCTCGAAGAGCACCACGCTCAGCTGCCTCGTGGAGTTGAGGTTGAACTCTTCACCCGCAGCCTCGTACACCTCTCGAGCCAGTGTGTCAAGGGCTGCGCCCATCTCCACCGAGAGCTCGTTGAGCCTGCCGGTGTCCACTGCCACGCCTGTGATCTCCATGTCGGCGAGGACCCCAGCCAGGGGAAGCTCCACTTCACGGTACAGCTTCTCCATCCCAAAGGTTCGCAGGACGCCCATCACAGAGGCCTCCAGCTGCGGCATGAGCCCCAGGCTGCCGGCAGCGGTTTCAGGGGTGTCAAGGCTTCCTTCTCCCAGCCCTATGCCGAGCCACCGCTCCACCACGTCGCCGAACTCAGCGTTGCGGGCGGTGACATCGGCAAGATAGCCTCCGATCATGGAATCGAACTCCACGCCCTTAAGGTCAATGCCCAGCTCCCTCAGGGCGATGATCTGCCGCTTGGAGTCGTGACAGAGCTTTCCTATGGACTCGTCCGACATCACAGACCCCAGCGCCGCCTGCACCGGCCCGGCGCCCGTCTGGCGCACCGGGACGCAGGCCCTGAGGTCGCCAGCGCAGAACACCAGCTCTTTCACCTCGCACCCGGGGGTGACCCTGCCTGATGTGGTGACGTGAAAGGCGAACCTGCCTGCCTCGGCCAGCTTCCGGGCAAGGTCCAGGAGCTGGTCTGCGGTGGTGATAACCGTGACCGGACCGGCGGGCGCTGCCGGCATGCCCGCCTCCACCCGCTCCACCTGGCCCGCAGCTTCGGTCTCCAGGCTATCGAAAAGGCCCGCCTG
>LFSP01000047.1:4029-6533 GCA_001513145.1 Clostridia bacterium DTU025 | reverse complement strand
CCGATGACTTGATCGGGCTCAAGGCCTATGAGCCCCGCCATCACCACGTTGGCCCTGGTGATGGTGAAATCGGCGGCGACGCCAACCAGCCCGTCGCCGGCGGCCTGGAACACCTGCTCCAGCTCGACGTAGGACTGCTGCAGGCTGCGGACGCGCTGCTCCTGGCGTTCGGCAAGCGCGAGCTCGACGCGGTCGAAGAGGGTTTCCAGCATCACCAGGTAATCCAGCTGGCGCGGGTCGCCGTCAGCCCTGGTGTGAACCAGCTGCCTGAAGCACTGGCGCACCTGCTTCATGACATCGGCGTCGCCGAGGAAGGCGAGCTCGGACTCGAGAACCCGGGCGTAGTCGTGTACACGATCCTCCTGGCTCACGCAGGTGCCGGACAGCAGGGTGACGGAGAGAGCTGCCAGCACCTCGGAGGCTGACGGGCGAGGCTGAGCGGATTGGGGCTGGCCCTCAAGCACCTGGGCCAACCTGGTCATGAGCCACTCCTGATGGTTGCAGATGAGTTGATGGAGACCTGTCATCGAGACACCCCGCCGAGAAGGTTCTGCGCTCGGTGTATGTCCGCTGCGATGATGTGATGATATAGTACTGGCATCATCATTGTCAACGTTTGACTGCAAGTGCACTGTTTCACGCTTTTAGGGTAATTTATCCTGTATAGCGGGGTCCTAACATCGATTCCACTATTCCGCGCCCGGCGCCATGTGCGGGGCGCAGGGTCTGGCCATATGCCCAACGCTGGGTCGCCAGGGCTGGCGCATCCGGCAATCCGGCACGACGGATCGGACCACGCACCATCGGGCCGTGCATAGTGCCTAGGCATCGAGCTTGTGTTCCCGCCATAGCCTCACGAAGGCCTCTGCCACTGCTGGGTCGAACTGGGTGCCGGCGTTGCGCTCAAGCTCCGACAGGGCCTCCTCAGCCGACAGGGCCTTTCGGTACGGGCGATCGCTGGTCATGGCGTCGAAGGCGTCGGCCACCGTAAGCACCCTGGCTGCCAGGGGGATCCTGTCGCCAGCAAGCCCCCTCGGGTAGCCGGTGCCGTCCCAGCGCTCGTGGTGCGACAGGATGCTCTCGGCTATGGGCGCGAGGTCTGGCGAGGTGCGGGCGATCCTGTAGCCGATCTCAGGATGCCGTTTCATCGCGTCCCACTCGTCGTCGGTGAGAGGGCCGGCTTTGGTGAGCACGTGGTCAGGCAGGGCGACCTGGCCTATGTCGTGGGTGGCGGCCAGAAGCTCGAGGGCCTCCGCGGTGTCGCGCGGCAAGCGCATCTCCTCAGACAGCTTCCTCATGAGCAGGCTAAGGCGCTTCGCGTGGCCTTCCACGTCGACGTTCTTTCCCTTCAGTATCCGCTGGAGGTCGTGCATGGTTTGGATGCCCACGTCAGCGGCCTCCTCCAGCTTGGTACGGTACATATCGATCTCCGCTTCCCGCAGCGTCTCCTCGATGCTACCTTCAGGGTCGGCGAGGGTGGCCGCGCCCAGGGCGATGCTGGGCTTGAGGGGCTGCAGGTGCGACCGTCGGCAGGCCTTCTTGATGCGCTCGATGACCTCGCGCGCCACGGCTTCGGTGGCGGAGGTGAGGATTAGGGCGAACTCGTCTCCGCCGATCCTGGCCACCACATCGTCAGACCGGCACGATTCGCGAAGGATCCGCGCCGTCTCCACAAGCAGGGCGTCGCCTGCGGCGTGGCCGAAGGCATCGTTGGTCAGCTTCAACCTGTTGAGGTCTCCCATGATGATGCTGCACGGGAAGCTTCCGCGGCCGATGCGCTTCAGCTGTTCCTCAAAGTAGGCCCGGTTGTAGGCGCCGGTGAGCTTGTCGTGGAAGGTCAGGTAGAGCAGCTCCTGCTCGGCCAGCTTGCGCCGGGTGATATCGCGCACGATGTTGATGAGGGCGTCTGTGCCTTCAACCCTTACGCGGCGTGAGCTGACCTCCACGGGGAAGGTGCTGCCATCCTTTCGGCGGTGCACCGTCTCGAAGAGCACTCCGCCTTCGACTGCCTGCTGCGTGCGAGACTTGTGCGATTCCTCCGAATCCTCTGCCAGCAGATCTCTCACGTGCAGGTTCAGGAACTCCTCACGGGTGTGTCCGTAGGCCTTCAGGGCAGCTCCGTTCGCATCGAGGATGCGCCCGTCGTCAAGTCGCACGAAAAGAATGATATCCCGCGCTTCCTGGATGAGGACGCGGTAGGTGTGCAGCTCGTCCACGGCCTTCCTGAGCTCCGTTATGTCCTTGAGGGTTTCCACCAGGCCGTCGAACTCCCCTGATTCGCCGTGCAGCGGGGCGGACGTGACCAAGAAGTGCCTGGTCTCGCCGGACGGGTCAACGATGGTGGTCTCGCGTTCCGCCAGTGGGGCGCCGGCATTCAGTCTCACCAGGGGGCAGCGCGGCGTGTGGCAATCGGGGTTCGTCAGCACATCGTAGCACAGCTTGCCCACGAGTCCGCCAGGTTCGGCGCCCATGATGCGCTCAAGGCGCGGGTTAGCCCGGGTGAT
>LFSP01000047.1:0-3901 GCA_001513145.1 Clostridia bacterium DTU025 | reverse complement strand
TCTGAACCCCCAAGGCCAAACGTGCGGCAGGCGGCGTCATTCGCCTCCAGCACTCTGCCGGTGCTGACCTCAAGGATCAGGATCATGTCGGTGACGCGGCGCCCGAGGATCCTGTAGCGCTCGGCCAGGGCATCTGTGGAGGGAGGGCTTCCGCCGCATATGCGTGTGTAGGAATCGGTCACCTTCGGTCCTCCGAGGAAAAGAACTACACGGCATCACAATGCCATGACCTTCAATGAGGGTATACCAAGAATGCCCATGGGTCAAGTAGGCACGAGCGATGTATTGATGCGTTCTGCAGCACCCGTGCTGCGCAGGCGGTGCATATACAAAAACCGGGACATCGTCCCGGCTAAGAAAGTGGTGGGGCAAACAGGACTTGAACCTGTGACCCCCTACATGTGACGCAGGTGCTCTGCCAACTGAGCTATTGCCCCACTTCGATATCGTTCGCGTACGCTATTATAACTCGTGCGGTCGGCTAGTGCAAGACCTGCTGAGCTGGCGCGCGCGGCAAATCGTGGATGGCGCTCCCAACGGGATTCGAACCCGTGTTGCCGCCTTGAAAGGGCGGTGTCCTAGGCCTCTAGACCATGGGAGCGTATCGGCTCAATTATGATAACACGGTCGAAGGCCTCAGTCAAACGTTTTCGCCGCTTTGGCGGCTGGAAGCGCGCACCACCCGGACAAACGCTTCGACCAGCGCGGGGGCGAACTGGGTGCCCGCCCCCCTGCTGATCTCGTCCAGGGCATCCTCAACGCTCATGGCAGCGCGATATGGCCGGTCACTTGTCATCGCGTCGAAGGCATCGACTATCGCCAGCATCCTGGCGTGAAGAGGGATGTCGTCACCGGCCAGTCCCCTGGGATAGCCTGTACCGTCCCAGCGCTCGTGGTGGCTGAGGATGGCCTCGGCGATGTCGCGCAGCTCGCCGTGGTCGGCCACTATCCGCGCACCGACCTGGCTGTGAGTGCGCATGATGGTGCACTCCTCAGGGGTCAGGGCCGCCGGCTTGTTGAGGATGCTGTCAGGGATTCCGATCTTGCCCACGTCATGCAGCATGGCCAATAGCGCCAGGTCGTCCATGTCGCTGTCGGGAAGGCCCAGCGCGGAGGCGAGGGCGGTGAGCATCCGGTGTATGCGCTGGGAATGGGCCTCTGTCTCGTGGGTCTTTTCCGCAAGCGCCCTGCGGAGGAAGTGAAGCATGCTCCCTCTTGGAGACCGCTCGTGAAGGAACTTGTTCCGGTACATCCTGCCCTCGGCGGTGTTGACCAGCTCGCTCAGGGATATCGTGGCGGTCTCCCTTGTAGACATGCCTAAGGAGAACTTGGTTTCGTGGGGCCAGGCTTCGCTGCGCTCACGTATGACGTGCATGAGGCGGCGGCACTCTTCCTCGTCGCAGCCTGGAAGGACGCAGACGAAGAAGTCGCCGCCGGAACGGATCACGTAGCCGCGGTCGCCGACGACGTCGACGAGGATGTGGGCGGTGGCGCGGATGATCTGATTGCCGGCTTCGCGCCCCTGGCGCTCGTTCACTGTGCGAAGGCCGTCGATGTCGGCGACGATAACGGAGCATATTTCGGTGGAGGGGTCGGGCTCGGCGTGGGCCGGCGGGCGTTTCATTCGGTCCTCGAGCACATCGAGGTACTGGGCGTTGAACACTCCGGGGTAGGTGTCGAGGAACCTAGCCTGCTCCAGTTCGCGGGTGCGCCGTTGCAGCGAGCCGGCCATCACGTTGAAGGCGTCGGCGAGGCCGCCGATCTCCTTGACCCAGCGCGGCCCCGAGTACCTGGCGGAAAGGTCGCCGGCTCCCAGGCGCGCCGCTGCCCGAGAGAGCTCCTCGGCCGGCCTGTCTACGAGCGCGACCGCGGCGGCCCAGGAGAAGATGCCGATGGACACTATCGCGCCTGTGAATGTGGCGCTGACGGCCACGGCGCGGCCGCGGGCGGCGGCCAGCATCGGCGCCAGCGGCGTGCTGACGGATATGTACGCCAGGACATTCCCATCTGAATCGCGGATGGAGCCCAGCGCCAGCACTTGTTGTTCCGTGTGCCCGCAGTCTACGACCGAGACTGCGCTGCCATTATGGAGGCTGGCAGCAAGCGTCTGCGCCTCCGAATGGAGCGCCGGGCAGAGGTGCTCCGCGCCGGGTTCCGACCACATGACCGGGTCGAGCCGTGGATCCCAGAGGGTCAGGTACGAGCCCTCGGGTAGGTTCAGACTAGTGAGGGTTGTCTGGAACCAGCTCTCGTGCAGGAAGAGCAGGATGGTTTCCGGAAGCGCAGAACCGTCGTGGGACCTGGCTGCTCTGGCCACGACGAAGGCCTGCGTGTTGTGCGCAGGGCAATTGCCCGTGCCCATGCACAGCGTGTCGCCGCCCCAGCCCTCCAGCATGATCGGGGACAAGGTTTCCAGCAACTGGCCTTCGAGGGCCTGGCCATCGTCGCTGGCGAGGAGGACGTATCCGTCGCGGTCGACGATGTAGAAGGTGGCGTATCCGGGCGGATGGGTTGGAGCCGGGGTGGGATCCGGGGTGGGGATCGGGGCAGGGTCAGGGGCAAGGGCAGCGGCGTGGTCAGGGTCAGGGCGCAGGGCGGGATCAAGGCTGTCGGCGGTGGGCTGTGCGGGAGCGGGGGCTCTCTCGACTCCGTTTTCGCGCACGGAATTCCAGAACGCGTTCACTATTTGAAAGGCCTTGTCGATGTGCAGGGGCTCATTCCTTTGAATCCTGGCCAGGTGAGCCTGGAGGTTCTGCTTCGCGTCGTTGAGCAGGCGCTCCTGTTCGCCTCTGGCCTGCACGTTGAGCAGCAGGTACAGGGGCGCAGCAGCCGCCAAGATGAGCAGCAAAGTCAGAAAGCGGAGACTAACCGACCACCTCTGCCTCGTCATGTCGCCCCGTCACTCCCGGGTGCCCTGCCACACAATGAAGGGTCGGCATGGCTAATACAGACAAGTTTGACGACATTACCCGAAATCCTTCGACCGCCGGGGCTCAACGCTCCAATATTCAATGCACATCTTTTCAAACTCCGGCAATACTAATGAAGCAGGAGGTGTGGTCATTGCACTCCGCCGCTAGACAGCGATACTATGCAGCGATCGTCCGGGAGGCCTCTGCGCGGCGGGCACTTGACGATCGCCAGTTTGAAGAGGAGGTACAGCTATTGGATCCCCGTCTATATGAAGACATAGGCAAGAAGTCGCTGGCTGCATTCACTAACTTGTTGGACGCTCTTGCCGGGGCAAGGGTGTCGGCTGCGGACGATGCCCGCGACGCCCGAGCTCTGGAGGCGCTTGAGCAGCAGCTGTCTTCATTGGTAGAAGCTATTGAAGGTGTTCGCAGAGATCTCGGCGCATTCGTGAGCCGCACCGATAGGATGCTGCTTGAGCTTTCGCGGAGGCTGGACGCGGTGGAACTTGGGACAGCTAGAGGAGCCGAGTACGGCGGGGGCGAGCTCCCGGATCAACGAGCGCAACGGGAGCAGCGGGATGACGCCGGCGCGCCCGCCGGGGCGGTGTTTCACGCTGGAAACGGAGAAGCCAGGCGCGTGGCGGCGGCCAGCCGCCAGGCCCGGCGAGGCGAGTACAAACGGGTGCCCAAGGAGCAGACTCTCAATCGGATTCTGGAAGCAGCTCGCGAGCTGGCGGCGCAGGGGCGCAAGGTTACGCTGGCAGAGTGCGCGCGCCATGCGAACGTCGCCTATTACAAGGCGGTGTACGCTTGCAAAGACTCCGAAGAGTTGGCTAAGCTCATGGCCTGAGCACGTCTGTGAAGAAGGACTCCAGGGCGCTCAGGAACCCCTCGGTTACCTGCATGGATCTCATCGGGTCCCAGTCTGGATTGTTAATCGGATAGGGCAAGAACTCGTGAGTGGTGTTGGGAAGAAGCACCAGTCTCAC
>LFSP01000009.1 GCA_001513145.1 Clostridia bacterium DTU025 | reverse complement strand
TACAAAGCGCACATCAGCTGCGATGAGAACGGCATCGTCACCGCGGCGCGCGTGGAGGCCGCCAACGAGTCTGAGATCGAGCAACTCGAAAGCCTTGTGGAGGAAGCGAAGGATGCCGGAGTAGAGCCGGTAAGGCTGGCTGCTGACAAGGGATATGACAGCGACCGGGTGCGAAAGCGACTAGGCAAGAGCGGAATAAGGCCCTACATAGCGCGGAGGAGCAAGCCGACAGCCAAGAGACTTGGCGAGTTCACGTACAAGGCAACCGCAGACGGTGTCATAGCTACCTGTCCCTGCGGCGTTTCCAGCACAAACGCCAGTCCGCATAAGAAGGGCGGCTTCATCGTCTACTGGTCCGAGAGAGACTGCACCAGGTGTGTCAACCGGGACGCATGCATCGGAAAGAGAACCCGGAAGGTCCTGTACATCAACCCGTCCCTGGAAACCGGTCGGCCACGTGGAATGAAGGCGGCAATGAAGATCCGCAAGGCCATCGAGAGGGTCTTCGGCGAGGCAAAGAAGTGGCACCGGATGGAGAGGGCGCGGTACAGAAGCCGGGCGCGGGTCGCGATCCAGGTAATCCTGACAATGATCGTCCTGAACGCGAAGAAGCTCGCTCGTCAGCTACATTTTGCTTCAGGATAAGGCGTAAACTCTGGGTTCCAAGGACGGAAGAAACCCAAGGTAAAATGCCAAAACTGTCTATCGGCCGCGTGCAATCGGCAAGCACATCACCGGTACCGTAGGCACACAGCGATTACCAGGCCATGGCAACTCTAAGACTGTGAGCTAGGCCCCTACGCGCCGGTTTTTTCAGAGACCT
>LFSP01000021.1:142931-144622 GCA_001513145.1 Clostridia bacterium DTU025 | reverse complement strand
GAGTATTCGCCGCGGATGTATATCACGCCGCGGGTGGCGCCGACAGCGTACCCCATGATGGCCATGCCCTCGATCACCTTGTGCGGGTCGCCCTCCATTATGGCGCGATCCTTGAAGGTGCCCGGCTCGCCCTCGTCAGCGTTGCACACTATGTACTTCTGGTCAGCTTCGGCCTTCGCCACGAACTCGAGCTTCTTGCCTGTGGGGAAAGATGCGCCGCCACGGCCCCTGAGGCCTGAGCTCTTGATGGCTTCAAGCACTTCTTGCGGTTCGGAGGACTTCAGTGCCGCGGCTAGAGCCGCGTAGCCTCCGTGAGCGATGTAATCCTCGATGCTTTCGGGGTCGATACGCCCAACGTTCTCCAGCACTACCCGTTTCTCTATCTCCGGATGTGCTGCAAGCTCGCTGTTGGGTTTGGCCTTGGGCGATGGCTCCTGGGATTGTTGCGGGGACTTGTAGCGCTGCAGTATCTGTGGCAGGTCTGATGGGACGAGGTTTCCGTAGACTTCTTCGTCGATCATCATGGCTGGTGCGGCATGGCAGAGACCTAAGCAGGACGAGGTTTCCACTGTGAAGGTACCATCATCGGTCGTGCCGCCCAATGGGGTTCCGAGCTCTTTCGTGAGCGCGTCCAGGAACTCCCGGGCTCCCGCCACGTGGCATGGGGTGGACGTGCACACTCTAATGATGTGGCGCCCCCTGGGTTTGGTGGACAGCATCGAGTAGAACGTCGCCACCCCGTACACCCGGCTCTCAGGCAGCCCCATCACGTGGGCAACTGTGCGAAGCGCACAGCGGGGGAGGTAGTTCCGTAGAGCCTGCACGCGGTTGAGGACCATTACCAGGTTGTCAGGCCTGTCGGCGTGGGCACTGGCAATCTCCGCGACCTGGCTCAGATAGGCATCGTCGCATTCGTGATCGGTGCCGAACAGCTCGGTCCAGCTCAATCCTTGTCACCTCTCGTCAGCGCGATAGTATAAGCCGCCCGGCGGTTGCTATTGTGCCTGATTTCACAATGTCTGCCACAAGACATGGCCGCGATGCGACGATGATTCCCGTCCCTTGCTCGGGATTGGAATTGTCGCCCAAGGCC
The DNA here is from genome assembly GCA_001513145.1 of Clostridia bacterium DTU025. Taxonomy (GTDB): domain Bacteria; phylum Bacillota; class DTU025; order DTU025; family DTU025; genus DTU025. The sequence continues at coordinate 143,529 of LFSP01000021.1, read as the reverse complement.
AAGCAACCACCAGCGGATTATCCAACATCAGTATATAATGATTGACCAGTCATACGCAAGCGGAATTTCGCTGACGGTTTCGGCACGGCGGCCGCACCCTAGCAGTACTCGGGATACTGCGCGCGGGCGCCGCCTATGAGCTTCGGCCTCGTGCGGGCCAACGTCAGATGTGCTTCGCCTATCCTGTCGATATCAAGCCTAACCGGCACTGCCACGCGCTTAAGATGCATTCCGATGAAGGTGTCACCGATGTCTATGCCTGCGTGTGCCGCGATGGACTCTGCCACGGCGGGATCGCTGAAGCTTTTCATCGCAGCCGCGGCCAGCGCCCCACCGGCCTTCGGGTGCGGCACGACAGTGACCAGCTCAAGGTTGTACCTTTCCGCGCACTCCCTCTCCACCACGAGCGCGCGATTCAGGTGCTCGCAGCACTGCACCGCAAGGTAGAGCCCCCTTTCTCGCAGGGTTGGAAGGAGCCCGTCCAGGATGGCCTCCGCCACTTCCAGGCTGCCAGCCTTCCCGATCCTCTCGCCCATCACCTCGCTGGTGCTACACCCGACAACCACGATGTCGCGCGGCCGAAGCCTGGCCACCGCCA
>LFSP01000021.1:139894-142838 GCA_001513145.1 Clostridia bacterium DTU025 | reverse complement strand
GCGAATCCTGCCGGGCACAGCTTCAACATGTTGTAACGTCCTCATCCGGCAGGCTAGCCAACAGCGGTGAGGTCGTTATGAAAAGGGGTGGCTTCCGTGATGGTTCTTGGGGTAGAGGTCCGTCTTTCGTAACGAAATCGACATGATTGTCTCCGCGGATGGCTCTGGGGACGCCTCGAGGCAATCTGCCGAGTACGAGTCCGCGAGTGGTAGCGTGTTGAGCTGGGCGTCTTCAGGGTAAGGAAGAGGCGGACTCTTCGTGGAGGGGCTGGCTGCTGGCTTTGTGCTGATTATACAACAATGTATGGGTTGCGACGCGCGGTTTCGTTGCGGATGGCCCTGCGAAATGTAACGCCCTCGCCCGACGGGCTAACGCACCAGCATGAGAATTCGCGTGGCGTCGCCAGGCGTGACAGCCGCGATAGCGCACTACGTGCGGAGGAAGAACGAGACCGGCCGCTGCGGAGCGCGCCCGCGGCGGCCGGTGTGTGTTGATCACGTTGCCTGCCTGGAGGCTGTCTATCCGAACAGGCCGCCCTGCCTGGCGCTGCTCAGCTTCTCCATGAAGAACAGGGCCAGAACGCCCACCACTATCAGGATGAAGCCTAACGCCGCGGCGTCGCCGTGGGTGCCTCCGGTGTAGAAGGTGAAGATACCCACGGTCATGGTCTCGGCGCCCGGAAGGGCCAGCAGGATCGTGGCCGCGCTCTCCTGGATCGATGTCATGAAGGAGAACAGGGCTCCTGCCAGCACGCCCTTCCAGATGAGCGGCAGGGTGATATCCTTGAACGTTTTCAGGCCGTTAGCTCCCACGGATTCGGCGGCCTCCTCCATGGAGCGATGGACCACCAGCAGGGAGCTGTACGCGGAGCGCACCGTGTACGGCACGCGCCTCACGGCAAGGAGGATGGGTATGATGATCCAGAGGTTAGCCAGAGGAACCGTGCCCAAGAAGGGGCTGTTGAACGCCCTGATGTAGGCGATGCCCAACGCGGTGCCCGGCAGCGCCAGCACCAGGGTGGTCAGGATGTCAAGGATCCCACGGCTCCACAGCCTCGTTCTGGCCATGATCCACGCGATGGGGACGCCGATGAGTATGCACAGCGCCACGGCGATAGTACAGAACTTGAACGTGTTGATGATGTAACCCGGAGCGTATAGCAGCACCTTCTTGTAGTGCTCCAGGGTCCACGACGTTGGCAGCGGCGACAGGGACCACTTGCCTGCGAAGGATGCCAGCCCGACGCCGACGTACGGTATGAAGCTCAGCAACAACAGCACCACGAGGAAGGCCACGGCCAGGCCGTGCCACTTGCCCTTAAGAGGCTTCCTCTCCACCGGGCGATAGGACAGGGTGCTGTAGTCCTTCATAGATATATACTTCTTCGCGATGAGAAGGAAGATGATGGACAGCGCGACCATGACCGCTCCGACCGTGATGCCCATCTTGAAGAGGCGTCTGTCGGTGAACTGCTGGATGTCCATGTAGGCCAGCGGAGCGATGAACGTGTTCAACCCGACGACCATGGGAGCCGCAAAGTCGGCGAAGGCCCACACGAACACCAGAAGCGCTCCGGTGACGAAGCCCGGCACCGTGAGGGGTATGGTGATGTCGAACAGGCGCTTGAGGCCCACCGAGCCCATGCTCTCGGCCGCTTCCTCCAGGGAGGCGTCGATCTTGCTGAGCGAATCCAGCACGTTCAGCGTAATCAGTGGGAACAGGTGACACGTCTCCACCAGAAGCAGACCGTGCCAGCCGTACATGAAGTTGAACGGCAGCCGGTCGAAGAACCAGTTGGCCAGGGCGGGCCATGACGGCTCGATCTTCTCGGCCAGAAGGTAGAACAGCTCGTTGATGGTTCCCCCGCGGCCCAATATGAAGATGAAGCCGAGCACGCCCACTAGAGGGGGCATGACTATCGGGACTATGGTGAGGAAGTTGAAAGCCTTCCTCAGCGGGAAGTCGTACCTGACCAGGAGATACGCCACGGTGAAGCCCACTATCGACGTGGTGATCACGGTGGCCACTCCCAGCGACAGCGAGTTGAACAGCGCCTTCATGTACAGCTTGTCCCTGAACACGTCCAGGAAGAAGTTGACTGAGAACGCCTGTCGTGGAAGCTGTACTACCTGTCTCACCAGGTCTCTGGCTCTTCGGGCTTCAGCAAGGGCCGCCGTCGGGTCCTCCTGAGATAGCGACGCGTCCAGCGCCCGCCTCATGGCCTCAGTCTGGGCCTGGATGTCCACGCGCGCCTGCTTCCATCTGGCTATGAGCTCGTCCTGCGAGAACGTGGCGCGGCCGAGGGCATCCACCATTCGGTCCACCACAGTTATGGACCGCTGAAGACCCAGCACCACGTCCTCCGCCGATTGGAGCGCGGCCTGGGATTGACCCACCGCTGCCCGCTCCTCCATGAGGTCGACGGTGAGCGCCACCTCGTTCAGCGCCGACACAGGTATGTCAGCCGTGGAGAACGAGTCCACGAAGAGCCTTATCAGCGGGAACACCACGAACAGGATCAGGAACAGGTATATCGGCAATACCCACGGAACGGAGCCTCTGAACAATCGCTTGAGATTCATCCAGGAATCACCTGCCTATCCATGCTCGGGGTCAGCTCTCCGCGTCCGGAATCACCAGCGCAGCGGATTTGGTGAACGCGAAGTTGACGTCGCTGCCCCAACTCAGCTCCTCGTGGGCGAGGGGGTTACCGATATCAGCCTTGAGCACTATACCGGCCGCGGTTTCCATCTCGTAGCGCAAAGTGTTCCCCAGGTAGCTGGCGAAGCTGATCTTGCCGGATATGTGGTTGAGGTCGTCCGGCTCGGAAGGCTTCTTGGCCAGAACCGTCACGTTCTCGGGCCTGAACGCCACGGTGCACCTGTCGCCAGCCTTGACGCTGGCGTGGCTGAACCCCCTCAGCACGCCGACCTTGGTCTCGAC
>LFSP01000021.1:0-139821 GCA_001513145.1 Clostridia bacterium DTU025 | reverse complement strand
ACGAACCTGGTATTGGGCCTCTCGTACAGGTCGTGAGGCGTGCCCACCTGCACCAGCTTACCCTCGTTCATGATCCCGATCCTGTCGGACAGGGTCAGCGCCTCCTCCTGGTCGTGGGTGACGTAAACCGTGGTTATGCCGAGGTTCTGTTGGAGCTTGCGGATCTCGGCGCGAACGGAAGCACGGATCTTGGCGTCAAGGTTGGACAGGGGCTCGTCCAGCAACAGGACGTCGGGGTTGAGCGCCAGCGCCCTGGCCAGCGCCACGCGCTGCTGCTGGCCGCCTGACAGCTGCCCGGGGTAGCGCGTCTCGTAGCCCGTCAGTCCAACCTTGGCAAGGGCGTCTTGGGCGATCTTCTGCCAGTCTGACTTGGGTACGTTCTTGAACTGCAGACCGTAGATGACGTTCCTGTACACGGTCATGTGCGGCCACAGCGCGTAGTTCTGGAACACCATACCGATGTTCCGCTTGGCCGGCGGGATGTCCTGAACCTCGCGGTCGCCGAACATGATCTTGCCCTCGTCGGGAATGTAGAACCCTGCAATGAGCCGGAGGGTGGTGGTCTTGCCGCAGCCGGACGGCCCCAACAACGTGAACAGCTCTCCGTCTTTGATGTTCAGGTTGACGCGGGTCAGCGCCTCAACGTTCTTGAATCGTTTCGTTACTCCAATAAGAGTGATATCCATGCCCTTCACCTCAGGGGATTCCGAAACAAACCCACGGGCGAGACGAGCTCGCCCGCAGGTCCTCTGGAATCGTTGTGCTATCTCAGTGCATTGGCTGTCGGCGGACCGGATTAGTACTTCGCCTTCAGCTCATCGAGCTTCGCGAAGATGTTGGTCCTGAAGTACTCGTTGACTTCACTGTTCCTGCTGGCCGCCAACGCGTTGTCGTACGTGTTCTCGACCGTTCCCTCGAAGTAGCTCCTGCGGCCGCCGTAGAACTCGACTGCCAGCTCAGCAGTGGAGCCCGGAGGGCCTTCCATCCTCATGTCGGGCCGGATCGGGAACAGGCCGCGCTCGATGAATAGCTTCTGCCCTTCCTCAGTCAGCAAGAACTCGATGAACGCCTTGGCGGCGTTGGGGTTCTTGCAGTTCTTGATGATCGCTATGGGCTCCGGAGTCACGTACGCGCCCGGAGGGGCGATGAAGCGGATGTCGGCGCCGTTGAGGTAGTTCTCAAACGCCATGTAGCTCGGGACCGCAAAGCCCAGAGCGTACTCGCCGTTAGCAACGACGGCGGGAACGTCCACGGATCTCGCCACGAACTGGCCGGTGTAGGCGGCGAGCTTACCGATCCACTCCCAGCCTTGCTCCCAACCCATCTTCTGAAGGATGACTTCGTAGGTGGCGTGGTTCGAACTGGAGTTGTCAGGTGCGCACTGGGCTACCTGCCCTTTGAACTTGGGATCAGACAGCAGATCCTCCCAAGTGGTCGGAGGGGTCGCACGCAGACGCCTGACAAGCAGGCCGTGGTTGTACACGAGACCGTACGGCTCCAGAGCGGTGCCGGTCCAGAATCCCTTGGGATCCTTCAGCGGCATCGGCCTGGGTGCGCCCATGGTGTCAGGGACCTTGTCCATCAGCTCCTGGGGCACCTCATGCTTGATGAGGAAGCCGTCTGCAGCCAGCTCATCGTAGAGCACCGTCTCGCCGCCCCAGATGATGTCTGCCTGCGGGTTGGCACCCCACTCCCGGACCATGCCCGCTGCCACCTGGGTGCCCTTGCTCATGTAGTTGGTCTTCACATCCACTCCATACTTTGCCTTAGCCCAGTCTCTGAAGGCATCCAGAGCCGCAGTGCTCACGAAAGCGGCCACAGGCGTGATGATGCTAAGCTCCGCCTCGATGGTCGGCGGCGCTGCCGAAACCAATGTAGAGCCCATCATCAACAGCGCCAGGCACATGACTAGAAGCCTCTTCATCCGATTACCTCCCTGTAATCTGCTTGTACGCTTGACCGACTCCAGTGATCCAGCAATTAAGAATACGACACCGGCCCGTCAGTTCCCTGCAGTCGGTGTCGCTTTGGACAAATATTTGTAATCTATTTCACGTGGTGATTGTAAGTGACGGTTCCTGTTCATGGCAACTGCCGGCCACGGCTCACGGCCGCCGCCGCCCCTTTGACGGCCGCATAGGTGTCGCAGGCGGCCACTACACACGGGATAACCTCAGGTCCGGGCTCCCGATGTGGCGATGACGGTTGTTGGCCTATGCCGCTCAATGACCGGTCAAGCGGGTCGCGGAAGAGGTGGAGGCTTTGTGCTATGGCGCCGCCCACTACGATACACTCCGGCCTGGTCTCCGTCACGACACTGGCGAGAACCTCCGCAAGCATCTCGCCCCACTCGCGGAAAAGCTGGCGGCAGGCCTCGTCGCCGGCGAAGGCCGCTTTGGCCAGGGCCTCCACGTCTGCCGGCTCCGCGGCGTCGTGTAGGCTGCTTCGGGACTGGTACTTGCTCCGCCACAAGCTCAGGATGCCGCGCCTGGAAAGGTAGTCGTCAACGCGGCGGTCCCTGTAGGGCATGGCGTACGCCTCAACCTCCCACGCCACGGCGCCGCTACGCTCGACCAGGGCGCAGCCGAAGCCGGTCCCCAGCGTGATGGCAAGGACGCGGTCGAAGCCCCTCCCAGCCCCGTACAGGCACTCGCCCAGGGCAAACGCCACGGCGTCGTTTATGAAGCGCACTGGCACCTCCGCCGGCAGCTCCAGCCTGCGCCGGATCTGGGCGCCCACATCCATGCCGTAAAGCGAGTCGAACTTGTCCTGCCCGCGTATCAGGCTGATGCCGCGCTCGTAGTCAAAGGGGCCGGGCATCCCGATCCCCACTCCCGTGATCGGGCCTGAGCCGGCCCCTTCGTCAAGCACGCGCCGCAGTCCGGCGCAGAGCTCTTCGAGCAGCGGCTCCGCTTGCTGCCTGGCGTCAAGCTCGATCCGACGAACGCCGCGGTACAGGTTGCCGTCTCCAATGACGATGCCAGCCTTAACGGAAGTGCCCCCGACGTCGACGCCGAGTAAGGGGCCCATGCGCGACGCTCCCGATTCCAGCATCGGATCAGCGGCGCTCCGCCAGGGCGCGCTCCAAGACGTCGGCGACGTAGTCGATGTCGTCGGCGGTGATCCTGTTGTGGAAGGGGATCGCCACGCTGGTTCGGCCGGCCAGCTCCGTGACGGGGAAGTCCCCTTCCTTGTATCCGAACTCCGACCGGTAGAACGGCTGCAAGTGGATGGGGGTGAAGTAGGGGCGGCACCCGATGCCCGCCTCCTGGAACCTGGCCATCACGCGGTCGCGCACCGCCTGCTGCGCTTCGGGCGTGGGCTCCTCGACGCCCACACGGATCACGTAGACGAACCAGCTCATCCGGGTCACCTCGGGGGCGATGTGCGGCAGGACGACTCCCTCTATGCGCGACAGCCTCTCGCGGTACATCGCCGCGACGCGGGCACGCCTCTCGATGATCTCGTCCAGGCGACCCATCTGCACCACGCCGAGGGCGGCCGACATCTCGTCCATCCGGTAGTTGTAACCGAGGCGCTCGTGGGCCAGCCACAGACCCGACTCTCCCCTACCCTGGTTGCACATGCTGTCGCACAGCTGCGCGATGCGGTCGTCGTCGGTGACGATCAACCCACCTTCGCCGGTGGTGATCTGCTTGTTGGGGTAGAAGGCGAACACCGCGGCGTGGGCGAAGTCGGGCCCGCCAGCCTTCTTCCCCTTGTACTCTGAACCCAGCGACTCGCACGAATCTTCGATGAACACCAGGCCGTGGCGCTCCGCCACCTCGCGGATGGCGTCGAGCCTCGCGGGCTGGCCGAAGGCGTCCACAGCCAGGACCGCCTTCGTGCGCGGCGTGACGGCCTCCTCCATGAGGGTGACATCAATGTTGGCTGTATCCGGCTCGATGTCGACGAACACCGGCCTGGCCCGCTCGTAGAGGATGCAGTTGCTTGACGCGATGAAGCTGAACGGCGTGGTGATCACCTCGTCGCCGTCGCCGATGCCGTAGGCCCGTATCAGAAGGTGCAACCCGCTGGTGCCGCTGTTCACCGCCACACCGTGCTTGCGGCCGCAGTATTCGGCCACCAACCGCTCGAACTCCATGTGCTTCGGCCCGAGAGCGAGGATATCCGAGTCGAGAACTTCCATGACAGCATGCTTCTCCGCAGGGCCGATGTCAGGCCGCGACAGCGCAACTTTCATGCCCACGCCTCCAAACGCCTCAGATTTCACTTTTTCGTACTTCTATTCGGATGGCCGTACACCTTCTAACCCCTTGAAGACGCCCAGCCGAGCCTCGCGTGGGAGCGACGGAGATCGCGCCCGCTAGTACTTCCAGCTCGCGAACAGCGCCTTGGCCTGGGCCAGATACTCCCGGGGAATGATGATGTTGGTGCCGTCCGTCACCCTGTCTTCGGGGAAGATCGGGACAGGATTGCAGCCGCCGGCGGCCACCCCCAGCTGATCCATGCCGAACCTGTTGCCGCAATTCTGACACACCAGATAGCCGCCGACCTGCTTGTAGTAACCCCTGCCTGAGCTGTAGCATATCTGGCACGTGTTGAAGGCCGTGCGCAGGGCTCCGTCAGAGGTGCGGACCGCGATCACCTCAAGCTCGGTGCCGTCGACTCTCGTCGAGTAGAATGCCGGCCGCCCCGTCACGCTGGCGACGGGGATGACCAGGTCCGGGCTTGCCGACTCTGCCGGGTGCCCCGGGGATCCGACGGCTGGCACGTTGACCGCCACCGCCTGCTCCCGGCGCTGAAGGCTCCAGCCTACGGCCACAAGGGCCGCCACTGCCACGACCGCTATCGCCACTACTATACCGTTCTTGCTCCGCATCGCTACGTTTCCCCTCTCTATGCTGTGTATGCCGCGTGTGCTGCGTGATCACTGTTACGACCCTGCCCCGACACCCATCACGGTGATGCTGCTCCGTATCATGCCCATCCAGCAGGCGAAAGGCACGGTGCCCGCCTGCGTCGGCACGAACTCGATGACGTTCTCTCCCAGTTCCAGCCGGCGTTCGATTCCGTATTCAGGTATGATGATCCTGTTGTTGCACCCGTTCAGGGTGCCGGGCTGAGCGACGATGGTCCACCGGACGGGGATGCCGGCCTGCACTCGTATGGGCTGGTAGCTTCCGGGCGCAAGAGGCGTCGAGACCACCTGGACTCCGTTGACCACCTGGGCTACGGCGGCTCCGCGGGGCCCCGCCCCAGGCGTCATCCGGCCGGGGAGGGCCACAGCTATGCCTGACAGGCTCATCCCGCTCGAGAACATGAACACGCCCAGCACGACCACCAGCGCGGCGCTGGCGGCCATCATCTTCCCTGCGAACTTCTTGTTGAGGACAGAGGTCAGGACGCCTAAGGAGAACATCAGCGGCACGGTGCCCAGGCTGAACACGAACATCGCGAACGCGCCCTTCATCGGGTCGCCAGTGGAGAGCGCGTAGAGCTGCATCGCCTGGAGCGGCCCGCACGGCATCAGCCCGTTGAGGAGCCCCACGTACAGCGGAGCGTTGCTGACTGCTGGCTTGCCGGTGGCGGCGCGGGCGGCGGCCGCGGTGGCCGCGGCACGCGTGGCGACGGCTCTCGGCATCCTCGGGGCGAGCCTGCGAAGCCACGGGAACAGGTTCAGCATGTTCAGGCCCATGATCACCATGAAGATGCCGGCCACGATCTGGACGATGCCCCGCGCCGCCCCCGAGAAGCTCACGACGGAACCGAGCGCCCCCACCACTGCCCCAACGACGGTGTACGATATCACCCTTCCGAGATTGTAGAGAAGGCTGCGTCTGAGCACGGCCCCGCGGGCGCCGGCGCCTGCTTCGGTGTGCAGCGGCACGCACTGCGACAGGTTTATGCCCCCGCACATAGCGATGCAGTGGACCGACGTGAGAAGGCCGATCACGAACAGCATCCCGTAGCTCATTCCCGCTTCCGCCTCGGGGAACACGTTGGCAAGGCCCGGAAGCCCGAGGTGCGTGAAAGCGATATACAGGGCCACCAGAATACTGAGGACCCCAAGCACCCGTTCGATGCCGAGGGCGTCGGACAACGTCCGGTGTGAGCCGGCCTGGCCTTGGCCTTGGCCTTTTCGCTGGCCCGGCGCGGCCGGTACCGCCACCTGGTAACCCGCGGCTTCGATGGCGTCCGTCAGTTGGTCGAGGGTTGTGCGATCCGAGTCATATCGAACTTGCACCGTACTCCTCGAGTAGCTGGCTTTCGCTTTCACCACGCCGGATACGCGTGAAAGTGCCTCCTCCAGCCTGCGCTCACAGCTTGCGCAGGTCATGCCCTGAACGTTCAGCGTGTCAGTGACCAGGTTCTGTGCCACGTGCATCCCCCATCAACATCTCAGGTGTAAAGCCGTTTGTGCCGCTTCGTGTGCCCTACTGGCCTAAAGACGACGGCAAGGGCAGTCGAGTGCCCGGCTGACAGCAGAATATGTTAGTTATTGTAAAGTACTATATCAAGCACGGCAACACATCGACGGGCAAAATGACAGGGACGGGCGCAGTGGAAGGGACGGTGGCGAGAGGCGGTCGCAGTGACCCGCCGGCGGGTCGGTTTTCAGCGCAAGCGTCAAACGAACATGAGTTCTCCATCTTCTTCTGCCTGTTCACCGGCGACAGCTGGGTGCAGTACATTTGCGCGGTGTCATGCGTAGCTGCAGGCCTCGTGTATGGGATCGCGTGCATTGACGCCATCGTGCTGCGCAAGAAGCACCCGGAGTGGATGCGTCCTTACGTGGCGCCAGTCGGCAACGCGGTGTTCGGGCTCGGGATCGTGTCGTCTGTGTGGATCGTCGTAGGTTCGCTCCTGGAGATGCCTATCGGGGGATACATCTCGTTCGGCATCTACATCCTGATAGGCCTCGCCATCTACTGGGGCATGGAGCGGCTCCACAAACAACGGCCCGAGGAGTACTCCCGGATCACCCTGACGCCGGACGATGTTGGGAAAGCATAGGAAGTGTAAGCAGCGGAAAGCTCGTCGGTGACCAGCCCGCGGCCACCGATCTGAACGCAGAGTCTGTGGCGTTCGTGGCGTCTGTGTAGTCCGTGGAGTGTGTGGAGAGTGTGGAGCTTGGAGTCCGCATGGCTGTCGTCATGGCCTGAGCCGGCCTCTGCTGGCTCAGGCCTTCGCTTTCCTGGCGGTGTCGTCGGCAACAAGGTGGCACGCACAGAGGTGTGCTGGCGCGACCTCCACCGCCTCGGGCATCACCCTGTCGCACACGTCAAGCCGGTGCGGGCACCTGGGGTGGAACGGACAACCGGGCGGCGGGTTGATCGGGCTCGGAGGCTCGCCCTCCAGCTTCACCTCGCCGAGCTTACGGTAACGCGGGTTCCAGCTGGGCACCGCCGCCATCAGCGCCTGGGTGTAGGGATGGGCTGGCCTATCGAACAGCGCGTGTGAAGGCGCCGATTCCAACACGTGCCCCAGATACATCACGATGATTCGGTCGCTCATGTGGTACACGACGTCCAGGTTGTGCGAGATGAAGATGAGCGACATGTTGGTCTCGCGCTGGAGGTCCTTGAGCAGGTTTATTATCTGGCTCTGAACCGATACGTCCAGCGCCGACGTGGGCTCGTCGCATATCAGTAGCCTGGGCTTGACCGAGATCGCCCTGGCGATGGCTATCCTCTGTCGTTGCCCGCCTGAGAACTCGTGCGGGTACCTCCTGGCGTACTCAGGGTACAAGCCCACCTTTGTGAGAAGCCCGCCGACGTACTCGTCGGCCACCTTGGAGTCGGCAAACAGCCGGTGGGTGTCGATGGGCTCTCGTATGATGTCGCGGATGGTCATCCTGGGATCAAGGGAGTCGTACGGGTTCTGGAAGACCATCTGCACGTCCCTGCGGAAGGTGGCTCTCACCTTGCGCGGGAGGCCCCGGGTGATGTCGTGGACATGCCCGTCAGGGTCGTGGTACGTGATGCTGCCCGCCGTGGGCTCGTATATCTTCACAATGGTGCGCCCGAGGGTGCTCTTTCCACATCCCGACTCACCGACGATGCCCACCGTCACGCCCTGCTCGATGTCGAGGTCTACCGCCTGCAGCGCCCGCACCCAGCCTGTGACCTGCAGGAACACGCCGCTTCGGATGGGGAAGTACTTCTTGAGGTTCCTGACGGCAAGGATCTTCACCGGCCATCACCCTCCTCCCACAGCCAGCAGGCGACGCCGCGGTTCGGCCGCGGGCTGAACTCCGGCGGCTCCAGGGTACGGCACTTGTCCATAGCGCGAGGGCACCGCGGATGGAACCTGCAGCCCTCTGGGAGCTCGTCTGCCCTAGGCACGTTGCCCTCGATGAACGGAAGGCTTTCCCCTTTGTACTCCCGTTTGACCCGCGACGTCAGAAGCCCGAGCGTGTACGGGTGAAGCGGATCCTCGAAAAGCTCCACCACCGGCGCCTTCTCTACTATCTTGCCGGCGTACATCACGTGCACCCGGTCTGCCACCTCCGCGACGGTGCCCAGGTCGTGGGTGATGAAGATCATGGAGCCGTGGTAGTCGCGCTGCAGCTCCTGCATGAGGTTGAGCACCTGCGCCTGGATGGTGACGTCCAGGGCCGTGGTGGGCTCGTCTGCAATGATTATCTCAGGGCTGGTGATGAGCGCCATGGCGATCATTATGCGTTGGAGCATGCCCCCGCTCATCTCGTGGGGGTACTCGCTGTAACGCTTCTCAGGGTCAGGGATGTGTATCGCCCGCAGTGTATCGATGATCCTGGCCTTAGCCTCGGCATCGTCCCACGGCATGTGAGCCCTGGCCACTTCCATTAGCTGGTAGCCGACGGTGTACAGAGGATCGAAGGCTGACATCGGCTCCTGGAAGATCATGCTGATCTGCCGGCCCCGGATCTCGCGGTACTCCTTCGGGCCCAGGCCTATCAGCTGCGTGCCCCTGAACTCGATGCTCCCCTCCACCAACGCCGGAGGACTCTTCACAAGCCCCAGTATTGACAAAGCTGTCACGCTCTTGCCACAGCCCGACTCCCCCACCAGCGCCAGCACCTCGCCTCTGTCGAGGTGGAAGCTGACTTCGTCAACTGCCTTCACCAGGCCTTCGGGGGTGCGGAAGTAGGTCTTCAGATTCTCAACAGTGAGGATCCGTTCGACACGTTCGCTACGTTCGCCGCGTTCGATAAGTTTGCTGCTTGCGCTCATACCTTCTCAACCGTCCTATACGGGTCGACCGCATCCCTCAGCGCGTCGCCGACAAAGTTGAACGAGAGCACTGCGACGATGATGAAGAGCCCGGGCACCATCAGCCACGGATGCGACTGCAGCTCGCTCAGAGACTGGGCTTGCTTCAGAAGCAGCCCCCAGCTGGTCATGGGCTCCTTGATGCCGAGGCCCAGGAAGCTGATGGTGCTCTCGCCAAGGATCATTCCTGGTATCGACAGGGTCGACACGACGATAAGATAGCTCAAGGTGTTCGGGATCAGGTGCTTCGTGATGATCTTCATGCTGGGCACGCCCATGACCTGCGCCGCCAGCACGAACTCCTTCTCCCTCAGGCTCAGCACCATGCCACGCACCACCCTAGCCACGCCCATCCAACCGATGAGCGACAACACCGTGACTATCCCGAAATACACCCAGGTGCTTGGCCAACTCGGCGGGACGATGACAGCCAGCGCCAGCCACAGCGGGATCCTTGGGAACGACCTCAGAAGCTCCGTGAAGCGCTGGATGCCTATGTCGACCCATCCGCCGTAGTACCCCGACAGCGCCCCCACTATGGCCCCTATGAACACGCTCAGAAACGTGCCTAGAAGCCCCACCGTCAGCGACACCTGGCTTCCCACCAGCACGCGAGAGAAAACGCACCGGCCAAACCTGTCGGCCCCGAAGGGCAGAACCATGGCGGTGTCAGGAGACTCCTCCACCCCGAACAGGTGGAGGTTGGTCTTGAATAGGCCCATGAGCTTGTATTCCTCGCCCGGCACGAAAAGCTTCACCGGCACGATGCGGCTCCTGTCTTCAGTGAAAACCAGCTGAAACGTGACTGGATCCCTGCTCCTGGTCAGGGGGTACACGAATGGCCCTCTCCACCTGCCGTCTTCGTCGAAGAAGCGGATCTTCGTCGGAGGCGCGTAGATGAAGTTCCTGTGGGTGGCGGTGAAGTTGTATGGAGCGATGAAGTCCGCGAGTATCATCACGAGATACAGCACCGTCAGCACGGCGAGCCCCGCCATGCCCAGGCGGTGCCTACGGAAGCTCCTTATGATCCTTGCCCTGGTTCCTTCCACTGCAGACCCCCCTGTCCCCTAGCTCATTCGGATCCTGGGATCCAGGAAGGCCAAAGCGATGTCGGCCAACAGGTTCCCCACTTGCGTGATGAGGGCAATGAACATCAAGAAGGCCATCACTAGGTACTGGTCGTGGTTGAGGAGGGCGTTGTAGAAGAACGGCCCCATCGTCGGAAGGTTCAGAACGATGGCGGCGATTATCGTGCCGCTGAACACGTTGGGCAGCTCCGATCCGGCGATGCTCACCATCGGGTTGAGGGCGTTCTTTATCGCGTGCCTGCGCACCGTCCTCTCGTCAAGGCCGTGCGCCCTGAGGGACGTGATAAACGGCGAGCCCACCACGTCAAGCATGTTGCCCCTCATCACCCGCATCAGGCCGGCCAGGCCGCTCACGCCCACAACCACTAGCGGCATCCAGATGTGCTTCAGAAGGTCCAAGAACTTGGCCCAGCTCCAGGGCGCTCCAATGAACTGCGTGGAGAACAGCCCTCCGATAGATGCGGAGCCTGCCTGGAGCATTAAGTACATGAGGATGAGTGCGAGGAAGAAGTCAGGTATCGACACGCCTAGAAAGCCTACGAAGGTCATGCAGTAGTCGGCAGGGGAGTACGGGTGCAGCGCCGAGTAGATCCCCATGGGCACCGCCAACGCCCACTGAAAAACGATGGTGGCCAGGGCGATCAACACGGTCCAGCCCATACGCTCCCAGATGAGCTCGCCCACGGGGCGCGTATAGGCGAAAGAGTAACCGAAATCCCACTTGGTCACTATCCCCTTCATCCACATCCAATACCTGACGTATGCGGGCTTGTCGAGGCCCAGCCTCTCACGAAGCAGCCTTATCTGCTCCGGCGAGATCCTGGGATTGTCAAGGTACTGGCTCACGAAGTCGCCTGGCTGCAGTTCCGTGATGGTGAAGCAGATCACCGACACCATGAGCATCATGGGGATCATTATCAGGACCCTTCTCGCGATGAATGCCCACACCGTGCCGTCACCCCTGCGCCACTGAGAGTTGTAGTCGTGGGAATGGAGGGGAGGCCGCTGCGGCTCGCCCCAGCCCGGCCTAGCCCGGCCCAGTCCTGCCCAGGCAGACCTCGGTAGGCCCGGGCACGCCCGGCCCAGCCTAGCTCGACTCGGCTGGATTGCGAGCCCCGAACCAGCCAGGGCCCCGCCCTCCTTCGATCACGTGATGCCCTTACCGACTCTATTGCCTGCGTGCGCCACTTACGCTGCTACGCTGCTTACGCTGCTCGCACAGCTTGCTCTACTTGCGCCGCCTGATCGACTTGCGCTACTTACGGTACGCGGTCCACGTCGCGAAGTAGACTACCCCTTCATCGTCCTGGTACGCGTTGCCCAGGGTCTTGGCAGCGCCGAACAGGTTCATCCCCTTGCAGACGAAGATCACAGGCAGCACGTCGTGGTAGATCTCCTGCACTTCGTCGTAGATGGCCTTCCTCTTCACTGGATCCGTGGTGATCGAGCCGAGGTCGAACAGCTCATACACCCTCGTCTCCCAGTCCAGCATCTCCTCGGGGATGGCGGCGAGGTTCTCCTTGTCCAGCGCCGAGTAGTGCCAGTAGTACAGCTGGGTACCCGGTTGCCATATGGCCTTCCTCAGCTCAAGGTCGGGCTGGTTGCCGAATGCCCTGATTCCCGCCTCGAAGTTGCCGGCGCCGAACATCTCGCCAACCAGGGTGGCATCGAGGATCTGTAGGTTGACCTTGATCCCGGCCTTCTCGACCTCCTCCTTGAACACCAGGGCAACGTCCTGGTAGTCCTGAGGCGAGCTCTGCACCGTCAGCGTGAACTCCACACTCTTTCCGTCAGGGAACTCACGGATGCCATCGCCGTTGCGGTCGGCAAGACCCAGGCTGTCGAGGATGGCCTTGGCCTTCGCGGGATCGTAAGGCCTCATGATCTCCTCTATCTTCGGGTTGTAGAAGCCCTTGTTAGACGGCAGAACCAGGCCGGCGCCGGGGATCGCCAGGCCATTGTAAATCTCGTCGATGATGCGATCCCTGTCGAGCAGGAACTCCATGGCCCGGCGGAACTCCGTATTGCGGAAGAGCTCCTTAAGCTGCGGGTTGGCCGCGTCGAAGTTGAAGGAAATATGCACAGGGCTGGGCGTCGGCTGAGTGGGCTGTGCCATGAACACGGTGAACGGCCCGCCGGCCAGCTCGCGCTGTTTCAACGTGGGGAAGTCAGCGGCAGAAACCGCCATGTAGTCGATCTCGCCAGCCATAAACTTCGCCAGCCTCACCTCCTCGTCAGGCACGATCAGGTACTCGAGCCTGTCGAAGTACGGAAGCTGGTTGCCGAACCTGTCGACCTTCCAGTAGTTCGGGTTCCTCTCCAGCACGACCTTCTGGTCCATGATGTACTGGGCGATCCTGTACGGACCGTTGGCCACGATCTCGCTGGGCGGCGTGTTCGTGAGCCACAGCTCGTTCACGGAGTCAGGCCGCGACTTGTCGATCTTGTCCTCCAGCTTGTGCTTGGGATAGATGTACGCATGGCTCAGGTTCATGAAGAACGGACCAAACGGCGACGGCAGCACCGCCTTGATCGTCTTGTCGTCGACCTTCACCCACTTGACCTCTTTCTTCTGGCCGTCAGTGACGTCAACGATGGTGAACCTGTCCACGGAGTTGCCCCTGGCCACTTTGTTCATGATGAAGTTCTCGAACGTGAAGATCACGTCATCTGCCGTAAAGGGCACCCCGTCAGACCACTTCACATCCCTCAGGTAGAACGTAACCTCTTTCCCATCGGGAGAAGTCTCCCAGCGCTCCGCCAGACCCGGACGGATCTCGTTTGTGACCGGGTGCAGCTCCACCAGGCCGGTCATGGTCTGCCCGATCACCGTGTACGCGTTGTTGTCCAGAGAACCGTAGAACAGGAACGATTGCGGAGAGCCTGACAGCACCATGTACAGCGTTCCCCCGCGGACCGGCATCGTCGACGGAGTCAGATCCTCACTCTCAACGAAGGGCGCGGCAGCCGCCGAGGCGCTGACCACCAGGCACACCAGCAGTGCCAAACACAAGCGTCTCATCAAGAACCCTCCCCGTTGTAGGTTTGTTCCCCACGACAATGGGAAATCCTTGAATGTCAATTCGCCCTCTCCGCGGCGAACTCCTTCAGGTTTCAGAATGTTTCTTTCCCTTGCGGTCACGAACTTGTCAGAAATATTTCCTACTGTGCCCGCACACCCGTGGAACGACCTCTCCCACCCCGCAGGGTTCCCACCGCTCACGGCGAACTCTTCCTGCAGCCGGAAGGAGGTGCGCAGATGAGCGTTAAGCTGGGCATCACCAAGTTCCTTGAAGACCCCCAGGCATACGCCGCCGGAGCGCCACAGCGAGGCCGCCCGGCGGGACCGGGAAAGCTCCGCGTTGGCGTGGTTGCCAACTACAACGCCATAGACGAGCACGCCGTCCCCATCATCCGCGCCATCGCCGCGCATCCGTGCCTACACCTAGCGGCGATATACTCGGCTGAACACGGCCTCTGGGGATGCGAGCAGGCTGGCGTGAAGCTCGCGGGTTCCGTGGACCCGCACACAGGCGCCCGGGTATTCAGCCTGTACGGCGACGTCAACAGGCCCACTCCGGAAATGCTTGAAGACGTGGACTTGCTTCTTTTCGATGGCAACGACGTGGGCTCCCGGTACTGGACTTACCTATCGACCATGGCCCTGTGCATCGAAGCGGCGGCTGAGGCCGGCAAGCCCATCATCGTGACCGATAGGCCCAACCCCCTGGGCGGCGCAGCCGTCGAGGGAAACGTCTTGGACCTCAGGTACAGGTCCTTCGTGGGGTTCCTGCCCATACCCATCCGCCACGGCATGACCCCAGGCGAGCTGGCAAAGATGCACGCGTCAAGCGTCGCGGCCAAGTCCTACCTGACGGTCGTGCCCGTGGACGGCTGGCATCGCCGCATGCTCTTCCCTGAAACCGGCCTCTTCTGGACGGCCACCCCCAACATGCCCGACTTCGAGACGGCCCTGCTCTACCCAGGCACCTGCCTCTTCGAGGGCACCAACTGCTCGGAGGGGCGGGGCACCACCAAGCCCTTCAAGCTCATCGGCGCGCCGTGGCTTGACGCGCTGAGCCTCGCAGACTTCCTCAACAGCGTCGGTCTCGAAGGCGTCCGCTTCAGACCTGCGCACTTCCGTCCCACCTTCTCCAAGCACAGCGGCGCTGAGTGCGCCGGCGTCGAGTTATACATCACCGACCCGCGCAGGATTCAACCGTTGCGGGTGGGCCTGGAGATTCTCAGCGCCGTGCATAAGCAGAACCCCGACCGGTTCAGCTGGAACGCCCCATTCATCGATCGCCTGGCCGGCGGTCCCGACCTGAGGGAAGCCATCGATCGCGGCCGCACGGCAGAGGAAATACTCCGAAGCTGGGCACCGCAACTCGACGAGTTCCTGTCGGCACGCAAAGGCTATCTGCTCTACGACTAAGCCTCATGCTGAAACGTGTGCTATCATGTTTGTACTGTGGTGAATCGGTGGACTGGGCTCGTCGGGGGGTGATCTCAATGGCAAGCAGAATCGGAGCGACGCTGTTCCAGTTGGGCGGAATGGCAGCAACCATAGGATTCATCCTGATGCGATGGCCAGGCGCGTTCTCCTGGTTCGGAAAGCTGCCTGGCGACATCATGACTGAACATGTGATCGCGCCATTCACCTCCATGCTGGTGATCAGCGCAGGGCTGTCGGCCCTTTCGTGGGTGTTCAGCGCATTGATCCGTCTAATCCGCTAATAGGGCTCCATGGCCGGCAATGTCGCGTCCCCGAACTCTCCAACCTCTTGATGATGAAGGCGGCGCTCAGCGCCGCCTGTTCTTTCTGCCCGATTCCTGCGACGCCCGGCAACCGCATAATTTGCTTAGCTTGAGCTTTCGATAGTCTCTTTGGGTCGCCCGCATGCCGCAAGCCACGACTCACCCACTGGGCGACCATCCGGCCACGCACCCCGGCGGTTTTCCTCCGTTTCGAGGAGCAGGTGCCGTCCCGTGCCTCCATTCGGAGGAGCACACCCCCATGTGCTCCTCCAAAGAGAGGAATACCCCCTCTTGAATCGTGCGGCACTCTTATCCGCTCAACACATCATACCTGCATAATTCGCGTAGCTGGGCCTTTCCAACGGATCTTTCAGGCTGCCCACGCCCCACAACTCGCAACTCGCGTGCCGACCGATCCCCACATCGCCCTTCCCGGCGGTTTTCCGCCCCTTCGAGGAGCAGATGCGGTCCCTCTCCTCTATTCGGAGGAGCACACCCCAACGTGCTCCTCCGAATAGAGGTAAATCCCCTCGGCTCAGGGCAGAGGGGACTCTCTCGCCGTACATCGTTCCGACGATCTCACGCACCATGAGGGTCAATGCGTCTTGCCTGCACTACCGTCCTCGCTCTGCATCAGTCGCGCCAGGCCCCGCCCATAGGGAGGTCGCGCTATGCCGCGCTCCGTTATTATGGCCGTCACCATGCGCGCAGGAGTCACGTCGAACGCCGGGTTGTAGATAGCTACTCCCTCCGGCACGGTGCGCCGTCCAAGACCGCAGGCCACCTCCTCCTGCCCACGCTCCTCGATGGGTATGTCCTCCCCGCGACGTATCGAAAGGTCCAGCGTGGACGTGGGACAAGCCACATAGAAGGGAATCTGATGCACCCACGCAGCGCACGCCAGGCCGTACGTGCCTATCTTGTTGCACACATCTCCATTGGCCGCCACCCTGTCAGCCCCAACGATCACAAGATCAACCTTCCCTGCGGCCATGAGCGACGCCGCCATGTTGTCGCAGATCACAGTCACGTCTATCCCAGCCTGGCTCAACTCGTATGCGGTGAGCCTTGCTCCCTGTAGGAGCGGCCGGGTCTCGTCAGCCCAAACCTTGAGCCTGGCGCCCTGACTGTGGCGCACGTAGATCGGAGCCAGAGCAGTGCCAATACCCGCCGTTGCCAGCGCGCCGGCATTGCAGTGCGTCAATACTCGTGCGCCGTCCGGTATCAGTTCCGCCCCGTGCAAACCGATCAGCTCGCAGCAGCGCCTGTCTTCATCCATGATGGCCAAGGCTTCATCCAGGATGGCCGCACGCGCCCCGGCCTTCGCATAGGCGTCGCCGCTCGCCATCTCCCTCTTGGCTGCGGCCTGCACCCGCCCCACCGCCCACGACAGGTTCACGGCGGTCGGCCGCACCGAGCTCACCCGCTGGCACACGTCCTCCAACGCCCGCGCGAAAGCCTCAGCCGAGTCGCCCTCGTGCCCCCTCATGCCCAGGTACACTCCTAAAGCCCCGGCCACGCCGATGGCCGGCGCTCCCCTGACCCGTAGCTTGGAGATGGCCTCGCACATCTGATCCACCGTGACGACATCGACGTATCGTAGCTCCTCCGGCAGCAGCGTCTGATCGATGATGCGCACGGCTTCGACGTCATCCCTCCACTCGATCGGCACCAGCACACGGGGCCTGCCGCCCCGGTTCACGTTCCTGTCCACGTCCACCACCCAAACGCCATATACTTCCAGCCGCAGCCCCGGCGCCCCGTGACCCCATACCCCGGGCGCGCCCGCACCATCACCGCGTGATCGCCGCAACCACCGTGTTCACGAACTTCGGCCTCAGATTCACCAGGGCAAGGTTCTCCCGCGTCGGGTGCACCCTGTTCGTCAGGAGCACTATGACCAGGTCCCTCACAGGGTCCGCCCACACCGCCGTCCCGGTGAAGCCAGTATGACCGAACGCCCTAGGCGACATCAGGTTCCCGAACGATGAACCCGGCGTAGCCAGCTGCCACCCCAGCCCACGGTTCTCGCCCATACCCGCTGTGTAGTTGCGCGTCGCCAGCTCCACCGTGGCGGGCGACAGCACCTGCACCGCGCCGTCCTCATCGCCTTCAGTGCGGACAGCCCGCTCGCCAGCGAGATACATCCTCGCAAGCTTGGCCACATCGTCCGCCGTCGAAAACAGCCCCGCGTTCCCGCTGACGCCCCCCATGGCCAAGGCGTTCTCGTCGTGCACTGCGCCCCACGCCACCGAGTCAGCAGTATGCAGATCCAGATACATCCCACACTGCCTCAGCCGCTCCCAGAACCTCTGCCCCAACTGGCACGAACTCCGCCGCTCCGTCGGGGCGACGGCCTCACGCTCCACAAACCTCTCCACCGTGTAGAACCCGGTTCGTCCCATCCCGAGCTTCTCAAAGACCTCCCTGCGCGCGAAAGCCTCGAGCCCCTCCCCGGCAACCTTCTCCACCACCAGGCCCAGTAGGATGAACCCGATGCAGCTGTAGCGCACTTGGGCGCCTGGCCGCGCCTCCAGTGCCTCCGCCTTCGCCAGCGCCATCGCCGCGCGCACGCAAGCCTCCCGGCCACCCGCCCCACCCATCTCCCACAGCGGCGCGTCGGCCACAAGCCCGCCGGTGTGCGTCAGTAGGTGCACGAGGGTTATCCCATCCGCCACGCCTGGCAAGTACCGCGCCACGCCGTCGTCCAGGTTCACCTCGCCCAGCTCCATCAGTCTCAGCACAGACGTAACCGTCGCCATGGGCTTCGTCAGCGACGCCACATCATACACCGTCTCAACCGTCACCGGCCTGGCCGCGTTCCCATACGACGTGAAACCCATGGCCTCATGCACAACCCGCATCCCGCGACGCTCCACCAGCACCACGCCACCTGGGAATGCCCCGCTGGCGCACGCCCGCCTCAGGAGACCAAGCGCATGCTCAAGCCTTTCCGGATCGAACCCTGCCGCCCGGGCTCTCTCCCTGGCCTCGTCGATCATCCCTTCAACGCCCCCACGGTCAGGCCCTTAAGGAAGTACCTCTGGAACAGCAGGAACACCAGCGTGATGGGAATCGCGGCATACGTCGCCCCCGCCATCAGCGTCCCAAAGGCCATCGGCACCTCCTCCTGAAGCATGGCCAGCCCCACCTGCAGCGTACGCATCTCCGACGAGTTCGTTATCACCAGCGGCCACAGAAAGTCGTTCCACTCGCCTACAAACGTGAATATGCCCAGCACCGCCATGGCCGGCTTCGACAGCGGCACGATCAGCCTGGTGAACACCCCGAACTCCGAAGCGCCGTCAATCCTGCCGGCGTCGATGATCTCCCCAGGTATCGTCTGCATGAACTGTTTCATCAGGAAGACGCCCAGCGGAGCCGCCACGGAGGGCAGGATCAGCCCAGCATATGTGTTCGTCAGATGCATCCTCGCCATCAGGATGTAGCGGGGTATCAGCGTCACCTGACCCGGCACCATCATAGACCCGATGTACAGCCAGAACAACAAGTTCCTGCCGATGAACTCCTTCTTCGCGAAGGCGTACCCCGCCAACGACGCCACAAACAGCTGCGCCACCGTGACCGACACCGCCACTATGGCGCTGTTCAGCGTCCAACGCCCCAACAGGCGGCGGGTGAAGAGGTCCCTGAAGTTGTGCAGCGTCGGCCTGGAAGGGATCAGGTCAGGCGGCATCTTCACCACCAGCGTGGGCTGGGTGAACGCCGTGCTCACCATCCAGTACAGCGGCATCAACGACATGATCGCCAGCGCCGTCACGATCAGTATCGCCGCAACGTCCCATGCCTTCCCCCTGCGTAGCCACGGCATCAGTACTCCACCTCCTGGCCCAGCAGCTTGAACTGGACGATGGCCAGCGTGAACACTATCGCGAACAGCACCACCGCCTGCGCCGACGCCAGTCCGAACTTGAACTGTTTGAACGCGGTGTCGTAGATGAGATACACCAGCGTCACCGTGGAGAACTGCGGCCCGCCCTGCGTCATCATGTACACGTTCGTAAACACCTGGAAGCTGGAGATTGTGCCGGTCACCAGGAGGTACAGCAGCGTCGGGCGGAGCAGCGGGATGGTGACCCGAAAGAACGCCTGGGTCCTGGTGGCCCCGTCAAGGTAGGCCGCCTCATACAGGTGATAAGGTATGCTTCCCATGGCGGCGGTGATCATCACGATAGACGAGCCCCCGCCCATCACCACCTGCATGAAGATGATGGCCGGCAGCGCCGTGCGCACGTCACCCAGCCAGGCGTGGGGCGGCAGACCGAGAAGGTCCATGAAGTAGTTCAAGAGCCCGAACGGCGGGTTGAATATCCACAGCCACACCATGGACGTGATCACCGACGACGTCACGTGCGGCAGGTAGAAAGCGCCCTTGAAGAAGGTCTGGATGGGCTTGGCCAGGGGGAATATGAGGGCGGATATGATGAGGGCCTTGCCCAGCCACAGCGGAACAATCCCCAGCGTATAGAGCGCCGTGTTCCTCAACGCCAACCAGAACACGCGGTTTTGGAAGATCTCGCGGTAGTTCCGCAGGCCCACGAAGGTCTGGCGGAACACCTGGTAGTCGAGGAGGCTCAGGTACGCCCCCCAAACCACTGGCACGAGGAAGAACAGCGCGAATAGTGCGAAACTTGGCGCGATGAAAGCGTAACCCCACCGGCCCTTGTAGAGCGTGCGCAGTGCTGTCTGCATGCTTACCCCTCACTTCCCTGCATGCAAGCATGACCCGGGGATAATCCACGGGGCAGGACGGCACGCCGCCCCGCCCCGCCTCGGTTTCGTCTCAGCTATCGGTTGGCTTTACTTGTTGAACAGGATCCTGTTGGCCGTTGCCGCGAACTCGTCCAGAGCCTGCTTAGGCGTCTTGGTGCGCGACAGCGCCGCCTCGAACATGGCCTGCAGGTACTGGTCCACGGGGTCCGTATCGATGTTGGCAGAGCCAAAATACGGGATGCCGTACTCCAGCGCCCTGGTGTACACGTCCACCTCAGCCTCCCACGTGGAGCCCTTGTAGAGGTCCTCGTTCACCGACTTACGCGTGGTGACGTAAAGCAGCGACTTCAGGAGCGCCATGTTCTCCTGATTGGTGAGGAAGCGGGCGAACTCCATCACCATCGCCTTCTTCTCGGGGTCGCGCTGATTGAACACCACGAAGCCGCCGCACGTATGATAGGCGAACGGGCCCACTTCAGGCACATGCGGGTACTGCGCGATATGGACAGGGAACGCCTCCGCGATCTGGCCTTCCTTGGCGTAGCGGTCGATCCGGCCGATCTCGTACGGCCCGCCGTAACCCATCGCGGTCCTGCCCTGATGGAACATGTTGATGGAGTCGTAGATGCCCATTCCGGCGGCGCCTTCCGGCGCGATCTTGTGCTCGTAGATGGCGTCTACGATCCACTGCAAGGCGCGCACACCCTCGGGGCTGTTCAGCACCACTTCGGTCTCGTCTTCATTGAACATGCGGGCGCCGAACAGATGCATCCAGCCCATCATCACCTGGAGGTCCTTGGCCGGGAAGCTCAGGGCGTACACGTCAGTCTTGCCGTCGCCGTCCCGATCGAACGTGAGCTGATGCGCGGCCTCCATGAACTCGTCCAACGTCCAGCTGCGGTCAGGCAGGTCCGGGATCTTCACGCCTCGCTCAGCGAATACCGCCGGATTCAGCAGCAAGGTGGAGCCCATTCCGTTGTTACTGTTGTTCCAGGGGAAGAGGTAGTAATGGCCGTCGACGTAGCCTTCCGCCAGCGCATAGTCGTAGAAATCTTCGAAATCCTCAGGCGTGAGGTAGTCGTCGACGGGCTCAAGCAAGCCCTGCTTCACCCACTCGCGCTGGAAACCGATGGGGCGCAGCAGGTCAGGGGGATTGCCCGCCAGGATGGCCGCGGCGATCTTCTGGTCGAACCCCTGGTTGGTTACCACTTCGTACTTCACTGTAACGCCAGGGTGAAGCCTCATAAACTCTTCGCTTGCCCACTGGGGGAAGTCCTCGGAGCCGGGCGCCTTGTCAGGCGGGAAGCCAGGCGGCGCGATCCTCCACGGGTTGATCCACCACGTTATCGTGATGGGCTTACTAGGGGCCTGAGCTAGCGCGATACCAGTCGAACCGATGCCTAGAACGAACGCGAGAACCATGCCCATGACCACTACCAACAGCGCGCGTCTTGACATTGCTTGGCCCTCCTCTCAAAGCGTCTTGTCCACCTTGCCAGGCCAGGGCAGGACTGGTCAGATGGAAAGCGAATCACATATCAAGCCTATTTCTGCGATGCGCACCCAATTCCTCCCGTCCGGGGTGATGGCGCTGAAAACACAGATTTCTTTCGATCTAGACGGCGTGCTGCAGCAAAACCCCTTCCGCCTGGGAGTCTTCCCACATGTGTGCCGAGCCCTAGCCCCGTTCATCGGCGCGGAGGAACCCGAGCCCGAAACGGCCGTGCGCAGGCTCATCCTGGGAGAAGCCAAGCGCCGTCTGCTCGACGGGCGGCACGTGGAAGCCTACGACTGGGACGACATCGTAGCCAGCGTCGCCAACGCCCTCGGCGCCCGCGGCGCCGGCGCCCCCGACCCGGCCAACCTCGACATCGCGGCGCTGGTGCGCCACTACTGCGAGGTTCCTGGCATGATACGCCGCCTGCCCGGGGCCTGCGAGGCGCTCTGCGCCCTGAAGGAGCAAGGGCACCCTTTGATCGTCATATCGAATGGATACCATAAGTACCAGCTGCCGGTGCTGAAGGCCCTTGCGATAGACGGCTTCTTCCACGACATCGTCACCCCCGAACAGGCGGGCACCGCCAAACCTGCGCCGGGCATATTCCGCGACGCCTGGCGCAGCCGGCTCGCCGCAGGCACACCAATACACGTGGGAGACGACCTCATCCACGACGCCTGGGGCGCCCGCGCCGCCGGAGGGTATTCCGTGTGGCTGCACGCTGCCCTGCCCGAGCACATGCGCGGCGCCTCCCCTGAGGAGCGCCCCTTCCTGGAGGGATTCGCAGAAGCACGCGACGCCGCGTACCAGCGGACCTTTGCCGTCGAGGCGTACCCAGTGCCGGTCAGCGAGTGCATGCCGCATGCGGTGATATGGCACCTCAGCGAGCTGCCTGCGCTGGTAGCTCGCATCACCGGAGCCGGCCAGTAACGCCTCGCTTTCGACGCCGATAGCCGATGATTCCGTCGAGGAGAGCCCCACAATCGCCGGTCGATAGGAGGACGACTCCGATGTCCATAACTCAGCTTCCCGCGTGGCAGGCACTGGTCGCACACCAGCGTGATATGCGCAGCGTGCACATGCGTCAGCTTTTCTCTGAAGACGCCCAGCGTTTCGACTGCTTCTCCTTGGCCCTGGGCGATCTGCTCTTCGACTACTCCAAGAACCGCATCACGCAAGAGACCATGCGCCTGCTTTTCGAGCTTGCAGTGCAAGCCGGCCTACCCGACGCCATCCAGGCCATGTTCAGCGGCCAGCGCATCAACACCACCGAAGACAGGCCCGCGCTGCACGTGGCCCTCCGGAACCGGTCGAATCGTCCCATCGTCGTAGACGGGGCCGACGTGATGCCCTCGGTCAACGCCGTGCTGGACAAGATGCGCCGCTTCACGCAGGCCGTCCGAAACGGCGAGTGGCGAGGGTACTCCGGCAAACCCATAACCGACGTGGTGAACATCGGCATCGGCGGGTCCGACCTGGGCCCCCGCATGGTGGCCACCGCCCTGGCCCCATACGCCGACGGGCGCATCCGGGTGCATTTCGTCTCCAACGTCGATCCGTCCGACATCGCGACTATCCTGCGGCATCTCGCCCCGGCCTCGACGCTGTTCCTCGTGGCCTCCAAGACCTTCACCACGCAGGAGACCATGCTCAACGCGAACACCGCGCGGCGCTGGTTCCTGAGCAGAGTCGGCGACGAAGCCGCCATCTCCAAGCACTTCGCGGCCATCTCCACGAACCGGCAGGCCGTTGAAGCCTTCGGTATCGACAGCGACAACATGTTCGTGTTCTGGGACTGGGTCGGCGGGCGCTACTCGCTGTGGTCGGCCATAGGTCTGCCAATAGCCCTCTACCTTGGCATGGATAACTTCGAGGAACTGCTTTCAGGAGCGCATCTAGTCGACGAGCACTTCCGCACGGCGCCGCTGAAACGGAACATCCCCGCCATCATGGGACTGCTGGGCGTCTGGTACATAAACTTCTGGGGCGCCCAGACTCACGCCATCCTCCCCTACGACCAGCACCTGGCGCTTTTCCCTGCCTATCTGCAGCAGGCCGACATGGAGAGCAACGGCAAGAGCGTGACAAAGGACGGCAAGCCCGTCAATTACGCCACCGGGCCCATCGTGTGGGGCCAGGTGGGCACCAACGGCCAGCACGCATTCTACCAGCTGCTCCACCAGGGCACCAGGCTAGTGCCGTGCGACTTCCTGGTGGCCGCGCAAAACCACAACCCTATCGGGAACCAGCATGACGTGCTGGTGGCCAACTTCCTAGCCCAGACTGAAGCCCTGATGCGTGGCCGCACCGCCGAAGAGACCCGTGCGGAGCTTGAGGCCCAAGGCTACTCCGGCGGGAGCCTGGAGCTTCTCACCGCGGCACAGACCTTCGAGGGCAACAAGCCAACGAACTCTTTGCTGTACAAGAAACTCACACCCTTCACCCTCGGCATGCTCATCGCGCTGTATGAGCACAAAGTGTTCGTGCAGGGAGCGATATGGGGCGTCAACAGCTTCGATCAGATGGGCGTCGAGCTCGGCAAGAGGCTGGCCAAAGCGATACTGCCGGAGCTCAGCGGCACGACGACGGATAGGGAGGCAACGCACGACAGCAGCACCTGCGGGCTGATCCAGCAGTACAGGGCTTGGAGAGATTCATAACATCTTGGCCTATCGCTTCTTGTGCGATGGAACCCTACCCCACCATGTCAGTCAGACCGATACGTTCAGCTCAACCATGTCGGTGGCACCCACACGTCCCGTCTGACCATGTGGGTGAGAACGACACGGTCGCTGGGATCACGTGCGCCGGACGGACACATTCACAGCGGGCCATCTTCCTGCCGCCCGATCAGTGGTTGTCCTTGCGACATGGCAGAAAGCCTCATCGCGTCTAGCAGGGTGTTTGCCGGAGCGTTGGAAGTGCGGTTTGCTCTTAGGCAAGACCGCAATCCGTACATGCCGTTCAGACCGACAGATTCCGTGTAACCATGTCACTGAAACCGACACGTCCTATCTAACCGTGTCGTTAAGACCGACGTATTCGGTAGGAACGTGTCGCTGGCACCGACACCTCCCGGGAGATTGTGTCGGTGGCGCCGACATAGTCCGTGTCACCATGTCGGCGCGACCAACGCACTTGGTACGATAGCGTCGCTCGGATCGACGCATTCGCGACGGTCGTGTCGGTTGCACGGACACGTTGGTCACCGCTCTTCCGGTTTCGCCGACGCGGCCCCTCCACTATCCGCTCCTGCGCCCTGCGGGTGCCTTCCACTAGTGGGGCCTGCGCCCATGTCTCCCACAACTTGACATTATGCTTCATGTATGTTACCATTTCTGCAAGCACCATAACCCACATCCCGGCCAAGCTTCGTGTGGCCCTGAATGGTGGTGACGGAAGCGTGGACGCTGCTCGGGCGATCGAGGCAATACTGAGACATGATCTCCAGGCAACCGAAAACCTCAGTCTGTATGATCAGAAGGTGTATTCCATCATCGCAAGATACGCGCCTTGCTCCTATTCAGAGATCGCGCAACTGGCAAGGCTTCACCGGACCACAGTTGCTGACTCTGTAGACCGTCTGAAGCGCGAGGGATGGCTAGCCACAAGGCCCGTGACTCCTTACAACCGCACAGCAAGAACCATCTTCATCGTGGGCGCTCCCAGGCCGACGCAGAAAGCCATAGCCCAGCTCATCGAGGACTACCGTTGGAGGGCACCTCGCGCCGGCGAGTTTCTGGCTCTCACTTGGCTGACGCTGCTTGCGGTCTCGGTGCGGTATCAGGACTGCGCTAGACCCAAGTTCCTCGCCAATCCTCTCACTGGCCAACCGATGGAGGTTGACCGCCTGTTCGTCGATGAGGGAGTAGGCGTGGAATTCAACGGAAGGCAACACTACGAGGACACCGCCTTTTCCAACGAGAGCGGTGACTACCTACAGCAGCAAACCCGTGATCATGTCAAGAGATCCTTGTGCGCAGACCAGGGAATCAAGTTGATCGTCCTGACGCCAAACGACCTATCATATGAGGGTATACTGGCTAAGATTCAGCCGCACCTTCGCGTGAGGCAGATCGACACCTCAGGAGAGGTTGTGAGGCAACTCACACGCATGTGCAGAGAGTATCAGAGTAGCTGCGTAAGGGCAGCACGGAGGGAAAAGCGCCTCACATCGCTCAGTGCAACGTAGTCCGGCACAGCTTGGCAGAAGGGCCAAGACCACAGCATCGCAGGCAGGCCCGTTACCATCAGCCCAGCACCCTGCTGAGGGCGTGGATCAGCATCCATGGCCACAACATGCCCGATCGGTATGCCCCGTACGACATCAACAGTCCGAACATGGCCACGGTGGCCACACTGCCCACGGCCGGCCCCGGCGCCGAGTATACCCTAAGCACGAAGTCGGGAGCGTGAAGCAGCGCGAACAGCATCACGGAGAACCCGATGCCCAACACCGGGCTCTGCAGTGCCCCGGAAAGCAGCGGCTGCATTGCCCCTCTGAAGAAGAACTCCTGCTGAATGCCAACGTGCAGCAAGAAGTATAGGAAAAGCAGCACTTTCTCCACTGTCACGCCGTCTGCAACGAAAGCCGCCACACAAACCGCCGCGAGGGGAAGCGCCGGCTTGATGTCCCCGCCACCCGCGGCGAAGTCGCCCCGTCTCAAGCCCAACAACACGAGAAGCAGCATGGGCAACAGCACGAACACGATCCCGCCCCGGATCATGCTTACGAACATGTAGCTTTCCACGCCGGGCACCCAACGCGTCACCGCGGCCCCCACCCGCTCCAGCGCAGCGACCATCCCGCCCCATCCGGGTATGGCGTCGTATATGGGCGGGCCGGCTACGTACCCTGCTCGCTGCAGCTGATCCATTATCGCCCCCAGCTCGAACAGGTAGAGCAGCACCACCCCCACGAGGCCGGCCCAAGCCTTCGCCGGAGGCAGGCTTAAAGCGCCGAACCTGTCCGCCAGGGGTCTCTTGGACAGCGCCTTCATGATGAGAAGCACCAAGCCACACAGCAGCACTCCGATGATTCCCGAGCGTAGCCCTGCCGCAATACTGCCTCCAAGCGAAACGCTGCTCCAAGTTCTAGCGGCTACGAATAGCACGGCTAGGAGTAACAGCATCCGGATCTCCCCTCTGAGGATCGTTTTGAAAGCGATTCCAGTGTAACACCACAGCTGCGACCCGCAAGAGCCGACCTGCCCCCGGCGGCGACAGGAAATCCTGTTTACAAGATGAAGTGGAAGGTGCAACCTTTCCGCCGCTTGCCGCCTCTAACAAGTTGAAAGGGGGAGGGCAGGTGCCGACGGTGCCAACAACAGCCGAGGAGCTTCGCGTCGCCATGCCTCAAGGCACAGCCGAGTCCCGCAGTGCCCCCGAACAGGATACGTTGCCCGACCGCCTTCGGGCCAAGAGCGAAGAGGCCGCCGACGAACTCGTGGCTCGGTACGCCGACCGTCTGCTTCGAGCGGCAGTCCTCCTGCTCGGCGGCGACATGAGCTTTGCCGAGGACGCCGTTCAGGAAACGTTGCTGGCCGCCGTCACCCACATCCATCAGTTCCGTGGCGACTCGTCGCTTTATTCGTGGCCATACACAATACTCCTGCGATGGTGCCGGCGCCACCGCCGGCGCAGCCAGCGACAAGGCCTCTTGTTCACCGACCCCGACGCCGACCCGGCAGCCGGAACCTTGGCCGGAGCCGACGACCCCGCCCCCATCGAAGCCGCGTTCGAGCAGGCGTATCAGCGCCAACGGATAACCCAAGCCGTGCTCGACCTGCCCGACGCTTACAGCGAGGTCATCGTGCTGTTCTATTACGAGGATTTCTCTGTAGACGAGATATCCCGCCTGCTCGGCAAGGCCTCCGGCACCGTGAAGAGCCTGCTGCACCGAGCCAGACAGAGACTCGCCCTCATCCTGGAGGAGGATCGAACATGACAGAAGATCGGCTAACCGCCGCCCTTCGCGACGAGGTCAAACACATAGGCTTCCCCGAGGGCCGTAAGCAGCTCCTCGTCGCCGAACTCAAGAAGGCCATGCGCCGGCGCACCGTCGCCCACCGCTTCGCCTCTCGGCTGCGCGACTTCTGGAACGGGACCACCGAGGTGCGCCTGCCCACGGCCGTCGCAGCGATGCTCCTGGTGGGCCTGGGGCTGTGGAACTCCATGAGCCCCCTCCTCGTGATCGACGTGAACGCCGCGTCCCTGCTGCTGCAGACGGCCACGGAGGAAACCAGCGCCGTCACCCAGGGAGTGAGCGTCATACGAACCTGTACGCCTACAGGATAAGGGTGAAGAACAAGCACCTGGTCATCGCCGCGGTGGCGGTCCTTGCCGCCGTGGGGCTGGTCAGGGCTGCCGGCGACACCTACCTCTTCAACGCCGCCGAGGCGGCCCGCCGCAACAACGACCTGGCCAAGGCCCTGGCGTACTACAACCGCTTCCTCCAGGAGTACCCAGGCGACGAGCGGGTTCCCGAAGCCCTGTACTGGTCGGCCCTCATGCTTCCCAGCCGCGGATCATTGAAGGCCGTGATCTTCCCCGGACTGATGTCCATCACCCACAGACCCACGGTCGTAGACGACGTTTCCGCCGACATGGGCCGCACCAAAGAAGAGAGGCTACGCCGCGTGTTTACCGACTACCCTGACCACTGGGCAGCCCCCCACGCCCTGAACAGGTACGCCATGGAGCTCTGTGCCACCGGCCACCCCGAGGCCGAAGAGTACCTGCTCCGCGCCGTGCACGACCACCGCATCTCTGACCGCATACGCACTGCCTTCGCCTTGGCAGACCTCTACCTGGCCCAGGGCCGCGCCGTCGACGCCCTCGAGCTGATGGAGTACTGCGAGGCGGAGATGCCCAGCTTCCTCCCTGAAGAGCAGAGGCTCAAGAAAGGCGATATCCTAGCTTCCATGGGAGACCTGACCGCCGCTCGGGCGACCTATCAGGAGGTAATGGAGGTGTTCGAAAGACGCGTGAGCACCCTCCCCAGCCTCCCTCACAGACCTGACTCTGCCGCCCTCGAGCCCACCCGCGCCCACTACCATGAGCAGGTGGCCGAGAGAATCGCCGCCCTCGACGCGCAGATCGCAGCACAGGCCGACCACGGCACCGCCCCCGGCCACGCTCTGGGCACCGGCACCATCGAGGGGGTCGTGCTGCTGAAAGGACAGCCCCTGGCAGGAGCCCAGATCATTGCCGAAAGAGTCACGGATCCCGCGCGGTTCTCCGTCGACCACTCCGACGCGTCGCGCGTGACCACCGGCGCCGACGGCAGCTTCCGTTTCGAGCTGCCAGCCGGCGGCCGCTACCAGGTGGGCATCGGCCTCAGCGCAAAGCTCGCCCCCTCTGTTGAAGGGCTCCACTTACAGATGATCGGCGCTAACCTTGTCCTGAACCCCGGGGAGACTGCCCGTGTTGAGCTACGCTTCGTGGAACCCGTAAAAGTAACCGAGCTGAGACCGGGTTTCGTTGCGTGGGAGCCCTACCACGGCGCCAGCGCTTACGAAGTTCAGATCGACTGTGTATCCACGGAGGAGAGCGGATATAGCACCATCGGCGCGGTGATGCTGCGTACCGACGGCCATAGCCTGGAGTTCGACGAGGCCCCGGTCATCCCGTTCGGAGTCATCGCCATGGACCAGCACGGCGTGCTCCCATCCCATCTCACAGGCATGCCTGACGCGTATCTCATAAGGGTGCAGGCCATCGACGCCCAAGGGAAAACAATATCCTCCAGCCCAGGCCTTCGTTTCGAGCCGGGCATCGACCTTTCCAGCCTCATCAGGCCCGATCGCGTCGAGCCCGCGGAAGCCGAAAGTCTCCTGGCAGAGCGCAAGTACGACGAAGCGGTCGCCGCTCTCGAAGACCGCCTAGCCCAGAGCCCCGACGACCTGCGCACTCTGGAAATCCTCGCCCGAGTCTACTTCATGGGCACCTACGACTGCGACCCCGATCCGCTCAGTGAGGACATGGCCCACCGCAATCTCGCTCGCAGCCTGTCCCTGCTCGAACGCTTGACAGAGCTCGCCCCCACGCCCGATAACATCAATGCGCTCGACATAGTCCGAAGGGCCCTGGAACGGGAATCCGAAAAACACGAGGCCGGACCTTAACCTTCCCTCAGATCCTCCCACAGGCATCCCCAAGGTCCCACCCCAGGCACTCCTCAGGGCCGGCCGCCCCCCGAGCCACCAAGATCCGCCCTCGCCGGGCCCCACTCCCCTGTTCGCATCCGTTGCGTAACAGAATGAACCACATTGAATCACCGGTGTTTCACACCAACCGTTAGCTGACACAGCTGCAATGGGTTTGCGGCCGGCCCTGCCTGTCCTGCCTGCCCTGCCTGCGGTGCGCCCTGCTTCGGCACCCTCCTCGCCGCATGGCACGCTAATTGCAACACACCCTCCAGCGGAACACAGCAACACGCACTCTCCGTCGCGAGGAGGTATTACCGAATGGACAGGCGGCCGATCCTGGCAATCAGCATGGGCGACCCAGCAGGCATAGGTGCTGAGATCGCAGTGAAAGCCCTGCTCGAGGCGGACCTGTACTCCGTCGCCAAACCCCTCGTGGTCGGCGACGTCCACTGCATCGCCGACGCCATATCCTTCACCCGCTCGGATGTCGCCGTAAACGTCATCGACCGCCCGTGCAAAGGACTGTACCGCACCGGCACCATCAACCTGATCGACATGAACAACATCGAACCTGAAGATATCACCTACGGACGGGTGTCCCGCAAAGCCGGCGCGGCAGCCTACGAATACATCGAACATAGCATAAAGCTGGCACTGGCCGGCGAAGTGGACGCCGTGGTTACCGGCCCCATCAACAAGGAGGCGCTGAACCTCGCGGGCTACCGCTACTCCGGCCACACCGAGATCTTCGCCACCCTCACCGGCGTCCGCGACTACTGCATGATGCTGGCCGACGGCGACTTCCGCGTCTCCCACGTGACCACCCACGTGTCCCTCCGAAAGGCCTGCGACCTGGTCAAGCGCGACCGGATCCGCACCGTCATCCAGCTCACCCACGACGCCCTGCTGCGCATGGCCATACCGAGTCCTCGCATAGCAGTGGCCGGCCTCAATCCCCACGCCGGAGAAGGTGGCCTGTTCGGGACCGAGGAGATCGACGAGATAGCCCCCGCCGTCCGCGACGCCCAAGCCGCGGGCCTCAACGTCGAGGGACCCTTCCCGCCCGACTCCATATTCGCCAAGGCGCGCTCCGGCCAGTATGACGCCGTCGTAGCCATGTACCACGACCAGGGCCACATCCCCATGAAGACCGCCGGCTTCAAGCTCGACCCGACCACCGGGCAGTTCACCGCCATGAGCGGCGTCAACGTAACCCTGGGCCTGCCCATCATCCGCACGTCCGTCGACCACGGCACGGCCTTCGAGATCGCCGGCTTCGGACGCGCCAACCCGGAAAGCATGGTCCAGGCCATCAGACTAGCCGCGGTCCTCGCCCGCGGGGCGTAGCGGAGGCCAACACGCGATGAACGGCTGCTCCTCAGCCCGCCTCGCAGCACGCCCCTCCGGCGCCGCCATAATCCGCTCCGCCAGCACCCATCCCTGGCGCAACCTGGCCCTAGAGGAGCACCTGGCCCTCCGCATCCGCCCAGGCCAGGCCATCCTATACCTCTGGCGAAACCGCCCCTCCGTCGTCATCGGACGCAACCAGAACCCCTGGCAGGAGTGCCGTCTCGACCTCTTGGCACGCGACGGCGCCCTCCTCGCCCGCAGACCCTCCGGCGGCGGCGCCGTCTACCACGACCTGGGAAACCTCAACTTCACCTTCATAGTCAGCCGCGAGCTCTACGACCTCGACCGCCAGCTCGCCCTGGTCCTCGCCGCTCTCCACTCCCTCGGCGTTCCCGCCCAGCTTTCCCAGCGCAAAGACCTCCTGGTCGGCCCCTACAAGATCTCTGGCAGCGCCATCTGGCTCCGCGCCGGCTTCGCCTGCCACCACGGCACCCTCCTCATCAACTCCGACCTAGACCGCCTCCACCGCTACCTCCACCCCGCGGCCCAAGTCGCCACCAGGAGCATACAGTCCGTTCGCTCCCCGGTCACCAACCTCTCCCACGTCCGGCCCGGTCTCGACGTCGAAACCGCCTCACAGGCCCTGATCCACGCCTTCGCCGACTCTTGCGGCACCGAGCCCTGCGCCCACAAACTCGACCCCGACTCCATGCCCGAGCTGGACGCGCTCCTTTCCAAACACGCCTCGTGGCAGTGG
The DNA here is from genome assembly GCA_001513145.1 of Clostridia bacterium DTU025. Lineage (GTDB taxonomy): Bacteria > Bacillota > DTU025 > DTU025 > DTU025 > DTU025. The sequence continues at coordinate 108,268 of LFSP01000021.1, read as the reverse complement.
CAGGTCGGCGAGTGCCCACACTTCGACGCCAGCTTCAAGAATACATTTTCCTGGGGAGACGCCCAGCTGCACCTCACCGTACACAAGGGCACCATCGAACGGGCCAGCCTCACCGCGTCAGCCCTGCACCCCCACCTCGCCGCGCGCCTCTCAGCCGCCCTCACGGCTCTCCCAATGAGACAGCCCGACGTTTCCACCGCCCTCGCTCGCGCATCAACCGACCTTGACACCGCCGAATCCGCGGTTCTCGACGACATCAGCCGCTGGCTCTCTGGCCTACTGCATTCCTAGCCCGCCAGCCACCCCCAACCTCTCGCCACTCTTCCACCATCCGTCAGCGCCAAACCCGCCCCCGCCGGCCATGGCCGCCCCCGCCGACCCATGGGTAAGTCGGTTTCGCGGGGCTTCGACCAGCCGGTGGGTCGTTTCCACACCAACGCCGTTCGAAACGCCGAATACTTCGTGGCGCGTCGCAACCCCCCTCGATGGCACAACGCGTGTAGCTAGGCAAAGGGAAAGCCGGCGCTGAAGCGCCGGCTACCGCCTTCAACTCGCGCGCCCGGACCGACGCCGGGGCCCCCTGCTTCCTGTGTAAACGACCTATGGGCGGGTCGTTGGGGCCGAGAACCGACCTACCGGTGGGTCGGGGTCCCGCTCTCCTCCTGCCTGTGCCCGACCGCTCCCAGCTCCCAGCCCCCTGCCCCCTGCGGCCTACTCCATGTTTATGATGAGGTTCAGGTCGCCGCTGGCCCCCGCCTCAAGGATGGGCTTCATGTAGCGGTCCACCTGCGCCGCCGTGAGCGGCACGGGCATGTTCTTGAGCTTCATCTCAAGCTGCGGGTTCTTCGCAGCCGTCAGCGCCCGCTCGATATGCTCGTCGCTGAAGCCCGGAAGCTCCCTCAGCGTGGTTGGGAACCCGATCTTCTTGGCCTGGGCGATCATGCCTTCCGCCACCGCGATGCCCAGCTCGCGCCCGCGCAGGGCATCCAGGTCCTTGTCGATGAAGCCGTGGCGGCGGTAGATCTCACCCACCACGCGGAGCTGCGGCTCCACCGCAGGCGCGAAGAACACCGTGTAGTACGGGTTCATTATCGCAACGGCCCTGCCGTGGCTCGCCACGTCCACCAGCGAGAAGCTGGTAAGGTGCGCTCCGTTCGTTCCCCCCACCATGATGGCATAGCCGCCTATGTCCGTCGCCAGCCCCAGCGCCTCCCTGGCCTCCCCATCCTCGGGATCCGCCAGGGCGCATTCCACGTTCGATACTGCGAGCTCGATGCCGACCTCGGCGATCTCCTTGCAGAGCTCGTACTTGTCCGCCGGTATACCGTAGAACACCTCGAGGCAGTGGCCGATGCCGTCGAAGGCGCCATCAATCGTCATGCCCCTGGGCATGGTCTTCGTCACTTCGTAGTCAAACACCGCCCGCGGCGGCACGATGGCGTCGTCCACAATGAGCTTCTTCTGACCGGCCACGGGATCCGTGATGTTGGAGTACTTCGTCAGGTGCGCCCCTGAGCTAGCTGCCGTCTCCACAGCTATCATAGGTATCAGGCTAGCGCCGTGCTCCTCGAGCGCCTTCGTCACCAGGCCGGTGCCGAAGTACGGCTCGATCTCAGGCTCCCACTTGCCCAGCGAAGCCAGCACGTTGGCAGCCTTCACCGCGTCTATGGTGCTCCCGCCGCCAACGGCAATCAGGCAGTCCGGCTTTGACTGCAGGATGTACGTGGTTATCCTGTAGACGTCCTCACGGGGCGCGTTCGGCGCCACGTCAGGCACCACCCTGGGGCCTGCAAGCTCAACCCCCCACTTGTCCAGCGAGGCCAGCACCTTGTCCAGCGTGGGACGGAACCAGTCTGCGTGGCTCGCCACAACCAGGGCCCGGTGGCCGAAGCCCTTTGCGAACTCACCCACCTTATCCATTACGCCCAGGCCGTACGCGTAGCTGTCTCCCTTGAAACCGTGAAGGAGCTTCCTCGCCCGCTCCTTTAGGGCGCTCTGCGCCTTGCGGCAGCAACATGACATTGCGATCCCTCCAGACTTGTTCAAATCATGTTCCGAGCAGGAAAGACGACGACGATATCAGATCGCCCAGTCCGACGGTGAGCACGGGCTTCTCCACCACTTTCGTGGGCACGAACGTCACGTTCCAACCCCGCGCCTGCGCCATGCCGGTCTCCACCAACTCCGCGTAGCCCAGGTAATCCGCCAGCTCGCGGCAGGCCTTAAGGCCCCTCTCCGATACGGGAACGTCGAGCCCCCGCTCCACATCCTCCAGCGAGACCAACGACCCCGACACCGTGCGGGCTGCCGCGGCGCAGGCCGCGAACACCAGGCCATCGCGGGTGGTCTGGGCGTCCACGAACTCCGACCGCGTCAGGCACAGGTAGTAGCCGAGATTATGCAGGTGTATCCTGGCAAGCCCCAGCCTCTCGCCGGCCGCAGCCACCCCTTCGAACACCGCCGGCGGCGCCTCAGTGCGCTCCAGCTCGGCGCGGAGCTCATGCTCCTCCAAGTCGCCCAGCAGCGTCGCCAGCTCCACCTCGTTCAAGCCCAGCGAGTGCGAGATCGGAAGCGCCAGCTCCATCACACCGCACCTCACGGCCTTTCCGCCGATGGACGCAAGCTCGCAGTGGAGCTTCAGCCCCGGAGCCTTCTCCTTCACCTTGGAGACGAATTCCGCAAGCGGCCTTAGGCAGTCGCGGCAGCAGGAGCCATCCGGATACCTCTCAGACAGTATGTGAAATCCAGCGATTATGAAGTGCGTGAACCGTTCGCCGCTTTCTATCAGCTCGAGCAGCCCTGCCTTGAAGTGCCGGTTTATGACCAGCTGGTTGTTTACCGGGTTGTACGCGGCGATATAGCGGTTAGCCCGGGGCGCCCTGACATCGATGCCGCCCGCGCATATCCTCATGCCCTCCGGGTACTCGAAGATCCAGTGGACCGCCTTGACGCCTTCCTCCCGCCACGCCTTTGCCGGGGTGGTCAGACGGTAGCTGGCAGCGCCGTCAGCTCCCTCCTCCGCCACGATCACCTTCACGTTCTCGTGCGGCGGAAGCAGCTCCGCCTGCTCGCGCGTGAGGGGGTTCACGTACAGCAGGATCTGCTCGAAACCCAGCGGCGCCAGCATGCTCACCATGTTCCCGCAGGTGCCGCCGGCCCGGAGCCTGTCGTAGCCCAGGGCCGCGAGGCACCACTCGTGCACCGCGCTGTTTCTGATCATCCGCTGTAGCGCCTTGCCCTTCGACACCGACACCAGCATGCCCACCAACAGGTCGGCCACCGACAGGATCTCGTCCGGAACGTCCCCCGCCTCCACCCGCGCCTTTACTTCGCGGGCCAGCTCAGGGTCGGCATCGAGCACGGCCTCCACCTGCTCCGGCACGATCCGCTTAAGGCCATCAATGGTGGTGTGAAACCCCAGGATGGGCCTGGGCATGCTGGCGGCATCGGGGTAGCGCTCCATCATCCTGCGGTAGGTGGCGGAGTATGTCTCCTCCCAGACTTGGATGACGTCCTTCACTTCCGCCTCAGTACCTTCCTTGCCGCCTCGGCCACTGCCGACGGGCACATGCCGTACTTCACCAAGAGCTCGTCGTAGTTGCCGGATTCTGCGAACACGTCACGGATGCCCACGCGCTCCATGGGCACGGGCACATGCTCGCCCAGCACTTCCGCTACAGCGCCGCCGAGGCCGCCTATGATGTTGTGCTCCTCCGCGGTGACGATGGCGCCGCACTCCTTGGCCGCCTCCACCAGCGCATCCACGTCGATGGGCTTGATGGTGTGCACCTCGAGCACGCCAGCTGATATACCCTCCGCCGCCAGCATCTCGCGGGCCTGAAGCGCCCTGGCCACCATGATTCCGGTGGCCACGATGGTCACGTCGCGGCCACGCGCGTGCCACACTGCCTTGCCTATCTCGAAGGGGTCCTCCTCCCGCCACAGTACAGGCACAGCGTTGCGGTTCAGCCTGAAGTACACCGGCCCGTCATACTTCGCGGCCGCAAGCACCACTTTCTTGGCCTGTACGGCATCGCACACCGAGATCACAACCATGTTCGGCATCGCCCTGGTCACCGCGATGTCCATGGGGTCCTGGTGCGTCGGGCCGTCGAAGGAGTCCGAAAGGCCGCAGTAGGCGCCGGCCACTTTAACGTTGAGACGCGGATAGGCCACGCCCGTCCTCAGCTGCTCGCCGGCGCGGAGCGTCAGGAGGAAGCTGAAGGTGTTCACAAAGGGGATCTTGCCCGACGCCGCAAGCCCGCCGGCGATGTTCATCATGTTGCCCTCGGCTATCCCCACGTTGAAGAACCGCTCCGGAAACCTCTCCGCGAACAGCGTGGAACGGGTGGACTTTGACACGTCCGCGTCAAGCACCACCACGTTGGGGTTGCGCTCGCCAAGGGCCACCAGGGCCTGCGCGTAAGCTTCGCGCATCGTCAGCGACTGCACTCCAGATCCCTCCTCAGCTCTTTCATGGCCTGCTCGTACTGCTGGGCGTTGGGTGCGGCGCCGTGCCAGGCAGCTTGCCCCTCCATGAACGACACGCCCTTGCCCTTCACGGTGTGCGCCAGGATCACCGTCGGTCCGCCGTTGTACGCCACAGCCTCGTCATACGCCCTGAGCAGGTCCTTGACGCAGTGGCCGTCTGCCTCCACCACGTGCCAGCCGAAGGCGCGCCACTTGTCGGCCACGGGCTCCATGGGCAGAACCTCCACCGTGGGCCCGTCCAGCTGCACCTTGTTGTAGTCGACGATGGCCGTCAGGTTCGAGAGGCCCCTGCCTGCGGCGAACGCCGCCGCCTCCCACACCTGGCCCTCGTTGAGCTCGCCGTCGCCCAGCAGCACCCACACCCGGTAGTCCTTGCCGTCAAGCTGCGCCGCCAGGGCCATGCCCACAGCCGTCGACAGCCCCTGCCCCAACGACCCGGTGCTCATCTCCACTCCAGGGGTCTTCCTCATGTCGGGGTGTCCCTGCAGGATGCACCCGGTCTGCCTGAGGGAGGCCAGCTCCTCGCGGGGGAAGAACCCCAAACCGGCCAGCACTACGTAGAGCGCAGGCGCGGCGTGCCCCTTCGCCAGGACGAACCTGTCCCTGTCGGGCCAGGAGGGGTTCTCAGGATCTACGTTGAGCCGGTTGTAATAGAGGGTCACCAGTATCTCCGCCGCGGAGAACGAGCCGCCCAGGTGGCCGCTCTGCGCGCCGTAAACCATCTCCAGTACGTCTATGCGGACCTTCTGCGCCAGCTCTGCCAGCTTGTTCGTGCATTCTATCTTCTGAAAGACCAATGTCGTCGTCACCTCCAGGCCTTAGCGTATATCGCAGCCATGTCTTCCTTCGACAGGCTGCGCGGGTTGTTCCGGAGCAGGCGCTGCTGCCTGGCTGCGCCCTCCACCAGCGCCGGAAGCTCGCCCCTGTCGATGCCCACCTCATCCAGGGTGCGCGGCACGCCCACGTCCTCGATGATGGACTCTATCCCGCGCAGGAACCTTCGCGCCGCCTCCCGAAGCGGCAGCCCGTCCACGTCCTCGCGCACAGCCTGCGCCAGCCGCGCGAACTTCTCCATATCCGCCGGGATGTTCCACTCCATCACGTACGGGAACATCAAAGCGTTCGACACCCCGTGCGGGATGCGGTACTTGCCGCCCAAGGGGTAGGCCAGCGCGTGCACCGCGGTGGTGCCGGCATTGGCTATGGCCACGCCCGCAAGGTAGCTTCCCAACGAAATATCGGCCCGGGCCTTCCTGTCGCTTCCGCGCCACACCGCCGCCCTGATGGCGCCTGCAATGAGCTCAACCGCCCTAAGCGAGAAAACCTCAGTCAGCGGCGTCGCCCCCAGCGACGTGTAGCTCTCGCAGGCGTGGATCAACGCGTCCAGGCCCGAGGCGGCGGTAACCTTCGGCGGCATGCTCAATGTGAGGTCTGGGTCTACGACAGCGGCCTGAGGCAGGATGTACCGGCTCAGCACCGCCTGCTTCTCGCCGTCTACAATGAAAAGGGCATTGGGCGTGCACTCCGACCCGGTGCCCGACGTCGTAGGAACCAGCACCATGGGAAGCCCCGGCGCCTTCACCGGCGCGCGGAAGGGCGGAAAGAAGGGCCTCATAGAGCAGGCCCATAAAGGCACCATCTTCCTGGACGAGATAGGCGAGATGCCGGTCCAGCTCCAGGCGAGGCTGCTTCGGGTTCTGGAGGAGCGCGAGGTCATGCGCGTGGGCAGCGACGGCGTGATCCCTGTTGACGTGCGCGTGATCTCGGCGACCAACACCAACCTGGAAGCCGCCATAGCCCGCGGCGCCTTCAGGGAGGACCTTTACTACCGTCTCAACACTCTGATAATTCACATACCTCCCCTGCGCTCAAGAACCGACGACATCGCGGCTCTGGCAGAGGAGTTCATACAGCATTACTGTAGGAAGCTTGGAGCCCCGCCAAAGCGGCTCACCGAAGAGGCAGTACAGGCTCTACAGGCCTACCCGTGGCCGGGGAACGTGCGGGAACTGAAGAACGTCATGGAGCGGATCGTCATCAGCGTTGACTCTCAGGTGGTGGACGCCCGCGACGTGTCGGCACTGCTGTATCATGGCTCCGGCGACGAGGGCCGCGCGAGGCAGGCGGGGCAGGACCGGCAGGCGCGGCAGGCTGGGACGGAGGGGAAGGCAGGGACGGAGGCGGGAGTGAACACCGGGGCCGGCGCGGGCGCCGTGGGCGAACCGGAGCCCCTGTCCGACATAGAGCTTCGGGCCATCGACAGGGCGCTGAAGGCTGCCGGCGGAAACCGTACCCTCGCAGCGAAAATGCTGGGGATCAGTCGCACGACTCTGTGGAGGAAGCTGAGAGCCCTTCGCTGATGATCGCTGATTTCGGCAGCCAGAACCCCACGCCCTGGCTGCCCAAGCCGACCCATGGGTGTGTCGCCTCCGCAGGGCTTCGACCCGCCGGTGGGTCGCCGGGTCGCCGCGTTCCCGTCTTGCGGTCTTGGAGGGATTTGTGTATAGTTCGAGAAGTTCACAATAGTACGGGTTACTATGGCTTCCAGTGATGAATTAGGACAGGTGCCGATATGGAACATACAATGATCGTTGCCCTGCTGATGTCTGGCATCATCCAGTTGGTCATCGGCATATACGTGATGGTTCAGGGGAGGAAGGGCAAGAACTACTGGTTTGCTGGGCTAGCGTTTTCCGCCGCCCTCTATTCGTTCAGTTACGCGCTCGAGCTAACGGCCGATTCGGCCACGGCGGCGTTCGCATGCGTGACCCTCAAGTGTCTGGGCATGGCGTTCCTGCCTACGTTCGGGATCCTCACCGTGCTGGAGTTCACCGGCAAGCGTCCGCGTGTCGTCAGAAACGTGGCCGCGGCGTTGATCGTCTTCTCCACTATAGCGGTGGGAATCATGCACTCAACCAACCTACACGGGCTGTACTACGGCAGCCTATCCTTGACCAAGACAGGTGTTCTGACGATCACACAGATCACGCCGGGTCCCTGGCATGCGGTTTGGCACCTGTACGTGAACGTGTCCTTCGTGGTTGGCGCGGCACTGATTTCTGCAGAGGCGCTCAAGGCGCCAGCCGGGAAAAAGTCGGAGTACTTGCTGTTCCTCACCAGCTTGTTGATGCCGATTGCGGCCCACATCATATACTCCATGGGGCACAGTCCTTACGGAATAGACTTGGCACCATACAGCCTGCTGGGAATGAACGTGCTGCTCCTGTTGGGGCTGTCTCCCAACCGCCTGTTCGAGCTGCTGTCAGCCGCAAAGAACAGGGTCTTCGACAACATGGACGACATCGTGTTCATCCTCAACAGGGAGCACGAGGTCATAGAGGCCAACAAGTCAGCCAGCAAGATCCTGGGAAACCGCGCGGCCGACTGCATCGGAAAGCACGTAGCAGAGGTGTTCGATGAGTACCCGCAGGTCGTGGAGTTCGTGCTTTACAACAACGATTCCGCGGCCGACATCGCCCTGGACGACGAGTTCAGCCGCGTGTTCAGAGTGCGCGTTGGCACCATAAGAGGCATTGGCTTGAGTCGGCACAGGGTGCTCCTGGGCAAGTACTTCGTGATGACCAACATAACGAACGAGGTGAGGATGGTCCAGGCCATGAAGGACCTTGCCGACCAGGACCCCCTCACCGGAATCCCCAACCGCAGATGGTTCTACTCCCAGGTAGAAAGGCTAGTAGCAGCGGCCCGCACCGGCAGCCAGATGGCTGTGATCATGGCCGATGTCGACCGTTTCAAGGAGACGAACGACCATTACGGGCACAAGGCAGGTGACGAGGTGCTCCGGAGCGTCGCGTCCCTGCTCGCGCGCAGCGTGCGCGCCCAAGACCTTCTCGCGCGGTTCGGCGGAGAGGAATTCGTGATCGCGGTGCCAGGCGCCGGCCTAGAGGAAGCTGTCGCGCTGGCGGAAAGGCTACGCGAAAGGATCCGTGACATGAGAGTCATGCATGATGGGCGGTCCATCCAGGTCACCGCCAGTTTCGGTGTCGCCGCAGGTTCGGTCGGCCCCGGATTCGATGTGGAGACTCTGATCTCCCAGGCCGACGGGGCGCTGTACGGAGCCAAGGTCGCAGGCAGAGACCAAGTCGTGGTCAGCAACGTCAGCGCCTGAGCCCCGCCTCCACGGGATAGTCGTACAGCAGCACTGTGGGCAGGTGCGCAGGAACCTCCTCTTCCATCCAGCTGCTGAAACCCATCTCGCGCAGCAGGTGGTATGCGATGCTCTCGCACGGCACGGTGGCGACGCCCGCGCCGATGCCGTCCTTCGCGAAATCCCGGAACGCGGCGGACAGTATGGCCAGGCACGATCCCCTCTCTCCCTCCAGCGCGCTGATGACCACACCCGGCTTCTCCGACGACGACTCGCTCCAGATGCTGGCCAGCAACACCGCCCTGCTCTGCCCCGTGCCCGCGGTGTACGCGTAACCGTCCCGCGCCAGCTTCGTTACGAAGGCAGGCTCCGCCGGGTAGAACACGAACCCTGCCGGGAGCATCCCTCCGACCGCAGCCACGACGTTCGATGCCAGCACATCCCTGACGAACCCGGAGTCCTCCGCCACGTCGCTGCCGCTCAGTCGCACCGCGGCAATTCCGCCCACAGGGGCAGCCTCCCCGCCAGCCTCAACCACAGCCCCAGTCCCAGTCCCGGTCTCCGCCGCGGCCTCCGCCTTCGCCGCCAGCTCGCTCCAGGGCGGATCCTCGCACTCCATCCACCGCCCTCCGCCGATGCGCACGAAACCCATCGCCTCGTTCATGGCGATGCTCTCGCGGTTGTCGACGGCAGTGGAGAATCGCAGCGTACTTACGCCCGCGTCCACGGCCAGATTTATCAGGTGCCTGCCGATGGCCCGCCCGATGCCGCGGCGCCGGTAGTCCGGATCCACCCGCAGGCCCTCGAGCCACCCGTGATCCCGGCCATGGAAGGCCAGCCTCGCGAAACCGGCCACCACGCCCCCCACCTCGGCGACCACGAAAGCTCCCTCTTCTGAGTTCATCCACTCGTCCACCACGTTGGGTATGTAGTCCTCGCCGTCCCACATCCGCAGGCTGATGTCAACTATCCTCTGAACATCGGCTGCCGTGGCCGGCCTCACCTTGACAGCCGACGCGAGCTCACCTTCAGCCATTCCAAGATCATCTCCTGCTCCATCAGTTCCACCCTATCTTGATCCGCCCGGATACGCGTCGCTCTGCCTCAGCCTGCCGCGCAGCTACGGCCCCCGCCGCTATCCCACCGGCGCCCTACTGCCGTCCCCTGCGGCACAGGCACTGTGAGTCCGCCTCCACCGCCACCTCACAGAACTTCATCCTCCAGGCGTCCCACACCAGCAGCCTGCCTACAAGCAGCTCCTCGTGGCTGGCGCCAAGTATCAGCTTGAGCGCCTCGGTGGCCTCTATGCACCCCACCGCTCCAGGCACAGTCGACAGCACCCCGGCCTGCCTGGGCGCGAACGGCCCCAGCCCGTCATCTGACATGCCACCGAACAGACACCTGTAGCACGGGCCGCCCGATCCAGGCACCACCGTCATGGCCTGCCCCGACCACGCCGTGGCCGCCCCATGCACCATGGGCACCCCGGCCGCCACGCACGCATCGTTCAGCGCCAGCCGCCCGGCGATGTTGTCCATGGCGTCAACCACCACGTCGTAGCCTTCCACCAGCTTCGGCGCAGTCTGCGGATCAACCCTCACAGGCCAGGTGCGCACCTTCAGCGCCGGGTTGATGGCCTTCACCGTGTCCGCCGCTGACTCAACTTTCGGTCTTCCAATATCAGACTGCCGGTGGGCCACCTGCCGCTGCAGGTTCGACTCCTCCAGCACGTCGCTGTCGGCTATCCCTAGCTCGCCCTCGGTTCCGACGCCAGCCGCGGCCAGGTACAACAGCACCGCCGAGCCCAGCCCGCCAGCGCCCACCACAAGCACGTTCGCCTTCGCGAGCTTCCTCTGCCCTGCCTCGCCGACCCTGGCCAACACGAGATGCCGCGCGTACCTGCTCAGCCGCTGATTCGCTCCGACATCCACTGCTCCATCACCTCGAGCACCTTGCCCTTGTCCGGCTCGTTGAAGATCTCGTGGTACATCCCGTCCCACACCATCAGCGTCTTGTCGGCCGACGCCACCTGCTGGTGGAAGCGCACTGTCGTCGACGTATCGCACAGCCGATCGTCTCCAGCAGCCATTATCAACACCGGCACCGTCAGCACCCCCGCGCCGCCCGTCACGTCCTCCATGGCCTGGCTGAACTCCACGAAGAACCCCGCCGTTACCTTCGGCTCCCGCACCGGATCCGCTTTGTACGTCGCCACCACAACGGGATCGTGCGAGAGGTGTTCCGCGGCAATGCCGGCGTCCAGGGCCAGGCGCGGCGAAACACGCGCCGCCACCCGGCCCAGAATCCGTTTCGCCGGCGGCACCTGCATCCGCAGGGCAAGGCAAGGCGACGATGCCACCAGGCCTGTCAGCGCCTCCGGGTGCCTCTGGGCGAAGCCCAACGCTATCAGCCCGCCCATGGAGTGCCCGACGACGAAGACCGGCGCCTGCGGCTGCCGCCACTTTATCGCGGCCAGCACGGTGTTGAGGTCCCTGTAGTAATCGGAGAACCTCTCGATGTGCCCCCGCACGCCGCCAGACTTCCCCTGGCCCCGGTGGTCGTAGGCAAAGGTCATGTGACCGCGCCCGGCAAGGAAGCATCCTACATGGTCGTACCTGCCCGAATGGTCCCCCAGCCCATGGCATATCACCACCATCGACCGCGGCACGCACGTGGGCAGCCACACCCGCATGAAGAGGTCGATGCCGTCGGCGGCCCTTACCATCTCCTCCGCCCGCATGCGCCTCACCCCGCTGCCCGCTAGACCAGCCCGAGCTCCCGGCCGCTCTTTTCGATGATCTCCAGCGCCTGGCTGAGGTCGTCCTCGGTGTGGGCAGCCGTAACGATGGTCCTAAGGCGCGCCTTCCCCTTCGGCACCGTCGGGTAAGCCACCGCCACCACGAACACGCCGCGCTCGAAGAGCTTGTCGGAGAACTCCATGGCCATCGCGCCGTCGCCAACCATGATGGGCGTGATCGGCGTCTCGCTGGCGCCGGTGTCGAAGCCGATCCTCCTCAAGCCCTCCTTGAACATACGGGCGTTGCTCCACAGCCTGTCGATGATCTCCGGCTCCTCCAGCAGTATGTCGAACGCCTCGATGCACGCCTCCGTCACCGCCGGCGGGTGGGACGTGCTGAACAGTATCGGCCTGCCCCTGTGGACCAGGTAGTCGATGAGCGTCTGTGACCCCGCCACGTAGCCGCCCACCACGCCAATGGCCTTCGACAGCGTGCCCACCTGGATGTCCACCTGGCCATGGAGGTCGAAGTGGTCTACAGTGCCCCGGCCGTTGCGCCCGAGCACGCCGCTGGCGTGGGCATCGTCTACCATGACAATGGCACCGAATTCCTTGGCTATCTTCACGATGTCCGGCAGGCGCGCGATGTCGCCGTCCATGCTGAACACGCCGTCGGTCACCACCAGCACGTTGTGGCCCGCATCTCGCACAGGCTGGGCTTCCTCGAGCGCCTTCCCCAATCCGTCCATGTCGGAGTGGGGATATACCTTTATCTGTGCCCTCGATAGACGGCAACCGTCTATGATGCTGGCATGGTTCAGCTCATCGCTGACGATCATGTCGTCCTTGGTGAGTATCGCCGAGACCGTGCCTGCATTAGCAGTGAAGCCCGACTGGAAGACCAGCGCCGCCTCGGTGTGCTTGAACTCGGCGATCTTCCTCTCCAGCTTCACGTGGTCTTCCATGGTTCCAGCTATGGTGCGCACCGCGCCCGACCCTGCGCCGAACTGGCGCACTCCGCGCAGCGCGGCCTCGATCATCCTGGGATGCTGGTTCAAGCCCAGGTAGTTGTTGGACGAGAGGTTGATCACCTCGCGCCCGTCGTACACCGCGCGGGGACCGTTCATCCCCGAAAGCACCCTGGGGTACTTGAACAGCTTCTGCTCCCGCAGTGAATCCAGCTCTCTGTTGAGGTATGCTAAAGCGTCAGCCAACGCTAATCCCTCCCGATATATCTGTGCCGACCTGCCGGAAGCTTTACGGCAGCAGTATGACCTTGCCGCACTTTCCGGCCTTCATCAGCTCCATGCCCTCGTCGAACTGCTCCCACAGCGACAACCTGTGGGTGATCACGGGGGTGATGTCAAGGCCCGACTTCAAGAGCGTCCTGGCCTTGTACCACGTGTCGAACATCCGCCGGCCGTTTATGCCCACCAGCGTCAGGCTGCGGAATATCACGTCCTCCGCAAGCTCCAGCTCCACCGGCCCCGACGGGATGCCAAGCAGCGCCGCGAACCCTGCCTTGCGCAGCGACTTCAGGCCCTGCCTGATGGCTGACGGATGGCCCGCCATCTCCAGAAGCACGTCGGCGCCGAGGCCGTCGGTGGCGGCGCGAACGGCGGCGACGGGGTCCTCCTCGCTAGGGTTGATGGCGAGGTTCGCGCCGAGCTTTCGCGCCAGCTCAAGACGGTATTCCGACACGTCAGTAACGAAAACCGCCGTAGCCCCGGCGGCCTTCGCGATCCTTATGGCACACAAGCCTATCGGGCCCATGCCTGTTATCATGACTGTGCGGGCCGATAGGCAAGTTGCGAAGGCGGTATGGACGGCGTTGCCGAACGGGTCCTGGATCGCTGCCACCTCGTCGGGTATATCGATATCCCAAATCCAGCAGTTGAACTCGGGCACAACCACGTATTCTGCGAAGCAGCCGTCTATGTCCACGCCGACGATCTTCGCCTCGGCGCAAATGTGTGCCTCGCCAGTCTTGCAGAAGAAGCAGTGTCCGCAGGCAGTATGGGTCTCGACAGATACGAACTGGCCGGGCTTGAGCTTCTTCACCCCAGGCCCAACCTCCACTACGTCTCCGCAGAACTCGTGGCCGAAGATCCGCGGGGTGCGCACGCGCTCCTGCGCCCACCTGTCCCATTCATAGATGTGGACGTCGGTGCCGCAGATGGCCGTGGCCCTCACGCGGATCAACACCTCGCCATCACCTGGCGCAGGAATCGGCACTTCGATCAGTTCGGCTCCGGGCGATGGCGACGTCTTTGCCATCGCCCGCATAGTTCCCTCCATCACAAAGTCCCCCCTCCATCACCGCTGTGCGGTCATGTGCAGTTGTATGTTCTCGATCGCAGGGCCTCTTCCCTTCTAATGCCGGGGGCATAAGCTGGATAGACTACTGAGAGCCCTTGATGTGTCAGGTGATGTGGATGAAAGCAAGAACCCAGGCCATCGCCACCGTCGTTGTCGGACTGGCGCTGGTCGGCCTGCTCGCCTATGGCGACATCGTGCGCAACGTTCCGTCGCCCACCCCGTCCTACGCGGATAACGAGAGTACGTTCGCTACGTTCGGGCCAGGCTTCGCTGTGCCGGCCGACGTGCCCGCAGTGGCCGCAGACACGTCCGCCGACCCGAAACCGGCGGGCGGGCCAGGCGGATCCGCCGGCTACGATAGCTCTGGCGGCTCTGGTGGCTCCGCGTCCGACCCTGAAGCGTCAGGAGCTTCCTGCTCCTGCGGAGACGTGCACAAGCTCTGGTATGAAGACGTACATATGGTCGGGGACCAGGTCGCCGAGCTCCAGCAGGGCCTGGCCGTGGCGGGCTTCTACAGGGGCGCGGTGGACGGCGTGTTCGGCCCGGCGACGCGAGAGGCGCTGATGGGGTTCCAGTCGTCCGTGGGGTTGGAGCCCACAGGCGTAGCGGACATGTCCACCTGGATGGCCCTGGGGCGCGTGTGCGAGCCCATCGTGGAGAAGTCCATCAAGAACCCGGATCCCGAGGCACAGACGCAGATCGTTTCCGCGCAGGCGGACGCTGCCAGCTCACGAGTGATCCTGATAGACACGTCCGACCTAACGCTCACGGTGCTTGAGAACGGCCTTCCCATCGCCAGGTTCAGGGTTGGCATCGGCGAGCCCAAGACCCCCACGCCGGTGGGGCACTTCAGGATCACCGACAAAGCGGCCTGGGCTGGAGGGTTCGGCACGCGCTGGATGGGTTTGAACGTGCCGTGGGGCCGGTACGGCATACACGGCACCAACAAGCCGTGGACGGTCGGCCAGCGGAAGTCCAGTGGCTGCGTGCGCATGCTCAACAGGGACGTCGAGAAGCTCTATTCAATGGTGTCCGTGGGCACACCGGTGGTGATCACCGCAGGGCACATCGGCATCTACGGCACCGACAGGCCCCTGATCAGCCCGGGATGGAAGGGAAGCATGGTGGCGGAGATCCAGCGGAGGCTCATCCGCATGGGGTATCTCGAAGGGAACCCTGACGGAGCGTACGGCCCCAACACCGAGCGGGCCATCATCAAGCTCCAGAAGGATAACGGCCTGCCGGCCACAGGCAAGGTTGACATGGCCACATACAGGCTCCTGGGGCTGGATGTCATAGACTAGCGCGGACGGCCCACGTAGCGGCCCTTCCTGTCCCTGCAATCAACCTGCATCCCAGACGTCGCCGAGACACCGCCGGCGACGTGGACAGTGTGGACGGTGTGGGCGGTGTGGGCGGTGTCGACACGCCTCGAGGACATACCTTCCCAGCTTCGGGGTGGTCGGGGGGAATCCACAGGAAGCGCCCCCGCGATGCGGGGGCGCACACCTTTCCCGTTCACACTATACCGCTGTGCTGTGACGTATCGACGTCAACTACGCCTGCTGTACCGACTTGACCTCAGGGATCTCCTGCTTGAGTATGCGCTCTATGCCGTTCCTCAGAGTCATCATGCTCATCGGGCAGCCAGCGCACGCCCCCTTCAGACGCACCTTGACGATGCCGTCCTCGGTCACGTCCACCAGCTCGACATCGCCACCGTCGTTCTGCAACGCAGGCCTGATCCTACCCAGAACGCTCTCAACCTTCTCGCGCATTTGGGTCAGCCCCTTTCATCCGTGTCCGTAGACACTGCAATACTAGCATTCCCAGGATACCCGGTCAACGCGCCTAGCCCTCCTGGCCGGCAAGGCGCTTCGTCCACAGCACCGTCTCCGTCAGGTCGACGAAGCCGTTGCGAAGGTAATAGTACCTCGGCCAGTCGTATGAGGCGGCCACGAGGTAGACGCAGTCCGCGGCTTGGCTCGCGTCCGCAACCGCGGCTGCCATCAGCGTGCCCCCGATCCCGCGCCCGCGGAAGCGGCGCGGCACGAAAAGCCTGTCAAGTTTGGCGACGCCGTGGCGCAAGAACACCTCTATGCAGCCGGCTGCCGCGGCAGAACCGTCGCGTAACAGCGCGTATGCCACGTAGGCCCAGGCGTCGCCGCCTGAATCTCTTGCTTGTTGAAGACGGAGGCGGTCCAGCTCCGCGGCACGCTGGGCCATGTCGTCGCCGCCGCCCCAACCGGCGTACCTGTCTTTCGCCAAGGCAGACCAGTCTCCAGTGAAATCCAGGGAACCTGCCTCGGCGCCAGGCGCGGCCTTGACCACTCTAACCCCGGCCCGCCGACGGAAGCGACGCCCGGCGTCACGCTCCAACACCTGCACTACGCCGGGCTCGGGGGCGTAGTCTGCCTCTCGGAGCGCCAGCGTGAACCCGGCCGGCACGGTGCGCACGTCGGTGGCGAAGGAGCAGTGCCGCCTGCCCGTCTCCAGGAAGAAGCGTTCGAACCTCTGGACGAAACCGCGCGGGTCGCCGGCGGCATCGATGCACCGTACGTGGTTGGCGTCAAACCTGCCCGGACACGTGGAGCTGGTCACGACGGTGCATTCGAGCTCGCGCCGCACCTGGCAGGCGAGGGAGGCGAACCAGTCCTCCAAAGCCAGTATCCTGCGGACGTCCGTGGCCCATGCGTAGGTCACTTGGCATCAGCCTCCTCGCCGGCAGCGTTGGCGCGCCTTGGCTCCTTCACAGCGCCGATGAGGGTGACCAGGGCAGCCAGCGACACCACCAGAGTGATGACGAATGTGGCCGTGAAGCCGAAGGCGTCCGACACGAGCCCCGCAGCCACGGGGGAGCCAGCCCTGAAGGGCGAGAGCACCAGCCACGAGAAGGTGAGGTACATTGGCACCTCCCTGGGCGTGGGAGCGAACTCCGAAAGCAACAGGTTCTGGCTGACGTTAAGTCCGCTCACCCCGAGGTTCGCCAGGAATATCACCAGGTACATCGCGTCGAGCGCGCTGGAGGCCGCGAAGGCCGATACCGCCGTGGCCACCAGCGCAGATGCGGCGAAGCAGCCGGCGGCCACCGCGAGACTGGACCTGTGCCCGCGTTTGTCCCCGATCCGGCCCAAAAGGGGCATTCCAACAGCGGTTGCGCCCACAGACGCGGCGGTGAACCTGCCCACGGCTCGGGAGCCGGCGCCGAGCATCCTCACTGCGTAGGCCGTGTAGAAGCTCGTGGCGGCCATGGCGACGGAGAGCAGCCCGACGGCCACTATGGCCCAGGCGTACGAATGGTTGCTGCGCCCTAGGGCGGAGGCGCGGCTCAGGTAGCTCCTGACCGACACCGGCTCTGTGCCCTGGCGGACCGTTTCCGTCGGCTCCGCCACCAATAGCAGCGGCAGCGCGGTCAGGGCAAGCACCAGCGCGCCTGCGGCGAACACCCATGCGAAACCGTCGGGGAAACCCGCCTCGGTCAGGATCACTCCGGCAAGCTCAGCTGCGCCTATCCCCAGGAGGCCGGATATGGCGCCGCCCCAGCCGAACAGCCCTCCCCTGGATTCCGGAGGAATGCACTTGGCCAGCATGCCGTGGTACGCCGTGAGGCTGATCCCGCCGGCAACGGCGGAGAGGGTCCAGGCTGTGAGGAACCCCGCTATCGCCCAGGCGGGACGGGTAGCGCCCCACAGCAGCACGATGCCGGCTATGGACAGGATGAACAACCGCTCCACCAGGGCGACGCCCACGGCGGCCCACTTCTTCAACGGCAGCCTCTCGATCCACGGCGCCGCGAAGGCAGCCGGGACGAAGATGCCGAGGTTGCCCAGGGCAGGGGCGAGCCCAACCACGAGGTTGGACGCGCCCAACCTGGTCAAGAGCAGCGGCATTATGGTGCCGGTGGATATCAGGGAGAAGCCCAGGGCATATCCAACTGAATCGATGAAGAACGCAGCATAGTTCCGGCGGAACACCCTTCGCTGCTGCCTGGCCTTGAGGGCTTTGTGGGCGCCCACGTCATCACCTCTAAGCGTTAACCAGTCATCGCGGTTGAGCCTGATACGGGGCTGCGCGGCAGCCCAAGTACAAGTATCAGGGGATGTATCAGTCGATTGCTCAGCCGAGCATCAGCTGAGTATCAGCCCAGACGCCGGTCCAAACGCCAGTCGGGGCATCAGCCCAATATTGCCTCGAGGTCCTGATGGACCGTGGTGATGGGCATGATGTTGAACTTGTCATGGAGCACGTCCAGCACCGAGGGGGTGATGAACGCTGGCAACGACGGCCCCAGCCTTATGTTTCTGATGCCAAGGTAGAGCAGTGACAGCAGTATGCCCACGGCTTTCTGCTCGTACCACGACAGCACCAGCGAGAGGGGTAGGCCGTTCAGGTCGGTGCCGAAAGCCTTCGCCAGCTCCTGGGCGACCACCACGGCAGAATAGGCGTCGTTGCACTGACCGACGTCCAACAGGCGCGGGATCCCGTCGATTGAGCCGAAGTCCAGCTTGTTGAAGCGGTACTTGCCGCAGGCGAGGGTCAGAATCACGCAGTCCTCCGGCAGCGACTGAGCGAAGTCGGTGTAGTAGTTGCGCCCGCTCTTGGCGCCGTCGCAGCCGCCTATCAGGAAGAACCTGCGGATCTTGCCCTGCTTGACCGCGTCGACTATCCTGTCGGCCACGCTCAAGATGGCATTGTGGCCGAAGCCCACGGTTGTCCAGTGCTCGGGCTCGTCGCTGTCGAAGCCCGGCGCCTCGAGGGCAGCCTCGATGGCTGGAGTGAAGTCGCGGTCAGCGATGTGCCTCACGCCTGGCCAGGCCACTAGTCCCGAGGTGAAGATGCGGTCCTGGTACGACTTCTTAGGCCGCTGCAGGCAGTTGGTGGTCATCACTATGGCTCCGGGGAACTTCTCGAACTCGTCGCGCTGGTCTTGCCACGCGCCGCCGTAGTTGCCCACCAGGTGGGGGTATTTCTTCAGCTCCGGATAGCCATGGGCCGGGAGCATCTCGCCGTGGGTGTACACGTTGATGCCCTTGCCCTCTGTTTGCTTGAGGATGGCCTCAAGGTCACGAAGGTCGTGCCCTGACACCAGTATAGCCTTGCCCTTAACGGGAGTCACCCGCACCCGCGTGGGAACGGGATGTCCGTAGGCGCCGGTGTTCGCCTGATCCAGGAGCTGCATGGCCCTGATGTTGACCTCGCCGACCCGCAGCGCCATGGTGAGAACGTCGTCGAGGTTGAGATCGCGGCGGGTGAGGAACGACATGGCTTCATGAATGAAGGCGTACACGTGCTCGTCCTCGACTCCCAGTATCATCGCATGGTCGACATAGGCGGCCATGCCCTTCAGCCCGAACAGGACCAGATCCATAGTGCCAGCGACATCCGGACCCATCACAGCGGACCTTCCCAAAAGCTCCTCCGTGACCTGCTCGCCCTGGGCCACCAGGCCCCCAAGGTCGTCAGCAGGCTCCCAGCGTGTGGGGCCCGCTGAGATCCCGGCTGCTCCCGGGCACGCGCCCTCGGGCTCTCCAAGCTCCCGCTTGAACCGGCTCATGATGTCGTAGCCGCGACGGAGGATCGTCTCGATGCGCTCCGGGTCAAAGTTGACGTTGGTGACGGTGGTGAACAGCGCCTCCACCACATAGATGTCGGCCTCGTGAAGCAGATCGTCGCTGACCGCGCTGTCGCCCTGCCTGCGCTGCCTCGCCTCATGGGCGTACACCGATACTCCCTGGGCCACCCACACCAGCAGGTCCTGAAGGGCCGCCGTGGCCGGGTCCTTTCCGCACACTCCCACCCGGTCGCACCCGCTGGCGCCCGGGCCCGATCTCTGCTCGCACTGGTAACAGAACATCACACTTGCCTCCCGTCAGCTATGGTTCCATTCAGTTGTACTTCGAACGCCGTCACCGGCACGTTGGTGCCAGCGATATCTTGAGCCTGCTTCACGAGGCCCACCAGCCCGCTGCAGCAGGACATAGACATGTGGTACACATGCACCGACCTGAGGTCGGCTGTTCTGAAGATTTCGACCAGCTTCTCCACGTAGAGCTTTCTGTCGTCGAACTTGGGGCAGCCCACCAGCATGGCCCTGTCTTTCGTCCGGTCCGATGCCCCGGCCATCAGCGCGAAGCCGGTACAGTCTGCCCATATCGCCACATCGGCACCCCGCAGCCAGGCGCCGACAGGCACCAGTCTCAGCTTGATGGGCCAGTTGCGGGTGGCGGTCTGCCGCTGAGGGGCGAGGGCATCGGCGGCTCCAGCATCCCCGGCAGGTGCAGTCTCCAGTGTAAGACTCCACAGGGCGCAGCCGCGTGCAGGGGCCTCAACGGTTACCAGGGATATTGCCCCGTTCGGGCACTGGCCCACGCAGACCCCAAGCCCGTCGCAGTGGTCTTGGTTCACCACCCGGGCCACGCCGTCGATGACTGCGATCACTCCTTCGGCGCAGGCGCTGGCACAGGTGCCGCATCCGGTGCACTTTGATTCATCGATCTTGATGGTCTGGCGCTCCATTGTTATTGCGATACCTCCTGTGAATCCTGGTGTGCATCAACGAAGTGCGAAAGGCGGCGCGACTCGAGGAAGCTCCTGAAATCTTCAGTGAGCTTACGCGGCAGGTCTCCAAGGATGCACTGGGCGAATGGGCACTGGGCCAGATCGCGCCCGACAAAGCATGTGCAGGCGTTAAGCGGCCCTTCGATGGCCTCATACACCTCCAGCATGGAGACTTGGTCCGCAGGCCTCGCCAGGCGGAAACCGCCGCTCGGCCCCCGCACTGACTCCAGCAGACCCGCCTTCACCAGGCGCTGGAGCACCTTGGACAGGTGCGCGTGCGAGAACCCCATCGCATCCGCCATCTCTTTGACTGTGACGAGTTCGCCCCCAGCCTGGACCATGTAGACCATGCTGTGGAGCGCCAGCGATGTAGCATCTGACATCTGAATTGCTGAAATCGTACCAATCACCTCGCCGAAGGAATGCGGTATTATAGTACCACAATACCCTTTAGCGCGCAAGTGGGCGCAAGTGGAACGCAAGTGTGGCGCGCGGGTGGAAAAATGATAAGAATCTGGGGAAGGGGCTAGCGCCCCTTCTCCCTCTTGAGCTGGTCTGCCATAGCCCTCTCGGCCTTCTCGATGAGACCCCTCACGATGAGGCCCGCCTCACGAGACGTGATGTCGCCGTAGTCGTAGCTATCGCCGCTTCGCCTGATCTTGTTGGCGAACCCGAGCTCCCTGGCGATCTCGTACTTGACCTCGTCCGACACCAACGACCGTCGTCTCGGCATTGGACCACCTCCGGTCATTAGCTTTCCCTGCGATCGGAGCGTAACCCCGGAGGTTGCTGACGCATCGTACAAAACCGGGCAATCGTCACAAAAGCCTTCACAACATCAGTCGAATACACTGTATCGCGCATGTCCTCAACTAAGAACGATCTCGAGGTGGAGGATTCCAATGTCAGCATACTATCCTTATCAATACGATGATCCAGCCATGGCGGCTGATCCATATGCCTCCGACGTCGATCCCGCACAGTTCGGTTTCTGGTGGCCGGGCTGGGGCTGGTGGGGCAGGTTCAGGCGCCCGTTCTGGCGCCCGTGGTTCCCTTGGTGGGGCTGGCGGCGCCCGTGGTGGGGCTGGGGCTGGGGCTGGGGCCCAGGGCCGTTCATGATGGACGACGGCATGCAGGCCGCGCCTCCGGGGGCGGCAGTCCCGCAGGTCGGCATGAACCCGGCGGTGCCTGCCTTGACGGTGCAGCCCAGGGCGAGCGGGGCCCCGAACCCTGTGTCGGAGTGGGCGCCGAAGACTTGATGGGAGCGTGATGAGGGCCCTGTTTGGCGGGTCCGCCGAAGGGCACGATAGATAAGGAAAGGCGAGGGGGAGGGCGGGCGCCGCTCGCGCAGGGGCGTGATCGCCCTCCGCATCTCGGCGGACGGATCGGCGGATGGATGGCGGAAAGAAGCGACGGACGGATGGATGGGGCGATGGATGGGGGCGATGCGGGGATAGAGGGATGGAGGGGGCACGGACGCGCGACGCGGGGCGGATCCTCGTTGATGAGGGGCGCCGAAGCCAGTTCCAACATCGGTGGGGAGGTCCCGGAGTTTCGGCCATCACGGATGAGATTTAGTGCCTGATCGCGAGGGTTGTGTGATCGCTGGAAGCGCCGACCATGGCGGCGCTTCCCCGTGGCATTCGGGCGTGGCCGACGTTGAGCGCCCGTAGCTGCTATAATGGTGTCAGCCGTGAGGCGCCGCGAGGCGCCGCGCGATGCCGCGCGATGCCGCGTCGTCGAGGAACCGGGGAAGCGCCAAGCAGCCCCATTTGTGAGGATCCATTTTGCTGCTCTCCCCATTGGCGCAGACATGTCGCAGTTTGGTCCTACACAGATGAGGATCAACTGCAGCGGGATGAGCGACCTCCACGGAGTTCTGTCGCGTCGACTCTAGGCTTCCGACTTGCACTGCTTCTAGCTGCTGTAATGATTCTGGCGCCGCGACGGCCTCATCCGCCGATGCGCCATGATACCTCTCGGCAAGCGGTACGATCGGTGCGGGCGGAGCGAATCGCGCCAAGATCCCCATTCTTGATGGGGCGGAAAGCCAATGCTTCTCACCCGAGTCGTCTCTGACGATTTTTCACCATCAAGAATGAGATTCGCGCTCGCGGCCCATCCTGCCCATTCGGCTCGTCCGGCATATCCGGCCCCCTCATCCGGCCTGCCCTTCGCCCGAACGCTCCGCCGCACTTCTTTCGCCAAACGCCACAACCGTCGTGCCGTCGTAGCCGGAAGGTCCCCGGCCCGACAGTGGCGAAGTGCAACCCCGTCGGCCGGCAAGCAGCATTGCCGCCGGCGCAATACGTGTGCTGTTTCAATGGGGTGATCAGGTGGTACGTGCTGTTCTGTTCGATCTCGACGGCACTCTAGTGCATTTCGACTACGATGAGTTCCTCCAGGCGTACATACAGGCCGTGTCAGCCGCCGTGGCCCACGTGCTGAACCCGCGAACCTTCGCCCGCGAGCTCCTGCGCTGCACCAACGTGATGCTTGCCAACGAAGGCCCCCGCACAAACAAGCAGGTATTCTGGGATGAAATGCTGCGAAGCATCGATTGCGACACTAAGCACCTGCTCGACGCAGTCGACCACTTCTACAGGACCGACTTCCCGCGCCTCCGCGACAGGCTCCGCGTCGTCCCGCACCCGGACGCCCGCCCCATGCTGGAGCATCTCATACGGGAAGGCTACACAGTGGTCATCGCCACCAACGCCGTGTTTCCGCGAATCGCGACCGAGGAGAGGATGAGGTGGGGCAACGTCCACGGCCTTCCGTACACTCTGGTCACAACGTACGAAACGTGGCACTCGTGCAAGCCTAACTTGGCTTACTACAGAGAAATCCTCTCCACTATCAATATCAAACCTGAAGACTGCATCATGATCGGCAACGACCTCCAGGAAGACGTCGTCGCTGGCAAGCTCGGAATGCGCACATACCTCGTAGACGACTACCTGGTGGACCATGGAACGCCCCACCGCGAGCCAGACTTCCGCGGCTCCTTCGACGACATGCTGCGCTTCGTCATGTCAGGCGATCTCGAGGGCTTATGGGCGTGAGCAGCGTCAACGCCACCAAGATGCCATCCCCGCACGTGACCGTCCTGAGCCTTCTCGCCACCCTTTGCGCGATCTGAAAACCTTTGCCTTTGCCGGATCGCGCTCTCTGGCAACGTGCAACCGGCTGTGGCCGACGCTCGATCCAGCGTTCCCCCGAGCATGAGTCAGATTCTAGCCGAGTCGAGAAGGTGAAACTCGACAAGTCGCGTACTGTTCCACCTGTAAACCCGATCTGCTCAGAAAGGAGGTGTGCCGCATGGCGAGAGAACCGAAGAAGCCGGTGGATGTCGATGAAATTCTCGCCGAGCTATCCACGCCGCTGAGGGACTACACGTCCATCAAGACGCAATTCGTCCGAGACCGCGCAAGAGACCAGCTGGGAGAACCGGGGCTACATAGACATATTGATGAGACTGAAAGATGCTGTAGAGGCCGTCAAACAGGGCAAGCCCTGGGGCTTTGCTGGTGGGATGCCGTCGTCAGCAAGCCTCTAGCCACACTACGAGACTCCATCTTAACCGAGAGCACCCACCGGAGCCCATCGAGCCAACATGCGCAGTCGATACCCCGGTTGCCCTCCCACATCCAATCGACACCGTCTTGAAGGAACGAATGCCGCCGCCTAGAACGTAATCGTAATAGCAATCGTCAGAGAGCTTCTGCTTCTTTCTGCTCAATTCTGACTACTTACATCACTTCCGCGCGCATATGTTTGCCGCGAGCAGCAAGTGGCGACGGAGCCTCTCGCTCCCCACCCAACCATCCCCCATGGAGGGCCGTGAAATGTCCGCGTATAGGCGCCGTGTACTGTGTTGCGTGCTCGTGGTCCTTCTCCTATCGATCGTCCCGATAGCCGCCTGTCCCCCTGAGGACGAATCGCCAATACTCCTCAGCCTTACCGTGTTGGACGTAGGCCAGGGCGACGCGATCCTCATCACCACTTCAGACGATTACACCATGCTCGTCGACGGCGGCCCCAGGGGAGCCTCTGACGTGATCCTGCGGGTCCTCCGAGATAACAACATCAGCATGATAGACGTCCTCATAGTCACGCACCCTGACGCGGACCACATTGGCGGGTTGCCGGAAGTCTTGCAGGAGATCCCCGTCCTCCGAATCGTAGATACCGGTCTCTCAGCAGAGTCGCAGATATACGATAGATACTTCTCGATGATCAGCACATTCAGCATCCCAGTGAGCCATGACAGAACTGGATCATCGTTCGCTCTTGGCCCCGCAACCGTAAGGGTACTGTGGCCGGGCGGGGACTTGCCGAAAAGGCGCAACGAGTCTTCGATCGTGGTCGAACTGGTCTATGGGGAGTTCTCTGCCCTCCTTACAGGCGACGTCGAAGCTGAGTCAGAAGGCACGATGGTTCAGCTCGGGCTGCTATCCCAAGTCGATGCCCTCAAGGTTGCCCACCACGGCAGCTCCACCGCAACAACTGCGGCCTTTCTGGATGTTGTGAGGCCGGCGATTGCCATCATCTCAGTCGGAGAGGGTAACAGGTATGGGCACCCATCCGACGAAGTTCTGTCGAGGCTTTCGAGTTTCGGAGCGGAGACTTACCGAACTGACTTCGACGGCTCTGTTACACTGGAGACTGACGGGCGAACCTGGCGCGTGGATACTGAGCATCCAAGGGTACTACCTGAACCAGAGCACAGTTCCGATCCAGACACACGTCCGGAGATGGAAGGCGTGTACTGCGGAAGCAAGAACTCGGACGTATTCCACTACACTTGGTGCAAGCATGTGGAGAGCATCAAGCCTGCCAATCGGCGTGCGTTCAGCACTCGGGAAGATGCGATTGCCGCAGGTTACCGCCCGTGCACGACATGCGAACCGTGATGGTAGAATGCTCACCTCATCGTCAGCTTACCTCAAGTGAAAAGCCGACAGCTTTCAGATATTGTCCAGAGAACTGTCGGTCTTGTTGCCTTGCCTGGCTATTCCCGATAGTGGCCTAAGTCCGTATCAGATAGCCTTCAGGCACATCACGCACTCATGCGGTGAACAGGCTTACGTGGAGTATGTCACCAAGAGCCAACCAGGATCGAAATCTTGATCCTGGTGCTTGCTGGTTACCGAAAGCCTCTCGAGCTGTTTCCCCACCCTCAATCGCTCCAGGGTGCCGAGTTGAGCGTTCCTGGCGTCAAACAACTCCTTGGCATAGTTCAGATCATCTCTGAACCGTCGAAGCTGTTCACTATGAGGAGCCGATGGAAGTGC
Organism: Clostridia bacterium DTU025; assembly: GCA_001513145.1. GTDB lineage: Bacteria > Bacillota > DTU025 > DTU025 > DTU025 > DTU025. Next base: position 82,758 of record LFSP01000021.1, on the reverse strand, counting down.
ACCCAGCTCATAGCGTTCAACCGTATCAGAACTCCAGCCGAGCAATGTGGCCAAACCTTCTTGAGACAGATTATGCATGGCTCTGGTACGGATGATATCGTCTTTGCTCACCAAGCCCCTTCGGCGTCTGTATTCTCTGAAGGCGAGCTCCACGTTGCGCTCGTCGAGGGCAACATCGAACAAGTCGGTCCCGCATACGTTGCAGATCAAGACCTTAGCCCTTACCGTGACTCGTTCGCCTCTCACGGGATACGTTTCATCCCGCAGCACGATGTGGCAATCTCGTTCCGTACCACACGTGTCACAGTAGGCGCGCACAGCTCAATCCCCCCTTACCCGTCTCTAAGTATTTCTGCATGGCAACGTCACCGGACCAGTGGATTCATGGAAGGACAAACACACGCAACCTCGACGCGGATCCAGCTTCAGCTTGATATATGGCGAAATGCCGCCGACGTCTTTGATGAACTCCCAAACGTCGCCTGAACCTTGGTCGTCAGGTAGCGGTGATTCGCGTCCATCGGCGATACGGCGGCACTGGTATCCTATGCCACCACATTCGGCCTGACTGTGGGAGCCTCGTGTCAATCGGAGTGAGTACACTCTCATGGTTCACGTCAGCCCCATTCGCGACTGCCAGGCACCGATAAGTCGTAGCCACGTGTTGTGCGAGAAGCTGCCTGATTCGCGCGCGAAGACCATCGGCAGACTCCGTCGACGTGTGCCCGCAGCCCAGCATGCAGAAGCGAGGAAGATGGAAAGCGAAGACTCGACGTAGGTCTAAGGCAGGTAGCTGAGGTTTTGTCGAACGTGCAGCACTTGTGTAGCAAGGACAAGAGAGTATGAGGGCCAACGGCCCCCCACGGATACATTTAGCTGGTGCCGGAGGCGGGACTCGAACCCGCACGCCCTCGCGGGCAGAGGATTTTAAGTCCCCTGCGTCTGCCATTCCGCCACTCCGGCCGCGGAGGTAACCGTCAACGTTAGTATAGCATCGCCGGACCCGCTCGACTAGGGCGCTGACACTGGATGGACGTCAGCGATCGCCGGCACGACTAACGCAAGCTGCACTTCTCCCGTGCAGGCAAGCACCTGCCGTCTTCACACTCTAGCCCGCGGCCGCCAGGCGCGCACATCCGCTCGACCGCCTCACGTCCCACGGGGTTGTCGCCAGTTGCCAGCCAATGCCCCACGTGCATGTGGACGCACTTCACTCCCAGCGGATCGACCATTCCACCTATTCCGCTGGAGGTGATAACCCTGACCATATCAGGGCTGACCCGCTCCCGCCACCCGGGCATGGCTTGGTCCAGAATGGCCTCTCGACGCCTCGCGTAGTCACGGTTGGCCGCCGTGTACTCCTGGCGAAGCTCTGGATCCTCGTGGACTCTGTCCCTCATCGCAGCGATCATGCCGGCATTCTCTAGGGCACCCACTGCCTCTCGAATGTGCGGGCACGTGAGCCAAAACAGCGTCGGGAACGGCATCAGCAAGACAGCCTGACCATCCTCTTGCTCCGCCTCAATCAGCGGACACGTCACCAGCACCTGCGGCTGGTCGAAGCGGCAGCGCCGTCCGATGGCCAGCACTCTCCCGGCCAGATCCCGCCCGAGTTGGGCCGAAGCCACGCACAGATCTGCGGCGGTGGGTTCTGACCATTGCTGCATCCAAGGCCATTCGCGTTGCACAGTCTCCACTCCTAATAAGAAAGGTGGAAAAGAAAAGCACTCCCAGCGAGGAGTGCCCAACCGCCGTTGGAATATGCCTACCGCATTGATGCTGCAGCTAGTCTAGAAGAACCTTGACATACGAGAGCCCCGCCCGCCGCGCTTGGCCTCTTGGTTGCGCCTGAGGTCCTGGTGACGCTCGTCGCTGTCTTTGAGGAACTTGCTGAGCTTCTCCTCAAAGGACTGCTGGTAAGCCCGATCGCGCCTGGGCCTTGAAGGTTGATAGTTGGGGTCAGCTTGCTTGATGGAGAGCCCGATCTTTCCATTGTCGATGGCAAGAACTTTGACTCTGACTATGTCGTTGTGCTTCAGATAGTCGTTCACGTCGTTTACATACGCATCGGCAATTTCGGAAATGTGGACAAGACCTGTTCTGCCTTCACCGATATCAACGAACGCCCCAAACTTCGTGATACCTGTGACGCGGCCCTCAATAATGGAACCGACCTCGATTGACGACATGCTGGCGGAGATCCTCCCGTACTAGCGATATGGGCAAAGCCCACACATGTTATGCTACATTATAATCTAGGTCCCAAGCGAGTGTCAATGATTGCCACTGCCCAGTTAATCGCCTATTTCAGGCGTGTGACCAGGCCTGGGAGCAACCGGTTGGTAGCCGCTTGAATCGGGCTGGGCCACTATGTATAGAGTCTCGCCAGGCTTCACCAGGCCCAGCTCCTCCCTGGCCACCCGCTCTATGTACTGGTGAGAACCGGCTTCCTCAATCTCCTGGTAGACTCCCCCAGTCTTCCGCTCCCACTCTTCGGCCTGCTGCACGATGCCGGCGGTCTCACGGTTGATGGACACCACGCGGACGATGCCGCCTGCAAAACTCAGTATGCAGAGCGCCGCGCCGGCGATGGTGATGAGCCTGAACGTCCTCTGTGACACGTTGGTCCGCCCCTCCTAGCCACCCCCGTTAGGCGTGTGGTTCGAGGGGGATGTTCGCCGAAGATTCGGAAATCCCTGCAAACTTGCCCTAACTCGCCTAGAAGTTCTTCTCGTCCACCGGCTGGCCGCGCGCCGGGCGCGCGAGAGCCCCCACTGAGCCCACATGGACACGAACTGAACGGGCCTTTCAAGGAGCAGCTTGTGCACGGCCCAGCCCACCCCCAGGCCCAGAAGCACGTAGGCCCTGACCTGGCCGGAGTTCACCTTATACAGGGTGTAGAACACCGCCGTGCCCGCCGCCACCGGCACGAACAGGTCAAGGCTGGCCGATATCAGGCTGCGGCACCACTTCGTCTGCTTCGTGCGCCTCGTCCGATTCGCTTGCCACGTAAGCTGCACCGCGGTGGCCAACGCTATTCCCCACAGGGCCGATATCCCCATGGTCAGAAGCTCCATCATCATCCCGCCTCGGGTCGGGCAATCGCACGACAGACCACGCCAGGATCAAGCAGAGCATCGCGATTACGCCCCACGACATGTACGACCGCAGCCTCATCGCGGTCAGCGCTGCGTCCACCCTGGGCTGGGTGTTCTGGCCTCGGATCGTGGTCCAGGCCTGGGCCGTGGTTTCGGCGTAAGTCTGGGAGAGCGCTGAGGCGGCGGGCGTCTCTGAATTGTATGCCCTGAGCGCCGCCATCATGTCGCCGCCGTGCTGGTCCACGAGGTAACGCAGGTACGCCGTCCCCACTCTGAGGTTGGCGGCCGGCGAGAAGATGCAGTCTCCAGAACAGGCGGGAGGCGCGTGGTCGCCCCTGCATACAGCCGACGGCATGAACTCGGCCCACGTGGACGGGGTTATCTGCATGAGCCCGCGGGCGCCGCGCCTCGACATGAAGTCGGCCCGGAACCCGCTGCCGTGCTGAACGATGGCGGCCACCAGCGACGGGTCGACGCCATTGCGAAGGCTCTCGGCGTTCAGCACCTGGTAAAAGGGCATGTCTCGCACCTCTACCCTGGCGGTCTCGTAGTCGGCGAGCACGCTGAGGGAGTCTGCGAGGGTGCGGTCGAGCCACATCGCGGCCGACCACGCCGCGCCTGCCAGGATCATGGTGAAGGCCAGGGCGGCGATGAGCCAGCGACGGCCAGTCTTCATGCGCGGCCTGAAAAGGGAGACCAAGAGCACCGCCGGGCTGATGAACACCGACAGGATGGCGATAACCAGGCGAAAGGCAAGCGTCGGCACGTTTGGCCGCAACTGCCGCTGCCGGCGCGCCCGCGCGCGGACTATGGATGCTGAAGCCGACTGCCGGGGACGTTGCACCGAAACACATTCCCCCTACATGAATCCTTACCCGAGCCTTACCTGAGCAGGCGGGCGAACAGGCCCTTCGCGCGTTTGCGGCTCTCGTCCTCGTAGTCGCAGGCCTCCACGTAGCCGTCGATCTCGACGACGCCCTCCTCAAGGTTGAGGTGGCGGATGTGAAGGCCCTGCCCGAAAAGCGTGAGGAGCCCCGCGTTTGTCTCCAGCACGATCTGCTCGTCGTCGAAGCTTTCCACGTTGAGGATGCCCTCGACGTTCATGTTCTCCCTGTCTACGATGACCAGCTTGTGCTGCATGCCAGGCCTCTTCCGCCTGGTCTCGTCTCCAGGTTCGGGAGCGATTCTCGCGGCCATGGGCAACACTCCTTATGAGATATGGCACGTCAGTGCGCTGCCTCTAAGGATGTGTATGCCCGTCCGCGTTGCTCGATGCCAAGCCCTACTGCAGCCCCACTACAGGCCCGAACGCTTGGCCTCGTTCCAGGCCTCGTCCATCTCGGAAAGCGTCATATCCTCCAGGGTGGTGCCCATCTCGTCTGCCCTTGCCTCGATGAACTTGAACCTCTCGGCGAATTTGTCGCTGGTGCGCCTGAGGGCTTCCTCCGGGTGCACCTTGAGCAGGCGCGCCACGTTCACCACCGCGAACAGGAGATCGCCCAGCTCGTCGGCGATGCGCTCCTCATCGCCGGAGGCCATGGCCTCCTTCAGCTCGTCCGCCTCCTCCCAGATCTTCGGCGCCGCCTCATCGGCGTTGGGCCAGTCGAACCCCACCCGGGCGGCCTTATCCTGGACCTTGTAGGCGTACATCAGCGCCGGCAGGTACTTGGGCACGCCGTCAAGGAGCGACGAACGCTTGCCCGTTTCGGACTGGCGCTCTGCCTGCTTGATTCGCTCCCAATTGTGCAGCACCTGCTCAGCGTTGTCAGCCCTGACGTTTCCGAAGATGTGGGGGTGCCTGCGCTCGAGCTTCTCGCAGATGGCGGCCACCACGTCGTCAAGAGTGAAGTCGCCGTGCTCCGACGCTATCTGGGCGTGGAAGACAACCTGCAAGAGCAGGTCTCCCAGCTCCTCGGCGAGCTTGGCGCGGCAGCCGCTATCGACGGCCTCCACCACCTCGTACGCCTCTTCGATAACGTAGGGCCTGAGAGACTCGTGGGTCTGCTGCCGGTCCCACGGGCATCCCTCAGGCGACCTGAGTTTGGCCATGATTCTAAGCAGCCGTTCCATAAGACCTGCGTCTCCCCGTTATCCCACCTGCCTGGCGAAGTATCCCGCGGCGGTGACGACCAGGTCTTCCTCGAGCTCGCCCACGGTGGTGACGTTGGACGTGGTCCCCACCACCACTGCGCCAACTGCCTCGCCGTCCACGATGATGGGGGCGATGGCCGCCGACACGATGACGAACCCGTCGTCGCCGGGGTCCACGATGGACGACGCCTCGCCGCCTCCGCTGAAGTGGACCAGGAGCACCTGCCGCTCGCTCATGGACTTCTCCACTGCCCTGCCGATGGCCCTGTCTGAGAGGTCAGGAGCGCCAGGCCCGGCCGAAGCCAGCACCACGTCCTTGTCGCAAATGAGGGCCACCAGCCCGGACGACTCGGCCAACGCCTCCGCCATGTCGTGGGACATGGCCTTGAGCTGCCCCACCGGCGAATACTTCCTCAGCACGATGTTCCCGTTCTCGTCTACGTAGATCTCTACCGAATCGCCTTCGCGAATCCGGAGGGTTCTCCTGAGCTCCTTGGGCACCACTATCCTGCCTAGTTCGTCGATTCTCCTGACGATCCCCGTCGGTCTCATCTCAACTCTCCTCCTGCGCTTACTGGCTTGCAGCCTCGCAAGCCTCGTTCATCTCCGTGATCACGTACACCAGTATGTTCAGCAACTCTTTCTCCGACAGCCCTTGGGTGCGAATCTTGAAGGTGAGTGCCCTGCCTGCGCCAAGAGTGACTCTCCCCTTGAGGGACCGGACTATCCTCATTAGGTTCGTCCCCGTGTGACGTACCCCTTCCGCGAACCTGATGACCACCTCATTGCGCTGAGCCACTATGCTGACGACGCCCAGCTCGCCAGCGACTGGCTTCATCGCAGCGATGATGAGCAAGTTCTCCACCGGAGCCGGCGGCGGACCGAACCTGTCGGCCAGCTCCTTGGCCAGCTCGGCGGCGCGTTCCGGGCCGTCCACCGCGTTGATCTTCTTGTACACCTCTATCTTCTGGCTCGAGTCGGGGACGTAAGCGTCGGGCACATATGCGTCGACGGGTAGGTCTATCAGCATCGGCGGAGGTTCGGGTGCCTTAGGCTCGCCTTTGAGTTCCTTTATGGCCTCTTCCAGGAGCCTGCAGTACATCTCGAATCCCACGGCTGCAATATGCCCATGTTGCTCCGGGCCCAGCAGGTTCCCTGCCCCGCGGATCTCCAGGTCGCGCATGGCTATCTTGTAGCCGGATCCGAGGCTGGTGAACTCCTTGATAGCCGCCAGCCTGCGTTCGGCGGTCTCCGTGAGCATCCTGCCCTTTCTGAACAACAGATAGCAATAGGCTACCCTATTCGTGCGGCCGACTCTCCCGCGCAACTGGTACAGCTGTGCCAGGCCGAAGCTGTCAGAGTTGTTGATGATGATAGTGTTGACGTTGGGCATATCAATACCAGACTCTATTATACTAGTACATACTAGCACATCAAACTCGTGTTGGAGAAACTGCAACATCACCCTCTCGAGGCGCTCCTCCGGCATCTGCCCGTGGGCCACCCCGAACTCCGCCTCTGGCACCAGCTTCATCAGGGCCGCGGTCACCTCGTCGATGTCGTGCACCCGATTGTGGACGAAGTACACCTGGCCGCCCCTGTCTATCTCCCTCAGTATCGCCTCCCGAATGAGGGTATCATTATGCTCCACCACGTATGTGCGAATGGGGAAGCGGTTCTCAGGCGGCGTCTCTATCAGGCTCATATCCCTCACGCCCACCATGGCCATATGCAACGTGCGCGGTATGGGCGTCGCGGTTAGGGTGAGCACGTCGACCTCCTTCCTGAGCTCCTTCAGCCTCTCCTTCTGGGCCACGCCGAAGCGCTGCTCCTCGTCTACGACGAGGAGGCCAAGGTCTCTGAACTGTACATCCTGCGAAAGCAGCCGATGGGTGCCGATGACGACGTCAACGGTACCGTCCTTCAGGCCCTCCACCACCGCGCGCTGCTCGGCGTCTGACTGGAACCTGGAAAGCATCGCTACCTTGATGGGGAAGCCCTTGAACCGATCGGTGAACGTCATGTAGTGCTGCTGCGCCAGGATGGTGGTGGGAACCAGCACCGCCACCTGCTTGCTGTCGGCCGTGGCCTTGAACGCGGCGCGCAGGGCCACCTCTGTCTTGCCGAAGCCCACGTCGCCGCAGAGCAGCCTGTCCATGGGTCGGGACCGCTCCATGTCGCGCTTGACCTCGTTGATGGCCCGCCACTGGTCAGGGGTTTCCTCGTACGGGAATGCGTCCTCGAACTCGTGCTGCCATACGGTGTCAGCCGAGAAAGCATAGCCGGTGATGCTCTCCCTGGCCGCGTAGAGCTGGATGAGGCCCTCCGCCATGTCGCGCACCGATTCCCTGGCTCGGAGCTTGGCCTTGGCCCACTCGGCGCCGCCGAGCTTGTTGAGGCGAGGCGCAATGTCGTCCACGCCGATGTACTTCTGCAGGAGCGCCACCTGGTCGGTGGGCACGTACACCTTGTCCTCGCCGGCGTACTCCACCAGCAGGTAGTCGCGCTGCACGCCGCTGACCTCAAGGGTGTGCACACCAGCGTAGCGCCCTACCCCGTGGTTGACGTGCACGACGTAATCGCCGACGTGCAGGTCGGTGTAGGAAGAGATGCGGGCCGCCTCGTCGACGGCGGCGGGGCGTCGGCGCCTCTTTGGCCTGCCATAGACTTCCGCATCGGTGAGCAGGAGCAGCCTGATGTCGGGGTAGAGAAGGCCCGACGTCGCCTCGGCCACCACCGCCGTCACGGTGCCATCTTCCGGGGGGTCAATCACCGATATTGGAGACTGGACCACGACCCCCTGCACGCTCAGGGAGTTGACCAGCCGGTCGCGCCTGTCAGGGGTGGAGACCGCGCATACCACGCGGTACCGACGCTTGCGGTACTTCCTTATCTCATGGACCAGGTCGTCGAACCTGCCGGCGAACAGCTCGGGGCTTGACACCGGAGCCATTATGGCGTGATCGGAATCGCCTCTGGACAGCAGCGAGAGGCTGAGCTGATGCCGCGCCTCCAGTCTACCTATTAGATGGTCGGCACCGATGTAAAGTTCCGCCCCGGTGGGCAGCACCAGGCCGGCTTCGAGGAGGCTGGCGTAGGTCTCTCTGACGTCGGCCTCGGCCCCGCGGGCGGATTCGCGCACTCGTTCCGGCTCGTCGATGACCACCACGGCGTCGTTGGCCCAGTCCAGGATGGTGCTGACGTCGGGATAGAAGAAGGGGAGGTACTGCTCGTCGTTGTCGAAGTAGCCACGCTCCCTCAAGGCCTCCAGGTGCTCGGCCACCCTCTCCGAGAGCTGGTCGATGCCGGAGCGGCCGCGGCCGGTGGTTCCGGGGCTGCGGTCGGGGCTGGAGCCGGGTTCGGCTTTCCTGCGGGCGCTGGCTTTCACCCTGGCAAGCTCGGCCTCTATGGCAGAAAGGGCGCGCTCCAGGGCGGCGCGGTCGTAGAGGAACTCCCTGGCGGGGCCAATGGTGACCGACTCTCTGCCCACAGTCGACCGCTGCGTCGCCGGGTCGAAGGAGCGGATGGACTCGATCTCGTCGCCCCAAAACTCCACCCGCACGGGCTCGTCGAGGTCGAAGGGGAATATGTCGACGATGCCGCCGCGCATCGCGGCCTGGCCCTGGGCATCCACCTTGGGAAGCATCTCGTAGCCTGCGTCCGCCAGCTGCCTGAGGAGCTCGTCCTGGTCCATCACCTTGCCGGCCTGCAGCTGGAAGCGACGGCTCCTGTAGACCTCAGGAGGCACGGTGCGCCTGCTCAGGGCCCTCACCGGCGCGATCACTGCGCACGGCTGCCCACCCACGAGGGCCGCCATGGCCTTCGCCCGGGATGAGGCGAGATCGCCGCTGATCCTGGTGTGCTCGTAGGGAAGGAGGTCCACCGGAGGGAACACGAAAGCCTTGCGCGCGCCGGCGAAGGCTTCGATGTCGGAGGCAAGGGCCTCCGCCTCCTGCTGGCTGTAGGTGACGACGAATACCTGCCTCTGGCCGTGCTCCATCAGGCCCGCCAGGTAGAGTGCCTTTGCGGACCCGATCACGCCTGAGACGCGCACGGGGGCGCGGCCATGCCCGTGCTGCGCTGCGGCCAGCACCTGAGCGAAAGCGTTTGAGTTCATGAGCAGACGGGTAATTCCGATCAAATGCGTACCTCCGGGAAATGGGCATAACAAGGCAAGCCCAAGGGCTGCGCACGGGGGTGCAGACCCTTAGGGCCACCACTTCAAACCCTATCAGCTGATCCTGTTGAACTCGGTCTGCGCCGCCTCAACGCCCTCGGCCATAATACATAGTATGGCCTTCGCGGCATTTGTAATCGCGTCGGACATCAGCGGCAGCTCCTCAGGCACGAAGGAGCTGAGGACGTAGTCGGCGGAGTCCTCCCACGGCGGCGGCCTGCCGATTCCTATCCTAACGCGCACTATCTCCTCGGTGCCCATCTCGTCGATGACGGACCTCATGCCCCTGTGGCCGCCGGAGCTGCCGCGAGCCCGGATGCGGATGCGGCCCACCTCGAGATCGAGGTCGTCGTACACCACTATTATGGACTCCGGCCCGACGCCGTAATATGATGCCGCGGCGCGCACCGCCAGCCCGCTGAGGTTCATGTAAGTATGGGGCTTGAGCAACACCGCGTCAATCCCGTCGCGCCTGGCCCTGGCGGCCATGGCAGGCGCTCCGCGCATCGGGGCACGACGAAAAGCCACCCCCAGCTCGCGGGCCAGACGGTCGAGGGTCATAAAGCCCACGTTATGGCGGGTGGTCTCGTACCTAGATCCGGGATTGCCCAGGCCAGCAACGATGTACATCTTACTCGAACAGGATGCTCACCGACAGCTCCTCGTAGATTCGCCTGATCGCCTCAGCGAAGAGAGGCGCCACGGAAAGCACGGTTATCTTGTCGATGTTGTCATGAGCGGTCACGGGGATGGTGTTGGTGATCACCAGCTCCTCGATGGGGGACGCCTTCAGCCTCTCGATGGCCGGGCCCGACAGGACGCCATGTGTACAGCACGCCCTCACCGAGGTCGCACCGCGGTCGATCAGCGCCTGCGCCGCCTGGCATATGGTTCCCGCGGTGTCCACCAGGTCGTCCACGAGGACGCAGGGTTTGCCCTTGACGTCGCCGATGACGTTCATCACTTCAGCCACGTTGGGCTTGGGCCGGCGTTTGTCTACGATGGCAAGACTGGCATCGAGGTGCTCCGCCAGGACGCGCGCCCGCGCCACGCCACCGACGTCGGGGGAGACTATGACGCAACCTCGTAGGCCCCTGGTCTCCAGGTGTTGAGACAGGATGGGAGCTGCCTTCAGGTGGTCCACCGGGATGTCGAAGAAGCCCTGAATCTGCGGGGCGTGCAGGTCGATGGTGAGAACCCGCGAGGCGCCCGCCGCCGTGATGAGGTTGGCTAGAAGCTTCGACGCGATGGGCTCCCTCGGCTGCGACTTGCGGTCCTGGCGGGCGTAAGCGTAGTACGGAAGCACCGCCGTGATGGACCTGGCTGAAGCCCGGTTCAGCGCGTCGATGACGATGAGCAGCTCCATGATGTTGTCGTGCACCGGCCGGCACAGGGACTGTATCACGAACACGTCGGCGCCCCTGATGCTCTCGTGGATCTGCACCCGTATCTCGCCGTCACTGAACCTCCCCACGCTGGCCTTCACCAGGTTGGTGTCGAGAACTGCGGCGACCTCGTCCGCCAGCCCCGGATTGGAGTTGCAGGCGAAGATCTTGAGCTTTCTGTGGCATGAAAGCATTTGGCTAATTGTCCTCCCTGGAGGCCTGGGTCTGCCTGCTCTGCTTGCGGCGTTCGACCCACCCCTCCTTGTTCTGCTGCCGAGCGCGGGCAATGCCCAGCGCTCCTGCTGGTACGTGGTCTGTGATGGTAGACCCGGTGGCTATGTAAGCCTCTCGGCCGACCCTTACGGGCGCCACCAGGTTGCTGTTGGCTCCGATGAAAGCTCCGTCTTCTATTATCGTTCTGTGCTTACGCTCACCGTCGTAGTTGCACGTGATGGTTCCGGCTCCTACGTTGATGCCACTGCCAAGATCCGCATCGCCCACGTAGCTCAGGTGGGGGATCTTCGTGCCCTGGCCCACAGTGCTGTTCTTCACCTCTACGAAGTCGCCAACCTTCACCTTGTCGGCCAGCCGTGTGCCGGGGCGGATGTACGAGAACGGGCCTATGACGCATCCATCGCCCATGGCAGCGTCGCGTACGCAAACATAGGGCCCGACATGGCATCCTCTGCCGATCACGGTTCTGCCGCAAAGAACGGTGAACGGCTCGATCACAGTGTCACGCCCTATCTCCACGCCCATATCGATGTATGTTGTAGCTGGGTCAACTATGGTGACACCGTCTTGCATCAGGTCCCTGTGCTTCCTGAACCTGAGCACCTGCCCCACCTGGGCAAGCTCCTCCCTGGAGTTGATGCCCAGCCCTTCGGCGGGATCGTCGAGGACGACGGCGCCCACCGGGCGGCCGTGCCTTACCAGCATCTCGATGACGTCGGTGAGGTAGTACTCGCCCTGGTCGTTGTCGTTGGTCAGCCCCGGAAGCTCCTTGAGCAGGTCAGGGCAGTTGAAACAGTACACGCCGGTGTTCACTTCGCGGATGGCGCGGATGTGCTCCGACGCGTCCCGGTACTCCACTATCGCAGCCACGTCGCCGTGGGAGTTTCTGACCACTCGTCCGTAATGGGCGGGATCGTCAAGCACCATGGTGAGCACCGTTGCCGCGTAGCCGCCGGCAGCATGTTGATGCACAAGTCTCTCAATGGTAGAGCTGCGAAGGGCTGGCACGTCCGCCGGCGCCACCACTACGGCGCCATGGAAGCCCTCGAGAGCCGGGATCGCCTGCATGGTGGCGTGCCCGCTGCCCAGCTGTTCCCTCTGCCACACGGCTTCCGCGCGATCCCCGATATGCTCAACGAGCTGGTCGCCGCCGTGCCCCACCACGACGATGATCCGAGCTGCGCCGGCTTTGAGCAGGTTGTTCATGGCATGGTCGATCATCGGCTCGCCTGCCACTTGATGAAGCGCCTTGGGGATCTGCGACTTCATCCTCTTGCCCTGCCCGGCCGCGAGCAGGACCCCCAAGAACGGCTGCATGATATTGTCACTCCACCCCTTGATTGCTAGGGCATGTTAGGCAGCTTGAGCATATCGCATCGATGCAGTATAGTCAACTTTTCGGCGCCGTGGCAGAGCCCTCAAACTCGCCCTGTCACAAGCCAGCATACCTCGGCTGGCGCCGGACAAACTCCAAACACCAGCGCGATGGAGGTGAAAGAATGCCGTCGAACACGAACAGGCGGCGAAGCCGGTCGCCGGAACTTGCGCGGGCCCTTGAACGCATGAAGTGGGAGACTGCCCAGGAGATCGGGACTCCCACGCATCTGGTTCAGGGTGACTACTGGGGCAACGTGAGCTCGCGTGACTGCGGAACCCTCGGCGGCAACATGGTGCGGAAGATGATCGAAGCGGCGGAGGCAAGCCTCATAGCATCGATGTCAGCAGGAGTCAGCCGGGGCTTCCACGAGGTGGTCGGCGCTGCGGCAGCCTCGCACTTGCATCGCCCGCCCGGATGGCACCTGGATCCCAGCCATGACCTGAAGACAGGAACCACGGCAACCACGGCAACCACGGTGCCCACGGTCCAGCCGAGCTAAGCCGAAGCTGAAGCCAACTTCGCTGCCTACTTGCAGGAGGCGGACATTCCGCCTCCTGCCTCAGCTTTTTCATGGTTTTTCGCGCGTTGGTTGATGACGCTGCGCCGCCTACGAGTAGCGTGCCCGGCAGCAACCTGGCCAATAGATATGGAATGGCTGGGGCGGGAGGATTCGAACCTCCGAATGCAGGATCCAAAGTCCCGTGCCTTACCGCTTGGCGACGCCCCAGTGTGCGCCCATAATTTTAGCATACGCCGCCACCGCCGGCAACCTGGCCTCGGGGCGCGCAGCGGCATGGTCCAAGGCGACGCCAGGCAGGCGCTGGACGGATGGCCATTAGCCGCTTAAGCGCCCTGCTGATGCTCGTGCTGCTGCTCGTGCTGCTGCTCGTGCTCGTGTTCAGCCGTGTACGCCTGGAGAACCGCTGCCTCGATCGTGTCCCTGAGTTCCTGAGTGATGGGGTGGGCCACGTCGCGGAACTTGCCGTCGGCGCCCCGCCTGCTGGGCATGGCGACGAACAGCCCTTTATCTCCTTGGATCACCCTGAGATCGTGAACGACGAAGGCGCCGTCAAGGGTGATGGTGGCCAGCGCTTTCATCCTTCCGGACACGTCCACTGCGCGAACCTTCACGTTCGTGACTATCAACTGGTAGCCACCCTTCAGCGCGAATATGCTGGTATGTGTGGATTACCTATTCCACGCTGAAAAGGAAAATCCTCTGGAACGCAGGGGGGTTGCTGCGTCGAGGACGCATGTAAGTTGCTGGCTACCTGCTCAGGCAGGCGATGGCCTCCATCTCTATTCTGGCATCCTTCGGCAGCCTGGCCACCTGAACAGCGGACCTCGCCGGAGGCACCGAGCCAAAGAAAGAGGTGTACACCTTGTTCATGGCAGCGAAGTCGTTCATGTCCGCAAGGAACACCGTGACTTTCACCACCGAGTCAAGGTCGGCTCCGGCGGCCTTGAGCACCGCCTGAAGGTTCTCGATGACCCTAGCGGTCTGCTCCTCGATGCCGCCTTCCACGAACTGCCCTGTGGCAGGGTCCAGGGGCAGCTGCCCCGACACGAAAACGAACCCGCCCGAAACGATCCCCTGGGAATACGGCCCCACGGCTGCGGGGGCTTCGGAAGTTGCGATGGCCTTCTTCATCAGGCTGTAGCCTCCTTCTTCAGGACTGACAGCGCAAGCATGTAGTCGCTGGGCTTGTCGACGTCCACACCGATCTCGGGGGAGTCGATGATCACGCCCCTTCCCTCCAGGCCCAGCCAGGATCTGGCCTTGTTCTCCACGTCGACGATCCTGAGACGTCCCGTGATGTACTTGAATATCAGGCCAACGCCTAGCATGGATGCGAGCGCCAGGGGCTTCTTTCGGAGCTCAAGGACCTTGCGGATAAGGGCCTCGTTGCTCCTGACGAACTGTGGGTCCACCATGAAGACGTTGCCGCCGGTCACCAGCCCGTCGGCGAGCTTGATGTACGTGCGGCTCACACCGGGGAACCTCGCCTCGTTCACGTGCTTCGGGATGAGGGGGTAGTGGACCTGAGCTGGCAGGCTCCAGCAGCGCTGGATGAAACGATCCAGGGCCTCCCCGGTGATGAAGGGTATATCGGCCGACATCGCCAGCGTGCGGTCGCTGTCGTGAAGCTGCTCCAGGCCGGCCAGGAGGTTGTCGAAGATGCTGCCGCGCCGCTCCACCAGGATCACGCGGCCGTCTGCACCTTCTGCCTCCACCACCGGAGCCAGGGCCTCCACCGGGCCAACGATGACGATCCGGCCCACGTGTGCGGCGCTTAGCGCTCCTTGGAGCACCCAGCCCAGCATGGCCCTGCCGTTTATGTCGATGGTCGCCTCGTAGGGCGAGTCCGAGACTTCAGCAAGCCGGCCGCGGTTGTCGGCGCCGGCCATGATCACCGCATCAACTTTGCGTTCCCCGTGTTCCATGGTCACTGCCTCCATACGCTTCCCTACGAGCGTTGCCGGGCGCCAACCGGGGCCACCTCCACGGCCAGCAGCCTCGCCCCGGCCGCCTGCAGCGCGCGCTCCCGCACCGGACTGCTCCACGCCGTGCGCGCCGCCTCCTCTCGGGAACGGAACATTCCGAACACGGCCGAGCCGCTGCCGGTCAGCTGCGCGCACAGGGCGCCCTGCTTCACCAGGAGGTAGGCCAGAGCCCCGAGCCTCGCGTCGTTGGCCACCGCAAGCCGGTGGAAGTCGTTACTCATCAATGAAGCGAGGTCGTCCAGGCTCTTGCCCTGGCGCAGCGCCTCCGCCAGCGCCCTGGCTGGGCTGGCTGGGATGGCGGGGCCAGCAGGGCAAGCAGAGCTCGCGCCGAAAGATCCAGGCTCCGGTCTCGCTGCGGGGCTATCCACGGCGTCGCTTTGCGCCACGTCGCCGCGATGCCTTGCTCCTCCGGCCGGCTCAGGCTGGGCGTCCCACAGGTCATACATATCCCTTGTAGACAGGCCGAAATCCGGTACCGCCACGACGAAGCCCACCCCAGACAGGCTGGGCAGGGGCTCCAGCGCCTCGCCGGCGCCTGCGGCGAAGGCGGCTCCGGTGGCGTCGGGCTGCGTGGAATGCAGGAAAAAGGGCACGTCGCTTCCGACGCCTGCGGCGACGTCCATGAGCCTGTCGGGGTTCAGGGGCGCATCCAGCAGCAGGTTGAGGGCGTGCAGCACGGCCGCGGCGTCGGCGCTGCCCCCGCCGAGGCCGGACTCCACCGGTATCCGCTTGTGTATGTACACCTGCACGTCCCAGGAGGCCAGCGCTGAGCTGGCTGGTGCAGGCGGCCTTGACGCGTCGCCTCCGGCCCCCTCTAGCGCAGCGAAGAACGCTCCCACCGCCTTGTGCGCAATGTTGCGGTGGTCGGAAGGCACGGATGCAGCCAGATCCGGGTCGTTTGAGGTGACGCGCACGTGTATGCGCCCGGACCCAGGCTCCAGCGTCACCTCGACGTCGTCGGCAAGGTCGATGGCGTGCATCACCGTCTCAATATTGTGGCGGCCGTCCGGCCTCTTCCCTACGATGTGGAGGACGAGGTTGAGTTTGGCCCAGGCTTTGGTCTTCACGGAGGTCAATGGGCTAGCCCCTCCTGAACAGCGCTCTGAAAAAGTTTACGATGGCCCTGAAAACCCTAACGAAGATGTTCGCGCGCCTCACTTGCGCGGCCGCAAGGGCGGGGGCCTCGGCCAGATCGTCGCCGCTGGGAGCCACGGCGGCTACGGTGCCCAGTGGCTGGCCTTGGGATACCGGCGCCGCGGGGGCGGGATCGACGGGCCTGAGCTCCAGCTTCACCTGCTCTGCCGCGCCCTTAGGCACCATCGCCACCACGTCGGAGGCAGCCTGCACGGGCACGTCCACGGTGACGGCGGTGGGAACCTTCACGGTGCCGATGTCGGCGCCGGCCTTGGCGAACCACACCTTCTCGAAGTTATCGAAACCGTAGTCCAGGAGCCGAGCGGTCTGCCTGGTGCGTTCGGTCTCGCTGGCGGTGCCCAACACCACGGCGATCAAGCGCACGCCGTCGCGCACGGCGGTGCCGGCCAGGCAGTAGCCGGCCTGGCTGGTGTGGCCGGTCTTAAGGCCATCGGCACCGGGGTAGTCGCGGATGAGCCTGTTGGTGTTGAAAAGCTCATAGGTGCCGCCCCGCATCGAGCCGATCCAGGTGTTGGTCCATTGGAGCACCTTCTCATGGCGAACGAGCTCGCGCGCCATGATGAGGATGTCCCGTGCCGTCGTGTAGTGGTTAGGGTCGTCGAGGCCTTCGGGGTTCTCGAAGTTGGTGCTGGTCATGCCAAGCTCGCGGGCGCGCTGGTTCATGAGCCTCACGAACGCCTCGGCGGAGCCGGCCACGTGCTCCGCCAGCGCGTAACTGGCGTCGTTGGCGGAGCGGATGGCAGTCGCCGCCATGAGGTCGTTCACCGACACGACCTCTTTCTCCTTCAGGTAGACCTGGGACCCTCCCATCTGCGACGCCTTTCGGCTCACGATGACCTGGTCATCCAGGGATATCTTACCCGCCTCGACGTGCTCCATCACCAGGAGCATGGTCATGATCTTGGTGATGGACGCGGGAGCCGCACGCTCGTCGGCGTTAAGCTCGTAGAGTATCTGCCCGGTTTCGGCCTCGGCCAGTATCGCGGAGCGCGCTGCCACTGAAGGCGCTGGTGCGACTGGCATTCCGGCGAAGAGCGCCTGGGCCGTGCTTTGGGCCGGCGCCGCGGCAACTACGGACGCTGCGAAAGCCGAGGACGCCGCGGAAGCCACGGACGCTACGGGTGATAGAGCAGTTGAAGTTACGATCAGTGCGATGAGTACGATGGCAGTCCCCACACGATTCAAGACCAAACGCATACCGACACATCTCTCCATACGATGTATGCTTCGCATACTGGACTAGTTCACATCGGAATTGTATCCCAAACGGCGGCACATATGAAGGGCGGCCCGGCGGTGCCAGCCGGTGCCAGCGCGCCAGGCCGCCATCTGCAACTCGTGTGGCCCGTGGCCACGTGAGGGCCTACATCAACGGCTATATGAGGTGACACGCTACGTGGTGGCCGTCGCCCACGTCCCGCATGGGTGGCTCTTGCTCCGCGCACACCGGCATGGCGTAGCTGCACCTGCCCCTGAACCGGCACCCGGCAGGCGGATCGATGGGGCTGGGCACGTCTCCCTCCAGGATTATGCGGTGCCTGGTGCGCTCCACATCCGGATCCGGGATGGGGATGGCCGAAAGCAGGGCCTTGGTGTACGGGTGCAGCGGATTGCGGTACAGCTCCACGCTTTCCGCTAGCTCCACGATCTTGCCCAGGTACATCACGGCCACGCGCCGGCTGGTGTGCTTCACCATGGAAAGGTCGTGAGCGATGAACAGGTACGAGAGCCCGCGCTTCTCCTGGAGCTCCTCCAGCATGTTGATGATCTGCGCCTGGATTGACACGTCCAGGGCGGAGATGGGCTCATCGCATATGATGAAGCTGGGGTTCACCGCGAGCGCCCTGGCCACTCCGATCCTCTGGCGCTGGCCTCCGCTGAACTCGTGCGGGAACCTGGCGGCGTGCTCCGGGCTGAGCCCCACAGTGTGCAGGAGCTCGTGCACCATCTCGTCGCGCTCGGCCTTGCTGGAGGCCAAACGGTGTATGTCAATGGGCTCGCCCACGATGTCGCCCACTGTCATTCTCGGGTTGAGGGAGGCGTAAGGGTCCTGGAATATCATCTGCATCTTGCGCCTCATCGCCAGCATCTCGCGGCGGTCGAGCTTGAAGACGGGCTGCCCGTCGAATAACACCTCGCCGCCTGTGGGCTCGTAAAGTCGGCAGATGGTGCGCCCCACAGTGGTCTTGCCGCAGCCCGACTCGCCCACGAGGCCCAGGGTCTCGCCGCGGTCGATGGTGAAGCTCACGTCGTCGACGGCCTTCAGCCAGCTCTTGGGGGCACCCAGCCTGGTCCTGGCGACTACGAAGTACTTCTTCAGGTTCTTGACTTCTATAAGTGGTGCCATCACGCTGCGCCCCCTCTCTTCACTCTGGGATTGGCCGGAGCCATCGAATGCTGCAGCCAGCACGCCACCTGGTGGGTGTCGCTGAGCGTCGTGAACTCGGGCTGTGCCGTCTTGCAGATGTTCATCGCCCAGTCGCATCGCGGAGCGAACGGACAGCCCTGCGGCGGACTGATGAGGTCAGGCGGCTGGCCGTATATCGGCACGAGCTTGTCCTTGCGAGTGGCGTCCAGCCTGGGCACGGACTTCAGTAGCCCCCAGGTGTACGGGTGCTGTGGGCTCTTGTATATCTCGTCCACCGTTCCCTGCTCCGCCACTTTGCCTGCGTACATCACCACCACGCGCTGCGCTAGGCCTGCCACCACGCCCAGGTCGTGGGTGATCAGGATGATGGACATGCCCAGCTTCTCCTTGAGCTCCTTCATGAGCTCGATTATCTGCGCCTGGATGGTCACGTCAAGGGCCGTGGTGGGTTCGTCAGCGATCAGGAGCTTCGGGCTGCACGCCAGCGCCATGGCTATCATCACGCGCTGCCTCATCCCGCCGCTGAACTGGTGCGGGTACGCCGCAAGCCTGCGCTCGGGCGAAGGGATCCCCACCATGCGCAGAAGCTCCAACGCCCGATGGGTGGCAGCCTCGCCCCTTAGGTTCTGGTGCAGCCGAAGCGACTCAACGATCTGCGTCTTGATGGAGAGCACCGGGTTCAGCGAGGTCATAGGGTCCTGGAATATCATGCCGATTTCGTTTCCCCTGACGTGCTGCATCTCCCGCTCGGTCATGGCCGTAAGATCCTTGCCGTCGAAAGCTATGCACCCCTCCGTCACCTTTCCGGGCGGCGGCACCAGCTGCATTATGGACAAGGCGGTGACGCTCTTGCCGCATCCCGACTCTCCCACGAGGGCCACGGCCTCTCCTCTGTTCACATGGAAGCTAACCCCTCTGACGGCCTGCACCACCCCGGCGTAGGTGCGGAACGACGTATGAAGGTTGGTGACTTCAAGCAGTCTGTCCAACGAATATTCCCCCTTGTGTGCGTTGCCCATCATTTGCGCTGCTTGGGGTCAAGCGCATCCCTCAGGCCGTCGCCGAGGAAGTTGAACGCGAACATAGTTATGCTGATCGCTATAGCCGGGTAGAACAGCTGCCACGGGTATGTGCGGAACCCCTGAAGCGCATCTGACGCCAGCGCGCCCCAGCTGGCCATCGGGGCGCTAACGCCCAGGCCGATGAAGCTGAGGAACGCCTCAGTGAAGATGGCCGACGGGATGTTCAGCGTAGCCGTGACGATGATGGGGCCCATGGCGTTGGGCACCAAGTGTTTCAGAATTATCCGCCAGTCGCTGGCGCCGATGGTGCGCGCCGCGAGCACGAAGTCCTGCTCCTTGAGGCTCAGCACCTGCCCCCTCACGATCCTGGCCATGCTCAGCCAGTACACCACGCCCAGGGCGATCAGGATGTTCTGCAGACCAGGCTCGAGGATGACCATCAGCAGGATCACGTACAGCAGCATCGGTATGGCCGTCAGGATCTCGACGATGCGCATCATGATGTTGTCGACGCGGCCGCCGTAATAGCCGGAGATGCCGCCGTATATCACGCCCACCGTCAGGTTCAGCACGCTGGCCATGATGCCCACCGTCAGCGATATCCTCGCGCCGTACATGAGACGGGTCAGCATGTCGCGGCCTAAGTCGTCCGTGCCAAGCCAGTGCGCGCGGCTGGGCCCCTGGTTCTGAGAGGCCAGGTCTTGGTCAGAGTAGCTGTACGGTGAAACCATCGGGCCAAAAATGGCTATGAGCAGGATCGCCGCTATGGTCCACAGGCCCACCATGGCCATCTTGTTCTGCTTCAGTCGGCGCCACGCGTCCTGCCAGTAAGTCACGGACGGCCGCACGATAGCCTCGGCGCTGGCGATGTCCTTCGGTACCTGTTGGAACAGCTCTGGTGAGTACTCCACTGCGATCACTCCTTTGCCTCGGTCAGCTTTATCCTGGGATCCAGCCAGCTGTAGGCGATGTCCACCAGGAGGTTCAGCGCCACTAGGATGATGCAGTAGAAGATGGTCACACCCATGATGGTGGTGTAGTCCCTGTTATAGATGCTGGTAACGTAATACCGGCCCAAGCCCGGTATGGCAAAGATGCTTTCCACCACGAAGCTGCCTGTGAGGATCGCCGCAGCCTGCGGCCCGAGGTACGTGATGATCGGCAGCACCGAGTTCTTCAGCACATGCTTGTAGACTACTGCCGCCCACGAAAGCCCCTTGGAACGGGCGGTGCGGATGTAGTCCTGCGAGAGCACGTCAAGGGTGCTGGAACGCATCAAGCGCGCAAAGAACGCTGTAGGGAACGCGCTCAGCGCCAGCATCGGCAGGACCACGTGCCTTGGAGTCCCCCACATCGCCGCAGGGAACCAGCGCAGCTTGACCGCAAACACGTACATCAGCAAGGTGGCCATGACGAAGCTAGGCACCGACACGCCGACTATCGCGATGCCCATGGCCAGGTTGTCCTGCCATTTGTTCTGGTTCAGGGCGGAGATGATCCCAGCTGGTATGCCCACCACCAGGGAGAAGATTATCGTGACGCCGCCCAACACGGCGCTCACCGGGAACCCGTCTTCGATGATGCTGTTCACCGACCGGCCGATGTACTTGAAGGACGGGCCGAAATCCCCCCGCAGCATGTTCTTCATATAGTCGAGATATTGTTTCCACAACGGATCGTTCAGTTTGTACCTGGCTTCAATGTTCCTCTGGATCGCAGCAGGAAGCGCCTTCTCCCTGCGGAACGGCCCACCGGGGATCGACCTCATCAACATGAAGGTCGCGGTGGCGACTATCAACACCACGAGTACACCTGACACGAGCCTCTTAAGGATGTAGGATCCCAAGCGTATCAGCTCCCGTCACGCTAGAACCGGGGGCATGCGACGGCTGCCCGCACATGCCCCCGGACACTGGATTCCGTCTGTCAAGAACCTAAACGAGATTCAGGGCTTATCTCTCGAGCACGTAGGCGTTGACGAAGTTGATGAAGCCGAGCGGCGAGAACTCAACGCCACGCACCCACGGCTGGACCACGTTCAGGTTGGTGTAGAAGTAGATCGGCATGACCACCATCTCGTCGGCGATCAGGATCTTCTCCGCCTCATGCAGCTGCTTGGCGCGTGCGGCGGGGTCCATGTTGCTGCGAGCGGCAACGATGAGCTCGTCGAACCTGGGGTTGCCCCAGCCGGAGTCGTTATTGCCGCTGTCAGTCATCCACATATCCAGGAACGTCATGGGATCCACGTAGTCGCCGATCCAGCCCGCGCGCGCCACCTGGTAATCCAGGGCGTCACGGGAGTCGAGGTAGACCTGCCACTCCTGGTTCGTCAGCCTGACGTCGATGCCCAGGTTCTTCTTCCACATCTCCTGGATGGCTTCGGCGATCTTCTTGTGGTTCTCGCTGGTGTTGTAGAGGATCGCCAGGGTCGGGAAGCCTTTGCCGTCGGGGTAGCCGGCCTCAGCCAGAAGCTTCTTGGCCTCCTCCAAGTCCTCCTTGTAGAGGTCGCCGCCCTCCTCACGGAAGTCGCTGCCAACGGTTCCGCCCGGCATTCCGAACGGCACATAGGCGTAGGCAGGCAGCTGGCCGCCGCGGACCACGCGGTCGATGAGCTCCTGGCGGTCGATGGCCATCGTCAGCGCCTTGCGCACGCGCACGTCATCGAGGGGCTCGGCGGTGACGTTGAACATGTAGTAGTAGGTGCCGAGGTAGTCGTTGATTAAGAGCACGCCGCGCTGCTTCAGGCCCTCGATCTCGGTGGCAGGCGGCGAATCGAACATGTCGAGCTCGCCCGTATCGAACATCGACAGAGCGGTCTGGGTATCCTCGATGAGGTAGAAGGTGAGGTTCGTGAGCTTGATGGCGTCCCTGTTCCAGTAATGCTCGTTGGGCACGAGATCGATCTTGGAGTTGTGCTCCCAACGCACGATCTTGAACGGGCCGTTGCCGATGTAGTTGTTGACGTTGTAGAACCAGGCCTCAGGGTCGGCCTCCACGACCTTGCGGTAGACCGGCATGAGGGTCGGGAACGCGCACAGCTGCAGGAAATAGGTGGTGGGCTGTTCCAGCGTCACCTGGAGAGTGTAATCGTCAAGGGCCTTGACCCCTACGAGGTCGGGATCGGTGATCGCTCCGGTGTTGTAAGCTTCACCGTTCTTGATGTAGTACAGCTGGTACGCGTACTCCGCAGCGGTCTCGGGGTCGAGAGCGCGCTTCCACGACCACTCGAAGTCATGAGCGGTCACAGGTTCGCCATTGTTCCACTTAGCCTGGCGAAGCTTGAAAGTGTACACAAGCCCATCATCGCTGATGGTCCAGCTCTCTGCGATCGCAGGCTGGGGGATGTTGTTGGCGTCCATCCTGGTGAGACCCTCGAAGCAGCTCAGCTCAACGATGGCCTCCGGGACACCAGTGGACAGTGCGGGGTCAAGGGTTGCCGGCTCCGCACCCACGTTGTAGCTCAGCCTCTGGTTGCGGGCGAGCCTCTCCTAGGCGACTATGCCGGTGGTAGCCAGCATCATCACCACTAGCGCGCTGGCCAGTATCGCCGCAAATCTGCGCATTCCACATTACCTCCTCATTGTGGTCTACATTTTTCGAGAAGCTCGGGAGAGCGACATGAACTCCCATTCTGCTTCCCAATGGTACTGAACAGGATGAGTATTCTACCCGAGAGCGGCAACTCCTTCCGCTCCATCGCCGCAACCGATGCCGGCGCGCTGGGAATACTGAAGAGAGCGGCTCGGCGTTGTACGGGAATCACTGGAAAACAGGAAAGCGGGGACACGATGTACGCCACTATCATAGCGGCCCTCAGCGGCGTGGCCATGGCATTTCAAGGCGCTGTGAACGCCGCGGCATCCTCCGCCATCAGCCTGAGCGTTGCCACGTTCATCGTCATGGCCGCTGGCACCGTGGTGTCGGCCGTCTACATGACGCTCAGCGGCACCACAGGCAACCTCGCTCTGCGCAACCTGGCCAAGGCCCCATGGTGGGCATACACTGGTGGCCTTGTGGGGCCTGCCATCACAGCGGCTGTGGCGCACGCCATCGAGAGAGCCGGGGCAGTCAACGCCACCACCGGCATCATCCTGGGCCAGCTCGGCTTCGCCGCAGTCATCGACCACCTAGGCTGGTTCGGCGCAGAGCCGATCAGGTTCAGCCCGATAAAGATCGCCGGCATCATCCTGATCGCGGTAGGCGGGCGGATACTCCTGGCGAAGTGACCGCCAACCGGGTAACCGTGCGACGGGCAACCGGCCAGCCGGGCCCTACCTTGCCCCGTGCATTGCCGCCACGCGGGCCCCCATGGCGTTGCCGCGCATCAGGGCCGCTTCGAGACCTCCTCCAGAGGAGTACTCCACCACGAACCCCGCGTCGAAGGCATCGCCGGCGCCGTTGGTGTCAACAGCCTCCACCTGCACGGGGCTGGCGTGCACGATGGATCCCCCGTAGGAGCGACCCACGGAGCGACCCGCGGAATGGCTCCCGAAGCGCCCTCGGGAGTGGCCGGTGGAGCAGCCGCCGTAGCAGCCGAGGCCAGTCCGATCCAGGCCCGCGCTGCCGTCGGCCCCCAGTTTCAGCGCCACCACGGGGAAGACGTCGGCCAGCGCCAGCAGCATGTCGTCTGGATCCGACATGTCGGTGAGCGCCATCGCCTCGTCACGGTTCGGCAGGAACACCTGCGCTCCGCGGCACAGCCGGAGAAACCTGTCCACCCCGATGTCGCGGATGAAGCCATACGACGCCGGATCCACTGACACGGGGATACCGGCCTCTAGCGCGATGTCCATGGCCCTGCGGGCCGCCTCCCTGGGCTCCTCCTCGAACAGGGCGTACCCCGAAACGTGAAGCCAGGTGCCTAGCTCCCTCAGATCGTCTTCAGGGATGTCCGCCATGCACAGCCTCGTGTTGGCCCGCCTGTCACAGATCATGTCCCGCTCGCCGCCTTCCGAGACCACCACGCCGACCCTGCCCGTCCCTAGCTCCTCGTCGCGAGCCAGGTACGCGCGCACGCCTTCGGCCGCAAGGTCCGCGCGCAGCGCCTCGGCCAGGAAATCGTTTCCGACCCGGCCGATGAACGCCGCAGGCGCGCCCTGACGTGCCACCCACACGGCGAAGTTGGCCGCCGATCCTCCAGGCACCAAGTCGACCCTGCCCACCGTATCCGTTCTCGGCGTGAGCAGGCTCGGAAGGCGGAAGTAGGCGTCCACCATGATGTCGCCGATGCTGAAGATCACGTGGCTTGTCCCCCTTCGGTCGCCCATGGATTCCAGCCGGCACGGCGCTGTGAAGTCGCGGCTCGGGTTTCATTAATTGTAGCACAAACTGCGCGAACGTGCTGAATCGCATCGCAATCGGGCCCGCAAATCGTCTGCCAGGCCGTGGGTAAAGGATACCTGCGTGCGGAAGTAGAACTACTGGCATCGACCGGATTCTGGAGGTGGTATACATGGTGTGGGGCCCGGAGATCTTCGAAGCTCTGCGGAGCATTTCCTCCCCTGCGCTGGACCGCATCGTGCGCCTGCTGACCGACCTGGGCTCGACGGAGTTCTTCATAACGGCGGTGCCCATCGTGTACTGGTGCCTCAACAAGACTCTCGGCCTCAGCCTGGGCATTGTCACGGTGATCTCCGGAGGGATCAACATCGCGCTGAAGGACGTCTTCCAGATCCCCAGGCCGTACGTGCTCTACCCCCATCTCGGCGCGCCCGACTTCCTCCTCACCACCGGCACCGGCTGGTCGTTCCCCAGCGGCCACGCCCAGACCACCGCCACCTTCTGGGGCTACCTCGCCCTTCACGCCCGAAGGCGATGGGCCGCGTGGCTTGCGGCCTCTCTCATAGCTATTGTGGGCTTCACCAGGGTTTACGCCACCGTGCACTCCCCCACCGACGTCCTCGTAGGGGGCGCACTGGGCCTGGTGGTGGCCGCCGCGTACCTGCTTGTGGATGGTTTTTTCAGCAACAGGAAGACAGTGAGCGCCCCCTGGGCGATCACGGCATCCATAGCCATCCCTTCCGGGCTCTTGGCAGCCGCCTCCCTCAGACCAGGGCTGGCAGACGGCCTCGCCAACATCCTGGGCTTCCTCGCCGGAGCGTTCATCGGCCGCCACATCGAGCGCACCCGCGTACGCTTCCAGGAAGCGGCACCGTTTGCGGTTCAAGTGTACAAGGTCCTCGTGGGCCTAGCCGGTGTGATGGCGCTCCGGTACGGGCTGAAGGCAGTCTTCCCGGCAGGTCCCGTCTTCCACATGCTGAGGTACCTGATCATCGCCCTGTGGGTCACGGCAGGGGCGCCTTGGCTTTTCGCATCGCAGTTCCCCGTCAGTCGCAAGCGCCAGCCTCGGGCCCGGCGTCGGCGCGCCTGACCGCCTCGGCCAGCTCATCGTAGCTTGCCACTCCAACCCGCAGCCAATCAACGATGTCGTCTGCCCTTATCACGAAGGTGGTGGGAGCGGCCGTCACCTTCCATCGCTGGGCTTCGGCTCCCCCAGGGTCCGCCACCGCCCGAGCCGCGACATCGGGATGGACCTGCCTCGCGCTTAGCCACTCCGCAAGACCCTCGGGCTTCTCCCCCACCGCCACGAGAAGCACGCGTATGCCAGGGTACGTGTCGGCTAGCCTTCCCAACGCCGGAAGCTGCGCGACGCTGGGCCCTGACGTGGTGCTGACGAAGCACAGCACCACAACACGCCCTTCATCCGCCTCCAACCCGGCAGCCCCCTCCCCGGGCAGGTCAGGCCGCCTGTAGCCCGGCGAAGGCGCCACCGGAGGCGGCGTCGGCACCGGCTTTGTAGGCACGAACTGCTCCCCGTCGGGGCCATCCCGCGCAAGCCCCCTCAGCCATGACCTCGCCAGCTCCCGCAGGCGGGCTGGCAGCGCCTGCCCCGCCGGAAGCTCGAGGCAGACCGCCGCCGCAACCCCCACCAACACCAGGCCCACAGCCGCCACCACCAGGACTCTCGTGCGCTTGGAGCCCAGTACGGTCTTCAAGCCCTTGAAACGCTCGGAACCCATGACCCCCTTAAGCCCCTTCAGACCATTCAGACCCGCGTACATGCAACCGCCTCCCGCCCTAATCCTTATTGGGAGCGGGAGGCGTCGTATGCCTGGGGCCCTGGTCTCAGGGCGCCCTAACCTTACAGCACCTTGCTGAGGAACGATGCAGTCCTGGGATTTTTCGGCGATGTAAGCAGCTTCAACGGCGGGCCCTCCTCCACGATGCGCCCGTCGTCCATGAACAGCACGCGGTGCCCGACTTCCCGTGCGAAACCCATCTCGTGGGTGACCACCACCATGGTCATGCCCTCCCGCGCCAGACTCTTCATGACCTCGAGGACCTCGCCGATCATCTCAGGGTCCAGCGCCGACGTGGGCTCGTCGAAGAGCATCGCCGCAGGCTTCATCGCTAGCGCCCTTGCGATAGCCACCCGCTGCTGCTGGCCTCCTGAAAGCTCCGCCGGGTAGGCCGACTCCTTCTCGCTGATGCCCACTTTCTTCAGAAGCTCCCTGGCGACCTTGCGGGCGTCCTCCAGAGGCATCCGCCTCACCTTGATCGGACCCAACGTGATGTTCTCCAGCACCGTGAGATGCGGGAAGAGGTTGAACTGCTGGAACACCATGCCCATCTCGCGCCTGACCTCGTTCACGTTGGTGTGCGGCGCCGTTATGCACTTGCCCGCGAAGTATATCTCGCCCGCTGTGGGCCTCTCGAGGAGGTTGAGACAGCGAAGGAAGGTGCTCTTGCCCGAACCAGACGGGCCTATCACCACCACCACTTCATGGGGCTCGATTTTCGCGTCGATTCCCTTGAGCACCTCTAGCTTGCCAAAGGACTTCTTCAGGCCTTTCGTCTCAATCAACTATCTTCAGCTTCCTCTCAGACCAGCTCACCAGCTTGGAGATGGCCAGGGTCATGATGAGGTACAGGATGGCGATAACCGTGTACACCTCGAACGGACGGAACGTCCTGGTGATCACCACCTGCCCTTTCCGAAGCAGCTCCTCCAGGGCTATCACCGACACCAGCGACGAGTCCTTCAGGAGGGCGATGAACTCGTTGCCCAGGGGAGGGATGATCCGCCGTATCGCCTGGGGGAATATCACGTATCTCATGGTCTGCGCGGCGGTGAGGCCAAGCGACCTCGCGGCTTCCGTCTGCCCCCTGTCGATGGCCTGAATCCCCGCCCTGACAATTTCGGCAACGTATGCGCCGCTGTTGATGCCCATCGCCGCTATCGCGGCCACAAAGGGCGGAACCGGCCTGCCGATGAGAGACGGCAAGCCGAAGTACACAAGAAACAGCTGCACCAGCAGCGGAGTCCCTCTTATGAAATCCACATACGCGCCGGCCAGCAGCCTCACGATGCGAACATGGCCCACCCTAGCGATCCCAACGAATGACCCGATCACCAGGCCTATTGCCACGGCTATGGTCGCCAACTCCACCGTTAGCCTCGCGCCGGCGAGCAGAGCAGGCATGACCCCCGGGATTATCGAGAAGTCAAGGTTCACTCGTACTCCTCCATACATGCAAACATGATATCGGGGCGTGCTGACGCCGCAGTCCGGCTCCGGGCCAGACTGCGGCACCGCATGCCAAGGGGTTCAGCCCTCTACTTGGCGCCAAACCACTTATCGAAGATCTCGTCGTACTCGCCTGACGCCTTCAGCGCCGCCAGCGCCTCGTTGACCTTGGCCAACAGGGCGGTGTTGTTCTTCGCCAGGGCGATGCCGTACAGCTCCTCGGTGAAGGGCTCGCCGAACTTGATGTCGCCGTACTCGGCTGCTATCTCAGCCGCCACCGCCAGGTCAATGATGCAGGCGTCGGCCGCCCCGTTCCTGACCTCCTGAATGGCGTCAGGGGCGAGGTTGAAGCGCTTCACGGTAACGCCCTTGAGCTCGGACGCAGCAAGGTCGCCGGTGGTGCCTATCTGGACTGACACGGTCTTTCCGACCAGATCGTCGACGCTCTTGATGGACTCATTCGTCTTCAGCGTGACGATGACCTGTCCTGCGTTGAAGTACGGATCTGAAAAGTTAACCGCCTTCGCCCTCTCCTCGGTGATGGTCATCGCCGAGATGATGCAGTCATAGTTGCCGGTGAGCAGACCGGGGATCAGGCCGTCCCATGCAGTGTTGATGAACTGCACATCCATGCCCATCTGCTTGCCCAGGGCCATCATGAGGTCGATATCGAATCCCAGGAATTCGCCGGTCTTCTCATCCTGGTATTCGAAGGGCGGGAAGTCAGCGCTGGTGGCCACTTTGACAACTGGATTCGCGGCGCCCGCCACTCCCGAAAGCATGACAGCGACAGTCAATAACACACAAACAATGGCAAGAGTCTTCTTCATCACAACGCGTCCCCTCTCGATGTATTCGCAATAGTTTACTTATTGGTTTCTGTTGCATGAGTATACATCGCGTCGGACCAGTTGTCAACGATATCTTGCCTGTGTCACCTTTGTATCATTTTTCTAATCCTGCGCTCCACTCCCTCCGGCAACGGGACGACCTTTATGCGTACATCGCGGTCGTCCGGAGCCTCCGGCGCACGTGACCCTGCCGCTCCGAATCCGGCGGCCCCGTTCTCCCCGGGGCCGTTCCCGTCGGCGTGGCCCCCCCATCCGGAGTTCGGATCCAAGCCAGCGTCGTAATCCGGCATCCGTCCCCAGCTCCTTGCGGGGGTGCGGGGCACATACGGCTCCCGCTCCAACATCTCGTGCAGGATGATCAGCGCTGTCTCCTTATCGGGAATGCGGCCGCGCGGCGTCGTGTCGGGATCTTGCTGTGCGTAAGGAGGTATCGGGGAGCCCACGCACGACGGGCACCCAGATGTGCACGGGCACCGTTCGATGAGGTTGAGGCAGGCCTGCATCACCTCTTCGATCATGTTGTAGCTCTTCTGCGCATATCCCACGCCCCCGGGATGCCTGTCGTAGATGAACAGCGTCGGCACTCCGGTGTTGGCAGAATCCACGACAGTGCCGATGTCCGACGGGTCGCACATGGCAAACAGCGGGATCACCGCCGACGCGGCGTTACCTATGCCAATGAGCCCTTCCGAAGCTATTCGCCCGTATTCCGCAGCTCGCACCGCAGCTGAATGCGGCAGCTCGATCCATGCAGCCGTAGTGGCAAGCTCGTGCTGCGGCAGGTCCACCTTGCCGAAGCCGATGCTGTCGCGCTCGTAGAACTTGATCTTCCGGAACATGAACGTGAGGCTGGTTACCGTCACGTCGCCGAACTCCACCCGGCTCTGCCGCCACTTACGGGCCTGCTCCGCCTGGTCCGCCTTCACCCGCGTCTCCGTGATGGACTGCGTGAAGTAGTCCAGATCCGCCTTGTGCACGTAGGCCGTGCGCTCCTTGAGGTTCAAGTCCGACACCAGGTAGGTCTCACCGTCGTGCATATACACGGCCTCAGGATGCACCTGCTCGAAAGCTGACACTTCGTCGATGGTCCCGATAACCCTGTTTCCCCCGGGCGAGGACGTGTCAATGATGGTGTAGGTGTTGTCGGCCATGTTTCGCAGCTTGACGTCGGCTGCGGGGAATCCCCGGCCCGTGAACCTCCACCCAACCCTGCTGCGTAGCAGGTCCCCTCGCTCCTCTAGGATCTGCACCAGCGCCGCCGCGTACTGCCCGAACCCCTCCAGCTCCCTGGCGGAGATGGGTATCTCCGCCGCGGCCGCCCTTAGGTGCCCCACGAGTATATACGGGTTGCCCGGGTTCACTATGGCGTTCTCTGGAGACTGGCCGAAGAAGTATTCAGGATGCCTCATGAGGTACTGGTCGATGGGCAGATCGTGCGCGACGAAAACAGACAGGCTCTCCTCGGTGCTTCTGCCTGCCCTCCCCGCCTGCTGCCAGACTGACGCCACGGTGCCGGGATAGCCCACTATGAGGCTGGCATCGAGGGATCCGATGTCTATCCCTAGCTCCAGCGCGTTGGTGCTGACCACTCCAAGGAGCTCCCCGGAAAACAGCTGCCTCTCTATCTCCCGGCGCTCGCTGGGCAGGTACCCTCCCCTGTACGGCTTGACCTTGGACGCAAGCGACGGTGCTTCCCTGCGCAGGGCCTCCACCACGTACCTGTAGATCAGCTCCGCCACCACCCGCGCCCTCACGAAGGTGATGGTGGGCACGCCTTCGGAGATGAGCTTCGTCATGAGCCGCTCGGCCTCTCGGTTGGCGCTACGCCGCTCCATGCTGCCCTCAAGGCGCGGCGGGTTCCACAGCACGAACAGCCGCCTGCCCCTGGGAGAGCCGTCGTTATCAACGACGCGCACCTCTTCGTCGACGATGGCGGAGGCCAGTTCCCCGGGATTCGCTATCGTCGCCGAGCAGCAGATAAACGTGGGAGACGAGCCGTAATGCGCGCATATCCGCTTCAGGCGCCGGATGACGTTGCCCACGTTTGACCCGAACACCCCGCGATAGGCGTGTATCTCGTCGATGACCACGTAGCGGAGGCCCGCAAAGAACCTGCGCCACGCGGGATGTGACGGCAGTATGCCCTGGTGCAGCATGTCAGGGTTGGTGAGGATCACGTTGGCCTCTTCCCTGAGCTTGCGGCGGGTGGAGTCAGGCGTGTCGCCGTCGTACGCCCCCGACCTCAAGCGCAGCTCAGGGCCGCCCAGCTCCGCGATGCGGGCAAGACCCCGCTGCTGGTCCTGGGTAAGAGCCTTGGTGGGGAACACGTAGAGCGCCGTTGCAGCGGGGTCAGACATTATGCGCTCCACCACAGGGATGTTGTAGCACAGCGTCTTCCCGCTGGCGGTTCCGGTCACCACCACCACGTGCCGCCCTGCCCTGGCATGCTCGATAGCCGATACCTGATGGGTGTACAGCTCCCTGACGCCAAGCCCCTCCACCACCCGTTGCAGCGCAGCGCTAAGGGGCGGATCGAGCCTGCCGTAGCTGGCGCTCCTTGCGGGGATGGTCTCTATGTGGACGATCTGTCCCTTGTAGTCGTAAGACGATGTCAGCGAGTCTATGAAGCGCGATGCCCTCAAAGCGCGCCCTCCGCTCCGTACTCTCATTCATAGCCATACGTATTGTTCTCCTGAAGCCGTAGGATTCCCTGCAAACGAGGGGCCGGGCTTCGCAGCAAGGGAAGGCTACCTGAGCACGTGCCGCCAAGCGCTCCGAGGCGCGCAGGCGTATCCGCCAGCTTGCGGAGGTAATGTAAAGACGACGCTCTGGCGCCTCCTTCCTCCTGTCAACGTCAAACCGTCATCCTATCCAGCGGCGCGCGTAAGCGTCAAATCAACACGAGAGAGCCCCTGCCTGTGCTTGGCGGGGGCTCTCTCGTTCGATGTGGTTACCGGCGAGTAGCTGCTCTGCAAGTGGCAGGCAGTGTTGGAGAATACGGAAACAGTTCGACAGGCGGAGGCGAACAGACACAACGACCCAGCCACGGGTCGTCTACACGCAAAGAGCTCCGCTTCCGCCTCGGCCCGGTTGCGCAAGTTGAAGGTGGTAGCCGGCGCCCAGCGCCGGCTTTGCCTTTTTCCAACTACATGCGTTGTGCCATCCCCGAGATCGCGAAGCGCCACGGAACGCTCGGAGCTCACCGCGCCGCCGGTATGTAGATCTTCTCTCCCGGAATCAACGCATCGGTGGGCGAAAGCGAGTTCGCCGCAGCCAGCGCGTCCGCTGTAACCCCGTACTTCCTGGCTATCCTGGCCAGAGTGTCGGTAGGCCCAACCACGCAGAAGGTCAAGGCGTACGGATCCAGCTGCACCGGAGTGATGGTGTATGCCGACTTCACCACAGCAACCCTGATTGGCCTGTATGCCACCAGATCGAACCTGACCGTGCCCTCCACTTCCATCTTGGAGGCGCCAACGCGGCCTGCCGCCAAAGCGTGGCTGACGCTGCGCACCTCGAGCCTGTCTGCGCTTGTTATGTCGGGGATCTCGACGGTGTCGGAGAACTCCACCGGAATGTCCATGGCCTTGGCGTACGTGTACTCCGCGTCCTGGTCTTCGAATATATCCTCGGCGATGACCCTCACGGCGAGGATTCCCCTGAGCGATGCCTCCCCTTCGCCAGCCTCCACGTCGGTGACGCCCACATAGCCGTGGCTGGACCGTATCTCCTCCATGCCCGTGATGGCACCGGCCCCGGCGATGGCGTGCACGGGGACGCTGTCGGCAATGTCTATCTGCATTGAGCCTTCCGCCACCACCCGTTCGCCCACGATCCAGACGGTGTCGACGTCCACGATCTCCGCGGTCTCGCTCTGTATGGCCGTGACCACGTTGACCCTCTCGTGCGCCACCAGTGTGGGCCTCGTCACCACGTGCACCTTCACATGGACGTTGCCGTCGGAGTCCACCGATGCGCTGGCCCGCTCAACCCATGCATCGGCCCGGGCACTCATCCCGCGTCCGGCTTCAGGCGCCACCACCGTGATGGAAAGCGGCAGCCGCTCCCTGCGCAGGATGTCGACGATCCTGCCTGACCCCTGCACGCAGGCAACCTCCACGGCCACCTCGCAGCTCACCACCACTTTACCGTCAGACGCGTCACATCCAACCACTCTCACGCTGGCCGATGCCGCGCACGGCCTGTGCTGGGCCTCGTCGCCCACTTGCCAGTGGCCCAGGCTCTCCTCCAACACCGCGTCCTGGGGCTCCAACGGCACGTGACGCTCTACCGTCACATCCTCGGTCTTCACGGTGATCTTCGACGGCCCCACGGCAACCGCCGACTCCGCCACCTCGACGAAGTGGTCCCGCAACGTCCTGGCCGACACAGCCAGGGCCCCTGAAAGCATCAACCCCTTGGAGCCCGTGGGCTCGGCGTTGAGGTAGATCAGTGTGGCAACGGCTTCCGCCCAGTCGCCCGGCCTGGCGTTCGGCACCTCCACTGTGGCCTCAAACACCGGTTCCGCAAGCTCCACCACCTGCGCTTCGCCCTGTCCTTCAGGCAGGTACACAATGGACGACACAATGTGCCCTGCCACCTTCACGGTCCCGTCGCCAGCCTCAGCCGACGTGACCACGGCAGTGCCATGTGCCCAGAGGATCGGCTGCACCTCCGCCTGATTCAAGGCAGGATACTGTCCAGGCAAGGCGGCCGACCGCTGCACGTTGACCTCAGCCATGCCCTGACCTGACACTTCAGTGAATGAAAGGGCCCTCCGTTGAATCTCGATGCCCAATTGGTCCTCCCTCCCCGCGTCGGCGGGTCAAGCCGCCCCCGCATAGTGACACAATTACCGCATGGCGTAACAAAATCGTCACACCATTTACATATGCAGCCTGTCACATGGGAATGAACTTCTTGAGCATCTCCTCGGTGACCCACGCGCTGTCAGGGGGCATGCCGATGAAAGCCACCCCCAGCATGTTCAACGCGTTAACCTCGTGCAGCACCCTGGCGAGGCTGCCGCGATCTTCCGTGAACATCCGGCGCACGCGCCCCTTCGACCTGTAGGCGAATTGCCTCAACCCAGTCTCAAGATCCACCGATTCACGCATGACGTGGCGTTTTCGAAGCGCAGAGAAGTCGCGCCATTCCATGCGCACGGGCTTTCCGTCTTCAATGTGATAAGGACGGAGGTCGATCCCGGCCACCAGCTTCCACCTGGGTGCCTTGCGCGCGGCATCGCTCAGAAGCTCCCAGCTGCCGGCGGTCTCCCTCAGCTCAGCCATCACCCAGTCGACGTGTTGCGCCAGCTCCTCGAGGTCGACGTGCCTGCCGGCATCGGGAAGCTGTATCCATGCCCCCAGCTCTAGCTTGAGGTGGGATCGGCGCCTGATCCGCGCCAATACCGACGCAAGCTGCGCCATGAACACCGCTCCCTCAAGATCCAGCCCAACGTCGCGCAGCACGACGCCAGCAAGGGGAGCCCTCCCCCAGCGGGCTGCTGCCGCAATGACCGCCCTGGCCACCGCGAGCCTCTGCGTCCGCGCGGGGCCGCCCAACTCCACCACGCCCATCGCCGGCCCGCCCGCCGGCCAGTCCGCTGAGAGCGCCTCCCCACCCACCAGCGGCTCCAGCTCAGCCCCGCCGTCGCCTGCTAGCCTTCCCAAGGGCACCAGCACCCTGGTGAACCTGCCCCGGCCCTCCGACAGCTGCAGGTCCCCAGGGCCCACCAGCGCCTGTATCACGGCCCGCCTGTACACGGTGAGCTTTTCATCTGGGTAGACGGGATCGCGTGCCTTGTGCCTGTTCGCCTCCACCAGGGCATGCGACATGACCCCCACCTCCGCCGCCAGCCCCACGAGACTGCTGTGCTGCCCAACGCAAACCAGCCGCCTGCATCTGGGAAGCTCCGTCCGGAGCAGGCGCAACGTCTCAGGGCTCATGCAGCCGTCGGCACGTAGGCGGTAGGCCCGCTGGAACCTCGCCAGCGCCAGCTGGGTCAGGGGGCCCATGGCGCCGTCCACGGGGCCTGGATCGAAGCCCAGGTCGGTTAGGGCCATCTGAAGGCGTTCTGTCGTCATACGACCCTTATGTGGTTTCCGTATATCCACGGCTTATCTCTCTTCCCGCTGGCCAACGCCACTTCCACCCGATAGGCGCCCCTGACGTTGATGTTGGCCTCAAGCTCCATGCCTCTCCACTCCAGCGCCAGCTGGCCGTCGCGGATCACCCTTATCAAGCCTTCAGCGGGGCTCTTCACCACCAGCACCGGCGCCCGGCTGAGCCGTGCGACGCCTCCCATGTGCACCCTCTCATCCCCGACACTCACGTAGCACTCGAACCCGGCGGCGTCCCGCACCTTGTCGGCGCCAACGTAGCATCTGCCCTGCCTGATCGCTGCATACACCAGCGCTGCATCGTGGCTCAACGACCCTGTAAGCGGCCCCTCCGTCACGATGTACGTGCATACGCTTCGAAGGCCCTTCCTGTACGAGCTGAGCATGCCGTGGCAGTCAGAGCCGGCGATCCCCACAGTGGGCCGCCCCTCCGACGCCACGAAGTGGTCCCACACCTTGAGCACCTCGTCCACAGGCCCGGCTGGCGCCAGCCACGGGAAAAGCCACCACAGCCCCAGCTGTATCAGGTTCTTCGACTTTCCCGTTATGTCGTAGGCGTGATTCCACACCTCTATCCCGTCGAACTCCCCGGCCCGCCAGTTGGTCCAGGGGTACTCCTTGTACTCGCCGTGCACCATGTAGCCGCCGGTTGGATGGGCCACTATGCCGATCCCGCCCGCAGCCCGCACCGCCCTGATGTTCTCCGCAGGATCCAGCAAAGGAGGTATCGCCTGCCCCACGCCCAGGGCAAGGTAGTGGTTGGAATCGGTATCCGGGGTGATCTCCTCGGAGATCAGGATCAGCACGTCGCCGTACCAGCCCTCAAGGCCGTCTTCGCGCCCTTTCAGCGTGTTGTGGTCGGTGATGATCACGAAGTCCACACCGGCCTCCGCGGCCTGGCCGGCTATCTGCTCAACGGTGGCCAAGCCGTCGGAATAGGTGCTGTGTACGTGTATGGAGCCGCGATACGTATACACCGGCCTGCTCGTTTCCATGTGAACCATCTCTCCAATGCTCGGCCTGATGCCGGCCTGCACCGCGGTCAGTCGCTGCCAGCCGCTGCGCGGCCACTGTGTACCGCGGCGCACCGCTACCCATCGCTGTGCGACGAGCGCCATGCGCCGTGCGCCGTGCGCCGCAGACTATCTATATTCTCCGGGCGTTACAAGAGTGAGGGGACAAATGCAGAACCCCCGACCCGCTGCCAGCGGTCGGGGGCTCTAAGCGCTATAACACCTGACACTATCCGGTGCACCCGATACGCGTTTCGTTACCGCACTCATCGATGCTGACTTCCACCGTAGAGGTGAGGACATCGGCGTAGCTGTAAGAAATGCGCTTTACACTTCTGGGATTCTCGTCGATCCGGACCACGAAAACCTTGGGATACGTCCTCTCGAGCACTCCCTCGGCTTCCATAATACGTTTGCGGCCCTGATTCGCCTTGAGCCTTACGGTTCTTCCCACATAGGCGTCAAGGTCCTGCTTAATCCGTACCAGCGCATTGGAAACCGCCAACGACTTCACCTTCCTTCCCAACCTCGTCTCACTTATCTTACCACAAATCGCGATAGCCGTCAAATAAACTGAGAATTATACCAGAGCGTTTTCGGCGGTGTCAAGCAGGAACATAACGATGGCACGTAATTTTCTGTATTGGGCAATAGCTTGTCTATCTCTGCTTGTGATTACACAGTTCGGTATTGTTCGATCCATACCTCCACGAAACGTGCCTTCGAATACCACAGGGCTGGGCCATCTCTCTGAACGGCCCCTCCTGATCACCGGAAAAATGCCAGAGAGCCTTTTCGGTCAGGTATTGACATCGTCGTCATGCGTGAGTATCATGGGCTTACATAGTGTATGAGTGCACTAGTACACCCCTACTTCCCAAACCGCAGCCCTCACCCGAAAACGATGGAGAAAACGCCAAGGGGGTTGGTCATGATCATCAAGTTCGATGAGGCGACTCCGATATACGTCCAGATCATGAAGGGAGTCATGTGGGATCTGGCCGTCGGCGAGCTGACCACCGGCGAGAAGTTGCCATCCGTCAGGGACTTGGCCAGCTCCGCAAAGGTCAATCCCAACACTGTTCAGCGCGCCTACATGGAACTGGAACGGATGGGCGTGGTAGAAACCCAAAGGGGCCAGGGCACTTTCATCGTGGCCGACCCCGACATCGTGAAGGAGGTCAGGCAACAGGTGACTGAAGGTGCTGTTCGGTCATTCGTAGACGAGATGCGGCGCCTTCGCTACGAATACGATGACATAATCGCGCTGGTGGCCCAGGAGCTGTCGGCGGCGAGCACCGTTCGACCCGCTGACGCCCCGTGCGCCGCACACGCACAAGGCGCCCAGCGCGCACCCGGCGCCCCTCACAGAGATGCGACCGACACGACAGATGGAGGCTCGAGCATATGAACGTCCTCGAATTCCACTCAGTACACAAGAGGTATTACATGGCCCACGCCCTCCGCGGAATCGACCTCGCCGTGGCGCGAGGCAAGATCGTTGGCCTGCTGGGGCCAAATGGCGCCGGCAAGTCGACATTGCTCCGCATC
Organism: Clostridia bacterium DTU025; assembly: GCA_001513145.1. GTDB lineage: Bacteria > Bacillota > DTU025 > DTU025 > DTU025 > DTU025. Next base: position 45,280 of record LFSP01000021.1, on the reverse strand, counting down.
GCCGCGGGCCTTGCCAGCCCCACCTCAGGTTCAGTCAGGCTCATGGGCCGCCAGCTCAGGCCCTGCGACAAGCGGCACATCGCATACGTCCCCGAAGTCGACAACTTCTACGCCTGGATGACGGTGAGGCAGGCTATGGAGTTCGAAAGCTCGATGTTCGGCGACATGGACGTGGACGACGCCCGCTCCCTGCTGGCCGAACTCAAGCTCGACCCGGGCAAGAAGGTGGGGGCCCTCTCCCGGGGCCAGCGCGCCAAACTCAAGCTGGCTCTGGCCATGTCGCGGGCAGCCGACCTGGTCCTCATGGATGAGCCCCTGGCCGGCATCGATCCCCCTTCACGCGCTGCGATCCTGCAGACCATCGCATCGCGTTACCGCGCCGGAGAGCAGGCGATAATCATCTCCACCCACGAGGTGTTGGAATCAGAGGCACTGTTCGAGGACGTGGTGTTCCTCTCCAGCGGCAGAGTGGTCCTCTCCGGCCACGCGGACCAGCTCCGCGAGGAGCGCGGCCAGTCGCTGAACGAGATATTCGCGGAGGTGTGCTAGAGTGCGCAGATGGTGGAACCTGGTTCGAAAGGAATGGATGGCCATCAAGTGGTTCACGCTGGTTGCGGCAGTGGCCATCGCCGGAGCCGACGCCTACATCGCCTACAGAGCGCCTGTATGGGCCGATAGCCTCATGAACGAAGCCCTGGCCATCTCCGTGTCGTGCATTCCCTTTCCGGTGCTGGCCACCGTGGCCCTGCTTGCCGGCTACATGATGATGCGCAGCGAATGGCAGCACCACACGTCACTGCGACTGCTAAGCTACCCCGTGAGCGGCGCAGGCGTCGTATCGGCTAAAGTTGCCGCAGCGACCGCCGCCATCATCCTGCTGGCAGCGGTGGCAGGCGTGGGCAGCCTCGCGGTGGCGTCCCGCAGCCCCGGAACGATGACGCTGCTCCATCCGCCGGACAGTCCTCTCTACCACATGAAACCGTGGGAGATCGCCGTCAGCGCCGCTACGGCACTGCTCACGGCGCTGTCGTGGCTGGCGATGACCATCGCAGCCGGCGCGTTCTCCTTCGCAGTGGGCACCCTGGTGCCGCGCATCGCCGGCCTCATCGCCTTCGCCGTGTATGGCCTCCTGGCATACCTGGCCGCGCTCTACAGCCCCCTGGCAATGTACGTTGCCTCGTTCATGCCGAACCCTCCGGTCGTCCTGTACGCCCGCAACGCCATAGGGATCGAGAGGGTGGTGGCGCCGATGATACCCCTGTGGCCGATGGTGGCGGCCGCCGCGGCGCTGATACTGGTCACTGGAAAGCTTCTCGATAGAGAAGTGGACGCATAGGAGGTGGAACCGTGAACAGGCTTTCGTACAGAGCCATCGTCATAATAGCGCTGATCGCCCTGGTCGCCTTCGGCACCACCGCGCGAACCTGGCGGGTGGGGTCCCGCCTCCTTGACCAGAGGCTTCAGGCGCTCTTCGACATTCCCGATCTTCACAGCGACATCGTTGAGGCGTCCAGGTCCTTTCACGAAACCATCGACCTCGACGGCATCGACTCGCTGGACGTGTCCGTCGCTCTAGGCGACATCACGGTGGTGCGCGAACCCGGCTCGTCCATCCTGCTGCGCGGCACTGCCAACGGCTCGGTGGAGTTCGTGCGCGATCTCGAGCTTCTCATAGGCCGGCAGGGGACCACCGCGCTCGTAGACGCGCAACACCCGGACGACTCTGAGAGCACCCAGAGCCGCCGTCGCGGAAGCGTCGACATGCAGCTGGCGGTGCCCGACGGCATCTCGGTAACGCTCCACACCGACGCCGGCCTGATATCTGTGTCAGGCATCGAAGGCGACATCAAAGCCTCCAGCGGCTTCGGCAGCATCCGGATGGCCCACACCCAAGGGGACATCGACGCCTTCACGTCAATGGGCACCATCTCGGTGGCATCGGCCATAGTCCCCCGCAGGCTCTCCCTGGCCACATCCATGGGAGACGTCAGCTTCGCCGGAACGCTGGGCTCCAGCAACACCATCCGGGTGAACGCCGGAAGAGTGAGCCTGGACGTGCCTGAGACCACGTGCGTGAACATCGACGCCCAGGTGTCAGCCGGCAGGATCAGTTCTGAGCTGCCCCTCACCCGCCTTGAGCAGCAGGGAGCGGGCACCTTCGCCGCCGGCACCCTCGGCAGCGGCTCGCCACGGGGCGACCTGCACATCAGGGTGGACTTTGGCGATGTAACCATCCGAGAGCGATAGATCCTTCATCCACATGGAGACGCCCAGCTGCACCGCTCACGTGAACAGGTCCATGCCTTCCGCACGTATAACATGAGGGGCTGACTCGGAGCGGAAGTAGACCCCCACCCCGACGCCGGCCCCCCGGTTGGACCGCCCGGGCGTGGCATGGTAGCTCACTCTACCTTGCCCGCCCGGCTCCGTTCACTCCCAGGGCTGTGCGGGGAATGCTGACCCGCATCTTCCCCCTGGTCTGCACTCCCCCCATGCCCGGGCGCTTGGTGATGGTCCCGTCCACCGCCTGGTCTGCCAGGACCATCTCGTCTACAGGGGTGTTAACTATCCTTTCTGCTATGAGAACGGGGTCCATGCAATGTATGAGTACTCTCTCCGGGGCGCTGGCGAAGTTGGCGCCGGCTTCTATCAGCGCCTCGTAGAATGACTGGCATGCCCCTGCCACGATCACGAGTCCGTCCAGGTCGTTCTCGTAACGCCGGGCTCGGCGCACCGCATTGACATAGTGCTCGGAGTTCCAGTAGCTCGACATCATGGCCCTATCGGAACCCTTGCGCTTGAGGGCGTCGTGCCCTGTGAGCACCAACACGTCCGGCGATACCTCGGCGAGGAGGTTCTCCACCGCGTCGGCCTGGTGTTCCGGCTTGATGTGCTTCCCTACGGCAGGCACCCCAAGGTCTTTATAGTAACGCATGCAGTCGCGCAGGTAATCCGCGTCGCCATCAATGTGGAGCACCTTGCCCGGCAGGCTAAAACGGTCGTCGGCTGTCGCAGCCGCGCCTAAGGCCCTGGCCAGCCCGAATACCGACCGCCGCCGTTCCTTCTTGCTCCTGGCCTGTTCCTCCTGCTGCATCCGCATGCGAGCGGCCCTCACCAGCTCTGCCGACTGCCTCATCGTCTCGCGCCTTAGCTCTATCACGGCCCTCTCGTCTGCGAGTTCCAGGTCTGATACGGGAGCGTCGGCAACGAGCCTCACGTTCAGCCCCTTCAACCGGGCCCTGGGCTCGCCTGGGCCATCGCAGTCTACGCACATGACCTGAAAGATCAGGTCGCTGCCGTACGACTTGCGGACTACGCTGTCGCCTTCCCTGATCTTTGCAGCTTCCACGATGAGCCTTCCCCCCTCTCCGGAAACGCACAGGGGCTCCGGGGCCCCAGGGTTCTCGGTTCAGGATATGAAGGCGGTGCCTGACGAGGGACATGCGAAAACGCACGTGAGCACGGAGGCTGTGCCGCGGGGGACTATGCGGGAACCATGCGGGGACTATCTGGTGTGCTTGTCGGCGACTTTGGAGGCTCCGTAGGCGTCCGGCTTGATCCGCGCCTCGAAGCCGGTGCCAGTGATCATCCCGATGATGTCCCTGATGAGCTCCTTGGTGCGGCCGTTCTCGCCGACGTCCAGGTGGATCTCGATGTTGAGGTCGCTATGGCCGTTCTCCGAAAGCTTGTGCGCCAGCTGGCTCGCCAGCTCCAGGCTCTTGGAGGCTTCGTAGAATATCCTCTGCTTCAGGCTTCGTTCCGTTCGCTGATGGTCGCGGGCGTAATAGTACCGCGCGCCCCTGCCCACCCGGTGTATCACCACTGCGGTCACGAAGCACGTGTCCGCGCCGATCTGGGAGTCGGTGCCGACTATGAGACGGTAGTGGCACTCCGGATCCTCGTGCACGTAGTCCATGATATCGGTAAACACTTGGTTGAGGCTCAAACGGCCTTTCGTGGGGCTCACGAAGTACTGCATGAGAGAATCCCCGGCTTTCAGCGGCTGCACGCCGCGAACAGGGCGTTCACGGCGTCGGCTAACGCAGAGAATTGATCTAGAGACATATGCTCGGCGCGAAGCCGCGGGTCGACATCGGCGTCATGGAAGGCCCTGTCGATCAAGTCTGCGCCGCACCCCGGCGGCAGCAGGGCATACACCGCGTTGCGCATGGTCTTGCGCCTGTGCTTGAAACCGGCTTCCACCAGCGCCCACAGCGTGCGCGGGTCCGCATCCACCGCAGGCCGCTTTCTCACCTTCAGCCTCACCACCGCCGAATCCACCGCTGGCGGAGGCTGAAAGCACTCCGGGCCCACCCGCATGACCAGGCTGGGCTCGGTGTGGTACTGCGCCATCAGCGACAGCACCGACCTGCCGCTCTCGCCTGGCCCGGCGACGAGCCGCTCGGCCACCTCCATCTGCACCATCAGCACGAACTCGTCAAACAGCAACGAGTTGGCAAGAAGCTGCCTGAGCACCGGCGACGTGATGCAGTAGGGCAGATTGGCCACCACCAGGCGGCGGCCGGCTTCGAAATCGGCTTCGCGAGCCAAGCGGGCTATGTCGCACTCCAGCACGTCGGCGTGGACTATGCGCACGCCGGCGCGGCCGGCGAACGCCTTCTGGAGAGCTTCGACAAGGTGGCCGTCGATCTCGACGGCCACCACCATGCCCGCCCTCTCGGCCAGCTTCGCAGTGAGCGCGCCCTTGCCCGGACCGATCTCAAGCACGAGATCTCTGGGGCCGGGCGCGGCGGCGTCAACGATAGAATCGCGCACTTCTTGGCATACCAGAAAATGCTGGCCGTAACGTCTCATGTTGTTATTATATCATAAATGCCCAACTCACCGGGGTGAGCTGGGCATAGTCTGCGATAGGTCGGAAGTCTAGTCTTCAAGGATATATACTTTGACCCGCCGGCGCCCGTACTGGATGCACTCCTCGACGGTCCTGAAGAGCAGGTCGATCCTGTTGCCCTTGATGGCGCCTCCCACGTCACCGGCGATCGCAGGGCCGTAACCCTCCACGTACAGCTTCGTCCGCAGCGGGATCACCCTGGGATCCACCGCCACGATGCCCGGCTCCGCCTTGAGGCCTATGGCGGTGTAGCCGTCGGCGTGCTCGCCGCACGACACCGGTCCAGGCTCGTAAGCCGTTGCGACCATGTCAAGCACCTTGCGGTACGTGAAGGTCCCGCGGCTGGTCACCAGCACCCTCAGGGGCTCTCTGGAGCCGACGGCCATGATGGTGGGCTTCGGCTCCACCGAGACCCACTCTCGCATCACCGTCTCGGTGCGGTTGCCCGCCTGGTCCCTGGTGATGAGAACCATCTGCTCCTTCGCTCCGTCGGCGCCCTGCTTCAGCACGCGGACCTGCCCCTTGTCAAGCGTGGGGTCGTTCACACGCTGAGTGGGCGCAGGAAGGGGCACCCGTCGCTTGACGATGGACCTCTCCACGACCCAGCCCGAAGAGGCCCGCGAAGGACCTGTCGGAGCTGCCTCGAGGTTCATCCCAATGCTGTGAAACACTTTATTGATATAGCTTGTCCGCGGCACGAAAGCTACCGCGCCCTCAGCGACAGCGGTGGCTGCGGCCGTCGCCGCCATCACCTGCCGAGACTTGAGATCCAGCATAACGCAAGAGGCCACGACCACACAGAAGATGGCGACGCCCCACAGAACGGCTCTCCTTCGTTGGCCCGGCTCCTCCGACACCCTTGCGGGCTTCAATCGGAACCCTCCCAGTATGGCTAGAATGCCTTGGATTTCGGATTATGCTTTATAATACACATGTCGGCTCAGGTTGTCAAACCCGGCTTTAGCTGGGCCTTTGATGTGCATATGTATAGCAAAATTCCTCGGATTTTATGCATTAGTGTAACCTAGGGGCCCGCCGGAGGGGCATCATCCGGATCGGCCTGCGGCCGGCCCCAGCCGGCCCGCGCCAACTGGCCCGCACATACAAGCAGCGGCAGAGAGAGGGCCTCGGCCCTCTCCTGCCGCACTGCCGGGTGCTCTGTGACCTTCCCACCGGCCCCGCTTTCCTCTCTACTTGCGGGCTCTCGGGAAGTTGCCCCACACGATGACTTCGGGTTTCTTCTTCGTCTCTTTCCTGTCAGGACGGGGTTGTTCTGGTTCGGTTTCGCCAGCGGTTTTCCCCTGGTTCACCGTTCCTGCCGGTTCCTCTGGTCTTTCCGCTTCGATCTTCTCTTCCGTTACAGGAGTGACTTCGGAAGCGAGCGGAGCCTCGTAGTGATGCTCCTCCCGGAACGTCACGGCAGCCGGCTCCACCGGACCGCCTTCCCCTTGCTGCGCTTCCTGCGCATCCTGAAGGAACCTGGTTTCATGCTCCACCGGTTCGGGCCACTTGAGATCGATCCCCAAGTAGGCTGCGGCATCCATCTCCTGCGGTCGCCAGTCCCGACCGGAGCGGCCGGTGTCGCCGTCGTGGGCCACCTGCCACATCACCCCCTCGCCGCTTCGCTGTCCCCATGGGGCGAGTCTAGTTGAGCCTATGCGGCAGGGGCTTGTCACTTGCCTGTACTATTTCCTCTTAGACTTCGCCTCCCACGCGTGCATCGCCAGAGCCAACGCAATGACCCCGTAGGAGAGGAAGCTTCTGAAGTACTCACCCACCTGCGCGATGCCGAACAGGCGCTGGCCCGCGGCAGGCGATACCACAAACAGCGTGTGGAAGAGAAGCACTCCCGCGATGGCGTTCCATATGGTGGCCCTGCGCGTCGTCGCGCCTCCCACCAGGAGCGCAGCCACCGACAAGGTGCCCACCTGCTCGTGAGCGGAGTAGGTGTTGAACGTGCCCAGGTTCTGCAGGAAGATCAGCTGACCCCACGCTCCCAGCACCGTTGACATTATGATAGCGATTATGCGGGTGCGATCCACATTGATGCCCGCCACCTGAGCTATGTGGCGGTCCTGACCCACGGCCCTCATCTCCTGTCCCAGCTTGGTGCGGGTGATGAAGGACGTGAACACGCACAGCGCCGCGATGGCCACGAACGTGCCTACGGGAATCCGCCACGGGCCGACGGCCATGCCGCCTATCTCAAACTCGATCATCCCGTTCCAGAGAGGATCCAACGCCCTGTCAAGGGAGTTGCTTATCCAGAACAGGTCCACAGTGTTCTTCAGGCCCACTCCCGACCTCAGCATCATGCTGGGATTGCGCATCGGGATCAGCGTGCCCAGAAGCACCAGGTAGACCAGCTGGTAAAGACCGTTGGCGAAGAAGCCCAGGATCATGCCGGTCACCATCTCCTTGCCCTTGGCGCGGTTAAGCACCAGGCCGGTGAGATAGCCGAACAGCACTGCGAAGGGCACCGCAACCAGCGCCGCGAGGCCGAATCCAGCAAGTCCCCTGATGTCGTAGTGCGTGATGATGACCAACGCCGTCTGACCCGCCATGGCCCCAACCACGATGCCAAAGTTGAGCCCCAGGCCGGCTATGACCGGTATTATGAGGCTCAGAACAAGGAAGGCGTTCCTTCCAAACCTCGTAATGATCTCCCGGATGAGGAAGTTCAGGTCAAGCTTAGCGGCGATGACGCCGGCTGCTGAAAGCGCCAGGAAGAACAACGGCACGGACCAGCTTTTCAGGAGCTGTCCAAGTTTTGCGGCTCTACTCTCCGTGGACACAGCTGCAGTTGGGCTCCCTTTCATGCCGGCTACCTCCTTTCAGCCCGGGTCAGGGCATAGAGGATCATGCCATTGCTCATGATCATCCGGGCGATCTCACTGATGTCGGTTCCGCTGAGGGCTGTCTGGGTCACAGGCAGCGCGATGGTGAGCAGAGTGTGGAACAGGATGGCTCCCAGCACCACGTGCCCCACCGTTGCCCTCTGCAGCGACGCGCCGCCTATCAGGATCGACGCCACCGCCGGGAACGCTACGTTCAAAGGCGCCGTGTAGAGCTGCACGAACCCGTAGCTCTGGGCGTACACGATGATCCCTATCGCTCCGAGCACGGTGGATAGGATCACTCCCAGGCGCCTGATGCCTCTCACATTTATGCCTGAAGACTGGGCGTACGCCGGATTGGCGCCCACCATGCGCATGGCGTGCCCCGCCTTAGACCGGAAGAACAGCCACGACGCCACGCAGAACAACGCGAAGAACAGCAGCAGCCCTGTGGGGATTGAGAGGCCTCCGATCCTGAAGGCCAGGAAGTCGTTGAGCACCTTTGCCCACGTGCGGTCCAGCGTCAGGGTGGTGCGCAGGCCGGCTCCGCCCAGCGGGAATATCATGGCGGGATTCGTATACGGCGCGGCTACCCAGAAGATGCACATCCCCGCGACGATGGAGTATCCGACGTAAGTCCCGACCATCATTTCCTGGCCCTTCACCCGCTCCAAGAGCTCAGCGTAGAGCCAGCCCAGGGCCACGGCTATGGGCACCGCTATGGCTATGGCGGCAAAGAAGCCCGTAAACCCGGGCAAGTCGAAGTTCATGCTGGTCACGGCGCCAACAAGGCCGGCGATGACGCCCACAGCCAAGCCGAAGTTCAGCCCCACTCCGCAGGCGAGGGTGTACAGCATCGACAGAACCAGAATGCCGTTCATTCCCACCCTGACGAGGGAGTCGCTCACCAACATGCCTATGTTCATCTTCAGGATGAAGGCCAGGATGAACAGCGAGACGAGGAAGCCGGCAATGATCAGCCTGGGCAGCCCGAACTCCGCGTAGAGCTGTTTGAGCACCGTCACAACCCGCGATTCAACCCTTTCAGCCATCGTCATACCACCTCCTTGCGTGCAGCGCCCATGCCCGCCATCATCAGACCGAACTCGGTGTCAGATGCGTCGGGCGAGAGGATGCCCGCAATTCTGCCCTCATAAACGATGGCGATCCTGTCGCACACTTTGCGCAGCTCCGCCAGCTCCGACGAGGTCATGATTATGGTCATGTTGTGCTCCGTGTTGAACTTCACCAGGAGATCCAGAACCAGCTGTTTGGCCCCGACGTCGATGCCGCGCGTGGGTTCCGAGACCCACATGATCTCCGGTTCCATGGTGAAGGCCCTCCCCAGGCACACTTTCTGCTGGTTTCCGCCTGAGAGCCTTCGGACCATCTGTGTGGGGCCGGTGCATCGGATGTCCAGCCGCTTGATGAAGTCAAGAGCGTGCTGACGGATGCTGGCCCGGTCCTCCAGCCTCAGCCCCGGTATTGCGCCTGGCCGCAGGAACTTGTTCTGCACCTGCATGGCCGTGAGCACCAGATTCATCTCCACCGACTCGTCCAGCAGAAGGCCAACGCCACGTCTGTCCTCCGACACGAAGGCCATGCCTGAGAGCAGTGCACGCTTGGGGTCGTTCAGCGTGATCCGCTGCCCGTTCTTGAACACCTCACCTTCAGCTGGATACAAGCCCAGGACGCCGTTGGCGATGCCCACCTTCCCGTGGCCGGCCAGGCCACCGATACCCAGGATCTCCCCGCGCCTCACGGTGAGGTCCAGTCCGCGCACGCGCTCGCCTGGCATGTCCACCCTGAGGTTACGGATCTGCAGTATCACATCGCCGTCTGAAGGCTCGCGCTTCCTAGGAGGCAGGGCGGCTCTTTCAATCTTCCTCCCCACCATCAGCTCCGCGATGCGCTCCACCTTGGCGTCCTTGCGCTCCAACCTTGACACGACCTCACCATCGCGGAGGATGGTGATGTTGTCGGCAACCTCCATCACCTCACTGAGCCTGTGGGTTATGAAGAGTATGGCGATGCCCTCAGCTGCCAGCTGCTTCATGGCGGAAAGCAACGTGGCGGCCTCGCTCTCGGTGAGAACAGCCGTGGGTTCGTCGAACACCAGCACCTTGACGTGCTGCTTATCGATCTCACGGGCAATCTCCACAAACTGCATGTAGCCCACAGGCAACGTGGCGACGAGGGCGAGCTCATCGATGGACAGTCCCAGCTTGTCCATGGCGGAGCGGGTATCCCGCCTCATAATCGGCTCATCCAGGGTCCGAAGCTTCGGCCCGAACACCCGCGCGATAACGTTGTCGCGGGTGGGCTCCCTGTTGAGCTTCACGTTCTCCGCCACGGAGAAGCCGGGCAGGAGCATGAACTCCTGGTGGACCATGCCGATCCCGAGCTCCATCGCTTTCCTGGGTGAGGTTATCTCAACTCCCTGGCCATCCAGCTTGATCTGGCCCTCGAAGCCGCCGGTCTCGAAGATCACGCCCATACCGAACAGAATGTTCATGAGCGTGCTCTTTCCGGCGCCATTCTCCCCCACCAGGGCGTGGATCTCGCCTGGCTTCACTGCCAGGTTGACCCCCTTTAGCACCGTGGTGCCGAAGTAGCTCTTCGTGATGTTCTCTAGTTCCAGAACGTAGCCGTTGCCCATTTCGCAACCCCTCTCGGTTGTATGAAACGGTACCGCGTGCGGGCGCCGAGCCAGGCCCGGCGCCCGCACGCGCAGTCATGCATTATGGTCTGAGCTCATGCCACGAGCGGTACGGCCTACTGCCGACTACAGATCGACCCCGAAGATGATGGAACCGATCAGGTAGCGGTAGTACCGGCCGCTGTTGCTGAGCCTGCTGATCTCGATGCCGACGCCAGCCTCGGCCTCCATGACCTTCTGCACTGCGGCCATGTCGTTGAGGTTGATCTTGCCCTCAACAGCCATCTTGGCGATCTCCACGCCAGCGACGGAGACCAGGTACGACGTGGCCACCGGCCAGGTGGCGAACCTGCCCGCCATACCCCTGCCGACGATCTGTTCGTTGATGGCATTGATGATGGCTGGGAAGTTCCCCTTCATCTCCTCGGTGATCTCGAGGCCCAGAGCCGCCGGATAGCCATGGGTCGGGCTGGGGCAGCACTGCTCAGGGAAGATCGCGCCAGCCTTCAGGGTGGCGATGATCAGAGGCTCCTGCATGCCGCAGTTGGTGGAGAAGAACGCGACGTCCTTGCCGTGGGTCGCCACCTGGCGCGGGACATCCTCCAGGATGAACTGCTGCGTTGCAGGCAGACCGCCCTCGCCCAGCGGGTCAGGGGCGTTCACGAAGATGAACTCGAGCCCCAACTCCTTACAGGTCTGCTCCATGATGGAGGCCCTCTCCGCCAGCTCCACCATGCTCATGTGGCGCGGGAACGAGTAGTGGATGAGCTTCTTCGCGCCCATCTTCTTGGCCACTTCGACGATGGTCCTGCCGCGGGCGATATTGTCCGGGATCAGGGAGATATCCGCGACCCTCTCGACGATCTCCGGATCCTCATGGGGCTCGCCGATGACGAAGATCATGTCGGGCCTGGTCTCGCGGACCTTACGAATGCCTGCGACGGTGCCGGGAACTCCCTGGTTGATCACTATGGCCTTGACGTCCTTGTCAGCCGCAAGGCTGGTAATCTGGGCGATGAAAGTCTCCTGCTCCTGCATGAAGTTATCAGGATACAGGCGATGGATCAGCATGCCGGGATACCTTGCAGCAGCCGCTTCAGCGCCGCGGTACTCGTCCTCGGACTGGGACACCGTACCGGTGATGATCCCGATCTTGAACGGTGCCTGCCCCATCGAAACGCTGGTCAGAGCCAGCAGGAGTGTGAGCACGGCGATGGAGAAAACGACCTTCCTTGACATACGTTTCACCTCTCCTAAACAGTTCTTAGGCGCACTGTCCATGCGCCTACAGTGAGTTTGAGTTCATTTCTCCACAAGTCACCACATTCCTGCACGCCGCTTTGTAGAAACAATTTGTAGAAACAAATAGCAGTCTCAAGCACGGACGCGCCCCAAGTCAGAGGGCAAGAAGGAGCGAAACGGACGCTGCGCGTCGGCGCTTTCGCTGCCCGCTCCGGCCGTATGGTATAATTGGCGCTGGAACCAGCTGGTTTACTCCCACGCGTAATCCAAAGCTTAACTAGCGCATACATTCGAACTAGCCTAACGTCCGGAGGGAGTGGGAGCTGCATGAGTGCAGTGGAAGACAGAGAACGCGAGATAATGCTGGAGCTGGTCCGGGTAACCGAAACCGCATCGCTGCTTGCGGCCAGGTGCATGGGCATGGGAGACACCGAGCTGGTGGATGAGGCTGCCGTTGATGGGATGCGCGGGATGTTGTCCCTCGTGAACATCAACGGCACAGTAGTCATCGGGGAAGGCGAGAAGGATCGAGCCCCCATGCTGTACAATGGCGAGCGCGTCGGCACTTGCCTCACCAAGGATGAGGTTGACATTGCTGTGGACCCCGTGGAAGGCACAAGGCTAGTGGCAAATGGGCTTCCCAACGCGATCTCCGTTATCGTGGTGGCGGGGCGGCAGTCGCTGATGCCCGTTCCCACGTTTTACATGCGCAAGCTGGCTGTGGGCCCGCAGGCCCGCGACTACATAGACATAAACGCCCCAACCCGCGAGAACCTTCGCGTCGTCGCAGCCGCCATGGGCAAGAAGGTCAAGGACCTTACCGTCGTCATCCTCAACCGGCCCCGCCACGAGGAGCTCATCAGGGAGGTGCGCGAGGCCGGGGCCAGGATCAAGCTCATCCAGGACGGAGACGTGTCAGCCGCCATCTCCACCGCACTGCCAGACACCGGCGTGGACCTGCTCATGGGCATCGGAGGGGCTCCGGAAGCGGTGCTGTCGGCGGCAGCCCTCAAGTGCCTGGGCGGCGAGATACAGACGCAGATGTGGGTTCGCGACGCAGACGACGAGGCCAGGGCCATGGCGGCAGGCTTCGAGCGCCTGTCGCAGGTTTTCTGCTCTGAGGACCTGGCCAAAGGGAACAACATAGTCTTCTGCGCCACGGGCATCACCGACGGTGACATGCTGAAAGGTGTCAGGTTCCACGGCCAGCGCGCAGAGACCGACTCGATAGTAATGCGGGCGCGAACGGGCACGGTAAGGCGCATCCGCACCACGCACGACCTTTCAAAGAAGACCCTGCGGTCCTTCAAGGCCGGCCAGGAGATGCCTCTGTAGCGAAGTTCAGCGCGAAGGTCGTGGGCTGTTCTCCCTGCAGACGGACCACGACCTCGTGCTCTCCCTCGGGAAGGCTCAGGTCGGCCCATCCCTCAAGTACTAACCTCCGCGTGCAGCCAGGCAATACCAGGCTGAGCGGTACGGGGATAGACGCCCGCTCCTCTGCCCACCGCACTTCGACCTTTCCTGACACCCACGCGTACACTGGCCCCACGTTCCTCACGTCCAGCCACACGCCTTCAGGCCCGTAGCCGATGGCCTTGGCCGCGAGCCATGTCTGCCCGCTGCCCGTCCTCCGCATCCCCGCAGGCTTCACCAGTACAGGCACGCAGACCCGCGTCCCCACGGCTGTGCCCAGGCCCGGACCGAGGCCGACGCCTGCACTGAGCCCGCGCGATGCGGGCCTGGCGGTTACGGAAAGCACCGCAGCGACGCCCGACTTCTTCTCCAGCGCCACCGAAGGGTGCGCCCTGATGCGCATCGATCCGCTTGCTCCCGGCGCGACCATGAGCGAAGCTGGCTCCACCCTGAGCAGAGATGAACACATGTCGGTGTGCCCAGCCGCCACGGTGCCCCACAGGTCCTGGACGGCGTCGCGGAACTCTCCCACCACCGTCACGGGAAGCCTCCCCGTGTTCCTCACCGTGATGGTGCCGACTTCCGTCTGGGCTATCCACAGGAAGGAGCCGAGCTCCGCCTGGATCAAGGACGGCGCCACGGTTATTTCCACGTCATTGGGCTGGCCTGATGATGGGCTCGATACGAACTGCACAGCGCCGCCTTCGGCGTGGCCTGAGCTTGCCAGCAACGCCACTGCACACAGAAGCGCCAGCACCCTCGCCGCCGGCTTCCATCCCTTCCTCATCGATAGTTCCCTCCAACACAGGGCAGGGAAGACGCCCTGCCCTACCCGACACCTGTTATGGAGTTGTGGTTTCAGCGGTGAAGTAGATGGTGGTGGTGTACCACGAGTTGGGCTCGGAGGTTACCTCGTCGTCGAAGCTTACCTCCTGCTTCAGGTGCACGGTAAGCTGGGTGCCCAACGAGCCAAGGTCCTGATAGGTACGGACCACCTGAGGCTGCTCCGGCAAAGCAGTGTAGTCCAGGTCATCATCAAGACGGTACTTCAACGGGCTTCCCAGATGGTCGCCGTTGCCGTTGGTCATATGGCTCTTGCTGGCGTGGATGCTGAGATTGAACCCGGTATTGCTGTGCAGGAAGACCTGAAACGCGTTTTCCATGCAGTTCTCGCCTGGGACGAGATCCGACCACTGCACCTCGGTCGTCGACACGCTTATCCGCACTGCACCCAGAACGCTGCCCTTCAGCACCACGCTTCCGACCTGAGCCGCGCAAGGCATCGCCAAGGCCAAGGCCAAACACAGAACGCACATGAGCAGGGCCTTCAACCCCAAACGCCCCGCCGTCCGGTACATGAAACATCCCTCCCGGTTCATTGGAAAGCGCGCGCGTTTCCTGGGAGGGATGCTTCACTTCAATGCCATATTGTTCCTGTCACCCTGCCGGGTGATTCTCCCTCGTCCCGGCAGGCGATATTCCGAAGATCCTCATGGCCACCGCCGAAGTGGCCTCCGCTACCTCATCGAAGCTGACCCCCTTGATCTCGGCTATCCGCTCAGCCACGTACCTGACGTACGCGGGCTCGTTCCGCTGTCCGCGGTGGGGTGTCGGCGCCAAGTATGGAGAGTCCGTCTCCACCAGCATCCTGTCGAGAGGCACGTACCTCGCCACGTCCGCCGCTTTCCTGGCGTTGGCGAACGTCACCGGACCAGCAATGGATATGAAGCAGCCCAGGTTCAGAAGCTCCCTGGCCATCTCAACGCTGCCCGAATAACAATGCAGCACGATGCCGGGGATGCTACCGGCGTACTCACGGATCACGTCAAGGGTGTCGCGATGGGCGTCCCTGTTGTGTATCTGCACGGGAAGGCCGTGTTTCCGCGCCATGTCCATCTGGACTCGGAAAGCCTGCATCTGGTCGTTCCGGGGCGACAAGTCCCTGTAGTAGTCGAGGCCGATCTCGCCTATCCCCACCACTCCCGGCTCGCCCAGGAGGCGCTCCAGCTCCTCAAGCGCAGCAGCGTCCGCGGTCTTCGCGTCGTGAGGGTGGATGCCCACCAGGGCATATACCCCCTCGATGTTCCCTGCGTTCACCAAGGCCAGCTTCGACGACTCCAGATCGTAGCCGGGGTTGATGATGGCGACGACCCCTGCCGCCCGGGCCCGGTCCGCCACGGCCTTCGCGCCTTCTGTGAATGAACTGTCCTCAAGATGGCAGTGGGCATCGATGAGCAAGGCTATTTCACCTTGCTCCCGGCGGGCAGGTCCTTTTCAGGGCTGACCACCGCCACCACCACTGGCTCGCCGGCGCTGGAGGCCGCCAGCAACATGCCGTTGGAGATCTCGCCTCTCAGCTTCGCCGGCTTGAGGTTGGCCACTACAACCACCTGCTTGCCCACAAGGTCCTCAGGGACGTAGTGCTTTGCGATGCCAGCGACGATCTGGCGCCGCTCGGAGCCCAGGTCAACCTGCAGCTTCAGCAGCTTGTCGGAGCCCTTCACCACCTCAGCCTCAAGAACCGTGGCCACCCGCAGGTCTATGCGGGCGAAGTCCTCGATGGTGATCTGCTCCTGGGCCGGCGGCGCCGCTTGAACCTCCGCGCCCCGTCCGGGCTGTCCCGCAGGCTCAGCATCCGTGACTTTGGCCGGGGCAGCCGCTTCAGCCTTGGCCGAACCGCCCGCTACCTTGAGCCGCTGTGCCTCCGCCTTGGCGTCCACCCTGGGGTACACCGGGTCGCCACGCCTAACCTGCGTGCCTGGCTTCAGGCCGCCCCAGCGGGCCGCCTCCCAGCCGGCCTCCTCAGGTGAGCCGTCTATGCCAAGCTGGTACCAGAGCTGCCTCGGGCCCCGCGTCAGCACAGGCGCCAGCATCACCGCCGACACCCGCACAGTCTCCGCGATGTTGTAGAGCACAGTGCCCAGCCTGCTCTTGCCCTCTTCGGTTTTGGCCAGGTTCCAGGGAGCAACGTCGTCGATGTACTTGTTAGCCGCCCCCACCAGGCGGAACACTTCCGCCAAAGCGTCGCTGAACGCCAGCCTGTCGTAGGCGGCAGCGGCGCCCTCCAGCACCTCCGCTGCAAGCTCCGGAAGGAGCCTGTCGGGCTCCTCCTGCACACCGGGCTCAGGCACCTTGCCGTCGCAGAACTTGATTATCATGGCGGTGGCCCTGCTCAAGAGGTTCCCCAGGTCATTCGCCAGGTCCGCGTTCACGCGGTAGATGAAGTTCATTCTCGAGAAGTCGCCGTCTTGCCCGAACGGCACCTCCCGCAGCATGAAGTAGCGCACCGCGTCTACGCCGAACTCCGCGGCGTATTCGTCAGGCTTGATGACGTTGCCCTTGGACTTGGACATCTTCTCGCCTTCCACCGTCCACCAGCCGTGACCGAACACCTGCTTCGGCAGGGGAAGGCCCAGGGACATCAGTATAGCCGGCCAGATCACCGAGTGGAAGCGCACGATCTCCTTGCCCATGACGTGCACGTCCGCGGGCCAGTACTTGTTGAACATCTCCGCATCGCCCAGGTAGCCTATGGCGGTGAGATAGTTGGTGAGGGCGTCTATCCACACGTAGGCGACATGGCCTGGCGCAAACGGGACCGGGATCCCCCACGTGAAGGTGGTGCGCGACACGCACAGGTCCTCAAGGCCCCCTTCGATGAAACGCACCATCTCATTGCGCCTGGACGACGGCTCTATGAACTCCGGATGTGTCGCTATGTGGTCCAGCAGGGGCCTGCCGTACTTCGACAGGCGGAAGAAGTAGGCTTCCTCCTGGGTCCATTCCACGTCGCGGCCGCAGTCCGGGCACTTTCCGTCAACCAGCTGGCTCTCTGGGAAGAAGGCTTCGCACGGGGTGCAGTACCACCCCTCGTAGCTTCCTTTATAGATGTCGTCGTTGTCCAGGAGCTGCTGGAACACCCTTTGCACCACTTTGACGTGTCGAGGGTCGGTGGTGCGTATGAAGCCATCGTTGGAGATGTCCAGCGTCTCCCAGAGCTGCACGAAGCTCTCAGCGATCTTGTCCACGTAGGCCTGCGGTGTGAAACCCTCAGCCACCGCCTTACGCTCGATCTTCTGACCGTGCTCGTCGGTGCCGGTGAGGAAGAACACGTCGTATCCGCGCATCCTCTTGTATCTCGCCATGGCGTCGCACGCCACGGTGGTGTAAGCGTGCCCCAGGTGAGGCAGGTCGTTCACGTAATAGATCGGGGTAGTTATGTAATAAGGTTGCCTGTTCATGCGAAGTCCTCCCCAGTATTTCGCCTGCTACGGGTCAACTCGAGTGTATAGCTACCTGCGCTAGACTGTCAAGGAATCCCTTACTGTTGAAAGGGCTGGCCCATCGTGGTATTTTGATGTGGAGGTGAAAGGAATGACCAGTGCTGCACATTCCACCAGACGACGCGACCTGATTGCCGTCGCCGTCGCCGTGCTCGCGTTCGTGATGATGACGGGTGCGGCTTCAGTGGCTTCGGCCCAGACCACCGACTCGCCCAGAACCGTGGTGGTGGGACGGTTGACCCTGGCGGAGGCCAGGTGGGCCGGAACGGACCTCAGGGTATCCATGGGCGGGCTGGTCTCCTTCATGCTGCCTGGCGACGCCGGATACATGGTGTACGAGCGCAACGACATGAGGGGCGTCAGGCGTTTCTGCATAGCCAAGTACGGCCCCGAGGGCATGGAATTCGAGATGACGGTGGACCTGTTCCCCCTTGACGCCGATACATACACCCCTCTGGACGTCCTTGGCCTCAACATCCTGTCGGCAGGCCAGCGCGTCGAGGTGGTGGACTCCAGAGGCATAGAGGTCGCCGGCGCCCAAGGCCTGGATCTCACCGTGCGCGGGGTGTATATCGACCGCCAGCTGCCCAACGAGGAGGCCAGGGCCGTGCTCCTCACCGACCTGGTGCACGGGCTCATGTTCACCCTGGTGGAGAGGCAGCACCGTCCGGAGGAGCACCGGAAAACGCTTGACCAAATCCTTCAAACGCTGGTGTTCTCCACCTCCTGGGTCAAGGCTTAACTCCAACCGTTGGTATTCGATAATATGCGAATTTGATAGAGAGAAATAAGGAACATACAGAACACTTGGGTGCCTAAGCCTTGACTTGTGTTTACATGTTTACTATTATCTGTTTGAGAGCACCACGACAACACCGAAAAGGGGGGCTGCAGAAATGAAGTCAACAGGTATAGTCCGGAAAGTGGACGAGCTTGGGCGCGTCGTGATACCCATCGAACTCAGACGGACGCTGCAAATCGAAGAGAAGGACTCGTTGGAGATCTACGTCGACGGAGAAAAGATCATCCTCAAGAAGTACGAGCCCGCCTGTATCTTCTGCGGCAATGCCGATGGGATTCGCATCTTCAAAGATAAGAATATCTGCAAGGAATGCTTTGACCTTATGAAGAGCGTCGGGTAAACCCGTTATCTTCCCGACAAGGCAATACATTCCACGGGAGGCGCACGCGCCTCCCGTCCCTATATCTAGCGAGGCTCTTGCGCCTCAAGTGAGTGACCGTCGCACCGCCGCCCCCAGACCCCCGGCCCCTCGACGATCTCGCACCCAGGCACGTCAGCTTCGCCTCTTCGCCCGAACCGCCACGGAATACACTTTCCTCATCGGCAGCCCCAGCTCGCCGGCGGCCTTCGCCGCAGCGTCCCGCAGGCTCAGGCCCTCCGCTGCCGCCAGCTCCACCGCCCGCTCTGCTGCGTCCCGCAGCACCTCCTCCCCGCCGACGCCCGCCCGGTCCGCCTGGCCCGCCTGGGCAGGCGCGCCGTCTACGACTATCACGATCTCGCCTCTGTCGTCGGCGCCTGCCGCCTCCGCGGCCTGCCCCAGGGTGCCACGCCACACCCGCTCGAACTTCTTCGTCAGCTCCCAGCACACCGCGCACCGCCGGTCTCCCAGAACCTGAAAGAGATCCCGCAGTGTGGCAGCGAGCCGATGTGGCGCCTCGTAGAATATGAGCGTTGCTCTGAGGTGTGCCACCTCTTCCAGCGCGGCCCGGCGCTCTTTGGCTTTGCGCGGCAGGAAGCCTATGAACATGAACCTTGAAGACGGCAACCCTGAAACGGTCAGAGCCGGCACGAAGGCAGTGGCGCCAGGCACCGGAACCACCTGGCAGCCCGCTTCGATGGCCTCAGCGATGACGATCTCACCCGGGTCGGATATGCCCGGCGTGCCCGCGTCAGACACCAGCGCCACATCCTCTCCCGCCAGCAGTCGCTGGACGATGGCGCGCGCGCGGCCACGCTCGTTGTGCTCGTGGCACGAGACCAGCTTTGCCGAGATTCCGAGCCTCGCAAGGAGCAACCCGGTGTGGCGGGTGTCCTCGGCCGCCACCAGGTCCACCGACGACAGGACCTCAACGGCCCGATGGGTGATGTCCCCCATGTTGCCCACGGGAGTGGATACCACGTATAACGTGCCGCGCAGCGTGTCGCTCATCCCTCGTAGATCCTCACGACCTCAGGCGTGTAGCCGCCGTTATCGCCATATATGATAAGAGGAGGCAGAACCTTCAAGTCGGGCTTGACGTTCTTCACCGCCTCCACCAGCACCATCATTGGGACGAGCTCCGCGCGGCCGTGCACGAACCGGATCCTACGGGGCTCCAGCTTGCGGGCGCGCAGCGCACAGATCAGGTCAACGAGGCGCACGGGGCGGTACACCATGGCCAGCCGACCCCTGCTCTTGAGCAGGGCGGCGGCGGAGGCGATGACGTCCTCGAGGGTGCACAGCACCTCGTGCCTGGCCTCGGCCCTACCTGCGCCGCCGGCCCCGTCTGGTTGCGCGTCATGGGCCCTGCTGGCCTGGCCAGGCAGGATGCCGCAGCCGGCCTTCATGTACGGTGGGTTCGCCGTCACCACGTCGAACTGCTCCCGCCCGAACCTGGCCGGGGCGTCGCGCAGGTCGCCCTGGAGGATGCTGATGTGCTCCTCCAGGCCGTTGAGCTTGACGCTGCGGGCGGCCATGTCAGCCACGTCCTCCAATATCTCCACGCCCACGATGCTCCTGGGCCGGCGGCGCGCCCAGAGCAGGAGCGGGATCACGCCGGTTCCGGTGCCGAGGTCGATCACGCGGTCGGTATCGCGCACCGTGGCGAACTCCGCGAGGAACACTGCGTCCATGCCGAAGCGGAACCCCACCGGGTTCTGTATTATCACCAGCCCCGACCGCTGCAGGTCGTCAACGCGCTCGTGGGGCCTCACCAGCCCGCCTCGATCAGCTCTCGGCGCGTCCATCGCAGCCACCACCGCAGCCGCCACCGGCGCCATTGCCGCCACCGGTGCCCCCATCGCAGCTATCGTCGGAGCTACCGGCACAGGCGCCACCACAGCTACCCTCGCAAGCGCCCTCGCACCCGCCGTTCACCGGCTCGACGCTATCAGCAGGGAACGAGCACGTCCTGCCGTCGGAGAACTGCACCGTAACCGACGATGTGGCGGGATCGATCGAAAGCACCCGCCCGCAGCCATCTTCCGTCATCACTTCGGTGCCGGGCTCCGGCAGTTCGCTGTGGGGCACGCTTCCCGGGGCGCGCTTAGGGCAATACTCGTACTTCAGGCAGCACATGAGCCTGCCGCAGATCCCAGAGATCTTGGTGGGATTGAGCGACAGGTTCTGCTCCTTTGCCATCTTGATGGATACCGGCTCGAAGTCACCCAGGAACGTGGCGCAGCAGAGCGGACGTCCGCAGGGGCCGATGCCGCCCAGCATCTTTGCTTCGTCCCTGACCCCTATCTGCCTAAGCTCGATGCGCACCCTAAAGACCGACGCGAGGTCGCGCACCAGCTCGCGGAAGTCGACGCGGCCGTCAGCGGTGAAGTAGAAGATTATCTTGCTGTTGTCGAATGTGTATTCCACGTCCACCAGCTTCATGGGCAGGCCGTGGGACGCGATCTTAGCGAGCCCAATGTCGAAGGCGCGTTCAGCCTTGCGGCGGTTCTCCTCCACCTGCCTGGCGTCGGCCTCCGTGGCTATCCTGATGACCTGCTTCAGCGGCTGGACGATATCGTCTTCAGGCACGAACTTCGGCCCCACCACCACCTGGCCGTGCTCGATGCCTCTGACGGTCTCCACGATGACGTGCATGCCAGATGCGAGCTCCAGGTCGCCCGGGTCGAAGTAATATATCTTTCCGGCTTTCTTGAACCGAACCCCAACTATCTTGACCATGTATCAAGGCATCCTCTCACTAGGGCAGCGGCGTCAACAGAGCATAGGCAGCGCGAATTGCAGCATGAGGGCGTCCAGCGCCAGCTGCACGTTGGCGTTGGCGTCCACCGCCTCGCCTGTGTCGATACACCTCTCTGCCCAGCGCTTGAACTGCTCGGGCTGACCGCGTCCGGCGTCCTGCTCGAGCTCGTCGGCGAGGTCCGCGTTGATCAGCATATCGCGGCCGCCGCCAAGCGAAAGCGTCAGCGCGTCCCGCATGTAACTGGCGATAAGGTCGCAGGCGCCCCGAGGCTTGCGGATGGACGCAGCCTCGGAGCTGTTGGCGCTCGCCTTGCTCGCCTTGCTTGCCTTGCCCGTCCTGCTCGCCTTGCCCTCCTTGCCTGCCGCGCTTTCTGCGGCGTCATCGTCTTCGGCGCCCTCGACCCCGTCGGCCGCGTCCGCTTCCGCCCTTGGGTTCCTGAAGATCCTCATCAGGCGCTCTGACGCCGCAAGCGCCTTGCCTCCGTCGCCGCACCACATCACTCCGCGCACGGTCGACAGTATCTCGCCGCGGAGTTTGAAGTACGCCGGATCGTTCGCCAGCCTGGCCATCCTGCCCGGCAGGCCCCCTGAAAGCGCCGCCAGCGTCGCCGCGCGCTCCGCGCTGAGCCCCAGCTCACGCTGGCCCCAATCCACCAGAGTCGCCCTGTCGACGGTGCCAAGTCGGACGCTGTGGCACCGGGACGCGATGGTGGGCAACACCATGTCCTCGTCGTCCAGCAGCAGGATGATGAGGGCGTGCCCCGGAGGCTCCTCCAGCACCTTAAGCAGGCAGTTCTGGGCCGGCTCGGTCATGGCGTGGGCGTCCTCGATCACCCACGTCTTGAGGTGGCTCTCGCCGGGCCTCAGCGAGATCCGGGACTGCATCTCTCTTACCTCATCGATCCCGATTGATGCGCCCTCCGGGCGCACCACAGCATAATCGGGGTGCGCGTCAGACAGCAGCTTCGCGCAGTTCCTGCACTTTCCGCAATGCCATAGCCCCCGCAGGCTCTCGGCTGGCATGTCGGCGCGGCCGGTGCAGTTGGCCGCCACGGCGAGCCCCTTCGCCAGCATGGCGCGGCCGCTTCCCGGCGGGCCCCAGATCATATATGCATGTGATAGCGTCCCGGAGATCAGCTCGGCGTCAAGCTTCTTTATGGCCTCCTGCTGCCCCAGGATCTCCATGGTGGGCATGGCAGGCCGGCCCCCCTTTCCTCTCCTCCTGGACCCGCCCAGACCGGCGCCGCTCCACCCCGCGCGCGGCCAGGAAGTCAAGAACCTGGGCGAGCACCTCTTCGTGCACGCTCTCTGCGGGCTTCCCCGTCACGTCGATGACGCGGAACCTGTCCGGCTCGGCGGCGGCCATCTGGTGGTAGGCGTCGCGCACGCGCTGGTGGAACTCAAGCATGCGCTCCTCAATCCTGTCACCGTGGCTCCTGCCCTTGGCCCGGGCCACGCCCTCGGCGACGTCGATGTCGAGAAGCAACGTGAGGTCGGGGCGGAGACCGTCGGTGGCTATCCTGTTGGCCGAAAGCACGGAGTCTAGGTCCATGCCGAGCCCGTGGGCCTGGTAAGCCAGGCTGGAATCGACGAACCTGTCGGCCAGCACGACCCTGCCTGCCCGAAGCGCCGGGAGTATCACCTCGTGCACATCCTGCGCCCTGTCGGCTGCGAAGAGCAGGAACTCCGTCACCCCGTGCAGACCGGCTGATCGGGTGTCAAGTATTATCTCCCTGATGCGCCTGCCAATGGCGGTGCCGCCGGGCTCCGACGCGGTGGCCACGTCGTAGCCCAGGCGCGACAGGGCCTCGGCAAGCTTTCGCACCTGCGTTGACTTGCCGCTGCCGTCAGGCCCCTCGAAGCTTATGAAAACGCCCCAACCAGATGGCATAGCCGTCTACCTCTTTACGTCCTTAACAACTGTGACCACCAGGCCTCCGTCTGACCCGGCCGCCAGGCCCCGGAACGCCGCGCCCAGGCTTAAGGCGGTGTCGATCACGTCCAGGTGCTCGCTGTCGATGACCTCGCCAGGGTATAGCAGCGGGATGCCCGGAGGGTAGGGCGCCACCACCTCGGCGCATACCCTGCCCTCCGCCTGCGACAGCTTGATGAGCTCGTGCGCAGCCAGCGTGGCCTGTCTGGGCAGAAGCGCCCGCTCTGCCGGCGCGAACAGCGCACTGGTGAACCTGGCCTGGTCGCCTGCGTGCACCCGGGCCCGCACGCCCCGGTCTCCCTGTTCAGAAAGGCCTTTGATGGCGTCAACCAGGGCATCCACGGTTTCAACGGTATCGGCGTAGGTGATGAAGGCGACGACGTTCTCGAAGTCAGCAAGCTCTACCCTGACGTTGTACTCGTCCATGAGCTTGCTCTTGAGCTCGTAACCGGCGATCCCCCTATTCACCATGGAGACCGTGAGCTTCAGCCTGTCCATGCCGGGGCGGTCCAGAACGCGGACGCCCTCGACCTCAGCGAGGCGTTTGCGGGCCCGGGCAGACAGCTCCAGGGCCTTCTCCATGAGCTGGTGGCCGCGCATGCGCACCACGGTGGCGGCGATGTCGAGCGAAGTCATCAGCAGGTACGACGGGCTGGTGGACTGGAGTATCGCCAGCATGCGCTGCACGCGGTCAGGCGGTATCCTGTTGCCCACAAGGTGCAGCATGGAGCTTCCGGTGAAGGAACCCAGCGTCTTGTGGGTGCTCTGCACCACCATGTCGGCGCCCATGTCTACGGCGGAAAGAGGCAGATCCTCGTGCAGGTGCAGGTGCGCTCCGTGGGCCTCGTCTACAAGGAGGGGGATCCCATGATCGTGACAGAGCTTCACCAGCGGCTTGAGGTCCCACGCCATGCCGTAGTAGTTGGGGCGGGTGATGAGGCAGGCCTTGGCGTCGGGATGCTCCTTCAGCGCCCGCTCGTACTCCTCCAGGGGGATGCCCACGCTTATGCCCCACTCCGGGTCGATGGTGGGGTACACGAACACCGGCACCAACCCAGCCAGGATCACGCCGCCGATCACCGAAAGGTGCGCGTCGCGGGGGATGACGATCTTCTGCCCTTCCTTACACGTGGTCATGATCATGGCGTGCACGCCGGCGGTGGTGCCGTTGGTAAGGAAGAACGTGTGGTCCGCGCCGAAGGTGCGCGCGGCCAGGGCCTGCGCGTCCCTGATCACGCCGGAAGGCACGTGGAGGTTGTCAAGGCCACGGGTTTCGGTGACGTCCATCCCGAACATGTGGCGGCGGAACGCCTCTGCCACCTCAAGCGGATAGCCCGGCCCGCCCTTGTGGCCCGGCATGTGGAACCTTACCGGCGCGAGGCGCTGGTAGGCCAGCAGGGCCTGGAACAGCGGAGCGCTGAACTCGTCGAGGCGGATGTGCAGCGGGTCATTGCCTGCACCGAAATGCTTTGACACTGGGTATCGTTTCTCCTTTTGTACCGATGTCATCGGTTACTTATCTTGGCAAAGCGCACATGGCACTTGACTAGAACGTATGTTCGTGTTAATCTCTGGTTAGAGAGAATGCACGTTCTAGCGGTGTCAGCTACTATTATGAGGAGGCGGCCCAGGATGAATAACGTCTTCCGCGTTTACACTTCAGCGGTGCCGTGCTACGCGCCGGGCCCCGCCGGATCCCGCTGGAACGCCATCACCACGATACAGCGTCCATCGGGAAAGGTCATCGCCGAGCTGGTAGCCCCGATAGAGCACGAGGTGCCGGACGGTCCAACGGCCCACCGCGACGCCAGCATCGGCGCGGTGCTTTACGGGCTTCGGGTCGCAAAGCAGCTCAAGGCCAGGAACGTTATAGTGTACTCCGATTCGGCCCCTGCAGTGGAGGCGCTGAACAGGAACGCGCCCCCCAGCCGCTCCAACGCGGCGCTTTACCTGCAGGTGAAGGCGCTGGCTCACAGCTTCGCCTCGGCCAGGTTTCATCTATCGCCCTACCCCGCTATGAGCGACGCCCCCGTCATGGCAGCCGGCTGCTGAATGCCCATGAGCTCGAGGATGGTGGGGGCCACGTCGCCGAAGTTGCCCCCGTCACGCAGGCGGCGCGCCTCGGTTCCCGCAAGTATGAATGGCACCGGGTTCAGCGAGTGCGCCGTGCTGGGCCCGCCGGTGTCATGGTCCACCATGGCGTCGGCGTTGCCGTGATCCGCCGTGACGAGGAGCGCGCCCCCCACGCTTCGAACCGCATCCCACACCTGGCCGACGCACCTGTCCACAGCCTCCACCGCCTTCACAGCGGCATCGAACACGCCGGTGTGCCCCACCATGTCGCAGTTGGCGAAGTTTATCACGGCGAAATCGAAATGGCCCGAGAGGATGCACTTCACGGCCTCCTCCGCCACGCCCGCAGCGCTCATCTCGGGCATCAGGTCATAGGTTGCCACTTTCGGAGACGGCACCAGCACCCTGTACTCTCCAGTGAACGGCCTCTCTCGGCCCCCATTGAAGAAGAACGTCACGTGCGCGAACTTCTCCGTTTCGGCGGCGTGAAGCTGGGTGCGCCCGTGGAGGGCGAGGGTTTCGGCCAGGCCGTGATGGGGCTCTGGCATGCTGAAGGCCACGGGGATGTCAGCGTCGAGGTACTTCATCATGCACACGTAGTGAACCCTCGGGCGGCGGCCCCGATCGAACTTGTCGAATTCCTCAATATTGAAGGCCTGCGTTAGCTGGCGCGCCCTGTCTCCCCTGAAGTTGAAGAAGATCAACGAGTCGCCGTCTGACACCGTGGCGAGAGGGGCTCCGTCGTCGTCAACGATGACTATGGGCAGCACGAACTCGTCTGTCACGCCGGCGGCGTAGGACGCCTCGATGCCGGCCCTGGCGCTCGTGGCGGTGGCTCCAACCCCATGCACCATAGCATCCCATGCGCGCTTGGTGCGATCCCAGCGGTTGTCGCGATCCATCGCGTAGTAACGGCCGCTCACGGTGGCTATGCGCCCGAGGCCGATCTCGGAAAGCCTCGCCTCCAGCTCATCGATGAACGGGAGGGCGCTGGCAGGCGGCACGTCCCTGCCGTCGAGGAAGGCGTGGATGAAAACCTGCCCGACGCCTGCCTTCTTGGCCATCTCCACCAGCGTGTAGATGTGATCCTGGTGCGAGTGCACCCCGCCGGGCGACACCAGGCCCATGAGGTGCAGCGCCTTGCTCGAGGCAACGACCCTGTTCATGGCCTCCAGCAGCACCTGGTTCCGCTGGAACTCGCCCTCCTCGACGAGCTTGTTCAGGTAGGTGAGATCCTGGTACACGATCCGCCCTGCGCCCAGGCATAGGTGGCCCACTTCCGAACCGCCCATCTGCCCCGCTGGCAGTCCCACGGCCTCGCCGTGCGCAGGCAGCGTGGTCCAGGGGAATTCCGCAAGGAGCTTATCGTAAACTGGAGTATGTGCAGCAGCTATCGCGTTGCCGGGCGAAGGCGGCGCATAGCCCCAGCCGTCCATGATGACTAGCACAACCGGTTTGTATATCCTAATGGAAAAGCACCCCCCATTGAGACGCCTCAGCCGTCAGGCCCAGCCAGACAGCAGGATTATAGTATCATACACGCGTCAACAATTAAATGAGGGCGTGGGGCCGCCCACATGGTGAGCTTACTCCACGCCCGTGTTCCTGTTCCTAGGCCTCCTAGGCGCCGCGGATGGTGAGCGTCAAAGAGCAGGGGGGCGCCGCGGCGGCGACAACCCGCCGGTGGGTCGGTTTGGCGTGACCTCGACGCGACCTATCCATGGGGCACCCTGGTCTCTCCGCCTGCAGTGGATTGAAGAAGGAAGCCGGCGCCTCAGCGCCGGCTGTGCCTTTTCCCCGCTACACGCGTTGTGCCATCATCGATGTCGTGAAGCGCAATGAAGCGCTCCGCTGTCCGCGCCGCGATCGTGCGTAAACGCCCCACCGGCAGGCCGAAACTGGACGAAAGCGACCCGTCCATGGGTCGGCTTGCACGGCCCAGCCTGCCGGCGGCTCCCTCGTGCGGTTTGACGCTCCCGGTAGGACGCTCGCCGCGGATGTTCACGGCGTCATGCCTAGAATATGGAGAAGGAGACGATGGCCGACGCGAACACGATGGAGACCATGGATATCAGCTTGATCAGGATGTTCAGCGACGGACCGGCCGTGTCTTTGTAAGGGTCGCCTACGGTGTCGCCGACCACGCCGGCCTTGTGAGCCGTTGAACCCTTGCCGCCGTATTTCCCTGACTCGATGTACTTCTTGGCGTTGTCCCATGTTCCGCCGGCGTTAGCCATCATCACTGCAAGGAGGAAACCCGTGACCACGGTGCCCACGAGGAGGCCGGCCACGCCCTCCACTCCCAGGAGAACGCCCACCACTATGGGGGCCACGATGGCCAGAAGCGCCGGGGGAACCATCTCGCGCTGGGCAGCGGCGGTGCACAAGCCGACGCACGAGGCGTAGTCCGGCTTGGCCTTGCCCTCCATCAGCCCGGGAATCTCCTTGAACTGCCTGCGCACTTCCTCGACGATCTTCTCGGCGGCGCGCCCCACTGCCTGCATGGTCATGGCAGAGAACACGAATGGAAGCATCCCACCGATGAACAGGCCCACCAGCACCGCGGGGTTCATCAGGCTCACGGCCAGGTTCATGTCAGGCGCCACGATGCTGATCTGGTCGCGGTAGGCCGCTATCAGGGCCAAAGCCGTTAGGCCGGCCGAACCGATGGCGAAGCCCTTGCCGGTGGCGGCGGTGGTGTTGCCCAGGGAGTCAAGGGCGTCGGTGCGCTCGCGCACGTGCGGAGGCATGCCCGCCATCTCGGCGACACCGCCGGCGTTGTCGGCGACGGGGCCATACGCGTCAGTGGCCAGGGTTATCCCCAAGGTGCTGAGCATGCCCACGGCCGAGATGGCTATCCCGTACAAGCCGTTCAGCTCGCTGGCTGCTCCCCCTGCCAGGTAGTAGCTGGCGATGACTGCGACGCCCACGATGACGATGGGTAGCGCGGTGCTCATCATGCCAACGGCGGTGCCGGAGATGATGACGGTGGCGGGGCCGGTAATGGCCGCCCGAGCCACCAGCTGCGTGGGCTGGTAGTCAGCGGATGTATAGTACTCAGTCACCCGGCCGATGGCCACGCCTGCAGCCAAGCCGGAGATGACTGCCCAGAAGATGCCGGTGTATTGAGGGCCAAGGATGCCCCTCACCAAGAACCAGCTGAGGATCACCATCAGGATGGAGCTGGTGTTCACCCCGCGCCTGAGGGCCGCCAAGAGCAGGGACTGCTGCGCGCGCTCGCCGGTGCGCACCATGAAGCTTCCAACTATGGAACACAGCACGCCTGCGGCAGCCAGCACGAAGGGTAGCGACACCCACCTCACGCCCATCCCCATGGACGCACCCAGGGCCGAGGTGGCTATGATGGAGCCGACGTAGGACTCGTAAAGGTCGGCACCCATTCCTGCCACGTCGCCTACGTTGTCGCCGACATTGTCGGCGATGACCGCGGGATTGCGAGGGTCGTCCTCGGGTATGCCCTGCTCAACCTTGCCCACCAGGTCGGCCCCGACGTCGGCGGCCTTGGTGAAGATGCCGCCGCCCACCCTGGCGAACAGCGCCATGGAGCTGGCCCCCATCCCCGACGTGAGCATGACGGAGGTAATGGTATTCAGCATGGTTGTGTTGTCAGCTATGGCGTCGATGGCGGAGTAGTACCACGTGAGGCCGAAGTACCAGAGGCAGAGGTGCACCATGGACAGGCCAACCACTGTGAGGCCCATTACGGAGCCCGATGAGAACGCCAGGCGCAGGCCGTCGTTTAGGCTCTTCGCAGCCGCCTGGGCAGTCCGCGCGTTTGCCTTGGTGGCGGTGACCATGCCTATGTAGCCGGCGAGGCCGGAGAAGAAGCCGCCGCTCAGGAAGGCGAAAGGCGTGAAGAAGCTTACGTGACCTGCAGACGCAAGCACTAGGAGGACGGCGAACATGGCCACAAAGAAGAAAACAACGCCCTTGTACTGGCGTCGCAGGTAGGCGTAGGCTCCTTCTTTGATTGCCTCCGAGATGCTCTGCATCTTGGCGTTTCCAGGGTCTTTGCTGCCTATCAAGCTGGACAGGTAGCCCGCCGTTGCGAGAGAGGCCACAGCACTAACCGGTATGAGGTACGACAGTGGTCCAAAATCCATCGGCTCCGACACCCGGCTGAGCCGGTACCGGGTGCCCTCACTCCCTCCCTTGAGGTCAAGCTGTAAAATCAGCTTATCATGCCCAAATTGCCTAGTCAAACTCGTTTATGCAAACTTGCATAAATCTCCCGGCCTGCTTGGAGGCTTATGGGCACGAAACCAAGTCAGGCGGCAGCTGCAGGCGCAGCCACCGCCTGACACTTCACGCGAACAGCCTGCCACGAAGCCCAATCATTCCCTGAACGCTTGACTGTGATACCCTGCAACGCTTGACAGAACTATGAGAGGAATGCATAACCGGCGTGGCTTTACGGTGACTCCCCGGCAAGATGATTCAGGTACTCCGGCCGGGCGCGAGTGTGGCTCGTTCCTACTTCAACGGCCGCCTGCATCAGCGTGGCGAGGGAAAGATGCACCGATAGGGGTAGCATGTCGATGGACGGCTCCCGTCTGCCGGTGATCCCGTCCACTGCTCCGGCTTCCACCGCTCCCACCAGCACCCTCTCGACGCTTTCGGGGTCCGCGAGTATGCCGGGGATCTCAGGGTTCATCGCTTGCAGCGCCGCCAGCACCGCGTAGGCAACGTCATCAGAGACCGAACCCACCACCGTAACGTCGGCATCATCCGCCGCCGCCACCCCTCCACCGCAGCCGCAGACGCACTTCGTCCCGAAGGGCGTACACCCTGCCACAACGTCCGTCAGGGCTCCCATGCCCAGCTCGTTGCCGAGATCCCCTATCGCAACGGTACGAACACCCCGCCGCGCGGCCTCGGCGTAGAGCACGTCGACCTTGGCGGTGATGTCGCTCATCGGCTTGCCCCAGGAGTTGTGGTGGACTCCTTGGCGGTTCCTGCCCGGGCGTTCAATGGTGAGCCACAGGCACGGCTCCACCTCGTCGATGAACGGCCCGGCCACAGAGTGCGCCTCTTCCCAATCCATCGGAGCGGGCACCATAACGGCACAGCCCTCGCAGTCGCACCGTATCACCTCAGCAGCTGCCAGAGCGGCCCTCACGTCCACCGCGTCGGCTGAGGTGGCCTCCGTTACCCGAAGGCCGGCGCCCCTGCACGCCCCGGCCAGCGCCTGAGTGGCGGCAGGCTCACATAGGAGCACAGGCAGGGCCTCGGTCGCCGCGCTGATGCCCCTGGCCAGGAGTGCCGCGCCGGTTAGCCCGTCGGTTTCCGGCGCGCCCGCAGACCGGATCATGAAACCGGTGGACAGCGCGAACCTGGCGCGCCTGCCACCGGCGCCAAGGGCCCTGTGGCCCAAGCAGGCGTGGATTATGGCGCTGGCCGCGGCCAGCGTCAGTGGGCGTCCCTGACGTTCCCTGGCAGCCCGGTAGAGCCGCCCCACCATGCCCCTGGCATGAAAGTCTATGTTCATGAGGTTGTCCAATGACTCGCATATGACGTAAAGGGCCGTGTTGGGTTGGCAATCCGGCTGCATCCCTGGCATGACCTCCTGCTCCTGGCTAGCACGCTGCCGAATATCTTCGCTCCGCATACATGGATTCCCTTCTCCGCGGGTCCAGTGGCCATTGCCGGGGCCACTCCAGCGACATGAGCAGGCAAAGATACCCTGCGGGAAGGAGGTGGGAACGCCACGCGAAATCTGCTATGGTTTCGTATTGGAGGTAGGATCACATCATGCAGGGTTCTTCGAAGAAGCCGTCCTCAAGACCAACACGCCGCATCTTCCTCCGCGCGCTGGCCGCGGTGTGCTGCCTGCTCGTCGTGGCTGTCGCGGCGGCATACTACATGATACACATCACCATGCCGGAGATCCCCCAACGGGGCAATCTGGCAGGGAGGGTCACCAGGCCCACGGGGCTAATACCCTACGCCATGCCGGGGCTCGGGGGAGTGCTGGTGACCGCCGAACCCGGAGGCTACACCGCTACCACCGATCGCACCGGCACTTACTGGATGGACCTGCCTGCCGGCGTGTACACCGTGACCTTCTCGAAGCCTGGCCGGGAGCCCCACTCGGAGAAAGCAGTGATCACCGAGGCCGGCCAGCACCTGATATTCGCCGCCCTGTTCCCGGAGCCCAAGGCGGCGCCCGTGGCGAAGCTGGAGGGCCCCGCACCGGCCGAGGAGCCGCTTCCCTACGGCTCCAGCGCAGACTTCTCTGCCGTCGGTTCGAGGAACGTTTCCCGCCACGGCATCAGGTGGGAGGTGCGTGACGGCTCGAGCCAGCTCTTGATGGACCCTTACCAGACTGAGCCCACGCCGCTGCAACTGGCCCCCTCACCGATACCTGGATCGTCGCCGCTGAGGTTCAGCTTCGTGCCGCCGGCGCCAGGCAGGTACGAGGTGACGCTGATCCTCACCAACTCCGCCTCGAACAGGGAAAGCCGCGCGTCCGTGAGCTTTGAATGCGCCAACACCCCGCCACAGGCGGTAGCCAGGACCGTCGGCGTGCCCCGGGTGGTGCAGGGCGACGCGGTGTTCCTAGACGGCTGGGCGGTTGACGAGAACATGCCGTCGCCGGAGCTGTACAATCCTGGCGGAAACGAGCCCGACACCTACGGCAAGAACCACGACTGGGGCCAATCGCAGTTCAGCTGGGAGTGGCGCCTCGAACACATCGATGAAACCGGAAACCGCACCGATGTCACAGCCCAGCTGATGCCGCAAACCCCCGTTTCGGCCGGCGCCGCCGACGACACCGACGCCGCAAACCCCATGGCCGCCGCCCGCACGTCGCAGCGACCATGGTTCATCGCGAGCCAACCCGGCTCTTACGTGGCAACCCTGACAGTGTGCGACAACGACCCTCACGGCCAGGCCGCCACCGGCAGCGCGAGCGTGACAGTGACCGTCTTGCGCCCGGAAGCCGCCTACGTTGAGGACGAGTCGCAGTGTGCACGGTGCCACGCCGACAACTGGCCAGCCACCGGGGGCATGAGCTGTCAGTGGTGCCACGGCCCCGCAGGGCCGCACCTTGAGGCCAAGGGCGACCAGGCCAAGCGGTCCACCATCGGCGTATCGTACAGCCCTAGTACCTGCGCCAAGTGCCACCAGGCCCAACACCAGGAGTGGAGTCTCTCCAGGCACTCCGACGGCTACGCCTTCGGCGACCTGGAGATCGCCCGCCCATTGATGCTGAACTGCGCCAAGTGCCACTACCCTGAGGGGTTCGCCACCGCCATCGACCAGGCCCGGCGGGAAGGCGTGAGCTTCGGCGAGGTGGAGTTCAAGCGTCCCTTGTTCCCCGGAGGGCCCATGTTCTTCGACTACAGCAAGCTTCCGGCGTACCACGGCGAGGGCGTGGCCTGCCTCAGCTGCCACGACTCCCACGCGCCCGCGGCCGCCCACACCGCCGACGCTGCCGCGGCCAGCACCACCGCCGACGGCTCCCGCCGTCTTGAGGCGGGCCTGCGGGTCGATCCCGCCGAACTTTGCGGAACGTGCCACGAGGAAAAGTGGCAGAACGTGCTACTCAACGGCACGGCGGCCCAGGTCGGGTCGGCCTACGAGTACCCGGGGCACGAGTATCCCCGTTTCAACCCGCACAGCACGTCCGAAAGCTGCATCCTCTGCCACATGAACGACGCCGGCCGTTCAGACCTTGCGGGCCACACCATGAGGATGAGGGAAGCAGGCCCCGACGGCCAGCTGGGGGGCTTCGGCCCGTCGTACGCCGACCCGAGCCGGCTGAGACAGGAATCCACCGACGACGCACTCAACATCGAGCCGTGCCTGACGTGCCATCCGGATGCCCAGACCTTCAACATAAACGGGGCCCAGGAGCGCGTTTACCAGCTGTGGACGGAGCTCGGCCAGCTGCTCGCAGCGGCCAACGGCGGGAAGTTGCCGGGATACAGGCCAGGCGACAAGTGCGCCACCTGCCACAGAGGCGGAACCCTGCCCTTCGATAACGACCCCGACCTCGTGCTGGAGAACGCGTACACCAACTACAAGCTCGTGGGCAACGACAGGAGCTGGGGCATACACAACTACGACTACGCCGTGAAGTTGCTCACCGATTCCATAGAGGCCGTGCGCGCCTTCGCGGGCCCCGCCGGCACCGGCCGCCAATAAGACGCTGAGAACCTACCGCACAAGAGTTGAACCGCGACACCTCACCGATGCCGCGGCTCTTCATCTCCAAAGCTCTGCTGCCCTGTGGCGCCTCAGTTCGCTGCCTCCAAAGCCGCGCGAAGATTGTTCCCGGCCGCCGCCAGCCGTAGCCTGGCCTCCTCCACGTCCAGGTCCGTCACGCCCATCACCACCGCGAGCCGGATATCCCCATCGGCCATCTCCAGGAGCTTCGTCGCGGCCTCCTCATCCACGCCTGCCGCGATGCTCACGATGCGCTTCATGCGCCGTGAAAGCTTGCTGTTGGCCGGCTTCAGCTCGATCATGAGGTCCTTATAGACCCTCCCCAGCTTCACCATGGACGCAGTGCTTATCATGTTCAAGATCATCTTCTGGGCCGTGCCCGCCTTCAGCCTGCTGGACCCCATGATCACCTCCGGCCCCACCACAGGCGTTATCGCCACGTCAGCCGCCGCCTCCAGCGCTGACCCGGGGTTACACGATATGCCCACCGTGGCCGCACCTGCCGCCTTCGCCTGATGCACCACGCCCAGCACGTAGTTGGCCTGGCCGCTCGCTGACAGCCCCACCACCACGTCGTTCACCCCCAGGCCCAGCCCCTTCGCGTCGGCAACGCCCCTGTCGTAGTCGTCCTCCACGCCCTCCTGCGCCCTGGTGAGCGCCTGCTCGCCGCCGGCCATCAGTACCTGCACCATCTCGGGAGGGGTCCCGAACGTCGGCGGACACTCAGCCGCATCCAGCATGGCCAGGCGTCCGCTGGTCCCGGCGCCTGCGTACACCAGACGTCCCCCTGCGGAGAGCCCCTTCACCACGAGCTCTACAGCCTTTGCAACATCGTCCAGCACCAGCTCCACAGCATCTGCCACGAGCTTGTCCTCGTCGTTCATGAGCTTCACGATCTCGTCCACGCCCATCGTGTCCAGCTCGGCCGACCTGGGGTTGCGGCTCTCGGTAATCGCCACGCATTCTCACATCCTTTACGGCGCTATTTCAGGCCAGGGATCGTCACCGGGAGAGTTCCGACAGGATCCACTTTTCCGAAGACTACCTCCGCCGCCGCCTGCATGCTGCAGTCCCTGAAGCCGAACGCGGCCACGTAGGTGCCGATCTCGGGAAAGCCCGCGATGTCGTAGGGATTCCTCATTGCCACCACCACCGGCGGCCCGACCTCGGCCAGCGCCTTCACCAGCTCCGCCTGGGCAGGGTAGAGGTGCCCGTTGTATGTGCCCACGATGACCAAGTCTCGCCCTGAGGCGCTCTCCACCGTATCCCTTATCTCCTTTTCACCTGGAGACTGGGATACCCTTGTCTCCTCCGCAGACGGCACCAGCGTCCTCACCGCCCTGGCCAGCGGCGACGCGCCCAGCTGGGCGTCTTCAACCATGGTGAGACTGCTCACATCCACGCAGACCACCAGCACGTTGCCGCGCCCCTCGACATCGAAGGGGATGAGGCCGTCGGCGTTGCGCACCAGCGCAATTGACCTGCGGGCGATGTCGAGTGCCAGCTTCCGGCTGGCGGGCGAGCCCACCTTCGGGGCGGTGCCGTCGCTGATCTCAGGCTCCAGCAGGCCGAAGCGGGCCTTGGCCTCAAGCACGCGCCGGACAGCCGAATCCAGCCGCTCGCGGGCGATCCGGCCCTCGCGGGCCGCCGTGAGGATCTCGCCAATGGCCTTCTCCTGCTCGCCGGGGTCGTGGCACATGAGCACGATGTCGGCGCCGGCGTTGATGGCCATGATGCCCGCCTCGCCCAGTCCGAACCGCTTGGAGATGGCGCCCATGAACAGGTCGTCCGTGATGATGACGCCCTCGAAGCCAAGCTCGTCGCGGAGCAGGCCGGTGAGCACGTTACGGGAGAGCGTGGCCGGAAGCAGCGGCTCCGGCTCGTAAGCGGGGAAGAATACGTGGGCCGTCATTATCGCCCCGACACCGGCCTCTATCGCGGCCCTGAAGGGCACCAACTCGACCCGGTTCAGCCTCTCGACGCTGTGCGGAACGGTGGGCAAGTCGAGGTGGGAGTCGATGGTCACGTCGCCCTTGCCCGGGAAGTGCTTGGCGGTGGCCATCACCCCGGCCCCCTGCGTGCCTTCGATTGCCGCGGCGCCAAGGCGCGCCGCGAGTGCGGGATCTTCGCCGTAGCTTCTCACGCCGATACCGGGGTTCGCCGGGTTGTTGTTCACGTCCAGCACTGGGGCGAGGTTCATGTTCAGCCCCAGCGCCCTCATCTCCTCGGCCATCACTCGCGACGCTGCTCGCGCCAGCTCAGGATCGCCAACGGCCCCCAGCGCCATGTTCCCAGGGAACACAGTGGTCCCTCCTCTGACCAGGCGGGCGACCACTCCTCCCTCCTGGTCGATGGCGGTGAGGAAGCCGATGGGCGTCCGTCGCGCCGCAGCCAGCCGCTGAAGGTCGTCGGTGAAGGCGCGCATCTGCCGGGGATCCACGTAGTTTCTGCCCAGGAAGATCACGTTTCCCACGTGGAACCGTTCGAGACGGGCCTTCAGTGCGGGGGAGAGGTAGGTCTCCTCCATGCCCACCATCAGCACCTGGCCCACCTTTTCCTCCAGGGTGAGGCTTTCAAGCAAGGCGTCTACGCTCATTGAAGACCACCCTTCCTGCCAGACACCGCCTGCCTGGTCTTGACCAGGCAACCCATGGCCTCATCGTATCTTGTCATCGCCACCAAGACGAACAGGCAGTCGATGATGGAAAGCTGAGCGATCCTTGACGCCGTGGCGCCCCCGCGCATGCTGCTTTCGGACGCCGAGGTCAGCAGCACTATGTCTGACAGCTTCGCCGCGGTGGAGTCGGGGTGGTTCGTTATGCACACGGTGTGCACCCCCATGGACCTTGCCAGACCAATCACCTCCACCACGTCGGAGGTCTCGCCGGAGTGCGACAGCGCCACCAGAACGTCGCCCTCGCGCATCAGCGCAACGCGGGTGAGCATCAAGTGCGGGTCAAGCTCGCACTCGGCGGATATGCCGATCCGCATCAGCTTCTGCTTGGCGTCTAAAGCGACAATGCCGGAGGCCCCCATGCCGAAGAAGCTCACCGTGCCGGCTTCCGCCATGAGCCCAGCGGCCTGTCGAAGCCTTTCGGGGTCCAGCACCTTCATGGTGTCAGACAGGGCCACGGCGTTGGTGTTGAAAACCTTCTGCATGATCACGTCGGGCTCGTCGTCAACCTCCACCAGGCCGAACGCGGTGGACGTTGACGCCGCGAGATCCCGCGCCAGGGCCAGCTTGAGTTGGACGAATCCCTCGAACCCCAGGCTCTGGCTGCATTTCACCACCGTGGACTCGCTGACGCCTGCCTCGGCTCCCAGCTGCATCGACGACATGCCCACCACGTCGTGGGGATGCTCCATGATGTACCTCGCCACCTTCTGCTCCGAAGGGCGCAGCGAGGGCAACTTTCCCCTGATGAGAGGCAAACAGTACAGTGACAAGGGCCCCACCTCGCAGACCATCCGAACCGTAGCCGAACTGTGCCCGAACCGTAACCGAACCGAGGACGAACCGTAGCCGGGAGGATGCAGGATGGATTTGGAACAGCTCTGACCGACACATTCGCCGCGGCAGGAAGGAATCCTTCCTCCGCGGTCTCAGTTTGGAATACTGTCTGACTGGGTGTGCGTGCGGCAGGGGCCGTGCCGGGCGCAGGTGGAGTAAGCGTCGAATACCGACACACCGGTGGGTCACCGCCGTCAGCTCCATCCAGAGAACGTCACGTGCCGCTCGGACCTCTCAATGCCGCACCTGACGTAACAGGTAGAATGCCAGGCCGGCGCCGCGACGCCAGTTCCGCCCTCCCGTTGCCATCGCTATCCGCTACGGGTCTCCTCACGCTCGACGATGGATATCATCTGCAGGAACACCTGCTCCGTTTCGTCCAGCCGCTGCGGCACGACGCGGTCGACGCTGTCGCCGGCATTGTGGTAGGAATCAGGCTTTCCAGGATCGCCGTGACCGACGCCTATGGCCTGGAGGCCGGCCGCCAGCAGACGGCCGGAATCGTCAAAGATGGATCCGGCGTTGACCGCAGGTGAAAGCCCCAGGGTGGAGAGGGCCTCCTGGTAGAGCCGCAGAGCCTGCTCCGAAACGCAGTACTTGGAAAGGAACGTGCCTGATGACTCCCAGTAGCAGAAGGGCGCCGCGCCGCCGACCAGCTCGCAGTTGATCACCGGCCCCTCAGCGAACCCACCCATCGCCACCGCTCCGGCCGCGGCGTACGCGGCCGACCCCTGCATGTTCACTTCCTCGCCGCCGAAGAAGACAAGCCTCACGGCGGTGCGCTCGAGCTGCGGTTGGTGCGGCTGGCTGGAGGCGAGCTTCTCCGCGAGGCTCATCAGCACGGCCACGGCCGCCCCGTCATCCCTGGCACCGGGGCTTTGCAAGTGCGCAGGCACCAGCAGGCCGCCGCCGAAAGCCAGCGCCAGCATGAACAGGCCCGCCACGCCGACGCCGGCAAGGGCCAGCAGTATCACCCGAGACGCGGTAGGTGCCGCCCTGCGCGTTGACAGGGTCCACCGGCGCCGGGGCCTGCAGAACGCCACGCCCACGGCGGACGCCGCGATCAGGCACGCCATGGCCACCGGCGCGAAGCTGTATATGGGCTTGCGCTGTTCGTGGTCGAAAAGGTCGGTCTTGGAGTCGTAGTGGGCGGAGAAGGTGATGTAACGGTCCGCCGCGGCCTCGCCGCCAGGCGGAAGGAAATCGGCTATGACGTTGACGCCGGTGCGTCCGCCTATCCAGCTGACCACCGGCACATCGAACTCGAACTCTGCAATGTAAACCGCGGGTATGATCAGCGAAAGGAGAAGCGCGATCCAGTAGCGCCTCTTCACAAGGAGCACCAGGCAGGCGATGCCGATCGTCAGAAAAAAGGCTCCGGTCACTGCCTGCATGTATGGCCTTAGAAAGAACTCCTGCACCTGGACTCGCCCGGAAAGGGAGCCCATGAAGTCGGCTATGGCACGAGCGGTCTCTTCGCAAGCCTGTGATCCATTGGGCCTCGGAACCGCGATGTTGAGCAGAATGTCGTATGCCGTCACCTGGGTCATCTCCTAGCCCGCCGAATTATGTCGAGAAGCACACCCAGGTATTCAAGTCATACAGGGCATCTTCCTGCTCCGCCTTTGCTTGCAGCTCACGCCCGCTGGCCCGCGGCTTGCGCCGCCTATCACTTCGGCAGCTTCGTAAACTCTATGCTGCCTGTGGCGTCTCTGCCCGCTATCGTGATGGTGTACTCGCCTGCCTCATGGACCCTGATGACGAACATGCCTGTGTTCAAGCCGTTGCCTGCGTAGGCATTGTATCCGTCGGTCGAGTCGATCGCGAGGGCGATGTTACCGCTGTGACGCGTGGTCTTCACCTGAAGGTTGTCGTTCTCACTGAGGAACAGCTTGCGTTCCTCACGCCCGCTCCACCTGAGAAGGTCCACCCTGCACACAGTTCCCAGCTCGTCTCCGGTGACGCTGATGTTGCCATCGGTTCTGCAGCCGGCAACAGCCATCGATAGAGTAGCAACAAAGGCGAGGATGATCAGGGTTTTCTTCAACGAAGTCTCACTCCTTAGTTCTGCCGCGCATCCGCGGCGAATCGTATGAGCAGTTCGTCAACGAATCGGTCTCTCTCGTTCATCCACGGGTTGTGGCCAGAGTGTTCAAACCACACGAGTTCCTTCTCCGGAGCTTCCAGCATTGCCGCGTAGTCCTCCACAAGCGCCGGCGGCGCGTTCAGGTCGTGCCTTCCCTCGAAGAAGTACACCGGCACGGCCAGCTCGGCGTAATCCTCTCTCATGTCGATGCCGTAAAGCTGCGGGTATACGTGGCCGTAAGTGCTTATCATCCCGCGCACGAAGTTGATCTTGTCAAGCAGTCCGTATTCTGGAGACAGTATGTCGCGGATGGTGTTGTAACCGCTGTTGTAGATGGCCGGGTTCTGCGCCATATGCCTGCTGAGATAGTTCAGATAGACTGCGCTCCTCAACGCCACACGCCCTCCGCAATACGGCGGCATGCCGTTGGCCTTCAGCCTGCGCAGCATGGCCGCGTCCCCATCCCTCGTCGCGAGTTCCATCGCCTTCTCGTAGTCCAGCTGCTCTGTCTCGACGAAGTCCACCATCTGCCCAGTGCCCACAAACGCGTGGTAAAGCTCGGGATACCGATCCACCAGGAACACCCCAAGCGCACTGCCCCATGACTCGCCCACCAGATAGATCTTCTCCTGGCCGAACCGCTCGATGAGGTACTCAGTGAGCGCGCGTCCATCCTCGATGTAGGTTTCAACAGTGATGTTCTTGATGGGAATCGTGCCATACGACTTCCCGGCCCCAGGCTGGTCCCAGCCGACCACCACGAAGTGCTTCTCCAGTCCTGCCAGCTCGTGCCTTACCGCTGCCAGCTGCGTTCCTCCGGGCCCTCCGGCCAGGAACAGCAACACCGGATTCCGCCTGTCGTACCCGCGGATGCTGATCCACTGCTTTCTCCCGTTCAGCTTCACCTGCACCAGCTCAGCGATGCTGTTCTCCGGCACCTTCCCGGAGGCATCGAGGATGGCGGGCGTCTCCGCCCTAAGCTGCGAGACCACCACGAGCCCCACAACGACCACCACGGCCGCCGCGGCCAGACCAAACGCCTTCCTCAGGTCCACCACCCTGTCCGGGTTCACCCGCCTCCTGGCGTGGTGCGTCGCGACCCACGCCGCAAGCACCAACGCGCGAACCAGCGCAACTATCGCGATAAGAGTCACAATCACAAATAACACTGTCTCGATCATGATCACAGCCTCCACCAACAGGTTTGCTCAGAGCGGCCTCGCGTAGATGCTCTCGATGGTGCTCCCCACCAGCGGCGCGTCGGTGATGCGGCTGTCCGCCCTCACCAGGCCGCTTTCTACAGCCAGCCTCTGAACGACGATGGCCTCCTTCGCCCGCCTCAACGGTTCGCGGAACGCGAACAGCCCCTTCGGCCTCAACAGCCTCGAAAGCTCCGGGATCACGCCCGCAAGATCCTCGTCGGGGATGCGGTGCAACGCGAGATGGCAGTAGATGAGACCGAAGCTCGCCGCCGGCAGCGCCCGAACGTCCTGCAGATAGGTGACGTCGGTGCGATGGCGCAGAGTCCTCCGACAGGCCTCGATCCATCTTGCCGACGCGTCCACGCACGTCAAGAATCCACCTTGAAGACGCCCAGCCGCATAGTAAGCAACCGCGCCCAGGCCGCAGCCGAAGTCCAGCACCGCCTCGTCACCATTGATCGGCAGCCTATACGCGTAGTCCCTGTAGACGGTCTCGCCTAAGATGCGAAACGCGAGACTCGCGCGGAGGATCTCAAAGCCCGATGGTTCGCACTGCACCGTCGTTCGCCCCCGTCTCCAAGTTCAGAATGGATGAGGCCATGCTCGGTTCGGCCGCCATTACGATAGCAGACGAACCTTAAGCACAGCCTCGTCAAACCTTAAATCCGTCTTAAGCTATGGGGAGAGTTATCATAAAGGCGCTGCCCGACGGCTGGCCAGGCAGCAAGCTCAGCTGCCCGCCGTGGGCTTCCGCGATCCTCCGGGCGATGGACAGTCCGAGCCCGCTTCCGGAAGGCGTGGCCCCGGATGTGCCGGAGCCGTCCAGCCTCACGAAGGGCTTGAAGACGTCCGTCGCGAACAGGCCGGGGATGCCGCACCCGTCGTCGCTGAAGGCGATCACCACCTGATCATCCTCGCGACGCAGGCCCACGCGCACGGTGGTGCCCGCCGGGTTGTAGCGGATGGCGTTGTCGGCGAGGTTCTGGAACACCCGGTCCATCCTGGGAGGGTCGATCATCGCGAACACGCCCTCCTCCGGGATGTCGAACTCGTAATGGAACCCGGCCCGCTCCAGCAGGGGTACCAGCCCGCCGCATACCTGCCTCAGATACTCGCACGCATCGATCCTCCTGACGTTCAGCTTGAACTCCGGGCTATCCATCTTGGAAAGCTCCAGCAGCTCCGAAAACAACATGTTCGCCTTCTCGCTGTTGTCGCGGATCACTTTGAGGTGCGCGGCCCGCTCCGTCGCCGGAAGGTCGGGGTTGTTCAGGCAGAGCTCGGCGTAGCCAGCGACATTCGCCAGCGGGTTTCGAAGGTCATGGGAGACGCCCAGCACCAAGTCACGCCTGTTCCGCTCAGACCTCTCCCTCAGCGCCATCTCGCGCTCGATGCGATCAGCCATATCGTTGAACGTGTCCTGGAGCTCCGCGAACTCGTTCTTGAGCCGCAGATCCACTCGGACGGAATAATCGCCCTCACGCAGGATCCGCGTGGCGTCGCGCAGCTTCCGCAGAGGGGTGGTGATGGCTGACGCGGTGATCCTCGAGTAGACGGTCATGAGGCCTGCAAGCAACGAGAGATAGACGAGGAGGACCAAGACTAGGACCGAGCCAGCGTAGATGAAATCGCTGCCGGCGGCATCCTTGTTGTAGATCAACGAAAGGTCAAGCCTGAGCGACGTGGGGAAAGTGACCACCAGCCAGAATTCGCCCTCCGGCTGATAGACTATGTCGTGGTTATATGGCCTCTTGCCGCTTCCAGTCAGGAACGCGGTGAACTCCTCCGGGCTCAGCCTGCTCTTTCCGATGGTGTCGAGGCCAGCTGAGTAAACGACCTCGTAGTCTCCGTTGATGACCTGCACCCCGCCGCCGGCGGCCACCACCGCGGACGCGTCGATCTCTCTGTAGTCCTCCCTGAGAATGGAGCGCGCCGGATACCTGTTCTTCATCAGTCTGCCGGAGATCAGCGCGCTACCAAACGACAGAAGCGTGACAGCCAGGTACGTAGCGATGGCGGCGATCAGGAGCATCACCAGGTAGTTGGTTAGGAACTCCCGCGACAGCCTCCTTCTCATGGTCTGCCGCCTGTATCATGAAGCTTGTACCCGATTCCCCGCACAGTCTTCAGGTATCGCGGTTCGTGCGGGTTCGTCTCGATCTTGTTGCGCAGGTGACTCATGTGGACCATCACGGTGTTGTCGTCGTAGTAGAACTCATCGCCCCATACTGCCTCGTAGAGCTGCCTCTTGGTGAACACCTTCTCGGGATGCTCCATGAAGTACAGGAGAAGCTTGTACTCCTTCGCGCCCAGCTCTATGAGCTCTCCGGCTCTGTATACACAGCACGTGTCCTTGTCGATGCATAGGTCGCCGTAGGTTATGAGCGAGCGGCTCCTGCCGGCGGGCGCAAGATACTCGTTGCTCCTGCGCAGCTGCGCACCTACCCGGGCAAGCAGTTCCACCATGGAGAACGGTTTCGACAGGTAGTCGTCGGCGCCGAGCCCGAGTCCGAGCACCTTGTCGATGTCATCAGTCCTCGCAGTTAGGAAGATCACCGGGATGGTGCTGACCTCTCGAATCTTGCGCAACAAGCTGAAGCCGTCCACCACCGGCATCATCACGTCGAGAATGGCGAGGTGGCAGGGCTGAGCCTGTAGTACCTGCCATGCTTCCTTCCCGTCCTTTGCAGCGACCACTTCGTAACCTGCTTCCTGAAGGCTGATTCTGAGCAGGTTGCGGATGTCCGCATCGTCCTCCGCCACCAGGATTCTCATGGGATCAGTGCACCTCCGCGGCACGGCAACGAAAAGAGCAGCGCCCACCGAAAACAGGCGCTGAGCGCTGCCCTAGAGGCCGCCGCGCGCTACTCACATGCTACTCAACTGTTTCGATTCGCACGTCGAATACTGTGCCAACGGCGCCGACGAACGCGATCATGCCTTCGTTCGGCAACCTCGCTTCTCGATGCCCCGTTATGCACGACAACCCGATGCACTGCCCCTCCGCGTATACCGCGAAGGAACGCTCCTCTGGCATATCCACGATGATCTCCTTGTCGTCGCCGGCGTCGGTGATACGGAACCACATCGCGTGGCCGTCGGGGCCTATGGTGTATTCAGCCCTCTCGACGATGGGAAGTTCGCCCACGCCCTTCTCGTTGATAAGTAAGATGTTGCTCATCTTCATGTACTCCTTGCCATCCTGCACGTAGAACATGTAATCCGTGAGGTCGCGCCCGCCCATTCCCGGGATTTGAATTGGCGATACAGCCGTGTTCTCGTCGATGATCTGCCTATCTCCAACATACCCCGGCTGCTCCTTCGACAACAAGACGACCACGGCCACCTCCGGATCCGCATAGTACTGCGAGCTGAACTTCTCATTCACTATGTAATAGCGCACTCCGTCCCTTTCGCGCCAGGCCTGCATCGTGGCATAGCGCCCCTGCGGTTCCGTAGAGCCCTGAATACGCTAGGTAGGTAGGTGGGATGGGCGCTGCCGAAGGCGTGCTAGGCGCCGCGGGCTCGGCAAGCTCGGCGCCCTCGGTCTCGGGTTCAGCTGCAGCCAGGACGCCCTGAGATCTCAGCACATGCTGCAGCAGCTCGGCTGCGACGATCGAGTTCCTGGTGCTGGATCCGCCCGACGATACGATCGCGGCCGCAAGGTCATGAGCGCGCAAATGGTGGCGCCCGGCTCCGGCCAAATTCCCTTCTCGAACTCGTAAGCAGCCATGGCAGCGCGGGATTCGGTCGAGAGCACGCCCCGCGCGGGTGCGTACCCGGGATCGTCCATGAAGATCCCCGCGAACTTGCAGAGGTCTTCGGCTGTGGAGTAGATCCCGCCAGATCCTATCACGCCGCTCAGCGCGTCGATGACCTCGGTGCCGCCGGCCACATCCACATAAGTCCTGGCGAGGCGAGAACGATCGAAGTTGCTTTCCGGCGTGGCCGTGTTGGTCATCCCCAGCGGGTCAGTGAAGCTGGCCTTGACGAAATCTGTGAAGCTCTCCCCGCTGACTCGCTCAACGAGCAGCTCCGCCAGGGCGAAGCCATCATTGCAGTACACGGAGAACTCACCTGGGTCTGCTTTGAGCCTCTGATGAGCGAGGTCGGCGATGAGCTGATGGCGCCCTATCGGATCGATGTCGTGGAAGAAAGCTACGTTGTTGAAGGTCAAGCCCATGAGCCCCGACGA
Organism: Clostridia bacterium DTU025; assembly: GCA_001513145.1. Classification (GTDB taxonomy): domain Bacteria; phylum Bacillota; class DTU025; order DTU025; family DTU025; genus DTU025. The sequence goes on along the minus strand of LFSP01000021.1, from coordinate 875 downwards.
GTGATTAAGCAGCATCCGCGGGGTGATCTGGGTATAGCGCGTGTCGGCCATGAAGAATTCCGGGATGTATGTAGTAAGGGGAGCGTCCAGGTCTACGAGACCGCGATCCACCAGAAGCATCACTACGACGGTGGCAAACATCTTGCTGGTAGACCCGATCCCATACATGGTGTCGGCGGTGATGGGTTTATCCTCTGTGCGGCTGTATACTCCGGCATTGCCTGAGAGGATGATCTGACCTTGAGAGATCACGGCGCACTGAACGCTCGTGGCCTTGAAGGTGTCCACGAGTACAGCGGCTTTCTCCTCCGCAAGGGCGGCCAGCTCGGAGTGGGCCCCTGAAGAACCCACAGCGGCCGCGGCCCTCGAAGCGTCCGCGGCGCTCCAAGCAAGTGTGAACAGTACCAACAGCGCGAGGGTAGCCGGCACTATGCCAGGCAGCCCGCGAAGTTTGTGTCGAGTGTTCACTCTCATCTGGCGATCCTCCCAGACGGCGGGAAGGCCTCTTCCGGTGCCTGCACCGGCGGTGTCGTCGCGCCGCTATCCTGTTGTGTTTCGATAATACCATGAATTTCCCGAGTTTCTATATCCAGATGGGCAGCCAGAGGACTTTTTCGTAACCGCTCCCCGTCGCAGCAAGAAGAAGGGGGAACGTCAAACCACCGGGGGGGAGCCGCCGCCCCGCCGGCTTTCGCCGCCCAGGCCGACCCATGGGTAGGTCGCTTTGCGGCGACAACGACCCGTGGGTAGGTCGATGGCACGCCAAATCGACCCGCCGGTGGGTCGCCGCCACGGCTCTTTGACGCTCACAAGAAAAGCCCCCTGCCATTGCAGGGGGCTCGTTAAAGGTTCCGGCAGCGACCTACTCTCCCAGG
>LFSP01000015.1:1270-25700 GCA_001513145.1 Clostridia bacterium DTU025 | reverse complement strand
GGGGTGTTGCCGGTGTTGGGGGGTTGCGGGGCGCGGGCCGGTGAGACGAACGGCCAAGGTGGCGGGGCCGGGGGCAGCGAGGCGCCAGAAGGAGACGCCGCGAGACGGCCAAAGCGGCACGTGCTTGTGGAGCTGCCCATGCTGACGGTGCCCGAGTGGACGAAGGACGTGCTGTTCGACATCGTGGCTAGGGGGTTCGTGCCGGTGCTGGCGCATCCGGAGAGGAACCATGAGCTGTCGCAAAGATTGGACTTGTTGTTCGAGTTGATTGAGATGGGATGTTTGGTGCAGCTGGAGGCCGGGAGTTTGGTGGGGCAGTATGGGCCGATAGCTGAGGCGGCAGCGTGGCGGATCATCGAGCACGACATGTGCCACTTCTTCGCGTCGGACGCGCACGGGCCGTGGGTCTACCGGGACGTGGTGCCGGCGGCGGTGGAAGCGGCGCGCGAGCGGTTGGGAGAGGCGCGGGTGCGCGCGCTGTTTCGGAACAATGCAGCGGCGATGCTGGAGGGGCGGCCGTTGGAGGTGCCGCCGGCGAGGGCGCCGCGGGGGCGGCGGGCGAAGTGGCGTCTGTTCTAGGCGGGGTAGCTACCTGGGCTCGTCGGGCTGCTCAGCGGCGGCACGCACGGGTGATGGCCCGCGAGTCGACTTCGACCCAATTGTCTCCAATGAGACAGAAATACTCGCTCGGCTGGCGTACCTTTCCGTGATCGCTGCGAGCGTGGCCCGTGAGGATCAGCGAGTTGCGGGCCCGAGTCACGGCGACGTAGAACAACCTGAGCTCTTCTTTGGCACCATCCTCTCCCCTATCCGCAATGGACCGGTACGAAGGGAACTCGTGTTGGGACAGTCCTGCCACGAACACAGTGTCGAACTCCAGTCCCGAAGTCTCTGAAAAACCGGCGCCTGGAGAAGCGCGCAGCCGGACTGGAACGACACGAACTCCTCCTGGCAGGCGTCGAGGCGCAGAGCGGGGGCTGGAGGCGACGGTTGCGCGGTGGTGCTCTGAGCTGTGTCACCCGACTTGGACGTTGCATCCACAACTGTGACCTCCTCCATCATCGTTCGGACCGAGCCTGCTTGAGGCTCGAACGCGTTTCAGGGGCGGAAAGGTCGCCCTAGGTTGTCTGGCGCGGTAGCGGCGGCCCTTTCATCACCTTGAGGGCTAACTCGAACGGGTGGGAACATTGCAGAATGACCGGCGTTTCGTAACGATTCTGAGCTTGGGTCCGGTCTTCTGTAATGAAATCGAGATAATGCTCTGTCGAGAGTGGCAGGGCGGCGCAGGCGGCAGATCGGCTCAAGGCGCCTAGCTGGGCGTCTCCAGCAAACACCAACAACTGGCTCCGGCGATAGCGGCCGCGAAACCGGCTTTGTGTTGATTATCCAACTATGTATGGCCACGAAATTCGATTTCGTTAACATAACGTGGTCCGATTGTAACGTCCTCATCCGGTGAGCTAGTCCGTCGGGATGACTATCCGTCGGTGCGGCCGCGATAGCGCAGCGTAGCCATGGGGGACTATTCCCAGTCCTTGCACACGTCGATCCAGCCGAGGGCGTTGGAGTGTTGTTCGAGTTCGTCTGGGGTGAGCTCGATGGCGCTGTTGGCGCTGCCGCATGCGGGAAAGACGGTCTCGAAGCGGCGGAGGCTCTGGTCTAGGTAGACTTCGACTCCGGGTTTCACTGCAAAGGGGCACACCCCGCCCACCGGGTGGCCGATGAGCAGCTCGGCGTCTTCAGGGGATAGCATTCTGGCTTTGGTGCCGAAATGGGCTTTGTACTTCTGATTGTCGATGCGGGCGTCGCCGGCGGTCACGATCAGGATGACCCTGTCACCCACGCGGAATGAGAGGGTTTTCGCGATCCGCTTGCCCTCGCAGCCCACGGCCTGGGCGGCAAGCTCCACGGTGGCGCTTGAGACGTCGAACTCGAGAATTCGGTGGGCGAGGCCTCTGGCGCGGAAGTACTCTCTGACTCTCTCGATTGACATTGCATCCTCCAGCTTTCGTCGTTCTTGCTCCCGACTACGGCCGAGTTCGGCAACGGGGACGGGCTTTTTCTTACTTTAGCACTTGTTGGGGCTCCTTGTGAATGGCAGAGGGAAAGGCCCTTCGGCCGCGCACGTGGTGTGGCGGGACCGAAGGGCCCGGGATTCGGATTGAGCGTTGGACCTATATGAGCCCTTGCTCCTTGAGGAAGTCTTCGGCGATGACCTTGAGGTCGTGGCCTTCGACGTCGGCTCGGGCGTTCATCCTCTGGATGGCCTCCTGGTCGATGCGCCCGGTGAGCAGGTTCAGCACCGGCTCGAGCTCGGGGTACTTGGCCAGGGTCTCGTTGCGCACGATGAGGATGGCGTCGTACGGCGGGAAGAACTGCAGATCGTCTTCGAGGAGCTTGAGGTCCATTGCAGCGATGCGCCCGTCGGACGAATAGGCCATGATCACGTCGACATCGCCCACGTAGGCAGCCCTGTACATCAGGCCGTACGTCATCGCCACGGCCTTCTTGAACTTGAGGCCGTACGTCCTGGTGAAGTTGGTGAAGCTCATGACCTCTTCCCTGTGCAGGAAGTCGGCGTCAGTGGCTATCGTGAGGTTCGGCGCCAGCGGTACCAGGTCGGATACCTTCTCCAGGTTATGCTTCTCAGCGAAGTCGCGCCGCACGGCGATCGCGTAGGTGTTGTCGAAGCCCAGCGGATCGAAGAGCTTCATGTTGAAGCGGCGGTCCATCTCGACCTTGCAGTATTCCAGCACCTTCTTGGGATCGCGCCACTCTTCCGTGACTTCCTGGCCCAGCACTGTGGTGAACTGGCTGCCCGAGTAGGACGAGTAGGCGTCGATGTCGCCGGTCTGCATGGCGGCAACGGTGACCCTGAACTCGATGTTCGGCAGGTGCCTGACTTCGATGTCAGTCTTCTCCTCGACGAGGCGCTTCACGATCTCCGCGATTATGGCGGTTTCGACGAAGTCGCGGGACGCGAAGGTTATCTGCTTCTTAGCCTGTGCGCCGACACCCGATACGGCTATCAGCGCCACCAGTGCCAGCGCCATCAGAGTCGTCAGTGTTCTACCTCTCAGGTTCATTGCATTACCTCCTTCTTCGCTTGTTGTTGCGGGTTGGCGCCCGGTTGGGGCCGGGGCGCAGGGCTGCTCTGTCGCTCCGCCCTGGGGCAGCTGGTGCCCTGGGCCCCTGGGCGGCCGGATCACTTGCCCAGCCTCAGCCCTCTGGGGGTGAGCGCCTTCTCCAGTCTGCTCAGCAACGCATCGAGGGTGATGGCCATCAGCGCTGCAGGCAGCGCTCCGGCCAGGATGATGTGGTCTCTCAGCATTCTCAAACCGGTCACGATCAGGTTGCCCAGACCTCCCCCGCCGACGAACGCGGCCAGGGTAGCCGTGCCAATTGACATAGTGGCAGAGGTTCTGATGCCTGCCAGGATAACGGGCACCGCCATGGGAAGCTCCACCAGCATGAGGCACTGCATGTCGGTCATGCCCATGCCCTTGGCGGCCTTCTTGATCGACGGGTCCACTGACTTGATGCCGGTATAAGTGTTCCGAAGAATCGGAAGAATGGCATAAAGGAATATGGCGACGATGGCCGGTCGGAACCCAATGCCCAAGCCCGACATGACCAGGAAGGACAGCAACGCCAGGCTGGGGATGGTCTGCATCACGCCGGCGGCGCCCAGAAGGAGGGACTCGAGCACGCGGTACCGGGTGCAAAGGATCCCCAGAGGCACTGCCACCAGGATGGCCAATCCCACAGGCACGGCCACCAGGAGCAAGATGTGTTCCCGGATGGCGGTGAGGATCTGGTCGGGGTGAGTTGAGACATACTGCCAGAACTGCGTGAATAGAGACATCCGCTCTACACCTCCTTACTGGCTTGCTGGCCCGGCAGGCGCTGTTGGGGGCTGCGCCGGGGACAAGGGTGTCGGGGGCGCGGGCGGCTGGCCGTTTGCGCCGTTGCTTCGGCTGTTGCCGGCTGCCTCGCCGTCACCGTTGGAATCCCACAGCGCCTGGTAGAGCATCTCGGCGAGGCTTCCCCTGGTGACGATGCCGTGCAGCCTGCCGGCGCCGTCGATCACCGGCACGACTCCCACCTTGGCGATGAACAGCATCTCGAACGCCTGCTTGGCGGATGACCCCTGCATCACCGTGGCGACGTCCTTCTGGACGACTTCCGCGAGACTGTCGGGGCGGCGCTTCAGGGCTTCGATCTCCCGGGCGCTGGCGATTCCCACGAACTTCCCGTCATCGTCGACCACCATCAGGGTGTCGACGTGCTTCCTCTGCATCAAACGGGTGGCCTGGGCCAGGCCCATGTGGGGCGGCGCGGTGACTGGGGTCTTGATGGCCACGTCGTCCACGGTGAGGCCGTCGGCCTTCACGGCAAGGCGCTCACGCCCGATGAACTGCCTGACGAAGTCGTCGGCCGGCTTCCTGAGCAGCATCTCAGGGGTGTCGGCCTGAACGACCTTGCCGTCCTTCATGATCACTACCCTGTCGCCCAGCTTCAGCGCCTCGTCCATGTCGTGGGTGACGAAGACGATAGTCTTCTTCAACCGCGCCTGCAGCTTCTTGAGCTCGTCCTGGAGGTTTTCGCGCGTCACCGGGTCCAGGGCGCCGAAGGGCTCATCCATGAGGATGATCTCGGGCTCCGCCGCCAGGGCGCGCAGGACGCCTATCCGCTGCTGCTGGCCGCCGCTGAGCTCCCTCGGGTACCTGTTGGCGTAGACTTCGGGGTCCATCCCAACCATCTCAAGAAGCTCGCGCACGCGCGCGTCGATACGCTGCTTGGGCCACTTCAGAAGACTCGGCACAAGCCCTATGTTGCTGCTTATGCGGAAGTGCGGCAGCAGGCCGATGTTCTGTATGACGTAACCGATGTTGCGCCTGAGCTCCACCACGCTGATCTTGCTGGTATCATTGCCGTTCACGTATATGGTGCCCTCTGTGGGCTCCTCAAGCCTGTTGATCATCTCCAGGGTGGTGGTCTTGCCGCAACCGCTGGGGCCGATGAGGACTACAAGTTCGCCCTTCCTTATGTGCAGGTTCAATCCATCTACTGCCTTGGTTCCACCGGGATATATCTTAGTGACGTTCTCGAATACGATCATGTGCCGACACTCGCCTCCTCTGCTCTGGAGTAGTCGGTCACCACGCCCAGACCATCGGGTTACGAGGCGGTCTGCGCATGGCAACACCATCACACGTGATCGTGCGCTAGGAAACTATTGGGGGACACACAGGAGCCAGCGGTCAGAATGACCTGGCATTGACGACGAGTTGCTTGCGCAACGGGACAAGGAAGACGACATGAGCCGCCTCTCAGGCGCGCATTGACGCACTCTACGCCATGATCGCTCGTACAGGCCTCGAATGCTACCGAAAGCCAAGCTTAGGATGTTTATGAGCCCCCGCAGGACCGCCGTGCAGCTTGCGTAGAGCTTCGGCGAACCTACTACACAGAGACTATACATCAAGCGCATAGGAGTTGTCAAAGCTGCGTTACAGCAATTTCCAATAATATCAACGAGAATCCAGTGATGGACGGATCGAAACAGCTCTGACAGACCCCTCCCTCTCCCCCACCATCGCCTGCTGCGCCCACGTCCTGGCATTCCTGCTATGATAGTAGATGGACGGACAGAACGGAAGGGAACGGTGTTCACTCCATGAAAAGGCTCGTTGTGCTCACGGGCGCCGGCATCAGCGCGGAAAGCGGAATCAGGACCTTTCGCGATTCAGACGGACTGTGGCACGACCATCGGATCGAGGATGTGGCCACTCCGGAAGGGTGGCAGCGAAACCCTGGCCTAGTCCTGGAGTTCTACAACCAGCGAAGACGGGAGCTTCACAAGGCACAGCCTAATGCCGCCCACATAGCGCTTGCCAGAGCAGAAGAAACATTCGACGTCCGCATCATCACCCAGAACATAGACGACCTGCACGAACGCGCAGGCAGCACCAAGGTGCTTCATCTCCACGGCGAGCTGAAGAAGGCGCGCTCCACTGCTGATCCCAGCTTGATCTACGACATAGAAGGCACTGAGTTGAACCTCGGGGACAGGTGCGAACTCGGTTCGCAACTCCGGCCGCACATCGTGTGGTTCGGAGAAGACGTGCCAGCAATGCCTTTGGCTGCCCAGATCGTCCAGACCGCAGATGTGTTCGCCGTGGTAGGCAGCTCCCTGGTGGTATACCCTGCCGCTGCGCTGGTTCAGTATGTGCCGCCGACCGCCCCCATCTTCGTGGTGGATCCCAAGGATGTCAGCGTCCCCACCTGGAGAGAAGTCATCTTCATCAAAGAGAAAGCAAGCGTAGGAGTGCCGAAGATGCTGGAAGCGATGCGAGACTTTTTCACCGAAGACAAGAGGAAAGGTGAATAGATATAGAACACTCCACCATTACATTGCCGCACGGCATGAAAGGAGGACTCCCGTGAAGAAGAGGCTGTTCGTATTCGTTACCCTAGCGTTCGTCATAGCTTTCGCAGGCGCGGCGAGTGCTACCGACTGGAGATTCGACGTGGGTGCACTCTATTAAATGGGGAACTACAAGTTCTCGATAACCGACCTTTACAGTGATCCAGAGGAGGAAGTGATCTACGACTCCAGCGCTGCAGCACCGCCAATGCGTTTGTCGATGGGCGCTGCGAAAGGACCGTGGAAACTCAAGGCTTACGCAACCGCCTGGGGCGTTGGTGAGGGCGAGGTGGACGCGGATTGGTGGGGTGAGCCGACGTCAGACGAGACGACGTACGGTCTCGTGAGTGATTTCGGTGCGGATGTGTCCTACCTATTCAACATCGGACCGATCCTGGCCGGTCCCTCAGTAGGCTTCAGAAACTCCCGAATCACCGCTGGTTATCGTTACGCTGCAGAGGGTGGCTTCACGGGCCTCGGCTACGGCATCCAAACTCTGGGGCTCAGACTTGGCGCTGAGGCGAATGCGTCCGTAGGCGAGAGGATATCGATAGGGGCCTCGCTAGGGGTGTCGCCGTTCCTAGCAGCGACCGACCATTGGGAGAGCATCAGCTATTCTCCCGATTACAGCGATTACGTCCACGATGTCTGGGATGAGCTGCTGATCGACCTCAGTAAAGCTCTCTCGTTCGATGCCGGACTTGCGGCATCGTTCCGGGTGATCCCGGCGGTCGAAATAACCGGCGGGTTCCAGTACATGAGCACCCAGGTCGAACCCGATCCCGTGACGTACCCCGGGTATCCCGCATACTCCACGTCGGCAACCGTATTCTACATCGGGGCAAAGGCCAACTTCTGGCGTAGGCTGCTACTAGCCATATTAGGAACACGTCAGGCCGACCGGCGCTTCGCCGATCGGCCTGAACGTCTCTGAACCTATTTCACTACCCTCTCTTCGTCCTAGCGAACGAAGCCAACGCCAGCACGCCCAACAGCAACGCGCCCTTGATGAACGTCTGCATGTAGAACACGACGTTCAGGAGCGTCATGCCGTTGACCACCGTGCCCAGGAAGGCCGCTCCGACCAGCGTTCCGAGCACGTTGGGCCGGCCTTCGGCCGATATCGTGCGCCCCATGAACACCGCGGCTATGGTGTCGAGCAGGTATGCCCCGCCTGCCAGAGGCTGGCCCGACGATACCCTCGCCGCCAGTATCACGCCGGCGAGCGCCGCGGTGGCGCTGGCCAGCACGTAGGTGGTGGCAGTCACCTTGTTAACGCTGACGCCCGACAGCCTTGCAGCCTCACGGTTGAGGCCGACAGCGGTTACGTACCGACCAAGAGTGACCCTGTGGTAGATGACGTAGTACGCCAGAGCAAGAACCGCCAGGACGATGACTTGCGTTGGAATAGGCCCCACAAGCCCCCGTCCTAGGAATATGAGAGGGCGCGGCATTGCCCGGTTGAGGTAGATAGGCAGCCCGCCCCTGGTGAAGGCCATTTCAAGGCTCCTCACCATGGAGTGCACTCCGAGGGTAGCCAGGAAAGGAGCGATCCCAATGCCAGCGATCAGGGTGGCGTTGAGCATGCCCATAGCTGCCCCACCCGCCAGCCCGGCGAGAACCGCAGGGCCGGCGCCCCATCCTTGAGCGAGCAATGCCACGCAAACTAGTCCTCCGACATCCGCCGCCTCACCGATGGACAGGTCTATGCCGCCTCCCGCCATCACCAAGGTCATCCCAAGGCCCATGATGCCCAGCACGCTGATCTGCCTGAGGATGGTGAGAATGTTGAACATCGTCAGGAATCCTGGCGCCACGAAGCTCAGCACTATCGCCATCACCAGGAATGCGGCTAACGTGCCGTACCTCGACACGAACATCCAGAGTCTCATCGACCGCTGCTGCTTTCCGATGAGCTGGTCGGCTACTGGAGTCTTGGCATCCACTGCAACCACTCCTTCCTCAAGCGGACCTGCGGCGACGCCTCTGGATGGCGTTCGCAGCAACGACCACGATAATCAGCAAGCCCTTTACCAGGTTCACGTAGAACGTCGGCACCCGGATCACGGCCAGGCCGTTGGTGAGGGTTCCCACCAGCACGGCACCGAACAGGGCTCCGAAGATCCCCGGAGCTCCCACCGTCGACAGCACCGTTGACACGTACCCGGCGAGCAGAACGTCGAGGTGCATGTGGGTTGCAGCCAGCGGAGTCAGGCCCGACAGTCTTCCCATCAACACGATGCCTGCAATGCCCGAGCAGAGCCCGGCCACGACGAAGGCCATGGTCTTGTACATGTCAACGTCCACACCTGCCATCCTGGCCACCTGTGGGTTTCCGCCCACAGCGTAGAGCCGACGGCCGATCCCGGTATGATCCAACACCACGTAGAAGACCAGGAAGACGCCGAGCACAAGGAACAACGATGTCGGGATGCCCAGAGTGTCACCGTTTGCCAGGTGCGCGATGAACGGATCCGAGAACGCGACGGCCGTGCCCTTGGTGAGAACCTGCTCAAGCCCTTGGGCCATGTTCGATGTGGCCAAGGTGGCGAGGAACGGCAGGAGGCCGATCTTCGTCACCAGCATCCCGTTGAGGAGTCCAGAGGCCGTCCCCGCTGCCAGCGCCGCAACGATGGCGACGAACGTCGACGCCCCTCTGGCGAGCAGGGTCACCACCACTCCCGAGGCAAACCCCGTGACGCCCGCGATGGACATGTCGGCCTCTCCGCCTGTGGCTATGAGCACGACCACCATGCCGAAGCACATGATCGCTAGCATCGCCGTCTGCCTGGCTATGTTAAGAAGGTTGCCCGATGTCAAGAACACCGGCGATAAGAAGGCGAACACGACGCACATCACCGCGAACAGGCCCAACGTCAGCAGCTGAGCCGACTTCGCTCCGGAAAGCTTCGAGCTTGTGCCGCCAGGCATCTTACGCATCTACAGCCCCTCCTCCCATGGCATAAAAGAGGAGCTTCTCTGCAGTCGCTTCGTCCCTGCTCAGCTCCGCGCTGATCCTTCCCTTGTACATCACGAGAACGCGATCTGAGAGCCCCCTGATCTCCGGTATCTCGGATGACACCAGCACAACCGCGGCACCTTCCGCCGCCAGGTCCCCCATAAGCCTGTAGATCTCAGCCTTTGCCCCGACGTCCACACCTATCGTGGGCTGGTCGAATATGAACACCCGCGCTTTGCTGGCCATCCACTTCGCGAGGACCACCTTCTGCTGGTTCCCGCCGCTCAGGTACCTGACCAGCTGGCTTGAGCTGGGCGTCCTGATGGCCAGGCGCTTTATGAAGCCCGCCACGGCCGACCCCTCGAAACCCAGCTTCAGGAATCCCCTGCTGGAGAAGCTCTTCAGGCTAGCCAGGGTGGTGTTCTCCCGAACTGACATGTCCACCAGAACCCCCTGCCCGCGCCTGTCCTCCGGCACCAAGGCTACTCCCGCCCGAACGGCGTCGCCGGGCGACTTGATGTCCACCTCTCTGCCGTCCACTCTGATGGTCCCTGCATCCTTGGGATCGGCGCCGAAGACCAGCCTCATGGTCTCAGTGCGGCCTGCGCCCACGAGCCCATACACGCCCAGGATCTCGCCTTCGCGGACGGTGAAGCTCACGTCGCGGACGGCGTTGCCCCGCGTGAGGTTCGTCACCTCCAGCACCGGCTTGCCGATCTTCGTCTCAACCTTGGGGAACTGTTCCTCAAGCTTTCTGCCCACCATCATGGTGACTATCTGGTCTGGAGACGACTTCTTCACGTCTACAGTGCCGACTCGCTTGCCATCCTTGAGCACGGTGGCCCTGTCGCAGATCTTGAATATCTCGTCCAGACGGTGAGACACGTATATGACCGTCACCCCGCGCTCCTTGAGGTTGCGGATCACCGCAAAGAGCCTCTCCACCTCCTCTTCCGAGAGCGAAGCGGTGGGCTCGTCGAACACGATCAGCGACGGCTCAGTCATCAGTATCTTCGTGATGTCGACCAGCTGCATCTCCGACACGCTGAGGTGCTGCATCGGCAGCCGGGAGTCGATGTGCGCGCCCAGCGTGCTGGCCAGGGCTGCATCGGCCTCCTCGTACAGACGCTGCCAGTCGATTAGGCCGTTGCTCTTGCGTGGCTCGTGGCCCAAGAAGAGCATCTGGCCCACGGTGAAATACGGGATATGGACCCGCTCCTGGTGGATGAAGCCGATACCGCGCGCCAGCACTTTCTGGGGAGTCATCCCGGTCAGACGCTCGCCATGGAAGATGATCTCGCCGCTGTCTGGCGTGTAAAGTCCCGCTAAGATCTTTATCAGTGTAGACTTGCCGGCCCCATTCTCACCGAGAAGGGCATGTACTTCTCCGGCCTCGACCTGGAAGTCGACTCCGTCCAGTGCGACAACGCCGGGAAACTCCTTTCGGATGTCGGTCATCTCCAAGAGACAAGGCATACGACCTACTCCCTTCGGGTATCGGCAGCCCCGGGAGGGGCACCCCGCCCAGGGCTGCCGGCCTTCACGTTCAGGAAGCCTTACTTCCCGATGAACTGATCAACGTTGTCGATGGTGATCAGGGTCACGTCGACCATGATCTCCTTGGGCACCGACTCGCCCTGAGCGAGCTTCACGGCGCTCTCGGCGGCGATCTCGCCGATCTTATCCGGCGACTGCATGATGGTGGCGGTCATAACGCCGCGCTTGATCAGGTCGAGGGCCTGAGGATCGCCATCGATGCCGTAGAGCCCGATCTGGCCAGCCCTACCGGCGGCCTCCACGGCCATGGCGGCGCCGATCACCGGCATGTCGAACAGCGACCAGACGGCGTCAATGTCGCCCTTGCGAGGATTGGCGATGAGCAGACTCTCCATCTTCGCCATGGCATCCGGCACCGTTCCAGGGGTGATATAGGGCTGCTCAGCCACGATCTTCAGGCCAGGGTACTTGTCAAGAACCTTCTGAAGTTCAGCGCGGCGAGCTTCCGCGATGGGGCTGCCCGGACGGAAGAACGACACGATGTTGCCCTCATAGCCCAGGTCCTCGGCCAGCTTCTCAGCGATCATGCTGCCCATCTGCTGGTTGCTGGACGCAACGTTGCAGTCAGAGTAGGGCGTCGGGAAGTCACAGGTGATTATCGGTATGCCGGCGTCCTTGATCTTCGCCATCACGGGATCCATGATGTCGGAGTAGCCCAACACGATGATGATGGCGTCCGGCTTCATCTGAAGGAGCGTCTCCAGGTTCGCGATGTGCTTCTGAGTCTGACGCTCGCCGTCAAGGCCTATCACGGTGACTCCCATGGACTTCAGCTTCGATACTGCCGAGTTGAACGCCGTGATGTCCCAGTGGTGTTCGAGTCCGATCGCTGCCACACCTATGGTGAGGTTCTGCTGCGCCGCCACCGGCCCGATGGCCAGAGCGAGAATGGCTAGAATCGCAACCGCAATCGTTGTTAGCTTGCGCATGAGTTACCCTCCTTGACTTGGTTTAGTCTGATGAATCCTGATGCGCTCCTTCGATCAACCGATCCCACTCAGTCTCCAATATCAAAGACAGCCTGAGCATCACCACCGTCCCCTGGGGATTCAGTCTCCAGTGTGATTGATCAGCGTCGGAAGACGCGCGAGGGCTGCCTGCCCTCTACGAAGGCCACCACATCCTCGACGATCATCGCAGCGCCCCTCGCGTTTATCTCCCTGGTTTGCCCTCCTATGTGCGGGAGAACCGTAACATTGTCCAGACTCAGCAGGGGATTGGCGGCTGAAGGCGGCTCCTCCCTCATCACGTCCAGCGCTGCACCGGCGATAGCACCGCTTGTGAGAGCTTCGTACAGAGCCTGCTCGTCCACCACGCCCCCGCGGGCGGTGTTGATGAGGTACGCCGTGGGCTTCATCTTCGCCAGGAACTCTGCGTTCACGAAGCTTTCGGTCTCTTCAGTGAGACGCATGTGCAGGCTGACGAAGTCCGACTCCGCCAGAAGCCGGTCGAGGTCGCACGGCTCGGCGCCGGTCTCAGATATCGACTGCGGGTCGATGTACGGGTCGTAGACTAGCACCCGCATGTCGAAGCCCAGGGCCCTGCGAACCACCTTGCGCCCCACCGCGCCGAAGCCCACCAGGCCCAGGGTCTTGCCTGGCAGCTCAGTGCCGACATAGGTCTTGCGCTCTTCCCTGTTCCATGCCAGGTCAGGGTCATGCCTCAGGGTGTTCGCGGCCCTGAACATCGACCTGGCCTGCACGATCATCATGCCTATGGTGATGTCGGCTACGGCGTCGGCGTTCCTGCCAGGCGTGTACACCACCGCGATGCCGCGGCTCGCCGCGTAGTCCACGTTGACGTTGACGGGGCCGCCTCTGGCGCAGGCGATGAGCTTCAGGTTCGGCGCGGCGTCGATCACGCTGCGCGATACCGGGGCGATATGCACCGCCAGAACGTCCGCATCACCCACGTGCGGGATCAACTGCTCAGGCGTGCCCGCGTACTCCCGGATCTCCGCGCCCTCCGCGTCTGCGCCCAGGAACTTGGTGCCGGTGCGCTGAACCTCGATGACTTTCAGGTCAAACAGGCCAGGTTTCAGCTCCGCCTGCTTCGCGAGGCCCTCGGCTATCTGGGCCGCAGTGGGTGTGCCATCAAGTACGGCGACGACCTTCATGCCTTCTTGTCCCCTCCAGGCGCGGGCTGCTGGCCGTACGTCTTGCCCACTCCGCTCAGGAGGCTGTCGATGGTCTCCTGGCTCAAGGCTACGGCCCCGCCCACCAGCTGCGACAGCAGGTAGGCATGGCTGGCCTTCTCCAGGAGCTCGCATCTGTCAAGGGCCACATCGACGTTCTTGCCCACTGCGAGGGAGCCGTGGTTCGCCATGAGCACGGCGTTTCGCTGGCCCAGAGCCTTCACGACGTTCTCGGCCAGCTCCACCGAGCCGGACATCCCGTATTCAGCCACTTCCACCTGTCCTCTGAAGTTGAACGCGCACACGTCCAGGATCACGGGCAGAGGCTTCCTGGCTGCCGCCAGCGCCGAGGCGATGGGCGAATGCACGTGCACGATGCCGCCCACGTCGGGCCTGGCCAAGTAGGTCTTCCAGTGGAGATGGATCTCGATGGACGGCTTCCGCGGCCCTTCCATCTCGCCAGTGGCCTGGTTGACCATGACGATGTCCTCAGGCTTGAGGGTGTGGTACGGCATCCCGCTGGGCGTGATGAGGAAGTGCTCGCCGTCGGGGCAGCGCGCACTGATGTTGCCGCCCGTTCCAATGGTCAAACCCTTCTCAAGCATCTCGATGCCGACTCTGATCACGTCGAGTCGAAGCTGTTCAAAGAGCAATTTCTTTAGCCTCCTCCGTAACTGAGCTCCTCTTGCTGCTGTTGTCGCCATTCACGGTGCTGCCCGCCTTCGGCTCTGGGATGAACAGCGAGATCAACACCATGCCGATGACGACGACGAAAACCATCTGAAACGTTCGCGCATATGCCGCCACTTGAGCGAGGCCGGCGGAAGTGAACCTGTCTATCATGAACCCCATGAGCGGCTGGAACACAGCTCCGCCCAGGAGGGAGAAGCCGTTGACTATGCCGAGGCCTCCGCCTTCATGGCCCGCCCCAGACGACCTGGTGGAAAGCGCGTGGGCCACCACTCCCGACCCAGACCCGGTGATCCCCATGACCAGGGACGTGGCGCACAGCAGTGCCGAAGCTGCCGTGCCGGTCATGAACGCCAGCGGGCCCCACGCCGCCAGATACAGCACGCTGGTGCCGATCAGAAGCGACCTTAAGGTCAGGCCGAACCTGTCCGACAGCACGCCCACGAACGGCCCCCCGACGATGTATCCGATGGATATCCACATCAGCAGGTTGCCAGCCTGCACCTTGGTCATCTGGTAGACCTGGGTGAGGTACGGCACTCCCCAGAGCCCCTGGAAGCCCATGAGCGGCCCGTACTTCACGAACATCGCGAATCCCAACGCCAGGAACAGGCCGAGACCGCGCCCGGATGCCGCCTTTGCGTCACCGGCGCCCTGCGCGGAGGCCATCTGCCGCCGCGGATCATCCCACGGCCCGCGCATCAGGTGCCAGGCGGCTCCGGCCATGATGGCCGACACGGCGGCGATCACCACGAAGGACCAGCGCCACCCGATGGCCCCAACAAGGAGGGCAAACGGGCTGGTGGCCGAAAGCGACCCGAGGTTGCCGGCGGCTATGAGAAAGCCGGTGACCGTGGGGAAATGGGCTTCTCCGAAGGCCTGGCCCAGGATCTTCAGAGACGGGATGTAGACCGCCGCCACGCCCGCGCCGGCCAGCGTGCGGGCTGCCACTGCCACCCCCAGCGAGCTGCTGAGCCCGAATACCAGCGAGCCGATGGCTGCCAGAGCCATCCCCACCGTCATGATCAGCCTCGGGCTGTACCTGTCGGTGGCGATGCCGATGGGCAGCTGCAGCCCGGCATAGGCCCAGAAATAGGTGGATGACAACACACCCAACACCGAGGACGAGGCGTTGAACTGGGCCTGCAGGTCCGATGCGATCACCGCACTGGATACGCGGTGAAAGTTTGAGAAGAAGTATGCTACTGCGCAGAGTACGAAGAGTATCCATCTGTTGGCCGACGGCCGCGACGACATTTGATGCACCTCAAGACCTTGTGAGCAGCTCCACCGACATCCGTCTCAGCTCTTCCCAACGGCGGTGATGCTGTGCGTACGTTGCAGTGTTTGAACAGTCTCCAAGTACTTCGATTGTTTCACTTCTCATGCTGCGAACCGCTGCGTCCAGGCTGTCGTACGCCCCGCAGGCTGCGAGGCCGCTGATGGCGGCGCCAAGCATCGTCGTTTCGCGCTGGCGCGCGGCTTGCACGGGCCTGCCAAGCGCCTCTGATATCACCTTCAGCTGAGTGCGGCTCTGGGTGCTTCCCCCGCTGACTGTGATGGAGGCGATCGGCCCTCCCCACACGCGCTGCAGTTGCTGCACGTTGAGGGCGTATGCGGAGGCCATGTTCTCCATCAAAGCCCTGGCGAACTCAGCGGCACCGGTTCTTCCCGCTCCGGACGTCCTGATGCCGTGGATCAGTCCACGGTAGTCGCCGGCTGCGGCCGAGTCGCCCATCACGTGGGGGTCCAGCGCGAAGACCAGCCCGCCGGCCCCCGGCGCAGAAGTTGCCGCCACCTCGTCGAGGCGCTTGAAGATCTCGGCGGCACCGATGGACGGGAAGAACTCGTGCAGGAGATCCACAAACCACGAGTACGCGAACCCCGTGCGGCCTGCGTTGCTCTCCAGCACCCACGTGCCAGGCTTGACGTGGCAGCTCGTCCAGGTGTTGGCGAGGGGGTCTACGAGGGGGCGGTCCACCACCATCTGGATGGGGCTGGTGGTGCCAGCCACTATGCACGCGTGGGTCACCTCGAGAACGCCGCAGCCCAAGAGGCTGTGCTGCGTGTCGGCGCCGCCTGCCACCACCAGGGTATCGGGGCTCAGTCCGCAGGCGCTGGCGAGCCCGTCGGGCTTCATGCTCACCCTGCTGATGACCGAACCTGTGGGGACGATGGGAGGGAACAGGCTCGGGGTGGCGCCGGCGGCCTCGATGAAGTCATCGCGCCACTTGAGCTCGGATATGTCAAAGAGCGCAGAGGAGCTGGCGCATGTTGGCTCGCTGACATACTTGTCTGAGAAGAGCGACGCCACCCAGTCTGAGAGCATCATGAAGACTGCAGCGCGCTCCAGCCTCTCCGGCTGGTGACGCTTGAACCACAGCAATCTACAGGGTGCATGAATGGCGCCTGCCGGCGGACGGATCCACTGCCCGCCTGCCTCGTAAAGCTCAGGGCCGATCAGTCGCTCCAGCTCCTCGGCCTCCCGGGTGCCGCGGTAATCGGCGTTTGGCCCCGCGTAGAGCACCTCGCCGTCGGAGTCGAGGAGCACGAAACCCTCGCGCATGCTGGTGCAGACCACGACCCTGATGGACCGGCGTTCGGCCTCGTCCAGGCGCGCGCAGGCCTGGCATATGGCGCGCCGCACCGCATCAGCGATACCGGGCGCGAACTCCACGGCCCCAGGGCTTCCCTCAGGGTACGCCAGCTGCAGCCGCTGGCGATCTAGGAGCGTCAGCTTCCCTGACGCATCAACCAGTCCAACTCGCAGACCACTGCCGCCTAAGTCGACCACCAGTGCTTTTTCGTCTCTTGCCGTCACCATGCGCGTCCCCTAGCCCATCTTGCAGGAACCACCCCGGGCACGAAGCCCAGGCGCCTGCTGAGTTCGTCTCCTGCTTCGACGATGTGTTTGTAGAACTGCTCCTTCGCTTCCTTGGTGAACCTGCTGGCCGGCCCGGCGATGGTCAGGGAAGCAACCACCGCTCCTGTATGATCTCTGATGGGCACGCCGATGGATGCACCGTCTTCAGTTCTCTCCTGCAGCGACCAAGCTACGTTCTGTCGGCGCACCTCCCCCAGAGCCTCCCAAAGGGCCTCAGGATCGTGCTCCACGTTCGGACCCTGGGCCAAGTTTTTCTCCGTGGCGATGTAGGCATCAAACTCCTCGCGGGTGTAGGCGGCAAGCAACACCTTCCCGCCGGCGCCTGCGTTGAGCGGCAACACCTCGCCAAGGGGTATGTAGTGTCTGATGGCGTGCGGACTGTCGGCCTTGGCGATGCATAACCTGCCCCCGTTAGTCTCCACTGTGAGATATACCGATTCTCCACACTTTTCCATCAAGTCCCGAACAACGCTGGCCGCCGCTGACGCCAGATGCATCTGGCCCGTGGCGGCCTGACCCAACGCGAACAGCCCCACTCCTATCCGGTACTTCCCGTCAGAGGCCACCTGGTCAATCGCGCCCTCGTCCGCCATCGTCACCAGCAGCCGGTGGCATACGCTCTTGTGAAGCCCCGACTCCCTCGCGATCTCAGCGAGGGACATGGGCCGCCTGGAGGCGGCGAGGATGCGAAGCAGCTTGAATGCGCGCTGAACTCCTTGAACGTGGTACCGATCCCCTTGGCTGGTGGCAGTGAGTGACACGTGATCTCCCCCGAAACCTACTTGACGCCCAAGCGATCAAGCGTGTGTTTTTCCGGAATCCCATCACTTGTCCAACCGCGGGCGGCGTAGTAGTCGTCCAACATCGCCTCAAGATCGGGGAGGTTTTCGGCAGCGCCGCCCGAACCGCGTTTGTGCGTCGCGATGCGCTTAGGGAGCGTGTCGTCTTTGCGGCTGATGCCGCATCTGACGTTGTACATCCGCTTCAGGTTGGAGATCCGCTCCCCGGCGAGCATCATCTCGTCGAAGTCGATGTCCCACCCGGTGGCCTTGGCCAGCCAGTCGGCTATGGTCGTCGGGCGGGGTCTGCCTGCGACCACCAGGAACTTGCAGAGCTTTGCCGAGTCAAACACGCACATAAGGTCCTGCATCTTGGCCACCAGCCTGCCCTTGTCGGCGGTGGCGAAGCGGTCAAGCTGCTCTGGAAAGCCGAGCTCAGGCATGGGCACGCCTCGCTCGACTGGATGGCTGAACCCCTGCAGATGGCAGGCACCCCTGTTGGATGTGGCGTAGCCGACGGCTAGGGAGTTGTAGGCCCGCGGATCATGCATGGGCGGCTCCAGGCCCTTGACGTGTATCACGAAGTCGGCGTCGGCGGGGATACCCAAGGCCGCGGCGGCGGCTCTGACGCCGTCGCCCAACACCTCACCTATGCCCTGGCGCTCGCCCATCATCCTGACCAAGGCGAGCAGCGTGTCAACGCTGCCCCAGGCGGGCTCGTGGCCGTCGAAATCCGCGGCGCTCAGGTAGCCGCGCTCGAAGGCCTCAATGGCGAAAGCGATGACCCCTCCTGCGGAGATGGTGTCGAGCCCGTAGGCGTTGCACAGGTAGGCCGCGTAGGTGACTGCCTCGAGATCGTCGATGAGAAGCATCGACCCTAGAGAACCCAGGCTCTCGTACTCCGGGCCCGCTCCCCAGTAGCCACCGTACTGCGGCGACTTGAGCTCCACCTCGCGGCCGCACCTTATGGGGCAGGCCGCGCACCCGAACCTCTTGGTGAGTATCGTTTCAGCCATCACGACGCCGCTGAGCTTCTGTGCGCCCTCCTTGAACTCTCCCTGGAACCAGTTCTTGATGGGCAGATCGCCGATCTCCTCGGCATTGACCATGCCGCCGGCGGTGCCGTACTGGCCCATCCTGGCTGCGCCGCCAGGAAGATGCCTGACCTCGGACCGCACCAACTCCCGGAATCCCTCGGGATCATAAAGAGGCACCTCGTTGCGCGTGGCCCTAACCACTACAGCCTTGAGGTTCTTGGAGCCCATCACAGCACCGAGCCCGCAGCGCCCTGCTGCCCTGCTGCTCCGGCCGTCATGCATGATGGCGGCGATCTTCGCCAACCCCTCGCCGGCCTGGCCGATCACGGATACCTCGACGTCGCTTCCGTGGACCGCTTTGATCGCCTCGTCGGCGGAAATGGCGTCCTTGCCCCAGAGCGCCGAGGCGTCGAGCACGCGCACTGCGGTGATGGCGTCAGAATCGTGGAGGGTGGCGGCATCTTCCACCATGATGTAGGCCGGGCTCGCGGCTTTCCCGCGGATTATCAGACCTTCGAAGCCTGCGCGCCTCAAGGCTCTGCCGAAGTAGCCTCCGACGTCAGCTTCGCCGAAGATGCCAGTGAGGGGAGACTTGGCCGTGATGTGGTGCCTCCCGGAGGTGGGGGCTATGGTTCCGGTCAGGGGCCCCAGTGAGTAGATGAGCACGTTCGACTCTGATAGTGGGTCGGTGTCGGCCCCGGTGTTCTCAGCCAGCAGGCGGGCGGCAAGCCCGCTTCCGCCGATGTAAGGGCGAACCTGCTCCTCCCTGAATCTCACCACTGACACTCTGCCCGAGCTCAGGTCTATGTCGAGCATCCTCGGGCACCATACCTCGCCCATGGCGGAACACCTCCATTGGAGCCGTGCGTTTCGCTCCGCGAGACGGCATCTCAGTTCTCTGCGATAGTTATTCTGCGCCGGTGTTGGAAGTCCTTCACGCATCTTGAGGAAATTCAGAACGACTTGAACGTGAAGGCTGTAACTTGCGGCAAGTGGAATCGATGTTAGGATCTCCCTTTCTCGAGAGGCCAGGATGGTCCAGTGCTGTTACGCATGATGTGCCGGCGACGGTCAGGGGCGAAACCCGGCTTGTAGCTGGGCGTCTCATACGTGAATATGCATAGTCGGTCCGCGTGATCCCTGCGGTAGAGATAGTCGGCGAGGTGCAGTACGTGTGTTTGGGGGGCGGACGGGGCGGCGCCCGGTCGGTGGCTGGTCGGCGGAGCGGGCGTGGGCGATGGGCGCGGTGAGGACCTCGTTCTTGGGGACCGATTGCAGCGAAACCGACACAGATGCGCGAACACATGCTGACTGACTGATGAGAATGAGCATCGTTGATGGCGCGGGGGTGGGCGAAGGCGCGAGCACAACTGGACCCGGAAGCGCCGTCATCATCACAGCAGCTACAACCGCTGTGGGTTGGCGGCCGTGGAGCCCGGGGCTGGCACCGACGGCGTGCGGCGGTGCCGAGGGCGCTGAGGGATGGCGAAAATCTCATTCTTGTAGTTCCGATCGCGCCATGCCACCCGTCTGTGTCGGTTCTGAAGCGAACTGCCGCTCAAGAATGAGGACCGCCCCGCCGAACCCTTACTCTCCACCTATGCGATCCGCTTGCGACTCGCGGCGGCCGCCGGCCACGCCGATCGCGCTAACCTCCTGCGTTCGCGGTGCTCAGCCCAGCCCGAGTCGGTGGAGCGTATCCTGTTCCGGGATCCCGTCGCTGGTCCAGCCGCGGACGGCGTAGTACTCATCCAGCATCGCCTCGAGATCGGGTAGGTTCTCGGCAGCGCCGCCCGATCCTCGTTTGTGAGTGGTGATGCGCTTCGGGAGGGTGTCGTCCTTCCTCGCGATGCCACATCTGGTGTTGTAGAGCCGCTTCAAGTTGTAGATCCGCTCTCCAGCGGCCATGAGCTCCTCCGCATCGATATCCCAGCCGGTGGCTTTGGCTACCCAGTCGGCTATGGTCGCCGGGCGGGGCCTCCCCGCCACCACAAGGAACTTGCAGAGCTTCACCGAGTCGAACACGCACATCAGGTCCTGCATCTTGGCGACCAGGCGGCCCTTGCCGGCGGTGGCGAAGCGGTCTAGCCCGTCAGGGAAACCGAACTCGGGCATGGATACGCCTCTCTCAACCGTATGGCTGAAGCCCTGCAGATGGCAGGCCCCCCTGTTGGACGTGGCGTAGCCCACAGCAAGGGAGCTGTAAGCCCGCGGATCGTGCATCGGCAGCTCCAGGCCCTTGACGTGTATCACGAAGTCAGCATCGGCGGGAATGCCCAGGGCCGCGGCGGCGGCTCTGACGCCGTTGCCTAGGATCTCGCCTATCCCACGTCGCTCGCCGATCATCGTAACCAACCTGAACAAGGTGTCGACGCTGCCCCAGGCGGGCGCGTGGCCGTCGAAGTCGGCAACATCAAGATAGCCCCGCTCGAAAGCTTCTATGGCGAACGCGATGACGCCTCCAGTGGAAATGGTGTCAAGCCCGTAGGCGTTGCAGAGGTAAGCGGCGTAGGTCACTGCCTCGAGGTCGTCTACGAGGAGCATCGATCCCAGGGATCCCAGGCTCTCGTATTCCGGACCTGCTCCCCAGTAGCCTCCATACTGGGGCGATTTCAGCTCGACTTCCCTGCCGCACCTTATGGGGCAGGCGGCGCAGCCGAACCTCTTGGTTAGTATCGTCTCGGCCATGACGACGCCGCTGAGCTTCTGGGCGCCCTCCTTGAACTCGCCCTGAAACCAGTTCTTGATGGGCAGGTCGCCGATCTCCTCGGCATGCACCACGCCGCCGGCGGTGCCATACTGGCCCATCCTGGCTGCGCCGCCCGGCAGATGCCGATTCTCGGCTCGGACCGACTCTCTGAAACCCTCCGGGTCGTGCAGGGGGACCTGGTTGGATGTGGATCTCACCACCACTGCCTTGAGGTTCTTTGACCCCATCACCGCGCCTAGCCCGCAACGCCCGGCTGCCCTGCTGCTTCTGCCGTCATGCATGATGGCGGCTATCCTCGCCAGCCTCTCGCCGGCCTGGCCGATCACCGAAACCTCCACATCGCTGCCGTGCCTGGCCTTGAGCGCCTCGTCGGCGGCGATCGCGTCCTTGCCCCAGAGTGACGATGCGTCGAGCACGCGGACTGCCTCGTGGGCATGGGAATCGTCGAAGCGAGCAGCGTCCTCCACCAGGATGTAGGCCGGGCCCGGGGCTTTACCGCGGATCACGAGGCCCGCGAAACCCGCCCGCCGCAGGGCTCGTCCGAAGTAGCCTCCGACGTCGGATTCGCCGAAGATGCCGGTCTGCGGGGACTTGGCGGTGATGTGGTGCCGGCCGGAGGTGGGGGCTATCGTTCCAGCCAGGGGCCCTAGCGAGTAGATGAGAACGTTGGACTCTGAGAGCGGGTCAGTGTCGGGCCCTGTGCTTTCGGCCAGCAGCGAGGCGGCGAGCCCGCTCCCGCCGATATAGGGTCGGACCTGTTCCTCAGAGTATCTGAGCGTGGACACTTTGCCCGAGCTCAGGTCTATGTCGAGGAGTCTAGGAAGCCATGTGTTGCCCATGGCGGAACACCTCCAACGGTGCGATAACGTGGGATCGATGGCAGCTATTCTGCGTTTCGCCCGGGGCTCCTGCCTGGCCTGGCCGCCGGGGGCGATGTCATGGTTGCAGCTGGGCGTCTCCACTGGTGTAATGCCTGAGAACCTTCAGGGCGAATCGTGCTGATACGGTAGCAGGGCCGCCACCCATCTCGATTCCCACCTCGATGGCCTCGAGCACCTCCTGCTCCGACGCGCCGGCGCGAAGGGCCTCGCGGATGTGCCACTCCAAGCACGACTCGCAGTTGATCACTATCGAGATGCCGATGGCTATGAGCTCCTTGTGGCGCCTGGGCAGGGCTCCGTCGGAGAAGGTCGTCTGCTCCAGCTTGACGAAGGCCCTGTATACCGCCGAGTTCTCCAGAAAGAATCGGTTCGCCTCCCTTCTGTCGCTGATGATCTTGTTGATCTTCTCGATGTCCGTGGCGTCCATCGCTTCCCTACCTCCCATCGGTTTGAAGGCATGCTTGTTCCGGCGCGTGTCTGCGGGTCTGCCTGTCTGCGGGATCCCTTCGAGCGCGTTCAGTTACATTAAGGTGCGTAAAGGTACGTTCGGCTTGCCGCGGCCCCAATCCTCCGCCCGGTCGGGCAGGCGCCTCAGGCTGCGGCAAAGCTGAGGACCGCCGGCGCCCTGTGGGGCGCCGGCATGGTTGCCCATGCACGGATCGACCAGGCCTTCGCTGCACAGCTTCAGGATGTCGATATTGCGCATTTCGCCTTCCTGGACGATGAAACCGCGCTCATCCAGGATCGCAATGAGGTCGTCAACGCTTCCGCCGAAATCGGTAGCGGGGACGCAGCACTCGTCAGCCATGATTGCCACCTCCATACGGCTGAGTGAGTTACCCCCGGGTGAGGACGTTACAAACCGCATGGCCATTCGTGACGAAACCGGGGCTTCGAGTCCATACATTGCTGCATAGTTGACATGATGCCGACTCCCCGCCGCGCCGCGGGAGGTCAGCCTTTCCCTTCCACTTGAAGACGCCCAGCTCAGCGCGTTGCCACTCACCAACGCGAAAGCGGCAGATCGCTGCGCGGCGCCTCCAAACCCATCTTCGGCGACCATCATGTCGATTTCGTTACGAAAGACGGCCCCCTACCCAAGGAGGCGGCGGGGAGTGACCCGCTGACGGGTCGGTTTCGCTGGGCCCGCGGTGCGGCTCTTCCGCGCCAACTTGACGCGCACGGCCAGCCCGCCACGACGAGCTCTCACGGACCAAGCAGGGACTTTCCGCGACGATGTAGAATCAACGAAACCAACTTGCCGCCCGTCCATCCGGGCAGAGCTCCGGCCGGAGGTGATCCGCTATCATCACTGTTCGGGATGCCCTTTCCATAGGTGCGCTGAGCCGCGCGACTCTCGTCGCTGGCGAGGCTGGCCTCGATGCGCCCATAAGCTGCGTTGACATTATCGAAGTGCCTGATGTCACCGGCTGGATCAAGCCGCGCGAATTCGTCATAACATGCGCCTACGCTGTGAAGGACGACCCCCATGGCCAGGTGCAGCTCGTAAGGCACCTTGCGGCCGACGGCGCGGCGGCGCTGGCGGTGAAGTCCTCTCGCTTCCTGGGCACGATGCCCCGGCAGATGATCGACGCTGCGAACGAGGTCGGCCTGCCCCTGATCGACGTTCCGGCCGACGTGCCTTTCATCGACATCACGCAGCCCCTCGTGGCCGCGCTGCTCAAAGACGCCGCCTCAGCCGCGGATCGAACTGCCGAGATCCAGGACCGCCTGGTCAGCCTCGTCCTGGATGGCGCCGGCATGTGCCCTGTAATCCGCGAACTCGGGCGGGTGCTCGGCCGCACCGTGCACGTGATTGACAATGACTTGCAGGTGCTCGCCACAACCGACGACGACGCGCAGCCCCGCGGCCCGCAATCCGGGGTGGAGGCGTTTCCGGTCATGTGCGCCGGCGGCATCAAAGCCACGCTCCTGGTGGAGTCCGGCGAGGCCGGGCCGCTCAACGATGAAGAGCGAACCTGGGCCAAGCAGGCGGCTGTGGCCATCGGTCTGGAGATGCTCAGGCTGCGCACCATACGCGAAACGGAGTCCCGGCTGAGGTCCGACTTCCTAGGCGAGGTGCTGCGCGGTGAGCACCACAGCGCCGAGTCCACCGCGGCGAAAGCCAGGATGCTCGGCATCGACCTCGACCGCCCCTACGTGGTGATGATCGCCTCCCATCAACGCGCCGACTGCGCCAGCGTCCACGAGCACCTCGTGCGCTCCTGGCTCTGCAGCGAGCGCGGCCGCTGTGGCCTCAGGATCAGCCACTTTCACTACGAGGGCAACGCCGTGCACATTGTCACCGGCGCTCGCCCCAGCATCACCCATGATGCTTGCGCCTTCGCCGAGAGCATCATCGAGGCTTC
>LFSP01000015.1:0-1247 GCA_001513145.1 Clostridia bacterium DTU025 | reverse complement strand
CCCTCGCCTATGCCCAGGCCAGCCGCGCCCTGGAGCTGGGCCGCGCCCTTTACGGACCGGGCCGGGCCGTCTCGTACTCCTCCCTCGCCCCCTACCTCATGCTCCAGCAGCTCGACTCCCGCACGCTGGCCGCCTTCGCCGACGAGCAGCTCGGACCCATCCACCGCCACGGAGGGCCCCTCCTTGAAACCCTCCGGGCCTTCCTCGAGTGCGGCGGCGAGCTGAAGTCCGCCTCCGCCAGAATGTTCATTCACCGAAACACCCTCAACTACCGCCTCAGGCAGATCGAGCGCACGCTCAACTGCGACATCCGCGACCCCGAAACCCAGTTCAGGCTGCGTCTGGCGGTGGCAGCCATGATCCTATCGAAGCTTTCCCGCAACTGACCGCTTCGGCTCATCCAGTCTCCAGAACAGAGAAAAGCGTTGAACTGTGCAGGATGCACCACGAAATACCCTGCCTTTTGTATTCCGTGCACATAGGATTGTTCGGACAAAGGGAGAATTAACAGATAAAGTACCCAGTCCATACTACACGGGGGAGGGATATTTGGTGGGTAATAATGCGACGGACAAACGGCCAGCTCACGTCAGCGCCCTGGAACCGCAAACGCTAATCCTAAGCGTGGCTATGGCGGCTCTGTCGGGCGCCATCTGCATGCAGATCATCTCCAAGCTAGGAATCACGCCAAACACCTCCATCATAGGAGCAGTGGTCGCCATGGCCATCGCCAGGGTGCCGCTGGAAGCCATGCGCAAGTTCAGGTCGCTGGAGAGGCAGAACATCGTCCAGACCATGACC
Source organism: Clostridia bacterium DTU025 (assembly GCA_001513145.1). Classification (GTDB taxonomy): domain Bacteria; phylum Bacillota; class DTU025; order DTU025; family DTU025; genus DTU025. Next base: position 446 of record LFSP01000015.1, on the reverse strand, counting down.
TCCGCCGCCGGATTCGGCGCGGCCAACTGCGTGCTGCTGTCGGTGGGTATCCTCTGGGTGATGGGCGAGACCAGACTGATAGTGCCCATGGCCATCGGCTCGGCCATCGGAATGCTGGTGGACATGTATCTCGTCGCGCGCACGTACGACACTCCGCTGTTCCCGGCGTCCGGCGCCTGGCCGCCCGGCGTGGCCACGGCTGAGGCCATAATCGCCGGCGACGAGGGTGGAAAGCGCGCCCGCCGCCTCCTGGAAGGCATAGTGGTTGGTGCCGTCGGCTCTCACTTCGGCCTTCCCATGGCCGGTGTGGGCATCGTGTTCATCGCAAATATCTTCGCCATGGCCGCCCTGGGCATAGGCCTCGTGGTGAGGGGCTACAGCACTCAGCTGTTCGGCGTCAACATCGGCGCCACCTACATCCCCCACGGCGTGATGATAGGCGCCGG
>LFSP01000008.1 GCA_001513145.1 Clostridia bacterium DTU025 | reverse complement strand
TCCGACCGGGCCCCGACACGTTTCGTGGCCAGCTCAAGTGCTACATCGTATTCGCTTTTCCCCGTGCCGTCGTATGCACGTTTCGCCGCCTGATGCGCCAGGTCCGGATCGATCCCCCGACCAGCCAGCCGGCGGGCTATTCCGGCCACACCCCATCGGCTGTCGGCGGCGGCGTTCTCAGCCCAGCGCTGGGCGGCGCTCTCGTCGTCGACGTAGCCCAGGCGCTTCATCTCGGATACGGCCTCGTCCACCTCTCGGGGCTCGTATCCCCTCCTGAGCAGTGCGGCCGATATCTCCTGTTCAGTGCGGGAGGAGTACGCCAGGAGCCTTACGGCCGCTGCGATGGCGCTTTCCCTCTTTCGCGCCGCCTTCGACCGCGGAAAGCGCCTGCCCGCCACGTCAGCTCCGCCCCTTCGGCGCCGCCTCAGGCCTGCCGCTTGACCTATCGGCCACCGCCGCCGCCTCCGCTTCGGCGCCTGCAGCCTCAGCCTGGCGCGGCACCGGGCTCAAGCCCACGGCCTCGCGCACCTTGGCCTCGATCTCAGCTGCTAGATCAGGGTTACTCTTCAGGAACTGCCGGGCGTTCTCCTTGCCCTGGCCAAGCCTGAGATCGCCGTACGAGTACCACGTTCCAGTCCTCGTCACGACGCCAGCGGGCTCACCGACGTCCAAGAGCGAGCCCTCCTTGGATATGCCCTCACCGTAGATTATATCGAACTCCGCTTCCTTGAAAGGCGGGGCAAGCTTGTTCTTGACCACTTTCGCCCTGGTTCGGTTCCCCACGTTCTGCGAGCCCTGCTTCAACGTCTCGATCCTGCGTACCTCCAGCCTCACCGAGGCATAGAACTTCAGCGCCCGCCCACCAGGCGTCACTTCCGGGTTACCGAACATGACGCCAACCTTCTCGCGGATCTGGTTGATAAATATCACGCTGCAGTTGGACTTGGAGATAGCGCCGGTGAGCTTGCGAAGCGCCTGGCTCATCAGCCTGGCCTGCAGGCCCACGTGGGAGTCGCCCATCTCGCCCTCGATCTCCGATCGGGGCACCAGCGCCGCCACGGAGTCAACCACCACGATGTCAACTGCTCCGCTCCTCACCAAAGCCTCGGTGATCTCCAGCGCCTGCTCGCCGGTGTCGGGCTGCGACACCAGGAGGTTGTCGATATCCACTCCCAGCCTCTTGGCGTAACTCGCGTCAAGGGCGTGCTCCGCGTCGATGAACGCCGCGATGCCGCCGAGCTTCTGCGCTTCCGCCACCATGTGAAGCGCAACCGTGGTCTTGCCGCTGGACTCGGGCCCGTAGATCTCGGTGACCCTTCCCCGCGGGATGCCCCCCACCCCCAACGCGAGGTCGAGCGACAGCGCCCCGGTGGGTATCACGTCCACCCTGGTGCCGCCGCTGTCGCCAAGGCGCATTATGGAGCCCTTGCCGAACTCCTTCTCTATCTGGGTCAAGGCCGCTTCCAGAGCCTTATGCTTGTCGCTCAAGGCCTCTCGCTCCTTTCCATGTGCCAGTCAGACTGATTATAACATAACCACCCGCACATATGTTCGATCACGGTTTCAGGGTGGCCTGAGAAAGGACGCGGTATACCGGCCCCGTCGGCCTCAGCGTGCTCGAGTAAAGCGTCACCTGATTGACGCCCAGGGTTCCCCAGCACCGGGTGGCCGAGTCCTTAAGGACGCGCGGCACGGCCGCCCCGGGCTCGCGGCCTCTGAACCTGCCAAGCGTCACGTGGGGCGAAAACGGCTGCCCAGCTTCAGGCGCGAAGCCCGCCTCGGAGGTGGCTACGTGCACCGCATGGGCCAGCCTGCAAAGCTCGTCGCGGCCCTCCCGGACGCCGGCCCACACGACCCTCGGCCTGTCAAGCGACGGGAAGGCGCCGATCCCGCACACGCTCACCGAGAAGCTGCGGAACTCTGAGGTCACATCCTGCAGCGCCTGCGCCAGCCGCCCTATGCGCTCCTCGGCCGTGTCGCCGAAGAACTTCACGGTTATGTGAGCGTTGGAGATGTCCACCCACTTCACGTCAGGGGCCTGCAGCCGCGCCTGCGCCAGAGGTGCCGCGAGGCTCCTCTTCACCTCTACGGACAGCGGCACCGCCGCGAATACCCTGAGCATACCCATGCAGCCTACCTCCAACGAGGTTATTCATCACGCCTCGGCAGTATCCTTCAGAATCCTCGTCATCCCGCGGGATGACTTTTCGACTCCGAACAGGCGATTTCCACGGTCCAGTGCTGCAGAAGGTGTCTGCGCAGCATGTCAATGCATGTCTTCGTCGACCGCAGCCTGACGGAGGTCCTGTCTCCAGGGAACCCCATCCTGGCGCTGACGACGGTGCAGTGCGTCTCGTCGTAAAGGGCAATGTGCACGGTGCCCACTGGCTTACTGGGCGTGCCCCCTGTGGGCCCGGCTATGCCGGTGACCGCCAGGCCTATCCTGGCGCCTGAGCGCGCCGCCGCCCCCCTGGCCATGGCGATGGCCACGGGCCTGCTCACAGCCCCGTGCTTTTCAATGGTCTCCCTGTAGACGCCCAGCTCCTCCACTTTGGACGCGTTGGAGTACGTGACGTAGCCCCTCTCGAAGTAGTTGGAGCTCCCTGCGATGCTGGTGATGGCGCCCGCGATGAGACCGCCGGTGCACGACTCCGCTGTGGCCACGGTGGCGCCGGCCTTCGTCATCAGGTACCCTGTGACGCCCTCCAGGACGTCGTCGTCCACGCCGTAAACCAGCGCGCCCAGACGCCTCCGGATCTCCGCCTCCACCTGGTCTATCATGGCGAGGGCCTCGTCCTTGGAGGGGGCCTTGGCGGTGACGCGCACCTCGCACTCGAACCGACCGGCGTACGTGGCCACGGTGGGGTTGGTCCTGCCGTGGGCAAGGTCAAGGATGCGGCTCTCCAGGGCTGACTCGCCGATGCCAACGGTCTTCAGGATCCGGGAGAGGATCACGCCGCCGCCCTCGTTCCCCGCAACCAGCTGGGCGAGGTACGGCTCCACGTGCCTTTCCACCATGAGCTCCATCTCCCTGGGCACGCCGGGGAGGCACACGACCACCTTCCCGCCCACCTCGAACAGGAGCCCTGGGGCGGTGCCCACCTCGTTCGGTATCAGCCTGCCCTGGTGCGGGTGCGGGCGAAGGGCCTGCTTCCTGTTGCTTTCGGGCATGGGCGTGCCCCTGGCGGCGAAGAAGGCACGGAGCGAGGCGAGCACGCCCTCGTCCTCCACCAGCTCCACCCCTAGGGCGGCTGAGGCGGCCTCCCTGGTGACGTCGTCCTCGGTGGGGCCGATGCCGCCTGTGATGATGACCACGTCGGCCTTGTCCAGGGCCTCCCGTATGGAGTGAGAAAGCCGGGCCAGGTTGTCGCCTACAGCGGTCTTCCTGTAGACGGAGATGCCCAGCCCGGCCAGACGCCGGCTCAGGAATGCGGAATTCGTGTCGATCACGTGGCCCAAGAGCAGCTCCGTGCCGACTGATATGATCTCAGCTATCATCAGGCGTCCCTCTTCAGGCAGCCTGGCAAAGCTCAGCCCTGAAGCTCTCGCCGTCCATCCTCTCTTCCCTGCACAGGAACTCGGCCATCCGGACGATCTGGTCCCGGCGAGCCGAAATGATCGACGCTGCCCGCTCCTGGCCTGCTTTCACCAGGCCTGCGATGATCTCATGGTATCTCTCCTTGGGCATGTCGTCCTCGCTGACGATACCAGCATCCGACAGCCCGCACTTCACGATGAGCCTGGCGGCGTCGAGGGCCTGAGAGATGTCCTGTGAGGCTCCAGTGCTGCCCTCGCCCAGGATCAACCGCTCGCTGACTACGCCTGCCACCAGCACGCAGATACGCCTCTCGATCTGGCCTCTGGTCTCGAGGCTCAGGTCCGACCTGGGCGAGTGCCTGACGTATCCCAGGGCCTTTCCCCTGCCGGCGACGGTCACTGACGCCACCGACCCGGGTTCTAGTACCTCCGACACCACGGCGTGGCCCAGCTCGTGCACGGCCACGCGCATCAGCTGCTCATCGTCGGGCTTGCGCTGGATGCGCTCGCCCATTATCACTTTCTCCATGGCCTCGGAGAAATCCTCGGAGGTGATGATGTTTCTTCCGGCCCTCAGCGCCAATATGGCGGCCTCGTTGGCCAGGCTCTCAAGGTGCGCGCCGGAAAACCCATAGGCCTCCCTGGCCACTTTCGCAAGGTCCACGTCGTTCGCCAGAGGCTTTCGGGCCGTGTGGATGCGTAGTATCTCCAGCCTTCCCTGGGCGTCCGGAAGGTCCACTGACACGATGCGGTCGAAGCGGCCGGGCCTCAGAAGTGCCGGGTCGAGAAGGTCCACCCTATTGGTGGCGGCGATCACCAGCACCCTCACGTCGTCACGGACGGCGCTGAGGCCGTCCATCTCCACAAGGAGCTGGTTTAGGGTCTGGTCGTACTCCATGTGGCTGGCGTGACGGCCCCTGACGGCGCCCAGGACGTCTATCTCGTCGATGAAGATCACCGCGGTGCGGCTTCCCTGGGAGGCCGCGGCGGCCCGCGCCGACGCGAACAGGTCTCGGACGCGCTTGGCGCCCACGCCGGCGTACATCTCGATGAAGTCGGAGCCGGAGGCCGACAGGAACACCGCCTGGGTGTAGCTGGCCGCCGCGCGCGCAAGAAGCGTCTTTCCGGTGCCGGGCGGGCCGGCAAGGAGTATCCCGCGGAGCGGGCGGATCCCCATCCTCACGGCGCTGCGCTCGTTCTTGATGAACTCAAGGGCCTCAACCAGCTCCCTGACGGCCACCTGCTGCCCGCCGATGTCGGCAAAGGACAGGGCCTTCGCGCGGCCGGAATCGCTGTTTCCGCTCAGTATTGTGAATTTTCTGTCGAGGAGCCTGCCCCCTGTTAGCAGCTCCACCAGCACGGCCAGGCCACCCACAGCCAGAAGGGGCCCGACGTCGGCGCCCACGGCCAGCGAAAACAGCACCGCGCCCGACCACGCTCCCATCAGTATGGCCTTCACCATATGCGCACCCCCTCCCTGGAATGCGCGTTGGGATGCGCGTCAGTGGCAGGGGCGCCGGACCTGGGCACCACGCGGTGAAGCTCGACCCCGTCGTTGGCCATGGATATATAGATGTTGTCTGCGTCGATGCCAACGTCGCAGCGCTGGATCCCATTCAACGTCTTGATCTGCGAGGCCGCCCTGGGAAGATGCGTGAACATGCCGGTGGCCAGCGCTTCCTGCACGAAGAAATCCATCTGGCGCATGGCGTTGGCAAGCAGCGGATCCCGGGGCTCCTCTATGCTGAGCCACACCTGTCTGCCCCCTATGGCGGCCACGCCTGATGAAGCCGCCTCCGCCAGCCTGGCGACTGTGGCGGCGAGGTCGTCGACGCCGCTGAGGCTGACCCTGATGCGGGTGCCTCCCTTGACGCCCTGGACCTCGTACTTCCGGACCTCCTCCATCTCGGACAGTGCCCGCTTCATGGGCTCCATCACGCCCAGCTTACGGTATCCGGTGAAACCGGCCGAAAGCAGCAGAACTACAATGGCTGCGGATACCGCAGCCATTCTGACGCTCATATTGTTCGGTAGCCTCAAGGCCAGTCCCCCTCTCGCAAATAGCCTGTAAGCTGCACGAATGATTATAGCATACAGGCTATGGGAACCGTGTGAAACTACCTGGACGCGATGGCAGACAGTGCCGCCTCCCTCAGCCTCCTCACCGCGGCGGCCGGGTCGCTTGACCCGTACACGTGGCTTCCGGCCACGAACACGTTGGCCCCTGCCCTGGCGGCGTCGACGATGGTGGCCTCGTTTATGCCGCCGTCCACCTCGATGTCGATCTGGCGGCCGGAGGCCTGAACCATCCGGCTCACCTCCTCCACCTTGCGAAGAGCGGAGGGGATCATCGTCTGCCCGCCGAAGCCGGGGTTCACGGTCATGATAAGGATCATGTCTGCGATGTCAAGCAGTTCAGACACCATGCACGCAGGGGTGGCTGGGTTTATGCACACACCGGCCTTTAGGCCGGCCTGCTTCACCATCTGGACCGCCCTGTGCACGTGAGGGGTGCTCTCCACCTGAACGGTGATGATGTCAGCCCCAGCCTCGGCAAATGCGGATATGTGACGCTCGGGGTTCACTATCATCAGGTGCACGTCGAAGGGCAGCGAGAAACGCTTCCTCAGCGCCGCCACGACGCCGGGGCCTATGGTAATATTGGGCACGAACACGCCGTCCATCACGTCGATGTGCAGCATGTCGGCGCCCTCCGCCCTGGCGGCGCTGTCCGCAAGGTCGGCGAAATCAGCCGACAGTATCGACGGCGCGATCTTCATTGCCACGTCACTCCTTTCCGGCGGCGACCTGCACGGCTCACCTGTACCTGTCGCGATGCATCTGCCTGAGCTCGTCCAAGAGGACCGTGTAGTGCTCGTACCTGACCGGGTTGATGAGGCCCTCCTCCACCGCCTTCTTCACGGCGCAGTCAGGCTCCGCTTGATGCAGGCAGCCGGTGAAGCGGCAGCCCTCGGCGTGGCGACGGATGTCGGGGTAGACCTGGGCCAGCTCAGGAAGCTCCATAGTGGAGATGTCAAGCACGGAGAAGCCCGGGGTGTCGGCCACGTAGCCGGAGCCGTCCAGCGGCAGGAGCCGCACTTCCCTGGTGGTGTGCCGCCCGCGGCCGATCTTTCGGCTCACGTCCCCCTCCACCAGGCCGTATCCGGGGTGCACGGCGTTGAGGAGGGCTGACTTGCCGGCACCGCTCGGGCCCGCAAACACGCTGGTGACTCCCTGAAGCACCTTTCGCACCTCTGGCACCCCCCGACCGGTTCGGGCGGATGTCACCAGTGTGGTAAACCCTGCGCCGCGGTAAGTCTCCACCAGGTGGGCGTAGTCGCTCTCAGGGGCCAGGTCGGCCTTGGTGAAGACGACGCACGCCTGAAGCCCCTGGTACAGCGCCTGCACCAGGATGCGCTCGACGAGGCTGACGTTGGGCGAAGGCTGGCTAACCGAGCACACGACGACGGCCTGGTCGCAGTTGGCCACGGCCGGCCTGGCCAGCTGGTTCCGCCTGGGCAGGACCTCCTCCAGCACGCCGGTGGCGTCGTCGCCGGCAAGCGACACCATCACCTCGTCACCCACCATGACGCCTTCGGCCCGCTTCTTAACCTTTCCCCTGGCCAGGCACTGGATGGGCTCGCGGCCGTCTCCTGGGTCTGCCCAGCAGAGCCCCCCTGCGATCCTGACAACCTTAGCTTTGATCCGAGCGCCCATGATCACACATCGTCAACCCTTATCAGGTTGCCGTCTACCCATACCTCGATCTTGCCGGAACCGTAAACCTCGACGATCTGCGATATCAGGTCGCCGGTGCGGTGCGACGCTGGCCCGTAAGCGATGCGCTCGCCGAAGGTGTCGATGACCTTGATGACGATCTCCTGCACGTCAGGGCCGTACTCCACGCGGTAGGTCACGGCGAAACGCCTGGGCGTGGCGGTGGAGATGTCGCCTCCGGCATGTTCGGCCAGCACCAGGTCGACGGCGGTGCCGGGCTCCACGGTGATGTAGGGCCTGGGGTTCTGGTCCACCACCGTCCCGGGGGCGTAGATCATGCTGGCCCTGGTGGTGATGTTGCCCACGGTCAGGCCGGCATCGAGGATCGCTTGTCGCGCGCGGTCCTCGCTGAGGCCGATCACCAGCGGCACCTCGGGCGGAGCCGGCGGAGGGCCCGCTGAGAGCACGACGCTGACAGGCGTGCCTTTCGCCACATAGGCGCCGGCATCAGGGTCCTGCGCTATGATCCTGCCTTCGGTGACGGCTTCGTGATAGTCAGTGGTCTGCTCGCCAAGGGCGAAGCCGAAGCTCTCCAGCGCCAGCTGGGCTTCCCTGGCGGTCTGGTTGTAGAGGTCGGGCACTGCGGCCATCTCGGGGCCCAGGCTCACCACCACGCGCACCACGGAGTTGACTTTCCGCCGCGACCCGCCCGGGGGTTCCTGGCTGATGATTCGGTTGTACTCCACGGTGTTGTCGTAGCGCCTGGCGGAGGTGTCAAGCTGCAGCGAGCGCGACCTTGCGGCCGCCTCGGCTTCGGGCACCGTGAGCCCCACCATGTCAGGGACCATTACCTCCTCCACCTGAACCCAAGACTGGAACGCCGACCACAGACCGAAACCCAGGCCCGCCAGGGCCACGAGCAGCACGGCGACGACGGCCCACACTGAAGCCCTCCTTCTCGGCCCGGACGTGGGCTTGGTCTTGGGCTTGGGCTTGTGACCGGTATCTGGTGGTTCGGTTCTTGGCACGTCGCGCTCCCCTCCTGCTTCGAAAGGCCTGGTGCTGTTGAGGTCGCTGGACGGCGGAGGCGAGGGCCTCGGCGTTCCGCCCGTGACATGAGGGGCCGGAGGCGCCGTGTGCGGGACTCCGCCTGGCGGGATGGCGCCCTTGGCCGCGGCCAGAGCGTTCCTGAACGCCCTGGCGGTGCGCCACCTGTCGTCAGGCTTCTTCATTAGGGCTTTCATGATGACCCGCTCCACATTGCGGGGAACCGACGGGCAGATGTCAGAAAGCGGCGTGGGCTCCTCCTGAACGTGCTTGAGGGCTACCGACACGGGGGTGTCGCCCTGGAACGGGGGCCTGCCGCACAGCATCTCGTACAGCACCAGGCCGGTGGAGTAGAGGTCAGACTGGGCGGTGGCGGCATCTCCTCTGGCCTGCTCGGGCGATGTGTAGTTCACGGTGCCCATCACCTTGCCGGTTTCGGTGAGGGCGCTTGCCGATGCGGCCCGGGCAATGCCGAAGTCGGCCACCTTTACCCGGCCGTCGCGGGTTATCAGTATGTTGTGGGGCTTGATATCTCTATGGATCACGCCGTTGGCGTGGGCGTGCTCCAGAGCGTCAAGGATGCCCAGGCCGTAGTCGATGGCCCGATCGACACTGATGCGGCCCTCTGTGGCGATGATCTCGGAAAGGGGCCTTCCGTCTACGAGCTCCATCACGATGTAGTTGGCTCCATCGTGTTGGCCAACGTCGTACACGTTCACTATGTTCGGGTGAGACAGAGCGGCTGCGCTTTGAGCCTCGCGCCGGAACCTCTCACGGAACTCGGCGTCAGACGCGTACTGCGGCCTGAGCACCTTCACCGCCACGACCCTGCCCAGCGCAGTGTCGCGGGCCTTCCGGACCGTGGCCATGCCGCCCTCGCCGATGACGTCGAGCAGCTGGTATCTTCCGCCCAATAGGTTTTCAGCCACGCCCTCACCTCCCCTCGTAGAACGCAAGCAGGGACTGGATTATATCTCTGGCCAGGGGCGCCGCCACGGCTCCCCCTGACCCGCCGTTCTCTATGACTATGCTCAGCGCGGCGGTGCCGGCTGCGGTGCGAACGTAGCCGCAGAACCAGGCGTGCGGCGCGCCGGCTGGGTTCTCGGCTGTGCCCGTCTTGCCGAACACCTGGCGGCCTGGGTTCGCCGCGAGTGACGCCGTGCCCCATTCCACGGCTGACAACAGCCCCACCTCCACGGCACTGACGGCATCGCGCCCAATGACGCGGTGGCCGGCATCTGGGCGCCACTGCCTGACGGTGCGGCCGTGCGCATCGGTGACCTTTCTGATGAGGTTGGGTCGCACCAATACTCCGCCGTTGGCGAAGGCCGCATAGAGCGCCGCCATGTGAAGCGGCGTGACCAGCATGTCGCCCTGGCCTATGGCGGCTTGCGCCTGCCCCTCAGGTGTGTGCCAGCCATCGCCCAGCCTGGCGCGGGCGGTGGGAAGCTGCAGGTCGATGCCGGAGTCGAGACCCATCCGCTCCAAGCGGGCCCTGAGGCGCGCGCCAGCCGAAAGCGCCAGCTCAACGAAGAATGTGTTGCACGACAGCGCCAGCGCTCCCTCAAGCGAGAGCGTGCCGTGACCGCCGGGCACGTCGGTAACGCCGGTGCCTCCGGCCCTGATCCATCCCTGGCATAGCCAGTCGGCCGCAGGGTCAAGCAGCCCCTCGTCGATGGCCGCCGCGGCGATGGCCGGCTTGATGCAGGAGCCCGGGACATACACGCCGCTGAGCGCACGGGACAGAAGCGGCGAGTCCTCCCTGGCCATCACGGCGTCGGTGGCGGCCTCTATCTGGGCCGGGGTCGCCCACGGGCTGGACGCCACCGCCAGGATGTCACCGGTGGCGGCGTCAAGCACCACGGCGGCGCCGCGTCGCCCTGCGAGGGCCCGCTCGCACGCCTGCTGCACCCGGCTGTGGACGGTGAGCACCACGTCGTAGCCCCTGGCGGGAGTTCCCGTCAGCGTGCTGAGGATCCCTGTGCGCTGAAAGCCGTACCGCAGGCCGCTGAGCCAGCCGTCGCAGGCGGACTCTAGGCCCGAAACCCCCAGGGCCGGTATGACGTAGCCCACCACCGGGGCCAGGGAATCCGGCCCGTGCCACAGTCGCGCTCCGCCGGCAAGCGGGGATGAGGCCACGGGATGCCCGTCGCTGGTGAGGATGGAGCCTCTGTGCACGGCCCCTCTGAGCTGCGCAACCCTGGGATTGGCTTGGTCGGAGGCTAGCCTGTCGCCGCCGATCATCATGTGATAGGTGGTGGCCAGGGCGAGCAGCGCACATCCTGCGATCCACGCCGCCACAAGTCGTCCGATCCTCCGCCTCATGCGGCGGCCTCCTCTGGAAGCCCTAGAAGCCCAAGAGGCTCGGGGCAGGGCGCAGCCGCGCATCCCATAAGTATTCCCAGGAGAGCCATGCTTGCGCTCATGGAGCTCCCTCCGTAGCTGGCAAACGGCAGCGTCACGCCGGTGAGCGGCAGCACGCCGGTATTGCCCGCCACGATCACGAAAAACTGCACCGCCAGCATGCTGGCTGAGGCCACGGCCGCCACCAGCCCGGCGCTCCACCGTGCCCGCATGGCAACGGCATATCCCCTGCCCACAAGGAGGAGGAAAGCCGCGATGATCCCGAGGGCGCCGGCAAGCCCGGTCTCCTCCGCGATGGCGGCGAACAACATGTCGGTGGCTGCGGCAGGCACCACCCAGGGAGACCCGACCCCATAGCCCTTGCCCAGCACCCCTCCGGCGGAGAACGCGTAGAGCGCCTGGATGGTCTGGTAGCCGGCACCGGCCGGGTCGGACCACGGGTTCAACCAGATGGCGAACCTGAAGGACACGTGGTCCCAGTAGCGCGAGGCCACCCAGACCCCCAGGCCTGCGGCAAGGGCGCTCCCCACGACTGCGGCCCTGTCGCCTGTGGCCACGTAGAGCGTGGCCACGCAGGCGATGAACATCACCATCGCGCTGCCCAGGTCGCGCTGGGCCACGGTGAGGAGGACCGCCGCCGCCCAGGCTGCAAGAAGGGCTCCTCCGCTGCGGTTGCGCGCGAACGCGATCACAGACTGGCGCTGGTCAGCGGGGGTATCGACCCTCATTCCCGCCCCGAGCACTGCCGCGCCCGCCAGAACGCACCCGATCTTTGCGAACTCGGAAGCCTGAAAGCCAAGCGGCCCCAGGAGCAGCCACGACCGCGCCCCTCCCCGCTCAGCGCCGGCGGCCAGCGTCGCAACGAGCGTCACGATGGAGGCGGCGAGGATGTACAGGCCCTTGCCCACCAGCCTCCGTCGAGATGTGAGCGTCGCTAGGGCAAATAGCACGGCACACCCTAGCCATACGAAGCCCAGCTGCCTTAGGGCCAGGTCAGGCCGGAGCCGGAGCAGTGATGAGTATCCCATCACCGTGATGGCCGCGCATATCGGCAGGAGTGTCTGGTCACCCGAAAACCCCGTGAACACGAACGCCAGGTGAACCAGGACGAAGGCCAGGGCAACCCCGGAGGTGTATGCGGCGTCCGCCCCCACGACCTTGCCTATGCGCCCGATGGACAGCCCGATCCCAGAGGAGATCGCCAGCAGGATGACGATGCCAAGCAGCGATCGCTCGTCTTCCCTGGCTTGAACCTTCATGATGGCCTCATGGCGGCCGCAACCGTGATGTTATCGGGGCCACCGCGCTCTTTGGCCACCGCCACGAGGAACTCGCAGATGGCCTCCGGGCCGTCGCCGGACTTCGCCATCACCGCCTCGAGGATCTCCTGGTCTGACACCACGTCATGGAGCCCGTCGGTACACAGGAGCACCACATCGCCGGGGCCGAAACCCCAGGTGCCCTGGTCCACCTCGAGGTCCTCGACGAAGCCTAGGGCCCGTGTGATGGCGTGTCTGCCGGGGTGTGAGTGGGCCTCGTCAGGCGTGAGGGCGCCGGAACGAACCATCTCGCCCACGACGGAGTGGTCGTCGGTGAGCCTCTGGATGGTGCCCCCACTTACCAGGTAGGCCCGGGAGTCGCCAACGTGTGCCACCTTGATGTCAGCATCGTCCCACACCGCCAGGGTGAGGGTGGTGCCCATGCCCGAGAGGGCGCTGTCGGAGGACGCAGCCTCGAGCACACGGAGATTCGCCTCCCGAACGCACTCGGCAGGCTCCATCTCGCCTGTTTCCAGGAGCGCCGTGTTGGACTCTACGGTCTCAATGGCGATGCTGGACGCCACCTCGCCTGCGTTGTGGCCGCCCATTCCGTCGGCCACGGCGATGCACGAACCGCCCACGAAGTATGAGTCCTCGTTGCGCTTCCGCACAAGGCCTGTATCGCTGGCACACGCCGCCATAACGCCCTTCACATCATCCCACCGCCGTTCTTGCCGTCTGGCCCGTCCGCTCTGTCTACGTTCCTGGCTACCGCCTCAGCCGCCTTGAACAGAAACCAGTACAATACGACAGCGCTGATCACCCGTGCCAACGCCACCCCCAGCCGAATCAGCGCGATCGCCCCCGTTCCTCACCGAGAACCCTGCGCCTCAGCTGGCCGCAGGCGGCCTCGATGTCCGTTCCCAGCTCGCGCCTGATGGTGGTGCTGATGCCGGCCCTGGAGAGGACGTCGGCGAAGGCCTGGACCGTGGCCTGGTCCGGCCTGTCGAAGCCGGCTTCCTCCACGGGGTTGACGGGGATAAGGTTAACGTGGCAGAGGCTGCCTGCGATCAGCTCAACCAGCTTCCGGGCGTGCCTCGGGCTGTCGTTGACCGAGCGAACCAGCGCGTACTCGTACGTAACCCGCCTTCCCGTGACGTCGGCGTAATCACGGCAGGCGGCGATGAGCTCGCCCACTGGATAGACCCTGTTGACCGGCATCAGCCGCGACCTGGTTTCGTCATCAGGGGCGTGCAGCGACACCGACAGAGTGATGGGGATGCCCTCCCCTGCCAGCCGCCGGATGCCAGGAACGATGCCGCAGGTGGACACGGTGATGTGCCGGTATCCGATGCCCAGCCCCTTGTTCCAGTTGGCCAGGCGCACGAATCTCACCACGTTGTCGTAGTTGTGCATGGGCTCGCCTGAACCCATCACCACTATGGAGCTGATCCTAGGGGCGCCCATGGACCTGCACTGAATGGAGGCCTCCAGCACCTGCTCCAGCATCTCGCCGGGCGTGAGGTTGCGTACCAGGCCGCCTATCCCGGAGGCGCAGAAGGAGCAGCCCATGGCGCACCCCACCTGGCTTGAGACGCACACGCTGACGCCGTAGTCGTGCCGCATGATGACGGTCTCCACGGCGTTGCCGTCGGGGTACTCCAGGAGGAGCTTGATGGTGCCGTCGACGGAACGCCTTTCAGCGGCAACGCTGGCAGGGCGCAGCGGAGCTATGCCCTGTAGCTCGTCCCTGAGGTAAGCAGGCAAGTTGGTCATCTGGGAGTAGTCGCGAATCCCATGCCTGTGGATCCAGCTCAGCACCTGCTCTCCCCTGTAGCCAGGCAGTCCGTGCTGCTCGAACAGACGTCGAGCCTCTCCCACGTCCATGCTCATGATGTCCATAAGCTAATAATACCACCCCAAGGCGGAAATTCCTCGACCAACGCCGGCCTGGCCCGCTCCGCCGCGGCTACACGCCTCGCCTGACGTACGGCTTTCCGCTGGCGGCGGGGGCGGTGGACCTTCCGATGATGCCGGCCAGGGCCGCCATGGTCACCACGTACGGGAACATCAGCATGAACTCCTGGGGGATCGCGGTGAACCCCCAGTTCTGCGCGATCAGTTGCATGGCGTCGGCCAGAGCGAACAACAGCGACGCGCCCATGGCGCCGAGAGGCGTCCACTTGCCGAATATCACGGCTGCCAGCGAGATAAAGCCCTTGCCGGCGCTCATTCCCTCCTTGAACAGCGATAGCTCCCCCAGCGACAGTGTGCCGCCTGCGAGCCCGGCCAAGAAGCCGCTGGCCATCACGCAGCCGTACCTGATGAGCGCCACGTTCACGCCGGCGGTGTCGGCGGCTTCAGGATGCTCGCCGCATGCCCTGATCCGAAGGCCCAGGGCGGTCTTGAACAGTATGATGTGGGCTAACACCACCACGATGAAGGCGATGTATACCGGGGGCGTGTTGGTGCCCAGCACTTCCCCGAGGATGGGTATGTCCTTGATCAGCGGTATCGTCCACTTGGCGAGCTTCACGACCCTTTCAGTCTGCCCAGCCCTGTCGAAGATCGCCTTGAGAAGGAAGCCGGTGAGCGCCGTGGCCATGATGTTCACCGCTACGCCCGACACAGTCTGGTTGGCCTTGTACTTGATGCTGGCCAGGGCGTGGAACCACGCGATGATGGCCCCAGAGACGCCGCCCATGAAGAACCCCAGCCACGCATTGCGGGTATAGTAGGAGGTGAGCACGGCCATGAACGAACCGATGAGGATCATCCCCTCGATTCCGATGTTGACCACGCCCGACCTCTCGCTGAACACGCCGCCCGTTGAGGCCAGGATCAACGGGGTGGCCAGTGGCACGGTGGAGGCCAGAAGGTCGATGATGAGCCACTTGATCATCTCAGCGTCGAAGGTCACCGCACGTCCTCCTCCTTTCCTGCGCGATGCCCGAAGGCCTTAGAGAGTACAGGAATGCGAAGCCAGCCTTCGATCAGGCCTTCGGCGGCCACCATGAAGACCACCACCGCCTGGACGATGCCGGCCACCTGCTTCGGCACGTGCGCTATGCCCTGCATCATCTGCGACCCTCTCTGGAGTATGCCGAAAAGCGACGCAGACCCCAGCACCGCCAGAGGATGCCCCTTTGCCACCAGGGCCACAGCTATCCCGTCGAAGCCGAACCCTTCGAAGGCGAAGAGGTCCAGGAACTTGTACTGGATTCCACACACCTGCACGGCGCCGGCCAACCCTGACATGCCGCCGGCCAGCATCATCGAGAGCGTCACCGACCTCGCGACGCTTATGCCGGCGTACCTCGCCGCGTCGGGGTTATGGCCCACCGCCCGAATCTCGTAACCCAGTGTGGTCCTGTAGAGGATGTAGTACACCAGGAGGGCCGCTGCGATGGCGATGAGCAGCCCGCTGTTGAACCGGTAGGAGCTACCGAATCCTCCGAAGAAGCGGGTGAGCTTGGCGGTATTGGCTATCTCGCGGCTGTAAGGGGCCGCGATGTTCGGATCCTTTATCGGGCCTGTCACCAGGTAGTGTGACAGGTACAGGGCGATGTAGTTCATCATGATGCTATTGACCACTTCGTGCACGCCGAACTTGGCCTTGAGGATCCCGGGAACGAAGGCCCAGAGCGCCCCGGCGAGCATCCCCGACGCCAGCGTCAGGGGCAGGTGGATGATGCGTGGCAGGCCGGCTCCGGCGACACCCACTATGGCCGACGCTACCATTCCCACGATGAGCTGGCCCTCGGCGCCTATGTTGAAGAGACCCGCCTTGTATGCTACCGCGATGGACAGGCCGGTGAAGATCAGCGGGGTCACATACACGCTGGTCTCAGACAGGTCGGCCCGCGAACCGAAGCAGCCCCGGATCAACGCCGCGTACGCGCGGATGGGGTTGGTCCCTGTGAGGATCATCGCCAGCGCCCCGAAAAGCAGGCCCACCACGACGGCCATCAGCGGCACTGCCAGCTCCGAACGGACGCGTATAGATCCAGCCTTCCTGCTCATCAGCCGACCCTCCCCGCACGACCGCCGTCGGGCTCGACGGAGGCTCCAGCCATCATCAGGCCCAGCTTCTCCTCGGTGGCCTCGTCGCGGTCAACAATTCCCACAATCTTTCCTTCGTACATGACGGCTATCCTGTCTGCCAGGGCCATGATCTCGTCCAGCTCCAGCGAGACCAACAGCACTGCCTTCCCTTCATCCCGGGCCATTATCAGCCTGCGGTGCACGAACTCGATGGCCCCCACGTCAAGACCGCGGGTGGGCTGTGCCGCCACCACCAGCTCAGGCTCACGCGAAAGCTCCCTGGCGACGATCACCTTCTGCTGGTTTCCGCCGGAAAGCGACCCCGCCCTGGTATCCTCGCCGGGAGTGCGCACGTCGTACTCCTCGATGAGCTCTCGGGCGGTCTTGCGGATGGCGTCCCAGTCCAGAACCGCCCCGCGGCTGAACGGAGGCTTGTAATAGGTCTGCAGGACCATGTTCTCGGCCACCGTGAAGTCCAGCACCAGACCGTGGCGATGCCTGTCAGCGGGAATGTGGACCACGCCGCGCTCGGTGAGCCTTCTGGGAGTCCAGTTGGTCACGTCCATCCCTTTCAGAAGCACCTTGCCCGACGTCGCCCTGCGCATGCCTGTGATGACTTCCACCAGCTCCGATTGGCCGTTGCCGTCAACTCCCGCGATCCCCAGTATCTCACCGCCGCGCACCTTCAGGCTCACGCCACGCACAGCCGGCAGCCGCCGGGCGTCAAGGGCGTGCAGGTTATCTATGACCAGCACATCCTCACCGGGCTTCGCTTCTCCCTTCTCCACCACCAGCTCCACGGCTCGGCCCACCATCAGGCTAGCCAGCTCGTCAACGGTGGTCTCGGCAGTGGGAAGCGACCCCACAACCCTGCCGCGGCGGATCACCGTCACCCTGTCTGAGATGGCGGTGACCTCTTTCAGCTTGTGGCTGATGAAGACTATCGACTTTCCGCGCTCCGCGAGGTTCCGCATTATGGTGAAGAGCTCCAACACTTCCTGCGGCGTGAGCACAGCGGTTGGCTCGTCCAGCACCAGGATCTCGGCGCCGCGCAGGAGGGTCTTGAGGATCTCCACGCGCTGTTGCATTCCCACGGAAATGTCCGAAACCCGCGCGGTGGGGTCCATGGCCAGGCCGTATGCCTGGGATACCTCCTCCACCTTCCGGATGGCCTCCTTCATGTCGAGGAACAGTCCCCCCCTGCGCGGCTCGGCGCCGAGCACCAGGTTCTCCGCCACGGTGAACTGCGGTATCAACATGAAATGCTGGTGAACCATGCCTATGCCAAGGCGCAAGGCGTCGTTGGGTTCGGCGATGCGTACGGGCTGCCCGTTGACCTCAATAGATCCTGCGTCAGCTTCGTACAGACCGTAGAGGATCTTCATCAGCGTCGACTTGCCCGCCCCGTTCTCCCCAAGCAGCGCGTGGATCTCACCCTTGTGCAGGGTGAAGTCGATCCCGTCGTTGGCCAGAACGCCGGGGAACCGCTTGGTGATCCCCTTCATGACCAGCACCGGGGCGCCTCGGGCTTTCTCCCCCATAACTGTCCCTCCATATCAAGGGCTCTGGAAGCCCTCTCCCGTCTTCACACGAGAACGGCAAGCCGAGCGTCCGAAGGAGGGACGCCCGACTTGCCGATGCCTAGTCAACCCCTTGAAACATAACTACTGCAGATCAGCAGCCTTCGCCGGGGGCGTCTCAGGCACCACGTACTCGCCGCTCTTGATCTTCTCAGCCCACTCCTGGGCCTTGGCGATGGCGGAGAGCGAAGCGTTGTTGGACAGGTCGGTGACCATGCCAACGCCGTCCTCGGCGATGCCCATCACCATGGTATGGGCCTTGAAGTCCGGCTCGAGCAGCATCTTGGTCCCCTCGAACACGCCAATGTCCACGCGCTTAATCATGGAGTTCAGCACGTTCTTGGGTGCAAGGTGAGCCTGGTTGGAGTCGACGCCGATGGCCCACTTGCCCAGCTCGGCCGCGGCCTCGATGACGCCGATGCCGGTGGCACCTGCGGCGTGGAACACCACGTCAGCGCCCTGACGGAACATGGACGTGGCCACGGTCTTGCCCTTCGCGGGGTCATCGAAGGAACCGGTGTAGTTCGTCAGTATATCGATGTTCGGGTTGGTCTTCCAGACACCCGCCTTGAAGCCGGCCTCGAACTTCTCGATGACCGCGAACTGCATTCCGCCGACGAAGCCAACCTTATCGGTCTTGGTAGTGAGGGCGGCAAGCACGCCCACGAGGAACGAACCCTCATGCTCCTTGTAGACCACGCCCAGGATGTTCCCAAGGGCTGCGTACTCCTCATCAGTGAACTCGGAGTCGATTATTCCGAACCTGGTGTTAGGGAACTGGCTGGCCACCTTCTTGATGGCGTCGGCCATCAGGAAGCCGATGCCCCATACAACATCGTAGCCTTCGCGGGCCAGCGATGCCAGGTTAGGCTCGTAGTCGGAGGGGGTCTTCGATTCCATGTAGGTAATCTGCGCGCCCAGTTCCTTCTCGAGCCTCTTGAGACCGACGTAAGCTGAGTCGTTGAACGACTGATCGCCCAGACCGCCGATGTCGAACACGATTCCGACCTTCGGCGGGCGCTGCGTCGAGCCGGAAACGGTCAGCCCGGCGACGAGTGCCACTGCTAGGATCAGCACCAGAACACGCTTCATAAGCACGATCCCTCCCCGGATGAGGTAATGAGGTAATAGGGTTCCTTGACGTGTTAATCTTCGCTGCATGGCCTGAAACTCCTTCACCGGCATCATCATCTTTTCGAGGACGTTCGAGGGAGAATAAGGCGCTCGACAGGCAGGAGCACACATCTTTGTGGCGAATGAAACAATGTCTTGCGTTCACAGCTCGATTACTGCAGTTTGGAGGTATCGAAATGGCAGGCAGCCAGTACGAACAAGTGCTAGCTCGTCTCCGCGAGGCCTCGGAGATCCTGAAGCTGGATCCCGGAATCTTCAAAATCCTCGCTGAACCCGAGCGAACTCTGGAAGTCGCCCTCCCCGTTCAGATGGACGACGGCAGGATTGAAGTCTTTATGGGTTACCGCTGTCAGCACTCCACGGCGCGCGGCCCGGCAAAAGGCGGCGTAAGGTTCGCCTTGGACGTCTGTATGGACGAGGTGAAGGCTCTGGCTTCCTGGATGACATGGAAGTGCGCGGTTGTGGGCATCCCGTACGGCGGAGGCAAGGGCGGAGTGTGCGTCGACCCCACCAAGCTTTCCAAGAACGAGCTTGCGAGGCTCACCAAGCGCTACGTCTACGCCATCCAGTCCATCATAGGTCCTGAAAAGGACATCCCCGCCCCGGACATGGGAACCAACGCAGAGGTGATGGGCTGGTTCTACGATGCCTACTCTGTGCTGACCAATACCTTCAGCCCAGGCGTGGTCACCGGCAAGCCGATACCCATCGGCGGATCCCTCGGCAGGCGGGAAGCCACGGGTAGAGGCGTCATGGTATCCGCCAGAGAGCTCCTCGCAAGGGTGGGCAAGTCCGCTGAGGGCATGACCTGCGCCGTTCAGGGCTTCGGCAACGTCGGCTCCGTGGCGGCGGAGATCGCTTACCAGATGGGCATGAAGGTGGTGGGCGTCAGCGACGTCACCGGCGGCCTGTACAACCCTGCCGGCCTCAACATCCCGGCCCTGGTGCGCTACGCGGACGAGCACAGGGTGATCGAGGGCTACTCCGAGCCCGGCGCCAGCAAGATCTCCAACGCGGAGCTCTTGGAGCTCGACGTGGAGATGTTGATACCTGCCGCGCTGCAGGGCCAGATAACCGAGGCGAACGCGGCCAACATCAAGGCGAAGTACATCGTGGAAGGCGCCAACGGCCCCACCACCGCGGGAGCCGACAAGATCCTCGAGGCCAAGGGCGTCATCTGCGTGCCTGACATCCTGGCCAACGCCGGCGGCGTCACCTGCTCCTACTTCGAGTGGGTCCAGAACCTGCAGCATTTCTACTGGTCCGAGGAAGAGGTCAACACGAGGCTGGACGCCATCATGTCGAAGGCGTTCAAGGAAGTGTGGGACTTCGCCAAGGAGCACAACCTCAGCCTGCGCACCGGCGCATACATGCTGTCCATCAACAGGGTGTCTGAGGCCATCAAGATGCGGGGCATCTTCCCATGATGTAGCGTCCGGGCGGCAAGGACCCGGCAAGGATCGCGAAGCTCGAAGGATGACGGGGCGGCGTTGCCGCCCCTTTCCGTTTCGCGTATGCCGGATCTGCCATCCGCGGCGGGGGCTCTATCGTGTCCACTTAACGTTTACGGTCGTTGTGGCTGAAATCCGATCCGCCGGTGGGTCGGCGCCTCCATCCGGGCCGGGCAAGCATACCGAGCCTCCAGTGGAAGCGGAAACACATTGGAGGCCTCCTCAAACGGGCTCGGCTGCGAGATCGTAATCGGCGGCGTCGGTGATGCGCACATCCACGAACTGCCCCGGCCGCAGCGTGGCGTCGCCGACGTATATCACGCCGTCGACGTCGGGGGCCTCCGCGTACGATCTGGCGGTGCAGAGCAGCTCGGACTCTGTGGAGATCCCGTCCACCAGCACCGTTTCCACGGCGCCGATGCGGCTTTCGCCGAAGCTTCGGCTGATGGCGGCCAGTCTCTGCATGGCGATGCCGCGCCGCTCGGCTGCGAGTTCAGCAGGCACCTGGTCTGGGAAGGTGGCTGCGTCGGCGCCCTCCTCGGGGGAGAACACGAAAACGCCAGCGCGCTCGGGCCTCACTTCGTCGATGAAGGTGAGCAGGTCGGAGAAGTCGCGGTCAGTCTCCCCGGGGAAGCCTACTATCAGGGATGTGCGGATCACCAGGCGCGGCACGCGGCGCCTGAGCTTTGCACACACGTCGATCATGCCCTGCCTCGTTATGCGACGGCGCATGGCGCGGAGTATCCGGTCAGAGCCGTGCTGCATGGGGATGTCAAGGTACGGCAGCACCTTGCGGTTCTCGGCGAACACGTCTATGAGCTCGTCGTCGATGAGTGACGGGTAGGTGTAGAGCACTCGCACCCACTTCAGGCCTTCGACGGCGGCCACGTGGCGTAGGAGCTCGGCCAGGCGGGGCCTTCCGTAGAGGGCGCGGCCGTACGCGGTGGTGTCCTGGGCGACGAGGATGGCCTCAACCACGCCTGACTCGGCAAGGCGGCGCGCCTCGGCAACGATGGCTTCCATGGGTCGGTCAGTCTGAGGTCCACGGAGCGACGGTATCAGGCAGTAAGAGCAGCGATTGGAACAGCCCTCCGATACCTTTATGTAGGCGAAGTGCCGAGGCGTGCTCACCACTCGGGCGCCGCCTTCGGGGGCCAGCCAGCCGGGGTCGCCTATGCAGGCGGGGCACCCTCCCTGCTCCACCTGGCTGAACACTTCGACGATCCTGCCGTAGTCCCCGGTGCCGACGAGGGCGTCCACTTCGGGGATCTCCTCCATGATGTCCTTGCCGTACCTCTGGACGAGGCAGCCAGCCACCACCAGGACGCGGATATCGCCGCTCTTCTTCAGGTCGGCATAGTGAAGTATAGTGTCGACGGCCTCCTGGGCGGCGTCGGCTATGAAGCCGCATGTGTTGACCAAGACACCCTGGGCATCCGCGGCGTCGGGCACAATGACGTGCCCGGCCTCCTGAAGCAGGCCGAGCATGTTCTCGGTGTCCACCAGGTTCTTGGAGCACCCAAGGGAACAGACTGCGATCTTGATACGGTGTCACCTCACTGTAGTACCTGTAGTTCGGTAGTGCGTATGCTTGGCGTTTCCGTTCGTGCCACTTGCTTTCGCTTGCCAGCCATGAGCTCCTCGCTCGGCTGCCACTTGCTCTGGCACCGCTTGCTCTGTTACTGGTATTGTGGCTGCTTCCGCGCCCGCTACTTGCCTTTGATGGACGCCAGCAGCTCCGCCGCCTCCTCCTTGTCGAGGCGGGTGCCTTCAGGGTCGTTTGGATTGCCGCTCATGGAGAGGACGTGCTCCAGCGCCTGTCGGGCCTCCTGGTACTGCCTGGTCTGCACCAGGCACTTGGCCAGCACCAGGTGGTGGGAGGTTTCCTCGGGATCATACTTCACCGCGAGGCGCGCCTCCTCCACGGCCTTCGTCTTGTTGCCGATGGAGATGGGCGGACCGGGCACCTGGTGCAAGAGCTCCGCCATGAGATAATGGGCTGACGCATGAGTCGGGTCTATGGCCAGGGCCTTGTCCAGCGCCTCCTTGCAGGGCCTCACCATGAACAGGCTCTGGAGCACGCCCCGGATCTGACCGGCCTGAGCTATGGATACGGCGTGCCAGTAGTGCGCATCAGCGTTGCCAGGCGCCAGTCGCACCCCTTCCTCAGCAGCGGCCTTGGCCTTGTCAAGGATCTGCAACTTCGCGTTTCTGTCGGTGGTGTATCGGGCGGCCTTCCACCAGTACGCTCTGGATAGCCGCCAGAACAGCTCTCCATCAGAAGGGGTCTCTCGCGTGGCCGCTTCCAGTCTCGCGACCATCTCATCCGCCATCCCCGGCTGAGACCGATTGACCCAGTCCTGGTCCGCCATTTCGGCCGTATACTGCGCCGCCGACAATGCCCCGCATGCAAACACGACAGTAAGGCACGCCACGAGCGCGACACAAACCAACAACCTGCGCAACGTGCGATGCACATGCATCTGCCGACACCTCCGAAAACCTCGTGTGGTACCGAATGAGAAGCCACGGTGAGCTCTTGAAAAGGTAGATGGGGCTATCAAAGCCTCCGCAAACTTCCGCGAGTTCAGAACTTGCCTGCCAGAAGCAGCACACCGATGACGACGAAACCGAGGCCTGCGCCCACCCTTATCCAGAGCTCCGGCACGCACTTAGCCACCAGGTCACCTGCCATCACTCCAACCACCGATGACAGCACCAGCGCGAGGGACGCGCCTATGAGAACCGCCATCGGCGACTTGCCCTGCGAAACCAGCAACATGGTGGTGAGCTGGGTCTTATCGCCCAGCTCCGCCAGGAACACCATCCAGAAAGTGCTCAACGCTACTCTAAGCAAAGGACCATCTCCTGTAACCTCAACGTAAGCTCGTAGCCGCAATCCTGCATGGCCTGTTCCTGGTACCCTCCAAGGGGGATGTTGAACGCCCTGCCTTTCGGCGGCTGCACCCGCTGCCATGCCTGATCCAGCAGGGCGGACGCCGCATGCCGCCTGCGCTCAGGACTGAGGCGGCCCGATGCGGCGAAATCCACCACCATGAGGTTTCCGCCTGCCATGCCGTAGACCACGTAGCCCAGGGCCTGACCATCGGCGTGAGCCACCAGCGCCCCGAGACGAGCCGGGAACTTCAATATCGACTCCACCTGGTTCTGCCATGCCGGCAACATTTCGTTGAACGCTCTGCTCAGCCCGGCCACGGAACGCACTCCGACGGCTCCTATCCTCACGCCCTCAGGCGGCGCGACGCTTCGGTTCCTCTCGCAAAGGAACACGCCGACGTCTCTGAAACGAACGAAGCCGAACTTCCTGTATAGCCGTATGGCTCGGAAGTTGGCGTCCACCACCTCCAGCGTCACGTCTCGCAGGTTCAGCGTTGACGCGTTGTGCAGGACGGCGCGCATCAGAAGGTCCCCGATGCCCTTGCCCTGGTGGTCCTGGCGCACTCCCATGCCGCAGATGTACCCGCGCTGGCCGCGCACGGCCAGGAAAGCCACGCCGACGGGCAGTTCCCCCAACAGCGCGACGCACGAACTGGCGGTGTCGATGTCCTCACGGTACACAAGTGTGGACAGGCTTTCCGCGGTGACCTTCAATTCTACATAATACCGGCTGAACGCGTCGTTGAACAGCTCCACTAGAGCGTGGATGTCAACCTCCGACGCAGGCAGCACGCGGGGCGAGCCCTGTATCATCTTACACTTCACCGCGGCAGACCATCCAACGCCGCCAGCGCGTCGAACGCGTCTCGCGCGGCCTCCTCCATTTCCGCGAACGTTTCGGCCTCACCGCGACGGCCCGCCTCTCCCGACTCCGCCGCCTGCAGGGCGCTGCTGAACCGCAACAGGGCTTTCCCGGCGGCGAGCTGACCTGCGTCGTGCGAAGCCATCCCGGAGCAGACGAATGCCATCCCCGCAAGAGCAGGATCTGCAGTGATCCTGCGATTCGCCCCGTCAAGCACCACACTGCAGAGCCTTTCCAACGCCACTTTGACCCTGGAGACGTCCCACATGCCGCCTGCGGCAGCAGCTGTGCTTTCCAATGCGTCGGGTCTGAGCTCACGGCGGCGCTTGCCGCGCTTGCCGGACTCAATCACCATGGCCGAGAGGACGGGCCTGAGCCTGTGCGCTGCCAGGACCGAGGCTGTGCCCTGCTCCAGCCTGGCCGTCACGGCCTTGTTCAACAGAAACGGTATCAGCTCCAGCTGGACCTCTGGCAGCTGGCCGTCGGCCGCCGCTGCGATAAGCATCTGTGCTGTACGATACGCCTGTTCCGACTGGGATGTTCCCGCCTCGCGCGCCGCGTCCTGGCCGGGTTCCCCTGCGCCAGCTGCGGCCCCATGTGCGCCATCAGGCCGTGCCGCTCCCTCGCAGCCACCCCCGCCCTCTCCGCGGGCGTCATCGAGGCCCTCGCCTTCGGCGCCTGCCGACAGGTCCGAGATCTCCGCCCCGAACCACGACGCCGCCACCGTGAGGGTGCCGTTCAGGTCGCCCTCTCGGGCCGCCTTTTCGATGGCTTTCATGGTTTCGGTGGCCATACGCACCAAACCGGCGCCGTGCGCCGCCAGGTAACCCCTGGCCTCGCGGATCAGGGTCTCAGCGGCCACGGCCGGGGCTTTGCCCCGCAACATGCGCAGGACTTCCCTGGGTTCGGGCGCCGCAGGCGCCTGCTCCCTCGACGCGTGCTCCACCGACGACCGTTCATCCGACGGCCGCGTGCCGGGCGCATCCGGAAGCGAAAGCGACACCACCTGGAAGCCATCGGCCCAGCAGGCGCACACCTCGAGCCGCCCCAGCGCAGCCGCCAGGAGCACCCCGGCAGGAAGCTGCGCCAACCCCTGACCTGGATCCCCCGCATCAGCCGCGCCGAAGCCCTCGACGGCCAGCAGCCACTTTCCAGGCCCGACCGCGCTGTATCCCTGCGATTCAATGGCGATGCCGGCCCGCGCCGCGAGGGTCTCGGCATCAGCGCCGTCGAAGATCTTCAAAGCTTCAGCCGCTGCCTTTACAGCGGCTGCCACTTCCGCAAGAAGCGCGCCAAGCTCGCCCTGAAGCGCCCTGGCCTGTCTCGGTGACACAGCCTGGCTCTGGGCCATGTCCGCCGCGGCAAGGCGCACTGCTTCCAGAGCATCGGCCACCCGCATGTCCGGGTCCGCCTCGGCGCGCACCGCCTCCTCCACCTGCGCAGCCAGGCCCTCCACGACCTCGCAGAAGGCCTCAGCCATCTCCTCCCAGCCCTCTACCCTGCCTGCCACTGCGGTCCGGTGTATGCAGTCTGCAAACGCCGCTGACTGCGACCCCAGCACCATCCCTTCCAGCGCGGCCTGGGCAAAGGTAGGATACGCCTCCCTGAACCTCCCGGCCGCCAGCGCCGCCCTGGCGTACAGCGGCCGGGCCCGCGCCAACCACGGCCCGGGCACCAGATAGGTCCGAAGTGCCTCCATGGCCTGCGCCGGCCTTCCCGATGCCATTGCCAGCCGCGCCCTGAGATCCGCATAGTCGTAGCCGAGCGGATCAGCTGCATCTGGCCCGCCGACTCCTGCAGCCGCGCCAGGCCCGCCAGCTTCCCCGGCCTCTATAGCCGCCGCTAAGCACGCCGCAACCTCGTACTCCCCCTGCTCGGCGGCTTTCAGGGCGCGCCTCACTATAGCCTGAGCCGGTCCCAAACCCAGCGCCCACCGCGCCCCCTGCGACGCCAGCGGCGCCGGGCCGAGGTTCACCAGCAGCTCCTGCACCCTCGTCCACTGCCTCGCCACCGACTGACCTATCTTCGCCTTGAGCGCGGGCTCAGCCGACTCCGCAAACGAACGCAACCTCTCAATGGACCTTGCGCCTCTGTGGAGGATCTCGAACACCGTCTCGTCGAAGCGCCGGCCGTCCAGCCTCGTCAAGTCGTCCATCAGCTCAGTTAGGGTACGCAAGCGCTTTCCCCCTTACGCGGAAGGCATCAGCTGCGGAAACCACCCAACTGACCTCCCTGCCAGGTACACCGCTGCCGCCACCGCGAGTATGGCCACCAACGCCACCAGGATCCGCACCAGGACCCTCATGCGGGTGGCCCGCCTCTCCACCTGGGCCCTCTGCATCCGGCCCACGCGGGCGGTGGCCAGATCGTCCAGGGCTCCGGCGTACAGCGAACGTTCAGTGCGGCCGAACCTGGCCGAAAGCTCCGCCCCGTCCAACCCCAACACGTTGGCGTAGTTCCTTATGAACCCCTGGGCGTAAACCTTAGCAGGTATGACGGAGTAGTCACCGCTCTCGATGGCTTCAAGGTATCTAACGCTGATCTTCGTCATGTCGCTGATCTCTTCCAGCGTCAGCCCCTGAGCCTCCCTCGTGCGCCTGAGCAGGTCGCCTATCTCGTTCAAAGCGTTCGCCCCCTCCCGCTCCCGTCAGTCCCGGCCCTCCAGAATCCTCTCCAGTTCCCCCTCGTTCACCAGCACCTTCCTGGCCTTGCTGCCCTCAGACGGCCCGACGATGCCCAGCACCTCCATGGTGTCGATGAGCCTGGCGGCCCTGGCGTACCCGACCCTGAACCGTCTCTGCACCTTGGATATGGACGCCTCACCCGACTGCACCACCAGACGCGCGGCGTCCGCGAACAGCTCGTCGTCCTCGGCTATCCCTTCAGATTGCTGCGATGAACACGACAAGTCCTCAGCCTCGTACACCGGTGCGCCGGTGTTTTTCAGGTGGGCCACCAAAGCCGCAACTTCCTCATCGGAGATGAAGGCGCCCTGCACCCTGATGGGTTTTGGCAGGCCAATCGGGTGGAAGAGCATGTCGCCCTTTCCCAACAGCCGCTCGGCCCCAGACGAGTCCAGTATTATGCGGGAGTCCACCTGGCTCGACACCGCAAAGGCGATCCTCGACGGTATGTTGGCCTTTATCACTCCGGTCACTATGTCCACAGACGGCCGCTGAGTTGCCAGGATCAGATGTATCCCTGCCGCCCTGGCCATGAACGCCAGTCTGGCGATGGAATCCTCCACCTCGTTCTGAGCCACCATCATCAGGTCCGCAAGCTCGTCCACAATGACAACAATATACGGCAAGGCCTTGGCCAGCTCGCCGTTGGCCTGCCCGCTCTCCTGGCCGGGGCCGTGCAGGCCACCGTTTCCGTTGCCCGTCGCCTCGGCCTCGACATCCAGGAAGGCCTCGATGGAGCCTGACCTCACCATCTCGCTGTACTGGGAGATGTTCCTGGCCCCCACCAGCTGGAATAGCTTGTACCTGCTCTCCATCTCCTCCACGACCCACCTGAGGAAGCCCGCGGCCTTCTTGGGGTCCGTCACCACCGGCGCCAGAAGGTGCGGGATCCCGTCGTACACCGAGAGCTCCACGCGCTTGGGGTCTATCATGAGGAACCTCACTTCGCCGGGGGTGGCCTTAAACAGGATGCTGCAGATGATGCAGTTGAGGCACACGCTCTTGCCTGACCCGGTGGCCCCGGCCACCAGCAGATGCAGCATCTTTCCCAAATCGCCCACCACGGACGAGCCCGCGATATCTTTTCCCAGTCCCACTGTAAGACGGGACCTGGAGCGCTGGAACGCCTCCGACTCCAGCACCTCCCTCAAGTAGACCAGGTCCCTGTCGTGGCCGGGCACCTCAATGCCCACCGCCGCCTTGCCCGGTATGGGGGCCTCGATGCGAACGCCCGACGACGCGAACGCCAGCGCTATGTCGTCTGCAAGGTTCACAATCTTCGAGACCTTCACGCCTACACCGGGCTGCACCTCGAACCTGGTTACCACAGGGCCCTGGCTCACCCCCACCACCTTCGCCTCCACTCCGAAGCTGGCCAGGGTGTCCTCGAGAAGACTCGCGAGGTCATCCGCGGAAGAACGGTCGCGCCTGCCCCGCCGCCGAAGCGGCGCCCTGAGAAGCGCCAGCGGTGGCAGGTCACGGAACGCGGAATCGTCTATCAGCTTCAGCTGCTCCATCTTGCCGGACTGCACGCCCTTCGCGACGCGCTCGGCGCCGACATCCATCTCGAGCTCGGCGCGGCCCGCGCGGCCCCGCGCCTCGCCGGTCGAAGGCCCTACCTCAGACCCGTCAGCTCCCAAGGCGTCGAACCCGGCCGGCCTCGCCGCCTGGCCCGGCAGGACCTGCGAGCCCTGCGGGCCCCGCAAGCCCGCCTCCGACGCGCGGCTTCCGGCGCCTATGTCCGCCCCAACGCCCTCGGAAAGCGACGCACCGCCGCGGCGCCGTCCGGCCACGACCGGTTCCCCATCGCATGCCTCAGCCGGGGCCCTGGCTCTCGCCGTGCTAGCGGCTTTCGCGGCCTCCGCCTCGCTGTCGCCCTTCCGCGCGCCCTGAGCCCGGCCGCGCGCCTGGCCGTCCACCTCGAACAGGTACAGTACCATGGCGTCGTACGCGACCCTGATGGTGCGGAACACGAACCCCAGGCCGCGCCCTACGGTCCGAACAACGAACGATGCGGCCACAACGACGGGCACGTTGGTGGCCGTCGAAAGCCCCGCGACACCCATGGCCACAAGCACGATGGCGGATCCCGTGACGCCCACTAGCCTCACCAGCAGCCAGGCCCCCAGGGCCCCCACCCAACCGCCGCCGGCGTCGTGCGGCGCATGTGCCAGGTAGTCTCTGAAGCTCATCAGAGAGCCCAGTGAGCGGTGGAGCGCGATGTCGAACCCTATCACCAGCGCCAGACCAGCCGCTAGAACGCCCACAAGGCGCACCCCGACGAGATAGCCTGTCCGCCTCAGGAGCATCAAGAGGCCTGTCAGACACCACAGCGCGGGCATTGTGTAAGCTCCCCTGCCCAACGCCTTCACCAGGGCAGACGCCAAAGCGCCGCCCAGGCGCCCCTCGGGGCCGCGCGCCAGGGATATAACGCAAACCCCGGCCAACGCCAGGAGGACTATCCCCCAGACCTCCAGGGCAAGCTGCCCGCCCATGGGCTGCTCCGGACGGGGGGCCGCCTTCACCCTGGCGGGACGCTGCGGTTTTCTGGTTCTGGTGTCAGTCGGCAACGAAGTTCACCACCGTAAGTTCATGATTCGAGCCCGTTCACCTCATTCCTCTAGCCCACGCCAGGATAGTGACAAACCCCACAGCCCAGACGTAGTAAGAGAAATACCGAAGCTTGCCCCGCCTTACGAGGCTTCTCAAGACCACCATGGCGACGGCACCCGACACTGCCGCACACAACGCGGCCACCAGTATAGACGGCGCCGCCAGACTCGCCCATCCGCCCTCCGACGTGAACGGAAACAGGATCACTCCGCCCAGGATCACCGGCAGCGACGCGATGAAAGAATATTCAGCCGCGAACTCCCGTCCCAGCCCTGCCGCCAGAGCCCCCGAGATGGTCAGCCCCGACCTGGAGATGCCGGGAAGCACCGCGATGGCCTGAGCGATGCCCACCACCGCAGCCTGGGGGTAGGTAACGCTGCGCGCTCCCCCGCCCCCTGATCCGAGGCGCCCCGCACCCACATGCGCCCTGCCCTTGCCCGTTTCTACCTTCCACAGCACCGCACCTGTGATGAGCAGGCCCACGCCGACGAACGCAGGCGACGCCAGCGCCCTATCGACAACGTCCTCCGCCAGAAGCCCCACCAGCGCAGCAGGGATGCTGGTAACCACCAAACACCCCGCCAGCCTTGCGCTACCGTCGCGTCGCAGGATTCCCCTGACGAAACCCCGGATGATGCCGACTATCTCCCGCCAGTACAGCGCCACCACCGCCAGGGCCGTTCCGAAATGCACGCCGATGGCGACGTCGAGGCCCGTTTCAACCCCGAGAACCCACCCTGCCAGCACCAGATGGCCTGAACTCGACACCGGAAGAAACTCTGTGAGCCCCTGGACTATGCCGAGGGCCGCGGCCTGAAGCGTAGTCATGTGCACCCTTCTTTCCACGTCTACTGCCTGCGCGGCGTGCGGTGCCTGCGCTACCTGGGCTACCTGCGCTACCTGCGCCGAACATGGCCATCACCGCGCGGCAGAACGGCAGGACAGCTGCGGCGGTCGCCACATTGAAGACCATGTGTCCAGCAGCCAGCTGCATGCCAGGAGCCGGAACCCAGGACCTGAGCCAATCTGCAAACGGCCCCAGCACGGGCAGGAACGCCAGCGAGCCAGCGAGGTTAAACATGGTATTCGCCACCGCCAGCGCTCTGGCCTTCCGCCCCGACGGCACGGATGCCGCAAGCGGTGTGAAGCAGGTTCCAACGTTGCTTCCGAGCATCATGGCCAGCGCCGCCTCAAGGGGCAGCGCCCCCTGGTTTACCAGGTTAACCAGCATCACCGTCACGAGGCTGCTGCTGTGCACGGTGGCCGTGACCGCCGCTCCGCCCACGAACCCCGCCAACGTGTTGGCACTGGCAAGGCTCAACAGCCTCCCGACGTTGTGCGACCCGAACGCCACCTCCGAGCTTTCGGCGATCACTTCGAGCCCCAGCACGGTCCCGGAGAATGCGAAAAGCGCCAGGCCCGTCATGGCCTGTCGCAACGGCCCATCGTACCTTGCCTGCCGTTCGCTCCCGCCCCCGCGCCGATGCGCCGCCACCAGCACCACCAGCCCCGCTGCTAGCGCCGCCCATCCCAGCACCGTAGGCCTCAAACCCGCCAGCCCGGCCGTGACGGTGGTCCCCACGTTGGCCCCCACCACCGCGGCGAAGGCGGGCCCCATCTCCATCGCCCCCGCCTCCACCAGGCTCAACAACACAACGCTGACCAGCGTGGAACTCTGCACGGCGGCGGTGGCGGCGGTGCCAACCACAAACCCCGTGGGCACCGAAGCCCTGTATAGCCTTGATCGGACCGCCCCCCTGATGACGAAGCCCATCGCCCTCGCCAGGGTCACCGTGGACATCAGGAACAGGGCCATGCCGCCCATAAACGAAATAGCGGCAATCATCGCACACCTCCGAGCACGACAACATACGGTCATTCGACCCTATGCTGCCGTTACCGGCGGTATGCTGTGCGTCAGACCCTCTGGCAGCGCTGCGCCCCGTACACGGTGCAGCCAGGGCACAGATCCGGCCTGAGGTAGTGGGCTGGATCTGTCGAGAGCAGCCTCTCCACCCTCACACCACCGTCCGGCATCGCGTAGCCCAGCACCTCGATGCCGGCCACCATCACCTGAACCGGGATGTTCGCATCCGCCACTTTCCCGCTTGATTCGGCGCCCGGCCCGGCACCAACCCCCGCACCGAACACCACTTCCATCGGCATCACCGTGTACAGCATCAGTGCACCGCCTCAGCCGAGCCCGTCCCAATGCGCCTCCTGATCGAGATGAGCTCATTCAGCTTCTTCAGCCCGTCCGAGAGCGTACCCACCGCGTCAATGAGCCCCGCCTTCACCGCGGCCTCCCCCACCAGCACCGTGCCTACATCCCTCAGAAGCTCCCCGGTCTTGAACATCAGCTCCCTGAAGGCATCAGGCGTACACCTGGAGTGCTCCGCCACGAACTTGATGACCCTCTCCTGCATGCGCTCGAGGTACTCGTAGGTCTGCTGAGTGCCGATGACCAGCTGCCCGGCGAGCCTCAGCGGGTGGATCGTCATGGTGGCGGTGGGCGCGATCAGCGAGTAGCTGCAGCTAACCGCGATCGGAACCGCAATCGAGTGCCCGCCCCCCAGCACTATGCTGACCGACGGCTTCGTCATCCCCGCAAGCAGCTCAGAAATGGCCAGGCCCGCCTCTACGTCACCGCCCACGGTGTTCAACAGGAGAAGCAGGCCCTCAATAGACGGATTCTGTTCTATAGCCACCAGCTGCGGCATCACGTGCTCGTACTTGGTGGTCTTGTTCTGCGGCGGGAGCACCGTGTGCCCCTCGATCTGGCCGATGATGCTCAATACGTGGACGTTGCTTGACGGCGCCGGTGCCGGCTCCACCTGTCCCAGCTCACGGATGGCCGCACCCACCTGGGCGCTTCCCCCCTCCACCTGCTCGGTACCTTCCTCGCTCAAATACCACACCTCCACAGTCGTGTCCACACTTCGCGTGAGGTTAGTATTTGGGCTACAGACGCCGAGCTATACGTCGACAGTGACAGGGATGACCATGGGGCGCGTGCCCGTCCGGTCGTAGATGTACGACGAGACCGAATGGCGCAGCCCGTCCTTGAGGCTCTGTATGTCGAGACTGCCTTCCTCCTGGTGCCTCTCCGCCACAGAGGCCGCCACCTTCCGGATCTCCTCGATGAACTCCTCGCTCTCCTTCAGGTACACGAAGCCCCTGGACACAACCTCCGGGCCGCCCACCACCATGCTCCTGCCCCTGTCCGCCGCCACGACCACCATGACGATGCCGTCTTCGGCGAGGAGCTTGCGGTCGCGGAGCACCACGTTGCCCACGGTGCCCACGCTCAAGCCATCCACGAGGAGGTGCCCTGCGGGCACTCTGCCCACTATCTCGACCCGGTCGTCGCTGAGCTCCAGCACGTCGCCGAGCTCCGGCAGGAATATGTTTTCCCTGGGGATGCCCAGTTCCTGAGCGAGGCGCGCGTGCTTCACCAGGTGACGATACTCGCCGTGCACGGGAACGAAGTACTTGGGCTTGACGACGTTCAGCATGAGCTTGAGCTCCTCCTGGCTTGCGTGCCCCGACACGTGAAAGCCGGAGAACGCCTCGTACTTCACGTCAGCCCCCTGTTTGAACAGTCGGTTGATCGTGGACGAGATCATCTTCTCGTTCCCCGGCACCGCGCTGGCGGAGATGATCACCGTGTCGCCCGGCACGATGGAGATCTTCCGGTGGTCAGACCGGGCCATCCTGGTCAGCGCCGACATGGGCTCCCCCTGGCTTCCGGTGGTGAGGATCACCACCTGGTCCGCGGGCAGGCTGTCCAGATCCTCCACCTCCACCAGGAGGCCGTCGTCACACGAGAGGTACCCCAACGAAAGCGCAAGGCTGACGTTGTTCTCCATGCTCCTGCCCACAATCGCCACGCGCCTTCCGGTGATCTCGGCGGCGGTGAGCACTTGCTGTATGCGCTCAATATGCGACGCGAAGGTGGTGACGAACACCCTTCCCGGGGCGTCGCGGAACGCGTCCCTGAACAGCTCCCCAACCACCCGCTCACTCAGGGTGTAGCCTGGCGTGTCAGCGTTGGTGGAGTCCGACATCATCACCAGCACTCCCCTGGCACCCAAGTCGGCGAAGCGCCTCAAGTCCATCACCCTGCCGTCCACAGGGGTCTGGTCAAACTTGAAGTCTGCGGTGTGGATTATGATCCCTGCCGGTGTGGTGATGGCCAGAGCCAGGCAGTCGGATATGGAGTGGCTGACGTGGATGAACTCCGCGCTCATAGACTTGAAGTTCACCACATCGCCAGCGCTCACCACGTTGGCGCACCGGTCGAACCTCATGCCGTGCTCCCTCATCCTCAGCTCCACCATGGCCAGCGTGAGCCTGGTGCCGTACACCGGAACCTCGCCCACCCTCTTGAGGAGGTAGGGTAGCGCACCTATATGGTCCTCATGGCCGTGCGTCAAGAGCACTGCCCGGATCCTATGGCGGTTCTCCTCCAGGTAGGTGAAATCGGGTATGACCAGGTCAACCCCGAACATGTCATCTTCGGGGAACATAAGCCCGGCGTCGATCACCAGGATGTCGTCGTCGTACTCGACGACCATCATGTTCTTGCCGATCTCGCCTAATCCCCCCAAGGGTATCAGGCGGACCGGCGCCTCAGGTCTACTATTTGCTATGGACTATTACACCTCCACATGTATTGCATCACTGCTGCCGCCGGCACCCTCCCCGCGCTCGACACGAGGGCATGACCACCGGCGGCCCGTTCCCAAATCCAAAGCCCAGATTACAGCAGATCTAGGCTCTCCATTACCTCACGTATGCGGGCCTTCTCCGCCTCGGTTGCCTCCACCAGCGGGGGCCTCAGGCCGCCCACGTTGAACCCCCTCATCGCCACAGCCGCCTTCACCGGCACGGGGTTGGTGGTGACGAACATCACCTTGAACAGCGGCAACAGCCGCCGGTGGAGCGCAGCGGCCCTAGCGACGTCACCCGCCAAGAACGCCCGGATCATGCTCTGTATCTCGTCGCCAGCGATATGCGACGCCACACTGACTATACCGTCGCCTCCCACCGACATGATGGGAAGCGTAAGATTATCATCTCCTGAGTATATCACAAATCCCGGCCCGCATCTGGTTCTTATCTCGGCCACCTGGTCTAACAGGCCGGAAGCCTCCTTCACAGCCACCACGTTGGGGTAATCCTTCGCCAGCCTGGCCAGGGTATCTGGAAGCAGGTTGCATCCGGTTCTGCCAGGCACGTTGTAGATCAGGAGCGGAAGATCCACCTTGTCGGCCACCGCGGCGAAATGCCGGTACAGGCCCTCCTGCGGCGGCTTGTTGTAGTACGGAGTAACCAGCATGGCGCCGTGCACACCAAGCCTCGCCGCAGCCTGCGTCAGCTCCAGGGTGTGCAGCGTGTTGTTGGACCCTGTGCCAGCCACCACCAGAGCATCGTCTCCCACCTCATCAAGAACGGCCTCAAACAGCCGAAGCTTCTCGCTGTCGCTCAGGGTGGGCGATTCTCCTGTTGTCCCGCACACCACAAGGCCGTCGGATCCGCTGTTCACCAGGTGTCTGGCCAGCCGACGCGCCTCGGCGTAATCCACTGACAGGTCGGGCGCGAACGGCGTGATCATCGCCGTGATGACCCTTGCCAGTCTGCCGTCAAACCTCATTTCACATACCTCCCAGGCCGAATTGAGCATGCAGTGCCCTGGCTGCAGTCTCCAGTTCGTTCTCCGGCACCAGGCAGGAGATGGAGTAGTGCGAGTCCGAAGTCTGCAAGATATCCACTCCCGCCCTGGCCAATGCCTCGGCCAGCTTGGCCATGATCCCGGGGATGCCGCGCATTCCCTCGCCCACGATGGACACCTTGGCGCACCCTTCCACTATCTTGGCCTCGTGCCCCAGCTCGTCAAGGACCCTCTTGACCACGGGCAGATCCTGCATGGCCACTATGAAGGCCGCCCTGTCAGGGAACACGTTGATCATGTCCACAGATACGCCGGCCTGCGCCATGGCGGAGAATACGCCCAGGTCGTGGGCGGGCACAACCACCTGCGCCCTCCCGGCGGTGGTGGCCACGGCCGTCACTGGCTTCGGCGGCGCGAAGGGGGCTCCGGCGCCGGCGAGATCGGTGATGAGCGTGCCCGGCTCATCGCTGAAGGTGCTCCTGATGGCCAGCGGGATCCTGGAGTGCATGGCTATCTCCACCGCCTGCAGGTGCACCACCTTGGCTCCCAGGTTTGCCATCTCGATGACTTCAGTGTACGTCATCCTGTCCTGCCACCTGGCCTCAGGGACGATGCTCGGGTCCGCGCTCATCACGCCCTGCACGTCCGTGTATATCTCCACGAGGTCGGCGCCTAACGCAGCGCCCAGGGCCGCGGCCGTGGTGTCGCTGCCGCCGCGTCCCAGCGTGGTGACGTCTCCCTTGGAGTTGACCCCCTGAAAGCCCGCCACCACGGAGATCTTGCCGGCCTCGATGTTGTTCTTCAGCCTCTTCGTGTCGATATGCAGTATCCGGGCCTGCCCGTGACAGTCGTCGGTGATGATCCCGGCCTGGGCTCCGGTGAGCGACTCCGCGTTCAGCCCGGCCTTGCGCAGCGCCACCGTCACCACCACGGCAGATATGATCTCCCCGCAGGCGGCTATGGCATCCAGCTCCCTGGCGTCCGCGCTGCCCTCGCACGGCACGAGGCCCAGGAGCGTGTCCGTTGCGTACGGTGCAGGGCACCTGCCCATGGCGGAGACCACCACCACCACGCTGGCGTTCTCAGCCGCCTTCGTCACCTTTTGAACCAAGTGCTCCCTTCCCTCAGGGGTGGCCACCGATGTTCCGCCGAACTTCTGAACGATGATTCCCATGCTGACGCCTCCTAACCGAACAGTCCCAGCGCGATCTGCACCGCGTTGGTGGCCGCTCCCTTCAGCAGCTGGTCGCCGACAACCCAGAGCCACATGGAGTTAGGGGAGCTGGGATCCACGCGTAGCCTTCCGACGTAAACGTCGTCGGTACCCGACGCCTCCAGCGGCATGGGGTATCGGAAGCGTCCGGGGTCGTCAACCACCTTCACTCCGGGCGACTGCTCCAGTAGGGCTCTGACCTCATCCAAGGGAGCGTGCTCGCTGGTCTCGATGTTGATGGACTCCGAGTGCGACCTGTAAACAGGCACACGCACCGTCGTCGCGCTGATCTTGAGGTCAGGTTCGTTCAGGATCTTCCTGCACTCGTCCACCATCTTGTGCTCTTCCTTGGTGTAGCCGTCAGGCAGGAAAACGTCCACGTGGGGCACCACGTTGAAGGCTATCTGGTGGTGCACTTCCGCGGCCTTGTATGGGATCACCGTGGGAACCACCTCCGCGCCCTCCAACGCTGCCTTCGTCTCCTCAGTGAGGGCCTGCATCGCTGCCCAGCCGGCCCCCGACACCGCCTGGTAGGTGGACACGATCATCCTCTTCACGCCCCACCTGCGATGTATGGGTGCCACCGGCATCAGGGCGATGATTGTGGAGCAGTTGGGATTGGCGATTATCCCAGGCCCAGGCTTCACAGCGTCAATGTTGATCTCCGGCACCACCAGGGGAACGTTGGGATCCATCCTGAAGGCGCTGGAGTTGTCTATGACCACCGCGCCTTTCGCCACGGCCTGTGGCGCCAGCTCGCGGCTGACGGCGGCGCCCGCCGCGAAGAAGACCACGTCCATGCCCTCGAAGCGCTTGGGCTCCGCAAGTTCCACCGCAACTTCCCCGATGGGCGTGTCCACTATCTTCCCTGCGGAACGCTCCGACGACATCAAGACGAGCCTGTCGATCTTAAGGCCCAGCCGGAATACTGCGGACGTTATCTCACGTCCCACTGCTCCAGTGGCTCCAACCACCGCTACGTTCATGAACCCGATCCCTCCAATCAGCGCTCAACGCTTCCAGCGTTCAACGAGGATCGGCTGCATCTGCCGACCGTCGAGCGCCTCTTCTATGGCTTTCTCCAGGTCCGACACCCTAAACACCAGCGACGTGGGCTTGCCCACGGGGTCGTCCTGGCCGAAGGGCACGAAATACACGTTCTTCCTGCACAGCAACGTGGCGATGTTCCTGGCCGAACCGGACAGGCCATCATTGGTGGAGATCCCTATCACCACCGGCCGGCCGTTCCTCAGCTGGGCCTTGGCAGCCATGGTCACCGGGGTGTCGGAGATTCCCAGCGCCAATTTGGACAGGGTGTTCCCCGTGCACGGAGCTATCGCAAGGCAATCGAACATGCGCTTTGGGCCGACTGGCTCCGCCTTGGCAATGGTGTCGATGGCCCAGGTTCCGGTTATCCTCTCCAGGCGCTCGCGGACGTCGTCGGCCCTGCCAAACCGCGTGTCCGTCGTCGCCACCGAATGAGATATTATAGGGGTGACTATGGCCCCCGCCGCAACCATCTCTTCTATGACAGGCAACACTTCCGGAATGGTGCAGTGCGATCCCGTAAGCGCGATTCCGATGGTTCTGCCTTTGAGGCTCATGAGGGGCACCTCCATCATGGCATTGCTGATGGCAGTATATGCCCACGTCATGAGAAGGTACCGGCTCAACCAGGCTGTCCCAGGCTAGCCAGCCTGGCCGCAGGCCGCACCGGCCCCCACCATCCCAGGCCGTTTCGCCGGGCGGGCCAAGCCCGCCAGCTCACCCGCCCGCGCGGCCCGCCGCGCCCAGCCTTCTTGCCCCTAGTCTAGCAGAGGATCAAGTCCAAGCACCACGTGGTTGAGGGTCATGACCTTCCTTACCGCCAGCAGCACCCCGGGCATGAAGGAGTCCCTGCCCATGGAGTCATGCCTGATGGTGAGGGTCTGGCCGGGCCCGCCGAAGATCACCTCCTGGTGCGCCACCAGTCCCGGTAGCCTCACGGAGTGGACAGGCACCCCCTCAACGTACGTTCCGCGGCCGTCGTGTCCCTTGCCCACCGAGTCTCCACGGCCCGAAGCTACCTCATGGGCGGTGGCTTTCGCCGTTCCGGAAGGGAAGTCCACCTTGCCGTCGTGATGCAGCTCGATGATCTCGCATGCCGGAAAGTACCTCGCCGCCGCCCTGGCGAACCTCATCATGAGGACAGCGCCCAGGGCGAAGTTGGGCACGATGGCCCCTCCGATCCCGGCGCCCTCGGCCCGCCGCACCAGCTCAGCCACGGCCTCGTTACTCATGCCCGACGTGCCAACCACGAATCTGACACCGTGGGCGATGGCAGTTGAAACGTTCTCGTATGCCGCCCGGGCCACAGTGAAGTCCACGAGCACGTCCGGACCGGAGTCCGTCAACGTCGCCGCAAGATCAGTAACCACCTTCACTCCGTTGGCGCCAACACCCGCCAGCACTCCAGAGTCTCCAGCTTCCTTGGTATCAACTGCTGCAACCAGCTGCATATCGGAGGCGCCCGACACGGCGCGGACCACCTCTCGTCCCATCCTGCCAGCCGCCCCTGTAACAGCCACCCTGATCGATGCCATGAAAAGCTTCCTCCCGCCGATGATACTGACGATACGCCATTTCAGACGATTCCGACAAACTCTCCCCTATGACAGCGACCGGCCCTATCGCCACGGGCCGGCCGCACACTTCGCCGCTGTGCGCGGTCTCGCGGTCTAGTGAGTCTCCACGTGGGATGCGCCGTGCCTTCGCATGATCTGCGCCGCCCTATCCACCTTATCCGACGGGGCGTCCACCACGGCCAGGACCTTGCCGCTACGGACCTGTCCTTCATAGAACTGGCTTCTGTCCTCCGGGATCCCCATGTCCACCAGCCCGCCGATGAGGCCGCCGCCCACTGCCCCGGTGAGGGTCGCAGCTATGGGGCCGGCCGCCACGATGGGCCCGAGGCCCGGGATCGCCAGGGCGCCGATGCCCGCCAGCAGGCCCGCTGCGCCGCCTATCAGGCCTCCGGTGGCAGCGCCGCCCATGCCCGTATCTCTCGAGCCTTCACCGCCACCGCCGCCTCCCCGTCCTGAATCGTCCCGCGCCACAACCGACACTTTCGACGACGAGAAGCCCTCGCTCCTCAGCTCGTCGATGCATGCCTGTGCGGAGTCTCTGCTAGAGAAAGTGCCCACAACCTTCGACATAACTCCACCTCCGTTGAAATCGCTCAGCGTTGCGCGGATGCCGCTGAGTTATCTTCCCCCTGGAGACGGAGATAATACAACCAAGCTGCCCTTTACTGGGAAAGCTGATCCCTCAGGCGAATGTACTCGACAATGAGGCGATCGAGCCTTTCAGATATGGAATACGTCGACTCAGAAGGTTTCAGGGTGCCCTCTTCCATCACCGAACGCCGCAGCTCGCTGCGCATCTGCTCGATCTGGGCAGCGAGTTCCTTCACCCGTTCGCTCACCATGTCAGCCACGGTCTTTCTCCCCCTCGCAGCCTGTGCCAGTGCTGCCGAAGCCGCACTGCCCCCTCTCTGTGTCGCTCAGGCTATCGGCGGCCACGAAGCGCGCCTGCACCACAGGGGCGATCACGAGCTGCGCGATGCGGTCGCCGTGCCTTACAGTGAAAGGCTCCTTCCCATGGTTCACCAGGATTACGCTGACCTCGCCTCGGTAGTCTGAATCGATGGTACCAGGAGCGTTCAGCACCGTCACTCCATGCTTCAGTGCCAGCCCGCTCCTGGGCCTAACTTGCCCCTCGTATCCCCTGGGGATCTCCAAGCGGATCCCCGTGGGTATGAGCTTCCGCTCCCCTACACCTATAACCACGTCGCGTTCCAGGCACGCCGTGATGTCGGCGCCTGCGCTATCAGGACTCATGTATTGTGGCAGCCTGCTGCCGGGCGAACGTAATACCTTCACGGTGCAGGTCAAGGGCACTCCTCCACAGAGCGTGATATTCGGTTCTTATTCTTCTCGTGTGCATGATTTCCTGCACCGCAGCCCACGGCGGACCACGATTCCGACGGCATTCCACGTACTCCCATTCGCCCATCTATTTGCTTGAAGGATGAATCACGCCTAGGTCGAAAT
The DNA here is from genome assembly GCA_001513145.1 of Clostridia bacterium DTU025. GTDB lineage: Bacteria > Bacillota > DTU025 > DTU025 > DTU025 > DTU025. The sequence goes on along the minus strand of LFSP01000008.1, from coordinate 23,133 downwards.
CCCTGTCTAGCTGCGCTGCGGCATACGCATTACCAGACTCGAACGCTCAGGAAGGAGGGGCGCCTGGTGCAGCCTAACGCAACAGTCACAGCACTCGTCGTCCTCTTGTACATGGCTAGCTCGCTGTCGGGTATGCGCACTGGAAACCAGGGCACCCAGGTGCCTTCGCCGCCTGGCATCAACACAACACAGCCCACCCCCCAAACAGAAAAGAACGTAATAGCAGACCTCGCAGGCCGCAGCGCAGCTCTGGCAAAGAATGCTAATGTTCGGACCGGCCCGGGAGAGAACTACCCGGTGCTGAAGGTGCTGCCACAGAACACACCCGTGAGGCTCATCGCGCAAAAGGGTTCATGGTTCCAGATTAGCCTGCCGAGCGGCGGGTACGGTTGGGTCGCGTCGTCGCTGGTGAACATGGGCTCGTCCGTCCCTGCGTCAGGCTCCGGCCGTGCCGTCGTCGGCTACTACACCGTGAACTACTCAGGCGACAAGTCTTCGTATAACGTCCTGAAGGCACAGTCCAGCGTACTCACAGCCATTGCTCCGTTCTCCTATTCGGTGGACCGCAGCGGCAAAGTCACAGGAAGCCACTTCGCCGACGCCATGGAGATCGCAACTAGCAAGGGCCTGAAGAACCTGGCACTGGTGCACAACATGGCGGGCTCCAGCTTCAGCAAGTCCGAGGTGAGCGCGCTCCTGAACTCGCAGTCCGCAAGGGCCGCGGCGGTGAAGAACATCGCCAGGATCGTCGCGCAACGTGGCTATGACGGCGTCAACATCGACTTCGAGAACGTGCCTCCGGCCGACAGGACGGTCCTCACCAAGTTCATGAAGGAGCTGGCCGCGGAGCTCAGGCCCAAGGGGTATCTGGTGACCATGTCAGTGCCTGCCAAGCACACCGACTCCCCCAAGTCGGCTTGGATCGGCGCATTCGACTACCACGCACTGGGACAGATATGCGATCAGATAATGCTGATGACCTACGACGAGCATACCTCCGGCACCAGTCCCGGTCCGGTGGCGTCGCTACCCTGGGTCGAAAAAGTCATCAAGTACGCCACGAGCCAGATCCCAAAACACAAGGTGATCATGGGCGTGGCGGCCTACGGCTACGACTGGAACACCAAGACCAACAAGGCCAAGGGCGTGTCTTACAGCCAGGCGATAAGCACCGCGGCAAAGCACGGCGCGAAGGTGCAGTGGGACAACGTGGCTCAGGTGCCCTACTACACGTACAAGTCTGGCGGAGTGACCCACAAGGTTTACTTCGAGAGCACCGAGAGCCTCAAGATGAAGCTAAAACTCGTGGACCGGTACGACATCGGTGGAATAGCCCTTTGGCGGTTAGGTCAGGAAGATGACAACAGCTGGAAGGCCATCGAGACCGCGCTCCGGAACTGAACATCAAACCCAGCATCAACCAGGTTCTGAGTGGCTGACGCCGGCCTTGCTTTGCCGTGCTGATCGCGATCCCGTAGTCGCCCCCGGCCCTCCGGAACCGGGGGTTCTCCTCGTCTTGGAGGAGCAAGTCGGTAGTCACCCCTCCGAATCGAGGAGTACCCCCTGGAGTGCTCCTCGATCTGGTGGAAATCCTCTCGACCATCTCTCCAACGTGCCGCCTCCGCCCGACCAGACATGGCCCCCACCGTCTCTGACTGTGCCTTAACGAGGGCGGCGCTGAGCGCCCCCTGTACTTCTTTGCCGTACTGACCTCATCATGGTCTCGCACGTTGCGGAACCGCGGGTTGACCTCCTTTCGTAGGAGCAAGTGGGCGATAGCCCCTCCAAACCGAGGAGCACCCCGGCGACTGCTCCTCGATCTGGTGGAGATCCTCCCTATCGCCTCCCCAGTCCCCCATGTTCGCTCGAACGGACATAGCCCCCACCGTCTCTAGCTGTGCCTTAACGAGGGCGGCGCTGAGCGCCGCCACTACTTCTTTGCCGCACTGACCTCATCATGACCTCGCACGTCGCGGAACCGCGGGTTGACCTCCTTGCGTAGGGGCAACTGGGCGATAGCCCCTACAGATCGAGGAGCACCCCGGCGACTGCTCCTCGATCTGGTGGAAATCCTCGTGATCGTCTCTCCAGCGCCCCAGGCTCGCTCGAACGGACATGCGCCGCCACGCTTCTAGCTGGGATTTAGCGTGGACGACGGCTGGCTGCGCCCGCCCTCGTTTCGCCCGTCCCATCTCATGTTCGCCCTATGCCCCCTGAAACCGGGGATTCTCCTAGTTTCGGAGGGGCAGCAATACAACAGCCCCTCCGAATCGAGGAGCACATCGGCCAGTGCTCCTCGATTCGGAGGAGGGCTACTAGATCCTCCATCACGCACCTGTCAGCGGCGCTTGCGTGGTCGGGCACATCAGCATGGCACCCATAACCTCCCGCAAGCGCGGTGCAGCCCCGCCTCGATGGCAGGGGCCGCTCGACACTTGGGCTTGGGCTCCAAGACCACCGATCCGCCCGCCAGCTGCAACCGACCCGGCCAACTCCAGTCAGCTAGGTCAAGCCGCTGCTACCCGTGGCCAGCTATGGGGCCGAGCAGTGCAGGCCGCAGTCTAACTGTGGCGGGCCTTTCCAATCTTCAGAAGCTCCGACACGGTGACCATGGAGTAGCCTTGGCTCCTCAGCTGCTCCAGGATGCTTCTGAGTGCCTTCGCCGTGGGGTCAGTGGGATGCATCAGGATGATGTTCCCGGGCGCCAGCTTCGACAGGGCACGCTCGGTCACCACCTCAGGAGACGGCAATTGCCAGTCGATGGTGTCCACTGTCCACATGATCGTGGTGTATCCCATCCTCGCCGCCACTGACGCAATCCTCTGGTCCACCTCTCCGTAGGGCGGGGCAAACAGCACTGTCCGCACGCCGGTGAGTTCCCTGATGAGCGCCTCGTTGTCGCCGATGAGCCGCTCCAGCCCCGAGTCCGACATGGCCTTCGGGTGGGCGTGGCTCCAGCCGTGGTTGGCCAGCTCGTGCCCGTCCTCGTGAATGGCCGACACAAGGTTCGGATACTGTCGCACCCACGTGCCCGTCAGAAAGAACGTGCACTTGGCTCCCGCTTCCCGCAGAGCCGACAGGATGTCGGGCAGGTATTCCTCACCCCAAGCCACGTTGAAGACCAGTGAGACAGCAGGCGTCGAAGTGGTGACGCCATGGACCGGCTTCAGCATAGCAGCCGTAACCTTAGGGGGTACCTCCCTCAGGGACAGTTCCACTTGCGCCCCTTTGGGCGCAGACATCACCGCCTCCACGGTACCGTCAACATCTAGCGCGACTCCAAGCTCTTCGGGGATGATCTCGCCGGTTTCGGAATGGTACATGGCGTCCCTCGGGTGACGCTCGATCTGTGACGAAAGGCTGAGTACCACACGTCTCACCTCGTCAGGGTACAGCCCTCCCAGGTCTTGCCCGGCCAGCGTCACGCCGCGTCGAACCCCAAGCACCCTGCGCCTGGCAGACGGCGAGGCCACCACCACCGCAGCAGTGAGCACCATGAGTCCCAGGGCCACCAGAGCCAGCGCCAGCCTCCGATTCCTCACACTCACTACCAGCACGTGCTCACCTCCGATCTCAGCCTGGTCCTGGAAGCTGACCAGGGGACGGGTCTCCGGTTCGTCCTGGGGACGTCTCCCCGACTCATCGTCTTCCGTGCGCGCCTGCTCTTCGGAGTCCCCAGCTGGCTGCGACTCAGGCGCCGCCGGCTTCGGCGCAGCCGGCCGTTGCTCGCCCGTGTTGCGGTTGATGTACGTATCCCCCTTCAAGAGCAGCTCGGAGACGGTAACCAGCGAGTATCCCTCAGCCTTAAGCCTGGGGATTATCTGGGCCAGCGCTGCCGGCGTGTTCTGGGCGGCGTTGTGAAAGAGCACGATCGCCCCCGGCTTCATCCGGCTCATGACCCGCTCCACGATCTCTGCAGTCGTGGGGTTCTTCCAGTCGAGGGAGTCGATGCTCCACTGGATCGTCTGCAGGCCCATCCTGCCGGCCTCGGTTATCAGCGTGTTGCTGTAATCGCCGAAGGGAGGCCTAAACACCTTGGGTGCAACTCCGATGAGGTCGGCGATGGCCCGTTGCGTCCGCTCCAGCTCCTCCCTGATGCGCTCCACAGGTAGGGAGCCCATGTTAGGATGAGTCCACGAGTGGTTGCCCACCTCGTGGCCCCGAGCGGCGATCTCCTTCACCATGTCAGGGTAATCGGTGATCCAGTGGCCTGCGAGGAAGAAGGTGACTTTGACGGCGTGTTGGTCAAAGAGATCCAATAGTTGGGGGGTGAAGTCGGCGCCCCACGTGGCGTCTACGGTAATGGCAACTGCCTTGTCATCCCTGGCCACGGAGTAGATGGGAACCAGCCTTGCATCGGACTGGGCCGCCACGGCGTCGTCACCGAGCATCCCGATCCCCATGCCCGTCAGGATCAGCAGCGCCAGGATCCCGATCGCCAACGCGGCCATGTGTGAGCGCCTACTGACAACGATCAGTACCACTTATACAAGCCTCCCCGCGGCGATTTCCATAGTACATATGCGGGCCGGCTCTCCTGTTAGAATTCGTCTATCGACAAGCCGAGCTCATGTGCCTGCGCAAAGCCAGTCTCTCAAGGCCGCTGCTAGTTCGCTCACAGGTCCCACGGCCTTTGAACAGTCAGGCAGAGATCTTATGAAATGCCGCCCGTATCTGCGAGTCACTATCCTGGGGTCCAGCACAGCCACTGCACCCCTATCGGTAGAGGTTCGGATCAGCCTGCCGAATCCCTGCTTGAATTTGAGCACCGCCGCCGGAAGCGCAAGCTCCCTGAAGGGATCGCCGCCCCTTGCCCGAACCGAATCAACCCTGGCCTGAAGAAGGGGTGCCGTAGGCACAGCAAATGGCAGCCGTGGAATGATCACGCACGACAGCGCCTGGCCGGGAACGTCTACCCCTTCCCAGAAGGAGTCCGTCCCGAAAAGCACCGAGCCAATGTCGGACCTGAACTCGTCCAGCAGGGCCTTCCGCGGCTTGTCGCCCTGCACCAGAAGGCGCATTCCGTGCTGTCGCATGTACGGCTCGATCTGTGATGCCATGGACTTCAGCAGCTTGTATGAGGTGAAGAGCACGAAGGCCCGTCCGCCGGAGGCGTCCAGCAGCGAGGCCAGCGCCTCCAACAGCCTCGGCTCCCAACCAGGCGAGTCGGGAACAGGCATGTCGTCTGCGCAAAGAAGCAACGCTTGGGATGCGAAATCGAAGGGAGACGGCGCCACCACGTACTGCACGCAGTCTGGCTCCAGTGTATCGAGGCCCAGAGAGTGAGCGGAGTACTCGAAACTGTTGCCGACGGCCAGGGTGGCCGACGTGAACACCGCCGTGTCGACGCCTGGAAGCAGCGACTGGACTATCTCAGGGCCCGGCTCTATGGGCGCCGCGATCAGCCGCACATTGGAACGCCTCCCGCGGCCAGATACCTCCACCCAGTACACGAAGTCAGGTGAGTCAGCCTTCACCGCAAACCTGACCGCCTCAGCCAACGCGACGGCCCTGGCCGAGTAGGCGCGAAGCTCCATGAGCAGGGCGGCGCCTGAGGGGTCGGCTCCGTCGGCGTCACCTGACCCGTCAGCGGCATGACCGAGTCCATCGGCTTCCGTGCACCCGGCGTCGTCATCGCCTCTGCCTCTCAGCGCCTTGGCCAGCCGGGATATAGACTCAGCCAGGTCTTCCAGGGCCGCAGCGAACCCCTCGTGGGCTGGGTATACTCGCCGGTTCCATGCGTCGTTCTCGGTCAGCTTGCGGTCTATCCTGACCTCGCGCTCGTTCCTGCTTGCTGCGTCGGTCCACTCTCCGGCCTCCTCAGAGGCCGGGCGAGACAACATCAGTGTCCGCAGCTCGGAAAAGAAGTTCTCGCAGGAATCCCTGCATCTGATGGCTGCGGGTATGGCCTCCATATCCAAGATCTCCACCGCCGCCCTCAGCGACGCCTCGCGCTCTCTGTCACCCCAATGGCGGAAGATGTACGCACGGGCTCTCGCCAGCGCTCCTCCGCCTGAATCCGCCTGCTCCGAGCCCTGCTCCCGCGCCGCAGGCCTCGACTCCTTCCTGAACACTTGGTTGAGCAGCCTGACTGCGCCAAGGCGCGACGCCTGCATGCCAAAATACTCCGTGGCCACGTCCGCAGCGTTGTGGGCCTCGTCCAGCACCACGGCGCGGTATTTCGGCAGCACCCCTTTGGCGGCACGCTGTCCCATCTGCTGCCTGATGGCTGCGTCAGCGAACAAGAGATGGTGATTGGTCACCAGCACCTGCGCGGACTCCATGTTCCTTCTCGCGGCGAAGAAGAAGCACTGTGCATAATAGGAGCAGCGCTGGCCGAGGCATAGATCCGGCTCCGCGCACACCAGCTCCCACGCCTCGGGCGAAGGCTCGAAAGGCATCGTGGACCTGTCGCCGGTGACGGTGGTCTGCGCCCAGCTGACGATGGGGGCAAGCTCGTCCGAAAGATAGTCCTCCGCGAGCGCGGTGTCGAGCTTCCGAAGGCATAGGTAGTTGGCTCTGCCCTTCACCAGGCATGCGCGAACGGGCTCCCCCAACGCCTTCGCCAGCGCGGGGATGTCCGAGGCAATCAGCTGCTCCTGCAGGTTAATGGTGTTTGTGGACACCACCACACGCGCCTCGTTCCTCTGCGCCCAGAGCACGATCGGAGCGAGATACGCTAGCGACTTGCCCGTGCCTGTGCCGGCCTCAACAACAAGGTGGGACACGGTGGAAAGGGCCTCCGTCACTTTCAGGGCCATCAGCAACTGTCCCGGCCGTGGCTCGTAGTCAGGATAGCCTTTCGCAAGGAGGCCGTGATCGGAGAAGAGGTGCTCGATGTCGGCGGGGGCGATGACGATGGAGCCGGAGGCGTTGGTCATCGGATCGGTTACGGGACGGATCCTCTGCACAGCGTTGTCCACGATCCAGAAGCCTATGCCCTTCTGGGCCAGGGCTGAGGCGACAGCAAGGTCCGCATCGGACGGCATCAGCTGACCTGACGGGTGGTTGTGCAGGACAACCTGCCCACGCATGAGGGCGGCCGACACCACCGGCGCTGCGCTCATATGACCCACGGACAGCACGTCCACATCGATCACAATGTAGTCGCGATCGCAGCGTCCGACCGCGAACACCTCAGCGCCGCCCGCCTGCCTGATGGCATCGGAAAGCTTCCGTCGGGCCTCTTCAGACAGATAGTTCTGAACGGCGCCCTCGTGGTAGGTCTTCATGGAACGCACGACCTGATGGCCGCCAGGTCACGCTCCTGGTCTTCGGGGGAGTTCACAGGCGTCTCCAGTATGAACGGAAGCCTCGCCATAGCGGGCCGCGACAGGATCTCGGTGAAGCCTCGAAGACCTATGTTCCCTTTACCTATGTTGTGGTGCCGGTCCTTGCCGGAACCAAGGGTGCCCATGGCGTCGTTGGCATGCACCATCTTTACCCGCTGCAGCCCGACAGTGCTGGATATCTCGTCCAGGGTGGCGTCGAGCCCCTCAGGCGTCGCCACGTCGTAACCTGCGGCGAAGGCGTGGCATGTGTCGAAGCACACGCCCAAGAGGTCGCCGTGGCGACAGGAATCGATTATCTGCTTAAGCTCTGCGAAGGTTCGACCAACCTCGGTTCCGGCTCCTGCCATGTTCTCGATGCACAGCGTCACCTGCGAATCTGACTGCTCATATGCCCTGTCGATAGCTGCGGCTACGCGCGTGATGGCCTCATCGATGCCGGTTCCCAGATGGTGCCCAGGGTGCATCACCACGATGTCGGCGCCGATGGCCTGCGCCCGGGCCAGCTCATCGCCGAGAACGTCGCACGAAAGGTCGTACAGCTCCTCCTTGGGCGTGGCCACGTTCACCAGGTAGTTCACGTGCACCACCACCGGCCACATCCCGGCCTCCTCCCGGGCATGTCGGAAGGCGGCCACCTGCTCGGGCTCCAGCGGTTTGGCCCTCATGGACCGGGGATTGCGAGCGAAAACCTGAAAGCCGTCGCACCCAAGCTCGATGGCGCGAGTGACTGCCTTAGGCAGTCCTCCCGCCACCGAAAGGTGCATTCCGAATGCCGTCATCCAATGACCTCCAAAGAGTCTACCTGCGGACGCGGCTCAAAGCCGCCGCTCGATACATTTATCCTGCGGTGCGGGCGTGGAGCACCTTCACGAACAGGAACATCGCCGCCAGCGACACCAGCAGCGTCAGGAAGGCCATGGGCCAGTGGGCGATGCCTGTCGGGGCCACGAATCCGTAGAACACGTAACCTATGGCGCACGCCACCGCGCCCACCGTCGCATAGGGTAGCTGGGTCGAAACGTGGTCGATGTGATTCACCGCAGCGCCGGTGGAACTCAGGATGGTGGTGTCGGATATCGGCGAGCAGTGGTCACCGTAGACCGCACCTGCCAGAGCCGCCGCCACCATGCCCAGAGTCAGCTGCGGGGCCAAGAGCACCGCGAAGTCGATGGCTATCGGCACCATGATTGCGAAGGTCCCCCACGACGTGCCGGTGGAGAAAGCTATGAGGCAGGCCAGTGCGAACATGATCACAGGATACTCTGCAGGGTTCAGATGCTGGCCGACGCGGTGGGCCAGGAACTCCCCGGTGCCCAGCTCGCTGACGACGCCACCGATGGTCCATGCGAACATGAGTATGGTGATGGCCGGCAGCATCGATTTGAACCCGCCCCAAGCGGCCTCTGGCAACCGATTCACCGTGACGACGCCCCTCGGCAGCATGATTGCCAGAGTCAATGCCACGCCCAGGAAGCCCGCGTACATCAGCGCCGCTGCGGAATCGGTGTTCTTGATGGCGTCAAGGAAACTGATGGGCTCACCGCTCCAGTAGCCGCCTGTGTAGGCCATCATCAGGATCGCGAATACGATCAGCCCGCCAACCGGCGCGACCAGATCCCAGACGGTCCCCTTGCCACTGATGCTCGGCTGATTGCCCGCTGCCGACACCTTGAGGGCTCCGACGTCTCCGGTTTCCCTCGCGATGCGCTCGAACTTCGCCATGGGGCCGAAGTCGAGCTCGTAGAGGGCCATCAGCGCCACCATGGCGAGGCTAATCCAAGCGTACAGGTTCAGAGGAAGGGTCTGCAGGAAGGCAACGAAGGGCTCCAGCCCAACGATGCGCCCAACTTCAGGCGCCAGCATCATCCCTGACTGGCTCACTTCCCTGAACTTGTCGCCCATGGTAGACATTATGGTCACGACCCAGCTTGACACCGGGGCTATGGCGCACACTGGCGCCGCCGTGGCGTCTATGATATAGGACAGCTTGGCTCTGGAAACGCGGTGCCGATCTGTGACAGGCATCATCACAGTGCCCACTGTGAGGCAGTTGAAGTAGTCATCGATGAAGATCAGGATCCCCAGCACCAGCGTGGCCAGCTGCGCGCCGGTACGGCTCTTGATGCGCTTCACAGCCCATTCGCCGTATGCCCTCGCGCCACCCGCTATGGTCACGAGGTAAGTGAGTATTCCCAGGCACACCAGGAAGACGAGTATCGAGAGATTCCACGTGTCTGTTATCTTGGCCCATAGTGTTCCGAACGCGATCTGGAACATGCCGAGCACGCTGAACTCGGCCAGGATGAGCGCCCCCGCGAGCACACCGATCCCCAAGGACAGGATGACCTTCCTGGTGATCAGCGCCAGCGTGATGGCAACCAGGGGAGGGACTATCGTCCACCAACCGTACTGCATTGTCTTCGCCCCCGATTCTTGCAATGGAATGGTCCGGTGCTTCTTGCTGCGAACTACGTGGTGTGCTACGAAACGTCTGAGAAGTCCACAAGAACCTTGAGCGAGCCGCGGCGCGAGGCCCTCTTGAAGGCAGCAGCTATCTCGTTGGCCGGGTACACCGCCTCAATTAGGGGGGCGACATCGATCGCGCCGGTGGACAAGAGCTCGATGGCATCCCGCATGGAGCCTCCCCTGGAACCGATGCATGTCAGCTCCTTGTCGACGATGGGGGTGAGATTCAGTCTGCCTGTATCATGATACAGACTTTTCACTACCACCACGCCCCTGGGTCGCACCAGGTCGATGGCCTTCAGCAGGCCCTCGGGGCTCCCGGTGCAGTCGACCACCACGTCAGCCATGCCGGAGTACTCATCCACGAAGCCACACTCTATTCCCATCTTAGACACGCGAGCCAGCTTGTCAACATGTTTTCCCAACACTGTCACGTCGACGTCTCGAACCTTCAGAACCTGCGCAGTCAGGAGGCCCAACTTGCCGTCACCCAGCACTATCACGGAATCCTCTTGGCCGATGGTGGCCAGCTCCAGTATCTGCAGGGCAGATGATACCGGCTCTGCGAACGCAGCCACCATGGAAGGCACGTTATCCGGCACCACCGTCAGGTTGACCTCCGGGAGCACCACGTAGTCTGCGAGGCACCCCTGCCAACGGTCCATACCCATGGTCATCCGGTTCGAGCAGTAATTCGGCATGTTCATACGGCAGAACTTGCAGCCGCCGCACGGGACATCGATTGATCCCACCACGCGTTTGTCGACCAAGTGCAAATCGTCGGACTCCACCACTTTGCCTACGAACTCATGCCCGAGGATACCTCGGTAGTTCGAGTATCCCTGGGTGATCTCTATGTCGGTGTTGCAGATACCTGCAAGCTCCACTCGGATAAGAGCCTGTCCTGGAAGCCTCTGAGGTTCCGGCACATTCTGAAGTTTCGGGTTCTTGGCGTACACCAGCGCCCTCATGCAAGCCCTCCTCGCAATGGAATACATGGAATCATCGTACAGTAACTGGCACCCATCGGATAATCGAGAACACTCATGACATTATACGGCATAGACTAGAATTATCCTGCAAGGAGGAAGCTGCATCTGGAACACTATTCTACGTCCACCACCCTCAGCGCCAACAACTGAGGCTGGGTCGCGCTGGTTACGACCGCGAAATGATGCCCGTCTCTGCTCCAGGTGGCTCCCGAGCGCGGATCAGCGCGGCTGGCGCCGATCTCCGTGCCGCTACGGGCGTCAATGACGGTGGCGGACCCGTCCTCCGTCAGCACCAGCAGCATACTGCCAGGGTAGTTCCAGTCGATGGACTTCACGGCAGCAGGCGGCGCCCACAGGACCCTATCAAGCTTGCCGGTGCGGGCCTTCCACACCACGATGCCGTCATCGCACGCTCCCGCGATCTCCGATGAATCCGGCGACCAGGCCACGCGCTGGATGGACCCACTGTGCCCCTGAAGAGACCACTCTTCGGCTGGCCCGTCATCCACCTGAAACACGGTCCACGCCCCGCCCGCCCCTGACTGCCAGGTGGCCAGCTTTCCATCGGGAGACGGCACTAGCTGTTGCTGTCCTATGGACACGAACTGGGTTTCAATCATCTGGCCGGTATCCCGATGCCAGCCGGTGAAATACTCCTCACCGTTCCACGTCACCACCTCATCCCGGCCTGACCAGCCCTTCACCTCGTATATCTCCCCCGCCACCACACGGGCGGACTCCCTGCCGTCAGAGGCACGCCACACCCTCATCTCGCCCCATGACGCCGCAGCGATGTGCGTGGAATCCGGGCTCCATGCGAGGGACGTGGCCGCCGCGCCGTGCTTCAGCCTCTGCACCACGTCACCGGAGGCGCGCATGAGGATTACGTCTCCCGCAACAGATGCGACCGCCAGCACTGAGCCGTCCGGGCTCCACGCCGGTCCCGCGGAGGCGCCGCCTTCCAGGTCCACAGCGGCCACCAGCTCCACTCTTACCCCTTCGGCAACTGGGGGCTCAAGCCGCTGCCTAACGATGTACGCCGCTGCCAGCAGGGCTCCCAAGAGGAGCACGGCAGCGAAAACCGGACGGTAACGCCTTGGCTCGATCTTCCTCACCACCCTTTGATGGAAGCGACCAGTACGATAATATTGCATTGCGCACAGTGACGCATTCAAAGGAGGCGATGACCTCATGCCGGAGCACGCCAACGCCCTAAACGACGTGCTGGTGAAGCTGTTCAACAGGATACTATCCATCGAGGAAGAGGCCATCACCAAGGCGAGCGCCCTGGGGCTCACCATGTCAGAGATCCATGTCATTGAGGCCATCGGCGACATGGAGCCCAGGTCCATGTCGGAGGTTGCTGCGGACCTTGGGGTTACCATCGGAACCCTGACCGCGTCGGTGAACAGGCTGGTTCACAAGGGACACGTGACCCGATCCCGCCCGGAGAACGACCGCCGGGTGGTGCTGGTTACCCTCACCGACAAGGGAATGGTGGCCTACAGGATGCACGAGCGCTTTCATCAGCGAATGATCGACAGCATCCTCAAAGGCCTCGATGAGGATGAACAGAAGTCGATCCTGCATGCTGCGGAAAAACTCTATCAGTTCTTCCTTCGCGTCAAGCCGGAGGACCTGCTTCGCGAGGGCATAGAGCCCAAACGGGGCGATCTATCCCAGCGGTAGCGGTCTGACACCAACTCCCAGCTCAAAGCGCCCTTCGCCTTCTCCACACTGAGCGCTCCGATGTTGTTGTTGACATGGGTCGATCGGCGGCATATACTTTGAGGCGCAAATATTTTGACCTCCAAAGTAAGTTCCTACGGCATCGGAGGCGTGACCCGTGTTCTCAACAATTATCGCAACCGGCAGCGCTGTCCCGCAACGAGAAGTAACCAACGCCGAGCTGGCTCAGCTGGTTGACACATCGGACGAGTGGATAGTGACCCGCACAGGCATGAGCCGGCGTCGGATCGCTGTGACGGAGACCACCTCGTCGTTGGCCGCCGCCGCTGCGCGGCGCGCCCTAGACGGCGCCGGCCTCTCGCCCGACGCGGTCGACCTCATCGTGGCGGCCACCGTTACCCCTGACAACTTCACGCCGACGGTGTCGTGCCAGGTTCAGGCGACCTTGGGCTGTGCCCGGGCCACCTGCTTCGATCTGTGGGCAGGCTGCAGCGGCTTCGTCTACGGCGTCAAGGTTGCCGACGCCATGATCCGCAGCGGCGCGGTGAGCCGGGCCATCGTCGTAGGCGCCGAAACCCTAAGCCGCGTGGTGGACTGGACCGACCGCGGCACCTGCGTGCTCTTCGGCGACGGCGCTGGAGCTGTGCTCATGGAAGCCTCCCCTGCCCCGGGAGTCATGGCATGCGTCACAGGATCCGACGGCACAAGGGGCGGCTTCCTCAGGATCCCCGGACTTCCCATACGGAATCCGTGGGCCGATGCCACTAGCAGCACCTCAGGCGGCGCCTCAGGCGCCTCGGCGGCCGAGCCAAGCGTGATAAGCATGGACGGGCAAGAGGTGTTCCGCTTCGCCGTTGGCGCCATCCAGTGGTCCATTGAGGAGGCCTCGAAGCTTGCGGGGGTACCCATCGGCCGCATTCGCAGGATCGTCCCCCATCAGGCCAACAACAGGATCATCGATGCGGTGGCCTCGCGCATGCGCCTTCCGAGGGAGGTCTTCTATACCAACCTCCAGCACTACGGCAACACCTCTGCAGCCAGCATTCCCATTGCCCTTGACGAGATGAACCGTCAGGGGTTACTCCATAACGGCGACCACCTGGCCCTTGTGGGCTTCGGTGGCGGCCTCACGTGGGGCGGCGCCATGGTCAGGTGGACCGCTTCCGCAACGCGATTCCCTGGGTAGACCCACCAACACATGAGGGGAGAACGGACCATGTACGAAGAGCTGAGATCGCTAATAGCGGACCAACTGGGCATAGACGAGGATCAGATCACTCCCGACTCCAAGTTCGTGGCTGACCTCGGAGCCGATTCCCTGGCCATGGTGGAGATGGTCATGGCCATTGAGGACAAGTTCGGGGTGCGCATCTCGCAGCAGGAGATCAAGGACCTGGCCAGCGTCGGCGACGCGCTCAACCTGCTCAAGGCGCGCCTGGGCGGGGCCGTGTGATGAGGACCCGCTTCACTGAGCTGGTGGGCATCACTCACCCGGTGGTGCAGGGAGGTATGGCCTGGATCGCCGACGCCGGGCTGGCGGCCGCGGTTAGCGAGGCCGGTGGGCTGGGCCTCATAGGCTCAGCCCACCTTGACCCTGAGCAGCTTCGTGCCGAGATCAGAAAGGCGCGCGAGCTTACCGGCAAGCCCATCGGCGTGAATATCATGATGGCCGCGGGCAACGCCGCCGAGAAAGTCGCCGTAGTGTGCCAGGAGCGAGTGGCCGTGGTCACCACCGGCGCCGGCAGCGCAGAGGAGTTCGTGCCCGAGCTGCGCCGCTCCGGAGTGCTCGCAGTGCCGGTTGTGGCCTCAGTGGCGTCGGCCAGGCGCGCCGAAGCGGCCGGAGCTGACGCCATCATAGCTGAGGGCAGCGAGGCGGGAGGCCACATCGGCGAGCTCACCACTATGGCATTGGTGCCGCAGGTTGTTGACGCCGTTAAGGTGCCCGTTCTGGCCGCCGGCGGCATCGCCGACGGGCGGGGCCTCGCCGCCGCCCTGTGCCTGGGAGCCTCCGGCGTGCAGATGGGAACTAGGTTCCTGGTCGCAGACGAGTGCAGCGTTCACGAGAGCTACAAGGAGCGCGTTCTGAAGGCGTCTGATGTTGACACCGTCGTCACCGGCGCGTCCGTGGGACACAGAGTCAGGTCCCTCAGGAACATGTTCACCAGGGAGTTTGCCAGGATGGAACGGGAGGGCCGTCCGCCTGAGGAAGTCATGGAATTCGGAATGGGCCGGCTGGCAAGGGCGGTGCGCGAGGGCGACGTCGTGTGGGGCTCGGTGATGGCAGGCCAGGTCGCCGGCATGGTCCGAAGGCGAGTTTCGGCGTCGCACATCGTGAATGAGGTGGTCTCCGAAGCCGAAACCATCCTCAGAGCTGTGGGAGGTGACAGGTGATGGGCGTGGCCTTCATCTTCCCCGGCCAGGGTGCGCAACGCATAGGCATGGCGCAGGATGTGCAGAGCGCGTTTCCCGTTGCCAGACGCGTCTTCGAGCTGGCGTCTGAAGCCGTCGGGTACAGCATGGAGCAGCTATGCTTCGAGCCCAACGACAGGCTTGACCTGACTGCGTACACGCAGCCTGCGTTGCTTATGGCCTCGATGGCGCTGCTTGAAGCGTTCCGCTCAGTGTCGGCACTCCAGCCAGTGGCCGCAGCCGGCCTCAGCCTCGGAGAGTACTCGGCGCTGGTGTGCGCCGGCTGCCTGGACTTGGAGTCCGCCGTGTCGCTGGTGGCCCTCAGGGGGCGCCTGATGCAGGACGCCTGCCCTCCCGGCGTTGGGGCAATGAGCACCATCCTGGGTCTGGGCCACGACGGAGTTGACGCCGCGTGCGCCTCCGCCTCCCACTTGGGAGTGGTGGTGCCGGCGAACTACAACTGCCCCGGGCAAGTAGTCATCTCCGGCCACGCTCAGGCCGTGGAAGCGGCGTCGGCCGCCGCGATGAAGATGGGCGCAAGGCGTGTGATCCCGCTGAAGGTTTCAGGGCCGTTCCACAGCCCTCTCCTTGAGCCTGTGCGATCCGCCCTCTTGGAGCGGCTGGCTCAGACGCCGATGGAGAGGCCGGCGATTGACGTTTACTCCAACGTCACAGCCCAGCCCGTCCGGGAGCCAGACGATATCCGGCGCCTCCTGGGCGAGCAGGTGTGCTCGCCGGTGCTGTGGGAGCAGACCATATCGAACATGTCCAGCGCCGGGATTGACACCTTCGTCGAGTTCGGACCTGGCCGCACGCTGCAGGGCCTTGTCAAGCGCGTAGTTCCGTCTGCGACTACGGTGTGCGTGGAGGATTGTCAGTCTCTCGAGGAGGCGGCCAGGATTCTTAGTTGAGCTTGAGGTAAGGAGGTCCAGTCTCCATGGATGATATGGAAAGGAACCGCACTGCGCTGGTGACCGGCGGGGTGCGCGGCATCGGGCTGGCCGTAGCGTCGGCCCTGGCAAGTCGGCGAATGCGCGTGGCGCTGGCTTATGTGGGCTCCCCGGAGGATACTGTGCAGGCCGCCGTGGAGCGCGTTGACGCCGCGAGGCCAGACCGGAAGGAACCCCTCGATGGCCGCACGTGGGCGATGCGTGCGGACGTTTCCGACGAGGATCAGGTTAAGGCCATGATCGAGGAGACCCTCCACCGCGGAGACGGTCTGGACGTGCTGGTGGCCAACGCCGGGATAGTAAAGGACAACCTCAGCGCCTTCATGACGGCGGACGACTTCAGATCAGTTCTCGAGGTGAACCTCACCGGCGCTTTCCTGTGCGCCAGGGAGGCGGCACGGGTGATGATGAGGCAGCGCAGCGGGAGGATTATCTTCATGTCGTCCGTGGCGGGCCTCGATGGCAACTTCGGCCAGGCCAACTACGCCGCGAGTAAGGCGGGGTTGGTGGGGCTGGCCAAGAGCCTGGCGAAGGAGCTGGGGCCCCGGGGCATCACGGTGAACGTGGTGGCGCCGGGCCTCATCGAAACGGACATGACCGCCCACCTGTCGCAGGAGCTGCTACAGCAGTACGCCGCCAGGGCTCCGCTGCGGCGCCTGGGGCGGGCCGAGGACGTGGCCGCGGCCGTGGCGTTCCTGGCGTCGGATGCGGCGTCGTTCATCACGGGACAGGTCATTCGGGTCGACGGGGGCCTGTGCCTGTAGGGGCACCGTGCGGCAGCGTCCGCCATCTCGCCCCTACTCTGAAGACTCTGGAGCGTTTCAAGNNGAGCGATTCAAGGAGACTGATCCCGCAGATGAGAAGCGTAGTAGTGACAGGCATGGGGGCTGTGACCCCCATTGGCATGAGCGTGAGCCAGATGTGGTCCTCGATGGTGCAAGGTCGCTCGGGCGTGGGCCTCATCGACAGGTTCGACACATCCGGGTTCTCCGTGCGGATAGCGGCGCAGGTGGGACCGGAATTCGATCCCGGAGCCTTCATGGACCGCCGCGACGCCAAGCGCATGGACCGTTTCACCCAGTACGCAGTGGCAGCGGCGCGACAGGCCATGGACGACGCTGGCCTGGTGGCGTCGACAGGTGGCCAGGGGGCCGGGGCCATCTCCCCCGAGCGTCTCGGGGTTTGCATCAGCGCCGGCCTTGGAGGCCTCGAAACCCTCGAGGAACAGCACAGCAGGCTGTTGGGGCGCGGTCCTGACTGGGTAAGTCCGTACTTCATACCGATGATGATACCTAACATCGCTGCAGGCCACATATCCATACTCTTCAATGCCCAGGGCCCCAGCACGTGCGTTAGCACCGCATGCGCCGCATCGGCCCACGCCATAGCAGACGGCCTGCGGCTCATTCGCGAGGGCGCGGCTGACGCGGTGATCGTCGGCGGCGCAGAGGCCGCCATCACGCCCATGGCGCTGGCGGGGTTCGCGAAGATGCAGGCGCTGTCGCATGCCAGCGACCCTCGGTGCGCTCCCCGCCCCTTCGACGCCCGCCGCGACGGGTTCGTCATGGGCGAGGGCGCCGCGGCGATGGTGATCGAGGCTGAGGAGTTCGCGCGCCAGCGCGGGGCCAGGATATACGCGCGGCTGGCGGGGTACGGCATGACCACCGACGCGCACCACATCACCGCGCCGGCCCCGGGCGGAGCCGGCGCAGCCCGGGCCATGGCGTCGGCGATCCGCGACGCCGGGCTTTCGCCGAGCGACATCGACTACGTCAACGCCCACGGCACAGGCACCCCCTACAACGATGCCACAGAGACGACGGCGCTACACTCGGTGTTCGATCCCTCTGGCCATATGCCCCTGGTGAGCTCCACCAAGTCCATGACCGGGCACATGCTGGGCGCGGCCGGCGCTGTAGAGGCTATAGCCACTGTGTGCGCGTTGCTGCACGGGATGGTGCCGCCGACGATCGGGTTGGAGGAGCCCGACCCCCATTGCGACCTGGACTACGTGCCGATGGTGGCGCGGCCCGCGAAGCTCAGGGCGGCTATGAGCAACTCCTTCGGATTCGGTGGCCACAACTGCTCGCTGGTGTTCACGGCGGCACGGGAGGAGGCGAGGTAAGTGACTGGCATACGCGACGCACTCGATGGGCGCAGCGCGTGCGAATTGCACGACCTATGCGGCACGCGCGAGGCGCGTGAGGTGCGCGACTTGCTCCCTCACAGACCACCTTTCCTCCTTGTAGACAGGATCGTCGAGATGTGCCCCGGTTCGCGGGCTGTGTGTGAGCTAGTCATCACTGGAGACGAGTTCTGGTGCCAGTGCCACTTCCCCGGGTACCCGGTGATGCCTGGCGTGCTGCTGATAGAGGCCATGGCCCAGACCGCCGCCCTGGCTGCGGGAGGGGTCGCCGAGGGAAAGCTGCCGCTGCTCACCGGGGTGCGGAAGGCCAGATTCGCGGCGCAGGCACGCCCGGGAGCGGTCCTCACCATCGAGGCGGAGCTGGGCAGGTCGCGGGGGCAGTTCGGTACCGCCTCAGGCAGAGTTCTGGCTGCCGATGGCTCCAAACTGGCAGAGTGCGAGTTAACTTTCGCCCTGCTGCCGCAGGAACAGGCTCAAGTGAACGCAAGAGCATAGGCGTGCGAACACCAGGACTAGAGCGATGATGATCCGGGAGGGCATACCTTGGGGGGTATGCCCTCCCGCATCATGAGCCGTAGCTCGGGCGGCACTGGCCCAAATCCTATGTTCTGTGGAGTCCAGATGCTGACATCCACGATCCTGTGGATTTCGCCGCGTGGGCTCCCCAGAAGTTCTGTGGACTCCAAGCTCCGAAACCCCCTGTTTCGTGGATTTGGCGGGTTGAAATCCTCAGTTCCGTGGATCTGAGGTTCCTCGCCCGCCGGGCATCCAGGGCCATGGAGGATGCCTTCCTTTCCCTTGCGCTCCCCTGCAGCCAGAGCCGGCGATAAGGACGCGTGCGGGATCCACAGGTTTCTCGCCGCCGCTGGGTCCGCCGCATCCGAGGCTGAGGTCCTCTGGCCAGTGGATTCCAGGAGCCGAGATCCACGGATCTGTGGTTTTCACGGCGCGAGGTCCTACATTCTGTGGCTCTCGCCCTCCACCGCCTCGGCATCCACGCCCACGAACCATCCTGCACCGCTCCCGCTCACGACGATAGAACCCCGCTCTCCGCCTCCGCCCTCACCTGCGCCTCTGCTCTGCCCTGGTCGCCACCTGTTCTTGCCGCAAGCAGGAATTGCATCTGGCCACTAGAATACAAGTTTGATGGGCCATTCTCCGGCTTGGCCTCGAAATGCCATCGCCGATAGTCAGGGGGCGCTACATTGACGCTGGGCGCACTGCTTCTGGTAATCGTTTCGGCCTTCATTCACGCCACGTGGAACATGATCTCCAAACGCTCACGTGGCGGGATCGAGTACGTACTCATCGTCGGAGGTTTCGCCGCGCTCGTATGGGCGCCTGTCGGCCTGTGGGTCTTGCTTGCAGGTAATGCTGTTGATCCGGGCACTTCGCTTGCCGTTGCCCTGCCCTGCGTGCTAGTGAGCACCGTATTCCACGGCGCTTACTTCACCTGCCTGCAGAAGGGCTACTCCATCGGCGACATGTCCCTGGTCTACCCGCTGGCACGAGGCACGGGCCCGCTCCTCTCGACGGCCCTCGCCATGCTTCTCTACGGAGAGCGTCCATCTGTCACCGCACTGGCAGGCGCGGCACTAATAGGGTCAGGGGCTTTTCTGCTCGCTCGTTCATCCTCTACGCACGCGAAAAACCAACACGAGGATAGCAGCCAGGATGCGTCCGAACCGACCCCATCGTCCGGCATACACACCGCCGTAGGCTGGGGCCTGCTCACCGGCCTCTTCATCGCAGGCTACACCATATGGGACAAGTTCGTGCTCAGCGGTGTAGGCGTAAACCCCCTCTTCCTGGAGTGGGGTACCACCGTTGGCCGCGTGCTCCTTCTGGGGCCCGCCCTGCTCCTGCCCGTCCGTCGCCGACAAGTGGTAATCCAGGCGTACCCCGGCCTCTGGAAGACAGCCCTGCTGGTTGCCATTCTCTCGCCGCTCTCTTACATGATGGCCCTCACCGCCCTCAAGATATCACCGGTGAGCTATGTTGCGCCGCTTCGCGAGATAAGCATTCTCATAGGCACGCTGTTCGGCTCTCGCCTGCTCGGCGAGGGCGACCCTCAGTCCAAGCGGCTTCGCACCATCGCCGCCAGCGCCATGGCCCTGGGCGTAGCCGCCCTCGCCCTTGGATAACTAGAACAGGAGGCGTAGCGACAGTGAAACCCGATCGGAACGAAACGCCGACTGCCACTGCCAACTTCGACGCCAGCCTCCCGCGCCTAGAAGGCTTCCCCGAACCCGAGAGCCGAGTCGAGCTCGACGTGTGGCTTGCCTGCCGCAGGATGGCAATACTCTATGTGGAGATGGCCCGCGCCCTCACCGACGCCCTGGGCGAGCAGCGTGGCCGCGATGCCATTCTTGCTGCCATACACAGGTTCGGTCGGAAGTGCGGCGATCTCGTGTTGGAAGACGTCAAGCGCCTGGGGCTGGAACCCACCGCCGAGAACTACTCCAAAGGCATGGACCTTCCCAGCGTGGGATGGAGAGCCCACACTGAGACCGCCCCAGACGGCACCCCCATAATGGCCATCGACTTCTGCCCTTACGCCGCGACGTTCAAGGCGCTCGGCGAGGAACGCCTGGGGCGACTCTACTGCGAGGTGGATCCCGCCAAGTACTCGGCGTACAACGAGGACCTCACCTGCGCGCACTTGACCAACGTCCTCGACGGCGCGGACTGCTGCAGACTTCACGTTCGCCGCCGCGGCTCTCGGTAGCCGCCGTGCATGGCGGCCACCGCTCGTAGCAGTCGCCGCGTGTAGTAGCCGTCGCTCTGTGCCGTCGCGGTTCTCGCTAACCGTGAATGGGTTGTAGCCCCGGAGCAGTCGTGCGATAATGTGAAGTGCTTGTTACCCGCCTTGAAGGGAGTTGACATCTGTGGACCTGAGACTGCCGAATCATGCTGGAGTTGCAGTAGTCGGCCTGAAGACCGGCTTGATCATGCCCACCGACGACATCGTCGCCATAACTGTCGACACGGTGAAGGGCACGGTCGAGGATGGCGACATCGTATGCGTCACTGAAGCTGTAGTGGCAAGGTCCCAGAACCGCTACGTTACCTGCGATGAGCTGGCCAATGACCTACGCTCGAAGCTGCCCATACGGGAGGACAGCACCATCGCGGTGGTGAGCCCCATCGTGAGCCGCAACCGCTTTCAGCTGGTCCTGTCCGCGATCGCCCGCGCCGTTCCCAAGGGCAAAGTCATCGTCCAGCTGGATATTCCGTACGACGAAGTGGGCAACCAGGTGATGACGGAGGAGTTCGCCAACGGCAGGCTTCGCCTGAAGAAGGTGCTGAAGAGCCTCCTGGAGGCCAGGGGCAACACTCCCCAGATGAACGTGCTGATCAGGGAGATCATCGCCGCGCTGAAGTTTCAGGAGATGGGCTACTCCGTGCTGGCCATCCGCAAGATCACCGGTCGCGGCGTGGCCGACATCACCCTCGCTGCGCCGGACAGGCGCATACTGGCAGCTGAGGTCACCTTCGAGAACCTCGCCGCCACCGCCCACAAAGTGATCGGGATAGCGTCCGACATCAACGCCGATGGCGCTCTGGCCGTCGCAGTCGACCTTCAGACCAAGGAGATCACCATAGTCGATGCCGAGCAGTACCTGGCCGGAAAGGCCGAGCCCCAAGTCGTCAGCTACCGCGAGGAGATGGCCCTCTATGAGGCCGCCGACGTCATAACGCTGAAGGAGATCGGCGACCGCCAGTTCCCGCACCCCATCACCGGCATCGACTACGCCAGGATGTACGCCAAGGCGGTGGAGGCTGAGGGCGCCAGGTGCGAGCTGCTGTACACGCCCAACCCGCTTACGGTGTTCAACTTCGGCCACATCGACGCCATAATCATCGGCGCAGTCCATGCCAGGGAGTCACTGAAGAACCTGTTCCAGTCCTTTGGAACCAAAGCCCCTGTTCTGACCATCAAGGACGTGGGCCCCGCGCCATGGGGAGTCATCGGCTCCAACGTATCCGACCTCAAGAAGGGCATCCTCAAGCTCCTGCCCGATAACGCCGACGAAGTGTGCGACACCATCGTGCGCGCCGTCAGGGAGACCACAGGTAAGAGCATAGAGGTCCTCATATTCGGCGACGGCGCGTTCAAGGACCCCGACACCGGCATCTACGAGCTGGCCGACCCGTACCCCGCCATCGGCGCCAGCGAGGGCCTGCGTAAGGCCGCCCTACGCCAGGGCAACAAGCTTAAGCTCCTAGTTGAGACCTACTACCGACAGGGCCTCACCAGGGAGCAGATCGCCGAGACCATCTCGCACAAGACCGCCTCCCAGGACGAGCTGGGCACCACGCCTCGGCGGATCACGGGCATCCTGGCCACCATGGCCGATCTGGCGGCCGGGTCAGCCGACGCCGGCACGCCTATAGTGCTCATACGCAACTTCGCCCTTTAGTCTAGTACTCACACTTGGAGACTGGGGTTCGCGCGTGGCGCGAACCCTTCCTTATTCATGCAGACCGCCGCCCCGGCCAAGCCGGTCCAGCGCCGCCAGTGGTGGGCACGCCTCTATCAGACTGCCTATGGAGACGAACTCCGACAGCACGTTGAGGAGCGCCATAGTCACCAAGAACAGGTAAAGCCTTGTCCCGGGCATCTCCAGCGCGCTGAGGCCCACCAGGGCGCCAAGGGGATTGGCTCCGGTGTCGCCAAGCATCGCCTCCTCCCGCAGGTCATACCCGACGTATCCAACGGCGGCCCCTATCGCCAGGGCCGCCACACCCGCGTTCCCGCCGCCCGCAGCGCTGGCTGCGGCCAGCAGCACGGCCCCTTTCACCGCCCTTCCAGGCCTGGTGTCAAGCAGGTTCACCGCGTTGGCCGACGCGGCCAGGGCCAGCGCGTGCACCACAAGTGTCGCCCAGCCAGCAGACGGCGTCTCCCTGGCTAACGCAACCGCCACGCACACGAGGGCCACCACGCCCATCTTCACCATGCCCGTGCTGAGCTCGCCGCCTGCCAGCGCCCGAAAGTGACCCTTGAAACCGCGCCTTTCGCCGGAGCCAGCCATGTCGTCGAACAGGCCCGCGCTGGCGGTGCCCAGGCACAGCGCCACGATGGCCAGGAGGTCCGATCTCACCATCGCGGCCTCCGCCCCCTGCCCCGCCAGCGGCTCGACCAGAGTCGCCGCCGTTGCCCCTGCACCTGTCTCTTATACACATCT
>LFSP01000011.1 GCA_001513145.1 Clostridia bacterium DTU025 | reverse complement strand
TTCCGCTTGCCATCGGGGCCGATACCGAGGTCAAGCAGGCCCCGGAATCGGCCGGGGCGGTACTCCCAAATGGCGCCCGTGCCCTTCCTAGCTCTTCCCTGCTTCCTGCGGCCCTTGCCCGGCATCACTCGTCACTCCTTTCTGGTGGTCGCTTTCCCTGGTGGACCCAATCCCGTCCGGTAAGGCGGCGGTAGGCTGCCCGCGCGTCCCGTGAGAAATTCTGCCATACGGAATAGGCCCATTCGGGGTACTCCTTGTTCCAAAGTTCACACATCTCCCGCCAAGTGTGATTTGGGTTCTTGACGAGGAAAAGGGCCAACTCCAAGTGCTTCTTGCTCATCGGTCGGTCCCGGCCCTTGAAGACTTCGTTTCTCGCCCGTGCATAGAGGTCCCGCACTTCGTCGGAGGAAAGGCGCGGATCAAGCTCTAGCGTGATACGTCCATGCGGTCCGACAAGGGAGACAGACGTGGTGACGCGAGCTTTGGGTATTGGGGGAGTTAGGCCCGTGAGAATGAACACAACTGCGTGGGCTTCGCTCCATCCGTACAAGCTTTCCAAGCGATTAGCCAACTGTTTGAGGTGATTCAGCACCCCCGCGTGTTGGATTGGAATATGCTTGGTGTGTTCGTCGGTGGGAACAACGTATGCTAGGCTTTCTCTCGTGCCCGACACGAACCTGTTCAGTTCGCTGTCGGGGAGCTGCGCCAGCGTTTCAAGAAGGTCCCGGACGCGAGGAAAAGGGCCGTCTCTTTTCACGAGACAGTCTACCCGAACAGGGATTGTGAACCAAATCGAGCCCGGGCCGTCTGCTGCCGCTGTGCGCTTGATCCACTCCTCCACTTCGTCAAAAGCGAGGAGGCGGCCGCCGAGATACGTCTTGCGAAAGCGTATCACTTCGGGGAGCCGGGCCGCTTCAATCCCCAGGATTTTAGCAAGGTAGCGCAGCCGTTCGTCCGGGGGGACGGTCCTACTCTGTTCCGCCTTTTGGCGGGGTTCCGCCCGGTTTCGCTCCTCCGCTTCCATTTGGTCCCGGAAAAAGTCCACAAGGACTTCGATTTCGCCCGTGAGTTCGTAGTCTGCCAGGTAGCCCTGCTTCTCAGCGAGCCACCAGTATCCTTCGGGGATGGACCGGCCCAGGATTCGTTCGACCTTCCGCCTTAACGCGACTGCATGTATCATCGTAACCACCCCCTTATCATGGATATGTTAGTCTCATCTTAGCACGGATGCGAGCGGACCGCAAGCGTCACACGACATTCCCAGGAGGTGCGTCAAGTGGAACGCGAGTTGGAGCTTGTGAAAGACGGCGCCATGACCATTGAGGAGGCCATCCGCTTTGCTGGCGTTGGGAGGTCTTTCCTCTACGAGGCGATGGCCCGGGGTGAGCTGGCTTACGTGAAGATCGGCGCGGCCCGGCGTATCCCACGGCGGGCGCTGGAGGAGTGGCTGGCGCGACATCTTGTGGCCGGTCGCCAGGCCCGGACGGAAAGGGGGGCCTAAAGTGCGGGCCATCAACGTGCGAAAGCTGCGGGCCAAGATGGTGGAGCATGACGACACGGTGAGAACCCTGGCCGCGAAGCTGGGGCTTCATCCGAGCACGTTGTCCAAGACGCTCAACGGGCGGCGGGAGTTCCGGGTTCATGAGGTGGTCGCCATCGTCCGGCTTTACCGCCTGACGCCGGGCGAGGTGGACGCCATCTTCTTCCCGGCCTGGCGACGTGCGAGCGCATGAAACAAGAAACCGCCCGGCGGCGGCGACCGGCACGGGCGGCGCGAAAGGAGGCTGGCTTGTGTCAAGCATAACCCCTTTACATGACCGCCGTCAAGCTTCCTCCCCTGTCCAGAATGTCTTGGACCGCTTGAAGGGTGTTCGCCAGGACGGCGCCGGCTGGAAGGCCCTGTGCCCTGCCCATGATGACCGCCGGCCGAGCCTCAAACTGGACGTGGCCCCGGATGGAAAGGTGCTGGTGCATTGTTTTGCCGGGTGCAGGACCGAGGACGTGGTGCGGGCGCTGGGCCTGGAGATGGCGGACCTTATGCCGGACCGTCCGCACCCCGGGAAGCGCAACGGGCGGCCGGGCGGCCACGGGGCGATCTACGTCTACCGGGACCGGGAAGGAAAACCCCTGTTCCGGGTGGTGCGGAAGCCGGGAAAGCGGTTCTACCAGCAACGTCCGGATGGCAGGGGGCGGTGGATCAGCGGCATCAAGGGTGTAACCCGGGTGCTGTACCGGTTGCCCGAGGTGCTGGCCGCCGCCCAGGCCGGCCGCCGGGTGTACATCGTCGAAGGCGAGAAGGACGCCGACAATCTGGCCCAGCTGGACCTGGTGGCGACGACGAACCCGGGAGGCGCCGGGAAGTGGCGCCGGGAGTATTCGGAGACCCTGCGGGGCACCCACGTGGTGATTCTGCCCGACAACGACGAGCAAGGCCACAAACACGCCCAGCAGGTGGCCCGGGCGCTGCACGGAGTGGCCGCCAGCGTTAAGGTGCTGGAGTTGCCCGGGCTGGAGCCGAAGGGCGACGTGTCAGACTGGCTGCAGGCCGGCGGGAGCCGGGAGGAGCTGGACCGGCTGGCAGACGAGGCTCCAGAGTGGACGCCGCCCGCGGATGACGATGAGGAACCCGCCGGTGAACCGCCCGCCGGCGCCCGGGTGCTGGCTCCACCTGGCGAACCGCTGTCCAATGCCCGCCGGTTCGTGGAGGACCATTTCACCCGTGACGACATCCGCACCATCCACCACCAACAGGACGCATGGTGGGTGTGGGATGGCACCTGCTACCGAGAGACCGAGACGGCAACCCTTCGCTCCATGCTCTACGGGTGGCTTGAGGGCGCCTACTGGTTCGACGACGAGGGCAGGCCCCGACCGTGGCAACCCAACCGCGGGCACGTAGAGAACATACTCGACGCCGTGCGGGCCGTCGCTCACTTGCCTAAGGATGTTCAGGCCCCGGCTTGGTTAGGTGAACCCGGACCGCATCCGGCCCATGAGCTAATCTCCTGCCGGAACGGCCTGCTGCACGTGCCGACCCGGACCCTGCTGCCTCACGACCCGCGGCTATTTGCCACCTGGGCGCTGCCGTTCGACTATGACCCCAATGCCCCGGCGCCTGCGCAATGGCTCACGTTCCTGCAACAGCTTTGGGAGGATGACCAAGAAGCCATTGACACCCTGCAGGAGTGGTTCGGATACACCTTGACGCCGGATACTTCGCTACAGAAGGCGCTGTTAATCGTGGGGCCGCCGCGGGCCGGCAAGGGCAACATCGCGCGGGTGCAGCGGCACCTTGTAGGACCGGAGAACGTCGCGGGGCCAACGTTGAGCAGCTTTTCGCAGAACTTCGGCCTGGCGCCCCTGGTGGGCAAGCCGTTTGCCATCATTTCCGACGCCCGCCTTTCCGGCCGGGCCGACCAGCAGGCCGTTGTCGAGCGGCTTCTGTCCATTACCGGTGAGGACAGTCTGACCATCGACCGCAAGTTCCGTGAGGCATGGACCGGCCAGCTGCCGACCCGCATCATGATTTTAACGAACGAGTTACCGCGTTTAGGCGACAGTTCGGGCGCCCTTGCGAATCGGTTTATAGTCCTCCGGCTGACCAAGAGCTTTGCCGGACAGGAGGACCCAGGGCTGACGGCCCGCCTTCTGACGGAGCTGCCAGGCATCTTGAACTGGGCGCTTGACGGACTGGACCGGCTGCGGGAGCGCGGGTACTTCGTACAACCTTCCTCCGGCGCCGACGTTGCCCGCGAGTTGGTAGAGTTGTCCAGTCCCATCACCGCGTTCTTACGGGAATGCTGCGTTACCGGACCCGGCCGGATGGTGACCGTCGATGACCTTTACAGCGAGTGGCGCGAGTGGTGCCAGGCGAACGGCCGCGACCACCCCGGCACCAAGTGGACCTTCGGCCGTGACCTGGCCGCCGCCGTCCCCCACGTCACGGTTTCGCAACGCCGGATGAGCGGGAAGGTGGTGCGCGTGTATGAGGGGATCGGGTTAGTGTCACGCGATGTCACGCGTGACAACCTATTGCACGCGCGAGGACCAACTATCCCGACGAAAAGCACATCCCAGAGTATAGAACACAATAGCGCGTCACGCGTGACATCGCGTGACACCCCTGCCGTTCCCTCCCGTGGTGGCGAAGACCGGCCCCGGAGCGACGCAAATTCCGCTGCCTTTTCTACGGAGCGCGAGGTGTTCGAGCTATGACGGGCGCGGCGCTGTTGATGGAGTGTGAACGGCGGGACATCCGCATTACCCTGGCGGGGGACAAGCTCCGGGTGGAGGCTCCGCCGGGGGCGGTGACGGACGCTTTGCGGCAAGCCCTGGCACGGGAGAAGCCGGCCATTATTGAGGTGCTGCATGCCGACGCCCAGGCCCGGGCCGCGGGGCTGGTGGTTCTGGAGCCGGGCGGCGTCTACCATACGGCCCCCGACCGGCTGCATGAGGTGCTGGTCATGCGGGAGGACGCCCGGTGGATCGCCTGGGCGGGGCTGTACCCGCCGCCCCACTTCAACGGTCCCAAAGACCGGCCACGCAAGACGTGGATGCTGTACAAAGGCAAGGACCTGCGGGCTGCGCTGGCCGCCGCGGTGCGCTTTGCCGAGAGGTTGCTTGACCGGCGCGATTGTGGAGGCGCCGGTGGGCCGGATACCCGTCGATACCCGCCCTGGGCCGCCCTGGTGGCAGGTGGCGCCGGTGTTGGTGCAGGTGGACATTCAGACCCGCCGGGTGCTGGTGTATCGGCGGCCGGCGCCCATTGCCTGCGGGGCCAGGGGTGTCCGAAAAATTCCTGACGCGCCGGCCGGGGACCGGCAGCGGGCCCTCGCGCCCGCAAAATTCCCCAAAAACTGCGAGCTGACTGGAGGCGATGACGATGATGCAGCTTTCTGTCGGGACCCTGCGGAGTATGACTTTGGAAGAGCTGAAACAGGCCACCGAATGGGCTGTCCGGTTCGCGGCGATGGCTGGCCCCGACGAACCGACGGCCCGCCGAGTGCTGCTGCGGCTGGCCGAGGCCCTATGTGACGAGTATGAAAGGGCCATTCGCCGACACTTCGGCCTGCCGCCGGTGGATGTGTTCGCAGGGGAGGGCCCGCGGCAATGAGCTGGCAGGAGTGGCGGCGGTTCGTTTTGACTATCCTTGACCAAGGCCGGCCTATGACGCCCCAGGAGCGGAAGCACGCGGACGAACTGGTGAAGCGGGCCAAGAGGCAAGAGAAGCGCAAGGCCAAGCGGCTGGCAGTCCAGGACTTCCGGAAGGATGGGCGATAGATCGACTGCAATGTTGCTTGTAGAGCAAGTTTGCATGATGTGAACTTATTGCGAGTTTATTCGAAAATTATGTCAGACAATTTTCGCGTAATAACGCGATTCGCGGTTTTACGCATGATATAGGCTTTTTCCAGGGTAAGAAGAAAAACCCCACACCCGTCGAAGGTAGTAATTGTCCAAAAAATTACAGGACGGAGTGTGAGGAAACATGTTGAATTTGGCGACTCGCTTCATCAATTATTGTAACAAAGTCTATGCTCTCGATCAAAGACTTTCGCAGGTCAAAGACGGAAGAAAAACAGCTCAGTATAGCCTGCCGAGTCTCTTGATGAAGATGATAAGCGGTATCGTGACTGGGATACGTAGCTTTAACCAACTAGAGGAAACCGTTAACCATGGGATCTTTGATGGTATTGGAGATCCCGATCGACCTACAGCAGACACCAAACGGTGGTCGGTAGGTGACCCGGAATTAGACGTACTCAATTGAGCGCGATCCTATCATAAAGGTTGGGTTGGTGTCGTCAACAGAGAACAATGACATATGAAGTTCATTTCTCCCAGCGTATCATTGGGGGAAAGGGGGTTCTATTGCCAAAATCTGCTTGGATGGTTAGAGTATCAAGTAGTGGTGTAAAATGCATCCGGGTTAATTCACCAGTCGCCTCGTAGGGATAAGGTGATGCACCTTTTTCACAAGGCACTGAAAGGAAAAGCCATTGTGTGACTCCAAACTATTACTTGTTCACTAAATAGAAAGGGGTAATCACACAATGGCTATAGAGTTAATTCCACATTCCGTGTTGACAAACCTTCTGGAAGTCGTTAAGCAAACGCAAAACGTCGACTTGCTGAGAGAAACGGCACAATGGTTGCTGCAGCAACTGATTGAGGCCGACGTGACTGAACGGATCGGCGCCGGTTATTATGAACGGAGCGAATCCAGGAAAACTCAGCGTAACGGGAATCGCGCCGTCGATTATGAGACGCGGCTCGGCGCACTGCATCTCCAGATCCCCAAGTTACGTAGCGGCAGTTACTATCCGGAGTGGTTGCTACAACGGCGTAAACCGGTGGAGCAAGCTCTTGTCGGCGTCATTGTGGAAGCGTATATCAACGGGGTCAGTACGCGCAAGATCGATCGGAGTAGAGTCCATTAAGATGGTGTAAAAACGATAAGGCCATCTGTGAAAGCAGGAAAGGCCA
>LFSP01000018.1 GCA_001513145.1 Clostridia bacterium DTU025 | reverse complement strand
AGCCCGACTTCCTGCTCGGCCGTGGGGGTTTTGTGGGCGGACAGCTGCGGGACGGGAGAGGCCTGGACAAGCCCGGGTGAGCTAG
The DNA here is from genome assembly GCA_001513145.1 of Clostridia bacterium DTU025. Lineage (GTDB taxonomy): Bacteria > Bacillota > DTU025 > DTU025 > DTU025 > DTU025. The sequence continues at coordinate 4,490 of LFSP01000018.1, read as the reverse complement.
GGCGGGCCCGGGCAGGCTCGGTCCGGTCTAGGCAGGCCGGCGTTGAGGCGAAAACCGGGGATCCGTTACAAGAGGAATGGCTCTTGTAACGGATCCGATGGAGGGACAGCATGTATTGTTGCATAAGCAAGATATTGGTCTCGCCGAGCGAGTTCGGGCTACTGTGGCTGAAATGCCCACCGAAACGTCCACACGTCCCTCCGTAGCGGATTTGTCACGAAAGCCCTTCCATTCGTCACGAGATCGCCGTAATGCCCTGCGAGCCTGCGTCGACACTCACACCGTGGCCTCCTGTGCGTGGCTCCTCACCTTTCCTCGCCCATGCACATACGTATCTTTTCCCTGGCAGCCTCGCATACCGCCTCCATTGCGTGTGCTCCCGCCCGCCGAGAGTCGATGCTCCCGCCGGAGCTCGCCAGCGCCTTTCGCCAGGCAGCAACGTACGCCGCCTGCAAGTCTGTGGCGACGTTGAACTTGCGCACGCCTCGGACGATGGCCTCCCGCACTATCGCCCTGGGCAGGCCGGAGCCGCCGTGAAGCACCAGTGGAAGTCCGGTAGCCCTGTGAACCTCCTCGATGAGGTCGAAGCGGATGCATGGCGGCGCCTTGTAGATGCCGTGCATCGTTCCCACCGCCGGCGCCAGGGCATCGATGTTCGTGCGGCGCACGAACTCCACCGCCTCGTCAACGTCAACGAGATGCAACTCGCCGTCGGTGCTGCAGCAGGTTGAGCAGGCGCAGTCTTCTTTTCCCCCGACCTGTCCCAGTTCGGCCTCGACGGACACCCCTACGGCATGTGCCACTCTCACCGCTTCGGCGGTGACCGCAACGTTCTCCTCGAAGGGCAGTCGCGAGCCGTCTATCATCACCGAGCTGTATCCCAGCCTGATGGCCCTCACGACGAGGTTGAAGTCGGTGGCGTGATCCAGGTGCAGGCACACAGGCACACCAGCGACCCTGGCGGCCGCCCGGCCCATGGCAGCCAGGTATTCCAGGCCGGAATGCTTCACGGTGGTCTCGGTGGTCTGGATGATGACCGGAGCTTGCTCCAGCTCCGCCGCGGCCATGATGCCGCGCAAGTCTTCAAGGTTAGTGAAGTTGAAGGCCGCAATAGCCACGCCGGGCCTGGCCATGGAAAGGATCTCGCTGAGCGTCACTGGTCCCAATGGAACTTCTCCTCCAATGTGAGCGGCATGAAAGCAGGCATCACGCGTACGTCTGGGTAAGCTCGACAACTGCGCCGTTCGGGTCTTCGACCAAGAAAACCTTCATGCCCAGGTGTGGCATGTCGGCGACATCCATCACCACTGGCGCGCCGGCCGCCACGAGGCGGGCGCGAAAGATCTCCACGTCGTCGACGGCCAGGGCGAAGTGCCTGATCGGGCTCTCCTGGGAAGCGCCTGACGGCGCGGGCGAAGGCGCCGGCTGGGCTTGATGCGGCGACGGCGAAGTCGAACCGAGCGTGTCAGGGCGACGGAACTCCAGCGTGCCGCCGCCAGGCAGAGGGGCGTATACGAGGCTGAACCCCTTGCCGGTGTGGACCTCTCTGGTGAACTGGAGGCCCAACAGCTCGCAGTAGAAGTGCTTGGTCTGGTCCCAGTTCCTGACGTTGATCGCGACGTGCCCGAAGCCCAGGATTTGCGCCATTGCTNNGTGCGGCCGCGCTCAGCGGCGAAGGCTTTCAGCTTCTCTACCTTCTCCAGGCTCTTGAGGAAGAGCTCTCCCTGGAAGAGCGGCCTGTTGGCGCGCCCGTCGCCTTCGACGAACTTGGTGTCTTTCGTGAACTTGCCGGTGAGCAGGCCCTGCGCCAGGGGGCTGTATACTATGACGGCGATGCCCTTCTCCCGACAGAAGGGCAGGACGTCAGCCTCAATCTGCCGCTGCAGCATGTTGTACTGCGGCTGCAGGCAGTGCACAGGCGCCACGGCAAGGCTAGCCTCCAGAAGCGGCACGTCGAAGTTGGACACCCCTATCCAACGGATCTTGCCTGCCTTCCAGAAGTCGTACATCGCCTCCATGGTTTCCTCGACGGGGGTCTTCGGATCTGGCCAATGCACCTGGTAGAGGTCGATGTAGTCGGTTTTCAGACGCTGCAGGCTGGCGTGCAGGGCCTCGGTGAGGTGCTTTCGACTGTTGTCGCGGGTCACGTTGCCCTCGTCGTCCCATACGAGGCCGCCCTTGGTCGCGATCATCACCGAGTCACGCGGGCGACCTTCCAGCGCCTTCGGCAGGAGGCTTTCCGCGTGCCCGAAGCCGTAAACGTCGGCGGTGTCGATGAAGTTCACTCCGTTGTCCAAAGCGTAGCGCAGCGCGTCGATGGTTTCCCTATCCTCAACGTCGTTCCCCCATAGCCACTTGCCCATGGCGAAGCAGCCAAACGCCAAAACTGACACTTCAAGGTCGGTATTGCCCAGCTTTCGATACCTCATCGTCCAACCTCCCTTGTTACAGCTGTCTGGAAACACTCTCTTGTGCACACTGCTGACACCACTGAGCGCCGGCAACCACACCCGGATCAGCTGGATCAGCTCGGCTTCGGAACACCCTCAGACCAGGTGACGCACCTCTATATCAGGGAAAAGCGCCGCGAAGTGCTCTGCTACCAGGCGCCTGTGGCATCGCTTGGGCGAGTCTTCCGCGCAGAGCAGGCAGTTGACGCCGTCGTCGAACACTCGCGATGGAGGTAGCCAGAGACGGGCCGCGTCGCGCTGGTTGAGCAGCTCCTTGAAAGCGACTGTGTAGGTCTCCCAGTCCGTGGAGCCCTTCTTGTATGACTTCATCAGCTCCTCTGTGGGCGCCAGCTCGGGCACGTGTTCGTACGCGATTCCGAAGGTCTCCAAGATGAACTCCAGGTCGTCTCTCTTGGCATAGCCGGCCAGCTGCGAGGTGTTGTGAAGACGGATGTCGATGACCTTGGTGACGCCGGCGTCCTGCAGGAGGCCAATGAACTTCCGCAGGCTCTTCTTTGCGAAACCAATAGTGCATAGCGTTACGCGTTCACCCATAGCGGCACCTCCCATGAGCCTTCGCTTGAGCCTTCGTGGCGGCATCAAAGGATGGTTCGACGGTTGGCCGAGGCCTTCCTTGTGGGCACGTGGTGAGCGTTAGGCGCCGGTGGGCGCCAGCCGGGAATCGGCGCGGTGCCGGCAGGCCACCAGCTGGCTGTAAGCTGGCCGCCAGCGTGGCATTATGCAAGATCCGTTGCGAAAGCACACCCTGATTGTAATGAAACTGGGGGTAAGGTGGCATACATTGTTGAATAATCAACGTAATAGCCGCTCGCCGCCCGGCCGACCGGCCGCGCTTCGACACGCCAGCCGAAGCTCCATCGCAAAAGCCCAGCTCAACGCAGTGTGCCCGATGCCCCACAATCTTCCATCAGCACCTTGAATGAGCCTCTCGCCCGATTATGTAAGCTTCGTTACGAAAACTCGACCCCTCGCCCCGAATCCGTTACGAAACGCCACCCATTTATAACGAAATCAACATAATGCTCCTATCGGCGGCCTTAACCCCCCTCAACAGCCGCCTGAGCACCCGCCTGAGCACCCGTCTCGCCGGCCGCACCGTAGCTAAGCGCGACACCGAATCCTCTCGCCGCGCCTTCCCCAGATACCCGACCTCAGCCCCTCTCGTCATACGCCCTGGCCAGCCTGCGCGCCGCATCGCAGGTCCAGTCCGTAAGCTTGCTCAGCTCGATTACGGTGAAACCGGCGACGTCGGTGTAAAGACGGTCCGCAATGGGCTCCTTCCACCTGTCGGGGATAGCGCGCTCTCCTACCAGCGCCCCCACAGTGGCTCCCACCTGGCCCGTGCTGCAGTCGCAGTCCCACCCAGAGCTGGCGGCCATGCACACGCTCTCGGTGAAATCGCCGCCTCCCAGCATCAGGCTCATCACCACGATGGCCGCGTTCGGGAACGTATGTATCCAGTGCAGGTGGCCGTAGGTGTCGTTAATCCAGTCCAGCACCCTCTCCCAGCTGCCTGTCTCCTTGCACTTGGCCACCGTCGATCGCACCACCGACGCAAACTGGCTGTGTGCCGGCACGTAGCCCAGCGCTCGCCCGATGATAGCCTCGACGTCGTCCATCACGAACGCCAGGCTCACCATGACGGCGTTGAACACCTCGCCATACACGCCCTCGGTGACGTGCGAAATCACGGCATCTCTATGCGCCAGCTCAGCCGCAAGCTCCGGCCGCCCCGGCGCGATCAGCCCGTGCACCTCGCCGCGCATCTGAGCGCCGATCCAGTGGCTGAAGGGGTTGTTCTCCCTGGCGGAATAAGGAGGAATGATGCCTCTGTGAAGGTTCTCCAGGGCCTGGCGCTCTGCCGTGTAGGTGACATCAACATCGAGGTGTTCCACCCATTCGTACGCCAGGTCGCGGCTGGTGAAGTCGGGGCCGTACTCGTCCACAGCGTGCAGCACCAGAAGCTGATAGTTGATGTCGTCGTTCCTGGGGTCAGGCTTCTGGACGTAATCGGTGATC
>LFSP01000052.1 GCA_001513145.1 Clostridia bacterium DTU025 | reverse complement strand
GGGGGTGCGGACGTTTTCTTGGACTCGGTCATGCTGCCAAGCCGATGCTTTGCCTGTAGGCTTTGGGGCTCTTCGTCAGGTTCCGTGCAAGGTACTCCCTGTTGAATCCGCTGTGAGCTGCTTCTATAGTGGAGACATACGCAACCAGTAGGAGCGGTCTTCCGATGCTAGCAGTGCACTTCCCGGGGTTCAGGGTAACGGGTTCTGACTTCGCCGACGATAGAATCCGGATTGACATCTGTGTAGACAGTAACTCAGCCAGATGTCCCGATTGCGGAGGTACGAGCACTTCGGTGCATAGTAGCTATACTCGCCGGTTGAGGGACCTTCCGATCTTGGGCAAGCCCGTCGAGATAACAGCATCCGTCCGACGGTTCAGATGCATGGTCTCCGACTGCCACCGAGTCACGTTCGTGGAGTCCCTCGATTGGCTAGCGCGACGCTATGCTCAGCGGACGGAGAGGGTCACAGCAGTGCTGAGAGCGCTAGTAATGCTGCTCAGCAGCATATTGGGAGCGACCCTCGCCTTCTCGCTCGGGATCCGTACCAGTTCCAGCACACTCTTGCGGACCGTTGACCGGTCCGCTCCAACGGTGAAAGCGCCTCGGTTCGTCGGCGTTGACGACTTCGCGATCCGGCGAGGTAGAACCTACGGCACACTGCTGTGTGACCTCGAAACCGGGAGACCGGTGGACATCATTCCCGGGCGTGCGGCGGGGCCCGTCGCCGAATGGCTCAGCCGGCACTCGGGCATTCAGGTTGTGGTCCGTGACCGCGCGACCGCCTATGCGCAAGCTGCATCCTACGCTGTCCCTGAAGCCATTCAAGTTGCGGACAGGTTCCACCTAGTCCGAAATGTGGCCGATGCCTTTCGGGAGGTTGTTGACGGGAAGCGATGGGTAGCGCCTACGATCCCAGCTGAACCTGTGGCCGAAACGTGCACCAAGAAACCGGAGCACGAAAGACCTACGAAGCGTGAGCTCGCACGTCTCGCATCAGCCCAACGGCTCCAGCACAGATATGAGGACGTGCCGGACCGATTCCGACATGGTGAGTCGATCAGAGCCATCAGCAGGGCTACAGGGCTATCCCGTGCCACGGTGCGCAAGTACCTTAGGGGCACTCAGCCTCAACAGCGGGCGCCACGCCCACCTGTACCCGGCAAGATCACACCGTTTGCAGACTACATGCAGCTCAGGTGGAAAGCGGGTTGCCATAACGCTGCCCAGCTCTTCAGGGAGATAGGCGCATTAGGGTATGACGGCTCGCCATCGCAGGTCAGGGCGTTCGTACAGCCGTGGCGAGCGTTGGCCGGTACATCAGTGGTCCGCCGCGCCTCATGGAAGGATGTTCGTTGGGCCATCCTGTGTCCACCCGAACGCCGAAATCCGATTCAGCAGGAGCTGGCTGCTGAAAGCCTAGACATCAACCCAGAGCTTAGAGAGGCCCATGACCTGTTCCAGCGGTTCCGCGCTATTCTTCGCGAACGTAGGCCAGAGAACCTACCCCGGTGGATAGAGCAGGCTTCGGTGAGCTCATTTCCTTCTTTCAGAAGGTTAGCCAAGACATTCACAGCTGACTTGAAAGCAGTCATGGCAGGAGTGGAGCACGAATGGAGCACCGGCAAGGTCGAAGGCCAGATAACCCGAGTGAAGCTTCTCAAACGGATCGGATACGGTCGGTCGAGTTTCGACCTGCTCCGCGCTCGCATCCTGGCAGCGCCTTGCGGTCGCGGAACCTGCCCAGCATCTGTCCTGGCACGTGCCCTTCGCGTGGAAGCCTGAAGGCGTTAGTGATCGCATTCGGATACTCATCTATGGGTTCTGCGGTACGCGGGACATTGCAGGCATCTCTGGACCGACTACACCCGAACACCCGGGCGAACCCCGACCACAGATCAGAGCCCATTCACGCTGAAATGGCAGAGTCTGACCGACGCTGGTCCGGACACCGCGGAACTAGCCAGTCGCCTGGCCCGGTCTTGCTTCGCCGACAGTGCACGAAACCTGACGAAGAGCCATTGTACCGCAGGCGATTACAGTTTTCCAAATCCACTGTGTCGGAGCTGATCAAGGGCCTGGATCCGGTGGTACACGAATGGAACGAGCGTAGCCCCGGCGGGGATTACTCTCCCTTCCCCATGGTGGATGGCATGGTGATCAAGATACGCAAGAACGGGCACTTGAGGAACCACAGCATACTCATAGGAATTGGCGTCAACTCTACAGGAGTGCGCGAGATACTTGGGTTTCGAACCGCGGACAGCTAGAGCGAATACTCCTGGCCAGAGTTCTTCGGGTAGTTGAAAGCCCGTGGTCTTCCTGGTGTTGACCTCGTGGTGTCCGCTAGCCACGAATGATTGGTGAATGCAGTAGCGGTGGAGTTCCAGGGGGCATCGTGGCAACGGTGCCAGCCCCACTTCACGAAGAACACACTGGATGTATGTCCGAAGCCACAACAGGAGCATCTTCGTGCCAGACTCCGGCTCATGTTAGAGGCCCACGATATGAACACAGCATACGAGAACCGCACTTACAGCACAATCTGGACTTAACCGTGAGGTACTTAGTTCTCGGAACAAGCCCGCTAACAGGAAACCCAACATGGAGATAGAATATCCATTGGGAGACGACCAATTACTGAAAGGTGTAATCCCCATGACATAGTCTTCGCTGGTCACGAGACTCGCACTGTTCGACTGCAGGCTAGGCACTTCTGTAGAAAGGAGCAACCCGCCGTGCAAGGAATGGTCACAGTGAAGAACCTTGTGAAGACCTTCGCCTCCAAGGACGAGAAGGTAACGGCCCTCAACAACGTAACTCTATCTACGCCTCCCAACAAGATTCTGACCCTTCTGGGACCATCCGGCTGCGGCAAGACCACACTCCTTCGCTGCATCGCCGGGCTTGAGTCCCCCGAGTCCGGCGAGATCGTCATCGGCGACGAGGTGGTCTGGTCCAAGGAAAAGGGAATCTCCCTTCCCCCGGAGCGCCGCGGGATCGGGATGGTGTTTCAGTCTTATGCCATATGGCCTCACATGACGGTTTTCGGCAACGTGGCCTACCCTCTGGAAATCCGCAAAGTCCCTAAGCCCGAGATCGAGGCCCGCGTCAGGCGTGTCCTCGAGCTCGTTCAGCTCAGCGGCTTCGAGAACCGCCTGGCGACCAAGCTCAGCGGCGGCCAGCAGCAGCGCGTGGCCCTGGCCCGCGCCCTTGTGGCCGAGCCCAAGGTCATCCTATTTGACGAGCCCCTGAGCAATCTCGACGCCAAGCTCCGCGAAAGCACTCGCCAGGAGCTACGCCACTTCCTGACAGAGCTCACCATCTCCGCCATATACGTCACCCATGATCAGATGGAGGCCCTTACCATCTCGGACGAGATCGCCGTCATGCGTGGCGGCTCCATCGTCGAGCGCGGCACGCCGCAGGATATCTACCTGCGCTCCAACAACAAGTTCGTCGTCGACTTCATCGGCCGCGCGAACTTCCTCAAAGCCACCATCACCGGCTACAAAGACGACTCCCACGCCATCGTCGTGTGCCCCATGGGGAGCATCGTCTGCAGCGCCCCCTCGAACCTCTCGGTCGGCACAGAAGTCACTATCTACACCCGGCCCGAGTCCTTCGAGCTGGCACCCGACTCCCCTGCTAGCCCGGCCCCCGCTGACCCCGCCTCGGAAAACGTCTTCGAGGGTACCATCACCGGCTTGCTTTTCGCTGGTGAAGCCCACGAAGCTCAAGTCTCCGTCGGCGGCGCGACCATACTCGTTCGAATCAAGTCACACCGCCAGCTCAGAAAGGGCGACAGGGTGCGCCTGCGCATCGACCGCGAGTGGTGCCGCGCCCTCAACCCCGCAGAGGAGGCGTAGCCGATGTCCAGCCGGACCTCAACTCGCTCCCCACTGGTAACGCTCCTCATACTCATCGTCGGCGCCCTCACCGCGGGCCCTGTGGTCATGCTCATCGTGGGCAGCTTCTCCGAGGGTATCAGCGCCATCGGCCAGTTCACCACGGCCAAGTACATCGCCGCCTACACCGATCCGACACTGCCCAAGACGCTGCTCAACACCGCCATATTCTCGCTGGGCACCGCCACCCTCTCCACGGTTCTCGGCAGTCTCCTGGCCTACCTCAGCGTGCGCACTGACATCCCGCTGAAGGGCCTCTTCCGCGTCTTACCGGTCGTCCCCATGATGATCCCGCATGTCCTCTTCGCGTCAGCGTGGATCGCACTGCTCAACCCGACCAACGGCATGATCAACGTCTTTCTCCGCAATCTCCTGGGCCTGTCCCGCTCGCCCTTCAACATATACTCCCTTGGCGGCATGATCTTCCTCGAAGGCCTCCTCGACCTCCCCGTCACTTACTTGGTCATCTCCCCCGCCATGTACTCCTTCGACACCGTCCTCGAGGAAGCTAGCCGCGTCAGCGGCGCATCCAACCTTTACACACTTCGCCGCGTCACGCTGCCCATTCTCAAACCGGCCTTCCTGGCCACATTCACGCTGGCCATCATCAGGAGCCTGGCCGCCTTCGCCGTCCCCTCCATGGTGGGCATGCCCGGACGCATCACCGTCTTGACCACCCACATCCACCGTATCATCTCGGTGGGCTGGTCGCCTGACTACGGCAAGGCCGCCGCCATCGGCCTGGTCGTCCTCGCCATATCAGTGGCTCTTGTATACGTCTACCGCTACCTCATCTCCGAGAGCTCGCAGTTCGTCACGGTCACAGGGAAGGGCTACCGCCCCAGCATCGTGCAGCTGGGCCGCGCCCGCATCCCCCTGTTCGTTCTCTGCCTCGCCCTCTTCTGCTTCCTCGTGGTCATACCCCTCCTTACGCTGGTGTACATGTCGTTCGTGCCCTACACCATGGTGCCCAGCGCCCGCGCCTTCAGCATGATGAGTCTGCGTAACTGGCAAGCGGTGCTCCGCAACTCCGTCATCGTCCGTGCCATCAAGAACTCCACCTTCCTTGCGGTCGTCGGCGCCACCCTCGGCATCCTGCTCTCGATCTTCGTCGCCTACGTCGTCGTCAAGATCAAGAGCCGCGGCAGCGCCCTGATCGAATCCCTCTCCTTCCTCTCCTTCTCATTCCCGGGCATGATTATCGGCGTGGGCTTCATGTGGTTTCTGGTGCGCACGCCCCTCTACGCCACCATCTGGGCGCTTCTCGTGGCCTACGTCGGCACCTACCTACCTTACGGTGTCAGACCCATGCGCAGCGCCTTCATGCAGATACACGCGGAGCTCGAGGAGTCCGCCCGCGTGTTCGGCGCCACCTTCCTCCGCGCCCTCCGCGACATCGTGGTGCCCCTCCTGGCCCCAGGCGTCGTGTCAGCGTGGATTCTGATGGCCTGCATGTTCATCCGGGAGCTCAGCGTGTCCGTGGTCCTCTCCCGCCCAGGCACCGAGGTGCTCACCGTTCAGATCATGCGCCTGGCCACCGACGGCCTCTGGGGCCAAGTGGCAGCCCTAGGCCTCATAATGATAGGCCTGTCCACAGCCTTGGTCCTGATCGCCAACTCCCTGCGTATCCCCCTCTCTCATGGCGATCATTGAACCTGTAGACAGGACCGCCGGCCCGGCCCACCGCGTGCGGCCACACACCCTCCTGCTCCGCCGGCTGGTCGCCTGACCCTCCCAGAATAACGAAGGCTGCCTCCCGTTCGGAAGGCAGCCTTCCTTGCTTCTACGCGCCTTCGCGCGCCCACACCATCACTAGAAGATGGTACTGAATATCTCAGACCAGTACTGGATCTCCTCGTCCGAAAGCTCTCTCAGCGGTATCACTTCGGCCTCGGTGATCCCCTCGATCGGCGGGTACACGCCTTCGTAAAGCACCCACTCGCCTACATCCTCCGCAAGGATCCGCGCCGACTCCTCCGAGAGCCAGTAGTCGATGAACAGCTTCGCGGCATTGGGGTTCTTCGGGTTCTTCGCGATGGCAATGCCCCTAGCCGAACCCATCAGCGGCTCGTCGCCAAGCTTCGCCCACCCCAGCGGGGCGGGGAACCTCGTCACGATGTACTTCGGCATCGAGATCCCGATGAGCTTCTCGCCAGTCTCAATCGGTCCAGGTGTCGGGCTGAAGGACGCCACAAACATCGGCCTGTTCGCAGCCAAGCCCTTCAGGAACTCCTTCCACTCGCCCTCGTTGTTATCGAACACGTGCTCCTTGAGGCCCACCAGCCACGTGATCGTCGTCGCGTGGGTGAGCGGGTCGGGCATCACGATCTTGTCGCGCCACTTGGGATCCGCCAGCTCCTTGTACGACTTGGGCACATCCTGCGGCTTGACAAGCTCGGTGTTGTAGATGAGAGCCACAGCCTCGATTCCGAACTGCTGGATCACGCCGTCGGGATCCTTCGACCACTCAGGGTACTTCGCAGTCTCCGGCGACACGTAGCTGCCTAGAATCCCTGCATCCTTCAGTATCTCCAAGATAGGCAGCGGCCCCTGCAGCACGTCCGCCCCCAGCCTGCCTGCCTCGAACTCGGTCTGAACCGTAGGCACGTATACCGCCGTTGACACCCGCACGTACTCCCCGGTCACCCCGTACTTGGCCCTGAAGGCGTCCAGGACCGGCTCAATCCCGGTGATGTTCGCGTAGTAAACCGCCTTGCCTTCCTTCTTCGCGGCATCGATCAGCTGCTGGTCAGCGCCGGCCGCCACTCCGATAGTCAGGCCAACGACCAACAAACACATCATCGCCACACGAATGGACTTGCTCAGCCTGGTTCTCATTTTCGTTTTCGCACCACCTTCCGCATACATTAGAAAGGTTTAGTAACACGGTTCGTCAGGCAGATGCGTTTTCCTGCTGTCATACCAAGATGAATTAGCTGCACGGCTCCAGGCAGTACCCTGAGATCTTGAGCTCTCTCGCCTCCAATGCAAGACCGTTGTGTACTGACGATCAACACATGTACGCGACTGTGCCCCTATCGAACTCGCACGTCACACCCCGACGTAGCTGCCAAGGCTCACGAGCCGAGAGGAGTAGGCGCGGCAGGCCAGCAACCATAGCCTAACGACTACTTACCGACGGCTCGGACACAAATATAGGAGCCGCTGGGAACAGATCCCAACGCCTCCCTTGCCTTTCCTGCTATCGGGATACGAGAATGGTGAGCCGCGCGGGACTCGAACCCGCGACACCCGGATTAAAAGTCCCAAACAGAGACTTCCGCCGCCATCCTTAAGTGTCCGCAAATGGCTTCACAACGGCGTTTTCGCTTCTGGGAGATTCCTCCAACATCCGCTGATGTGTGCCATTTTCCACGAAATAGGCACACCTTTGGCACACTCGCGCGCCGCTTCTAGGGCCTTCTGGCGCCACGATGAAGGGGCAGGTTATCAGAACTGATAACCTGGGTGACACCTCGGGACAGGTTTTCGGAATCGAAAACCTGGGCCGCCGGGCAGGTGTCCCAAATGGAACACGTCAGCCGGCGCCCAGGTGCTAAAAACTTAGCAGGTGCGAGAAACAACGCACCTCGGCCGGTCCAGGTGTTAGGAATCTAACAGGTGTCAAGAACTTGACACCTCGCGTACTCAGGGGCTCACGCAGGCACAGGTGGCGGCGTTGGTGGGGGTGTCGCAGCGAGCGGTGGGGATGTGGGAAGAGGAAGCGCGTGTTGTTAGCAATAGAAGCACTTCTAACGCTAACATCCCCAGCTGCTTCCGAATGGGACGTCTCGCCGGGGCCGGCCAGCTTTTCAAACCTGAAAACCTCATGGTGGCCGGCGCGGCCAGCCCGGGCGGGCGAACCTCCCAAACCCGTACACCGAAAAAACGACGCCGGCCGCCGGTCACGCCCCGCTGCCGACCAGGATTTCACCCCCATATCCCCCCTTTCCGGGGCGCCTAGACGCGACAAGCCCCCGGGCGTCGAACCCGGGGGCCGTCATTCGCCAGCTCCAGCAGCCTACTCGCCGTCCGTCTCCGCGATGACGTGGGCCGCCTTGGGATTGCGGACGTGGAACAGGCCCGTAATCTCGAACCGAAGGTTCGTCAGGTTCTTCTTGAAGCCCGTGAACGGGTCGGCCGCGACCTCCAGCATCCCGCGGTACCAGACACCGATCCGCCGCGTGTCCAACAGAATCGGCGGCTCGTCCCCCGTGGGGCTTGTCCGCTCCACAACCCGCAGCCCCCACAAAGGCGAAGCTTCGCCCACGCTACGGGTCGGGAAGAGATAGTCCTGCGTGCCGGGCTGCCGGAACAGGTCCAGCTCGGCCGCGTCCGTCGGGTTCAGGACCAACACGTCAGGCTGCGCCCCCACGGCCCGCATGGCCGCGATGGCATGACGCACCCGCTCAATCAGGTTCGCACCCATGTAGCTGGTGGGCGGGTTCTCGGCCAGAATCTCCCGCAGTACATGCTGATCGATGGCCTGGGCCACGACGAACCGGCCTTCGGTCTCAAGGAAGGTCTCAAGCTGCGGAAGGGACCGAAGGGCCTGGTTCGGAATGTCGGGCACGACCACCGCAAACTGCTTGGCCTCCCTCACGACATGCTCAATCTTGACGTTGAGGGTCGCCTTGTCCGTGTCGGCGTCCACGGCCCGCTCCACGTTACCGGTCACGGCCCGCTCGGTCTGCCGGTAGTCTTCGATGGCGGCCGCGTCTTCGATGTCCAAGGCCGGCAGCAGCGGGAACAGGAACCGCTCATCACGGCCCATCGGCTCGATGTCGTCAGGATAGATACGCCGCCACTTGTCGGGGTCAGGGAACGCCTGCGCCAAAGGCACCCGCACCACCGGGCGAGTCCGCGGGTCGAATCCCTGGGCCAGCACCGTCCGGGAAAAGGCCCCGCCGCGACGACCGGCGCCACCGCCCAACTCGTCCGCAGGGTCAGGATAGACCCTCCGGCCGTTGGCGACCGCTGCCGCCCGGGCCTCCTGTTCCTCACGGGCAAGCGCGGCCTTCTGCGCGCGCAACACCCGCACTTCCTCCATTGCAGCCTCGGCCGCGGCCGTGTCTTCGTTCTCCAGGGCGGCCTGGACTCGGGTCTCGGCCTCACGAAGTCGGTTCAGCACCTCACGCATCTTCTTCGTCATCGTCGTATCCCTCCAGCTCGACGGCCACGGCGTGCAGCCGGGCCAGTCGGAGATATTCGGCCTCTTCGGCCTCCGTGATGTTGCGGCCCTCGGCCTGGGCATTGTCCAAAATGGCCTGCATACGGGCCGCCAGACGTTCAGCTCTTGTCGCCTGCATCGTCTTTGCCTCCTTGCCGGGCCGGGAAAAGACAAAGGCACCCAGCCCGGCCCCCTGGTCATCGCAGGGGACATCGGTCCGGGTGCCTCCAACGGCTCCACGAACCTGCCGGCACTCCACCGCGCCGGCAAGCATATTCAGTTGTGCTCTGCTGTGGGCCGCTCCACCGCAGCCCACATTTTTATTATACCACGAAGCGCTCACTCGTGCCACTCCTTGCCGACTGCCAGCAGGACTTCCGGAAGTGGAAATCGCGACTGCAGCAACGCAGGTCCAGGGACCGGTATCCGGTTAAAATTGGCTCTTACAGGAACATCCAACCGTCATTCCGCACCCATAAACACAGTTGGCCAGAATTTCTACCAGGGATCTAGGTGTCGATCGGCTTAATGCAGATCTCAGGATCATAACCGGCAAGGTTAATCAAACGGACAGTCTCGAGTGAAAGGTCCCCATTGAAGCCACGCAGTAATATGTGCCCCTCCGGTGTGACAAAGTGCCAAATAGATACGTCGTTCAACTCCTTAAGAATGGCCACGCTGGTGGGTTTATCCGTTGTGCGCTGCTGTAGCGCCAATCGGAGCGGTCGGTCCTCTTTAGCTAAGTTGGTACGCACCCGATGTTGAAGAAACGCTGCCACGAGTAGTGCCAGGATCGTTATGTAACCAAACGATTCCACTCGACTGGGATTCTTAAGGAAGATCCCATCTGAAATGATCGGGTGTTTAAGCATGTAGAAGTTGCGTTCCACTTTGTGCTGGTTCTTGTACTCACTTAGTACAGCGATATCCGACCACTGATCTTCCGGGAGGTTGGTAATCATCACGAAGCTTGATTCCCGTTTTAACCAAGCTTGCTTTACTTCTTCAGTTGGCGCATGCAACTCCAGATCGACCTGGTAGTCAGTCTCTGTGGGATACACCGCATTTTTGCGGGGGCGGCCTCGGGGACGTTTAACTTTTATGGATGGGGTCACCACGCCTGTAACCGTGTGTAAACCGGTGCCATGGGTGACAAGGAATTCAGCCAGTGCCGTTTCCGCGTCAGGTTTATAATGACCCCATGAAAAGGTTGACACTGGCCTAACGGAGAGTCGCAGTCGCTCGTCGAATAGAAAACGCAAGGAGAGAGTGACGAGTGATGAGCGAACAAAGAAAACCGCCTGAGAAACGTCGCCGGTGGACAGCCAAAGCGAAAATGGAGGTGGTACTTGAAGGGCTGAAGGGTGAGGAAAGCATCGCAGAGCTTTGCCGACGGCACGGCATCACCCAGTCCATGTACTATGAATGGCAAGAGACGATGCTTAAAGCCGGATTGGAAGGGCTGACTCATAGCGGAAAAAGCAGCCGGGAGGCAGATCTTGAAAAGCAGCTGAAGCAGGCCGAGCGTACGATTGGACGCCTCACCATGGAAAAGGAATTGTATCAAAAAAAAACGGACTGGCTCGCTGCACGGCGGAAGAAGTCGTAAGGTTTTATCGTGAGAAAGCCAGCCGGTACCCCATCGCCCTCGTGTGCCAAGTTATGGGTGTGTCACGAAGTGCTTTTTACAAAGCCCTCCGACGTCAGGACGAGGCGGCCGAGAAGAATTCACACTCATCCGATGAGGAAAAGCGTCTCGTCGATAGGATCAAGGAGCTGACCCGTAAGTTCCCGGAGTACGGCTACCGGCGAATCTGGGCCTTGCTACGCTTCGGTGACAAACCGATGATCATTAATCGCAAACGGGTCCAACGGCTCATGCAAGTTCACGGGCTTCAAGTGAAAGTCCGGCGTCGCCAAGCCCGTCGCCGTCACCACTTGGGACGGGTGGAAGTCAATGACTCGAACCTGCTTTGGGGCGTGGACATGACCCGGATTTGGTGCGGCGAAGACGGTTGGGCAAGCTTGTTTGCTATTGTGGATCACTGTGATCGGGAATGTGTGGGATTTCGTTTCGGTTTGGATTCCAAAGCCGTCAGGGCCCGAGAGGCCTTGGATGAAGCGGTGACATATCGTTTCGGATCGCCCAAGTGCGTACCGACTGATTTGCAGATAAGGGCCGACAACGGCTCTCAATTTGGAGCCCGTGTATTCTTGAATGAGATTGACCGACTCGGCTTGACCCTTACCTACACGCCGTATCGGTCACCTCAAGGAAATGCGATCGTTGAACGGTTTTTCCGCAGTCTCAAAGAAGAATGTGTGTGGCATCACCGTTTTGAAAGTTTTGAACAAGCAGAGCAAGTGATTGCTGACTGGATCCGATTTTACAACGAGGAGCGAATGCACTCCCGTCTGGGCTACCGATCACCCCGGAAGTACCAAGAAATCCGGGCACTACGTAAAAATGTCGCCTAAAGTGTTGACAAAACGGGGGTCACTACACTGCCAGGGGTAGGGCAAGTGGTGGTGACGGGTTACGACATGGAAAGGATCGAACCCAA
>LFSP01000043.1 GCA_001513145.1 Clostridia bacterium DTU025 | reverse complement strand
GAGCACCAGCCGCAGTGCTCCTACAAACGGAGGAAAACCTCGAGGGTCACCGTCCGCGCTCCTCAACGCCGCACCGACGCCGGCACGCACAACGCACATAGCTGGGAGTATGTGAAGGCGGCGCGAGGCGCCGCCCGCCCACCGTCACAGCCTGCGCCACCGCAACTGTTCGGTCCCAGTCGGTCTCCTCGGTCTCCAGAGAACATTTCCGGTTCACCAAGCATAGTCTATACTGCCTACCACTTACACTGTGCGCAGGAGGCGGGCTCATGCATTACATGGTGAACACCGGAGACACCCTGTGGCACATTGCCCAGAGGTTCAGGATCGACGTGGACGCCCTGGCGCGGGCCAACTCCATCACTGAGCCCTACTCGGTATATCCAGGACAGATACTGCGGATCCCCAGGCGCCACCGACTCATCGGCTACATAGTGCCCCACGCGTCGTCGGCCGGCATCGCCGACGTGCTGTCGTCACCGGAGCCTTTCGATGAGGTCATCTACACCGCGGTGACGGTAGAGCCCGACGGCTCTGCCACCGCGGGCCCCGTAGATATAGCGCTTCAGCTGGCGCGGGCGCGTCGGACCAGAGCCGTTGTCGGCGTGACGAACTTGTGCCGCGGCACGTACTCCGTCGAGGCCGCCGACAACGCCCTTCTTGACGACAACGCCAGGTCTCGCCTGGCGTCCGTGGCCGCAGACTGCACCATCTCCAACCACCTCGACGGGGTGCACCTTGATTTCGGTGCCATAACCGCCCAACACTTCGACGCCCTGGCGGACCTGGCCTGCGAGATCCGAGCAAGGTTCACCAAGCTCAGCCCGTGGTACACCCTGTCTATAGCCGCCCCGTCCGGCTGGCGCGAGGGACCGTACAACCTCGCCCATGCCGCCCAGTG
The DNA here is from genome assembly GCA_001513145.1 of Clostridia bacterium DTU025. Lineage (GTDB taxonomy): Bacteria > Bacillota > DTU025 > DTU025 > DTU025 > DTU025. The sequence goes on along the minus strand of LFSP01000043.1, from coordinate 158,003 downwards.
CGCCGACACAGTAATGGTTGAAGGCTTCCAGCGGGGCGCCTCGGGCACGCCTGGCCCTCCCACCGATCTCGCGTGGCTTGAACAGCAGGCGACGTACGCCTTGGAGGACGTAGGGCCGTCTCGTCTGTGCGTATTGCTGGGGGCCTACGGGCTGGACTGGGACGAGTCCGGCGCCGGCTTCCTGACAGTGGAGGCGGCAGCTGCCATCGCCGCCAACACAGGAGCCCGCATCGAGCGCGATCCCGCCCACGGTGGCCCGTTCTTCCAGTACACAGACACCACTGGCAAGCTCCACAGCGTGTGGTACGAGGATTCCGCTTCCATCCTGCTGAAGCTGGCCACCCTCGACTCCATGGGAGTGCGCAAGGTCGCTCTATGGCGTCTGGGCGCGGTGCCCAGGGATATCCTGGCCGTACTTTCGCAGTCAGTAGTATAGCGGCAAGAGGAGTTGCTGTCTGCATGTCAAAAGACATACTCTGACAGGGCGGGAGCGGCGTCGGCTCCTCGCCCACACAACGATGCGGGACAGGCCCTGCCCACGGCCGCGTTCCGCGCTGGAACAGGGAGTGATCCGTTTGCAGCACAACGTGTATTTCGACGGTAACGTCCAGAGCCTCACCTTCACCAAGGGCCAGGACCGCGCCACGGTTGGAGTGATCAAGCCGGGGCGCTACACCTTCGGCACCTCCACCGAGGAAACGATGACCGTGGTGTCAGGGATCCTCAAGGCCAGACTGCCGGGCAGCTCCGAATGGAAGGCCTACGGAGAGGGCGAGTCTTTCGTCGTGCCTCCGAACCAGTCGTTTGACGTGGAGTGCGACGCCGACGTGGTTTACACTTGCATCTACAGATGAGCAGGCTGCTTTCCCCACTTAAGCTAGGCCCTTACCGGCTCCGAAACAGGATCGCCATGCCGCCCATGGCAAGCGAGACCGCCGACGAGCGGGGCATGGCCACGGACACCACCGTCGCGTACTACGCGCCCAGGGCCAGGGCAGGCACGGCCCTCATCATCGTAGAGCATACATACGTCGTGCCCCAGGGGCGGCGCAGCCGCCATCAGCTGGGCCTCTACTCCGACGACCACGTGGCTCCCATTCGCCGCGTAGCCGAGGCTATCAAGGCCGAGGGGGCAGTGGCTGCGATCCAGCTGACACACGCGGGGGCGGCAGCTGATCATGAGCTCATCGGCTGCGCCCCGGAGGCGCCGTCTGAGGTGCGCCCGCCCGGCAGGCCGAACGCCGCGCAGCCGACCGCCATGTCGCCTGCGCGCGTGGCCGAGGTGCAAAGGGCCTTCGTCGACGCGGCCGTGCGGGCCTGGCGCGCCGGCTTCCAGGTGATCGAGCTCCACGCCGCCCACGGATACCTACTGAACCAGTTCTTCTCACCCCTGACCAACCTGCGCAGCGACGCCTACGGCGGGTCCATGGAAAACAGGCTTAGGTTTTCCCTGGAGACTGTGGCCATGGTGCGCGCAGCGCTGCCCGACGACGCGGTGGTGGCCATGCGGCTTGGCGCAGACGACGGCTTCGAGGGCGGAATCACTCTGGAGGATTCGGTGTGGGCGGCACCGCGGCTGGTTGAGGCCGGAGTGGGGTTCCTGGACATATCCGGGGGCCTTGCAGGCTCCGGCCGCGATAGGTTCGGGCCGGACGCGCCCGCGGAGGGCTATTTCGCGCGCCTGGCGGAGGCCATACGGCGCGTGGTGGACGTCCCGGTAATGGTCACCGGAGGCATCGTGAACCCGTCCACGGCCGACGCCCTGGTGGGCAAGGGCGTCGCCGACGTGATCGGAGTGGGAAGGGCAATGCTGTCAGACCCTGACTGGTCCAGCAGGGCTATGCGCGAGCTGGCGGCGGCCGAGCTGTAAGGCCCAGCACTACCGCCCGGGCGGCACCCGCGACGCCAGGCGGCGTCAGGGAGTGGCACCCGGAACTAGCACCCGAGCAACTCCGGCAGCTGCGAGAGCCTGCGGATCTCATAATCAGGCGTTATGTCAGAGAGGTTAGGCGCCCCGTGGGGATTGAACCAGCAAGTGACGATCCCTGCTGCGGCGCCTCCTCTGATGTCAGACGCTATGGAGTCACCTACCATCAGGGCCCTCTCCGGGCGGGTGCACCCTAGCCTGTTCAGGCAGTGCACGAATACGGCAGGGTCGGGCTTAGCCACCCCCACCTCCTCGGATATGATGAGATCGTTGATGTAGCGACCAAACCCCGAAAGGGCGAACCTCGAGCGCTGCACCGCGCTGATGCCGTTGGTCAGGATGGCCATCCTCACCCTGCCCGAAAGCAGCCTGAGCAGCTCCTCGGCGCCCTTCATGGGCACCGCCTGGGCGCTTAGCCGCTCAAGATAGTCGGCAGCCACCCTCTGCACGTCGAAGGGGTGCATGTCTATCCCAAGCTCAGAGAGAAGCTTTCGGAACCGCTCCACCCGGACGAAGTCGGAGTTCACCACGTTCTGCTCAAGGAGCCTCCACAGCTCCGAGTTAATGCTTCGGTAACGCTGGAGCACCGACTCGTCGTACGGCACGCCGAAGGCGGCCAGCGCCGCCTCAAGCGCCTTGCGCTCTCCGGCATCGTAGTCCCAGAGCGTACCGTCGGCATCGAAGATGACGAGATCGAAATTGAGCAACAGCTCTTCCTCCTACAGCAAGTGCGTCTTTCGCCGGCGCCTACTTCAGTTCCACCGATCCCATTATGGCCCTGCAGTTGATCTCCAGCACGCGGCCGGATTCAGCAGACCCCGGGCGCGAGAAGCCCTGGCTCGACACCACGCCGCCAGTAGACTGGTCGAAGAACTCGACTCCACCCATCAGGGCGCTGGCGTTGCAGTAGACCATCACGTCTTCCGGCACCCTCAGCTCGATGCTGCCCAGCATCGCGGTGAGGTCCAGGTACGTGGTGCCGGCCTTGATGCTCGCCCGGGTCAGGTCCAGCTCGGCGCCGCCCAGGAGCACCACATAGGAGCCGGACTCCAGCTGCCACCCTGGCTGCCGGCGTTCGAGCGAACTGAGGAACACCCACTTGGTGGTCGCGTATCCGCCGTCGTCGGCTCCGCTGGCGTCATCCAGCGGGCGCCAGCGCAGGATCGCCCAGCCGGCGACAATGAGGACGCACGCCCAGAACATCCCCGACAGCCTCGCCCAGTGGATCGTGTACCAGCCCGCGGTCCCGCTGAGCAATACTAGACCGAGAAGGAGCAGGATCCATCCGCCGATGGCCTGCCCACGCCGGCGTGATGCGCGGCGCTCCGAATCCTCCGAGTCGCGGTCTCGCTCCGAGCGCCCCCAGTCTCCAGTGAGACTGGAAATACCCAAGAGGATCAGCGTCACCGGCCAGTAGCGGGCCACCAGGTACCAGACGTCGATCCTGGTGACTCCGAGGTTGTTCAGGAGCAGCACCGCCCCGATGGCCACGACGATCAGTCCGAACACGGTATTCGACAGGTTCACCCTCATGAGACCAGCCTCCCTGCTATATGGCTGCTGCGTAGCCGTCCTTCCTCGGTTCGCTGCCGGCTATGAGAACTCCGGTGGCGGGGTCGCGCCATATCATCTGCCCTCCGCCGAACCCCGCAGGTTCTCCCTCGACCAGGACGCTATGGCCCATCCTCCGCAGAGCATCCACCGTGGTTTCGGGCACCGTCGGCTCCACCAGCAGCCTGTCGGCGCCGGCCACACGGAACCGGGGGCAGTCCATTGCGGCCTGCGGGTTCTGGGCGTGGTCTAGCACCGCCGACACCACCTGCACGTGGCCCTGGGGTTGCATGTCGCCGCCCATAACCCCGAAGGCGGCCAGCCCCACGCCGTCTTTGGTGATGAAACCCGGGATTATGGTGTGGAAGGGCCTCCTGAAGGGCGCAAGCTCATTCGGGCTTCCCGGCTCCAGCGAGAAGCCAGCTCCCCTGTTCTGCAGCGCTATGCCAGTACCGGGCACTACGACGCCAGATCCGAACCCCATGTAGTTGGACTGTATGAACGACACCATCATGCCGGCGGAGTCGGCGGCGGCAAGGTACACCGTGTCGCCGTCGTGTGGCGCCCAGCTGCCGGGCCTTCCCAGACCGGGCTCCGCCGCGGGCATGGCCCTGTCGCGGCTTATCAGCGCACGGCGGCGCGCGATGTAGCCTGGGGCCAGGAGCTCGCGCACAGGCACTTCAGAGAACCTTGGGTCTCCTACGTAGGCGTGGGCATCGGCGAAGGCCAGCCTCAGGGCTTCCGCCATCAAGTGGACGGATTCGGGCCCCAGCTGGTCGAGGCTTCTAACGTCGAAGCCCTCCAGGATGCCGAGGGCGATGAGGGCCACGATGCCCTGCCCGTTCGGGGGGATCTCGTGGATGTCGAAGCCCCTGTAGCGCACTGAAATGGGCTCCACCCATTCGGGCTCGTGGCGCTGGAGGTCGTCCAGGCGTATGAGGCCGCCGGTACGCTCCGAATGCTCGGCGATGGCTTCAGCGATCGACCCTCTGTAGAACGACTGGCCGTAGGTGAAGGCGATGGACTCCAGCGTGGCGGCCATCGGCTCACACCTGAAAATCTCGCCCGGCATGGGCGCCCTTCCTCCCGGAAGGAAGGCCTCCTCGAACTCCTCGAACACACCGCCCATGCCCTTGAACCGGCGTTCGGCGGCTTTCCAGTAGCCGGCGATGACCGGCGGCACCGGCGCCCCCTCCCGCGCGTAATGGATGGCAGGCGCCAACACCTCTGTGAAGGGCAGGGAGCCGAACCGCCTGTGGAGTGCGGCCCAGCCGGACACAACGCCCGGTACGGTCACCGAAGGCCATCCCAGCTTCGGCATCTCCTTGTGCCCATCTCGCCTGAGGGCCTCGGCGTCAGCCAACGCTGGCGCGGCCCCCGAGGCGTTCAGTCCGTAAAGGTGGCCCTCCTCCCACACAAGGGCGAAGGCGTCGCCACCAAGGCCGCATGAAGTCGGCTCCAGCACCACTAGCGCCGCGGCCACTGCGATGGCGGCGTCCACGGCGTTGCCGCCGTCCCGCAACATGGCGATGCCGGCCTCCACGGCCAGGGGGCGACTGGATGCCACGGCGCCTCGCCTTCCCATGGACGGGCTTCGCCGGGACGGATGGGGCTGCGAATAGTCAAAGAGGCTCAAACGGTCCAACCTCCTCACGTCTAGGCATTAGTGTTCTTCCCGCTGGACCAGACTCCTCCAGGCAGCGCCATACATTGTTGTATGCCCTGCTCCATCTGGAGGACTTGTGGCGACGCGTGCAGAATTATCCGGTATTGCACGGGGAGTGAAAGAGAATGCGATTGAAGTCATGGACCATCCCACTGGCAGGAGCGGCTCTCATCGTGTGCGCGCTCTGCTTCGTCCCATGGGCGTCGACGCCGGCGATGGGGGCGTCAGCCGCCACCGTGGCGATCCTGGATTCCGGCTACACACGACATCTTGCCACACTGAACGCCTGGAACTACAACACCGAATTCGTCGACACGAACGCGCTCCTTACGGCCATGGCGCGCTGGGGCATCAGCGCGGCCGTCGTAGGCGACGGCGATGTGGAGATCGGAGCGCTCTCCTCGTACAGGGCACTCGTGCTCCCCAGATCCAGCAGCATGTCGAGCCTGGCTGCGGAGAAGATCGTGGAGTTCGTGAGGGGCGGCGGCAGGATACTCTCCACCAGCGACACGTCGCTCCTGGACGACTTCTGGCGCCAGCGTGAGGACTTCGCCTTGGCTTCCGCCATGGGCGTGAGGCTATCGTCTGCGAACCAGGTGGCGCTGGGCCAGATAAACGTCACCGCCACATCGCACCCGATCTTCCAGGGCATCGCAAGAACCATCGTCTTGCCGTCTTCCCGAGGGGTTGCCGTAGAAGTTGGGCCCGACTCCAACGTTCTGGCCAAGAGCTCGTCGGGACTCCCTGCCATAGTGGAGAACAGGTACGGCGTGTACTGCGCCGCCAACATCCTGAGCTCGGCGAACCTCTCCTCTCCGCAGGGCGCAGCCTTGGTGCGCAACATCGTGTCGTACCTGGCGAACACCAAGTACGGGGCTCCCTTCGTGCTGGACACTATCAGGGCGAGGGCGGCCTGGTACCGGCCTGCTACCGACGAAGAACAGCTTCGCGCTGACCTGAAGCGACTGGCCGACGCCGGGTTCAACATGGTGATGATCGCGGCCTATCAGGACGGGATGGCCAACTGGAGTTCGTCAGCGGCGCCGGTGAACCCCTCGTATGGTGCCTTCGATCCGATCCTTGCGGCCATCGACATCTGCGCCGAGCTGGGCCTTGACGTCCACGCGTGGTTCAACGTGTTCGATGCTGGCGTGGCCGGCGAGGACGGCAGCCTGCCTCCGCTGCTCCGCGAGCGGCCGGGCTGGGCGGCAGTGGGACAGAACGGACAGATCCCTTCGGCTTCGGAAGGCTCCCGGTGCTTTCTGTCGCCTGCTCACCCCGAGGTGCAGGAGTACCTTCTCGGCCTGGTCAGGGAGCTCTGCGCCACCCATCCGGTCACCGGAGTGCACTTCGATTACCTCCGCTATCCCTACGGCAGAACTGTGCCGTACGACTACAACCCCGTGGTGGAGGCCTTGGCCGAGGCGGACCTAGGCTTCGCGCCCAAGACGGTTCGTCTGGACATGGGCAAGTGGAACGCCTGGTTCCAGTGGAGGACCTCCGAACTTACCGAGTTCGTCGCCAGGCTCAGCGCAGCCGTGAGGGAGACCGCTCCCGGTATGGCGGTGTCGGTGGTGGTTCATCCTCACGCTGACGCCGTGCTCACCAGGATGCAGGATTGGGGACGCTGGGCCGAGGAGGGGTACATAGACTTCGTGGTCCAGCTGGCCGACACCGCCGTAGCCGACACCTTCAGCGCGATCATACAGTCTTCCGACAAGTTCGCGGGCCCGGACACCCGGGTTCTGGCCGCCATCGACGCCAACACGCCTGTGCTGGCCAGCCTCGCAAGGGCAGCCGGGGCCTACGGAGTAGTGTGTCTGGTGGATTCATCAGTGTCGGATGCGGCCCTCGAGGCGCTGCGCGACACCGCATTCCGGTGGTGAGGGCGGATCGAGGGCGAGGTTGAGGCTGAGGCTGAGGTTCATGGGCCGCGGCCTGGGGCGCGGGGCTGTGAGCGTCAGGCTAGCGCGAACGGTGAGCGTCAACTAGTCCGAAAGGGCCCCGGCAAGAGCCCCCGGCAAGAGCCTCCGATCGCCTTGGCCGCCCCAGCCGACCCATGGATGGGTCGCTCTAGCAGGGCTTTGACCCTCTGGTGGGTCGTTTACACGTGAGCGCGGCGCGGAGCGCCGAGCGCTTCGAGGCGGTTCTGGGGCACGGCGATACCATAACGCGCGTAGCTGGAGATAGGTAGAGCCGGCGCTGAAGCGCCGGCTTCCTTCTGTGATCCAAGGCAGGCGGAGAGGTTCGGGCGACCCGTGGGTATGTCGATGTCACGCCAAACCGGCCCGCCGGCTGGTCACCGCGACCCCTCTTTGAGGCTCACGCGGGGCTCGGGTGACATGGCCGACGCGGCCAGGCCTAGGCCGATGAGGGCGGCCCCTATGAAGAACCACGGCCCCAACGGCTCGCCCAGTAGCCACCAGCCGAGGGTCGCTCCCACGACGGGCTGCATAAAGAAGAACGCGGAAGCGGCATCGGCGTTCATCAGCTCGAACCCCAGGTTCCACAGGTAGAACGCCACCGCAGTGGAGATGACGCATATGTAGACTAGCCCCGCCCACGCCAGGGCGGGCCACTCTTGTGCGGGCACAGGCGGAGGCTCCAGCGACGCGATGGGCAAGTTCACGACTGCCCCGACTACACTGGCCCAGAAGGTGGCTGCCAGGGCGCCGCGGCGAGCTGAGAACCTCTTCGACAGCACCGTATACAGGCCCCATGTGGCTCCCGCAGCCAGAAGCAGCAGGTTCCCGGTGGGGGATCCGCCGGAGTCGGCGCCCACCAGGTTCGGCACCACGATGGCCACCGCTCCCAGCGTTGCCAGGCCCACCGCGCCCATGCGCAGCGGGCTCACCCGCTGGCCCAGCAGGAGTCGGGCGAAGACCACGATGAACGCCGGCGAGGTGCTGGTCATGAGCGAGCCGTAGGCCGAGCCAGAGAGCTTGGTCCCGACGAACTGCGCCCCCAGGCTCACCACGTAGCCGACGATCCCAATGCGCAGGACCTCGCCCCACTCATCGCGCCTGAGGATGAGGGCGGCTGAGCCTCTGGTTGCCCGCATGATCGCTCCTAGTATCAGGGAGGTCACGGCCAGCCTGAGGGCGAGGAGAGTAAAGGGACCGATGAGTCCGCTACCCAGCACCCAGCTGCTAAATGCGTACTGCCCTCCCCATATCCCGGCGGCGAGGCTCAAGTAGATGGCCGCCCTTACCTTAAGGTTCACGTCCGGCCCCCTCCCCATCGTCTGTGCAGTGCGTTGCCTTCCGAATTTCGCCTCAAGTTACAGAGAACCCTTCGCCCTGGCATGCGCGTTAGCCATTGCCTCTGGGGCGAAGGGTTGCATCGTCGGGCCAGACTTCGGGCATCAGCAGCTCTGAAGGTCCGATATCAGCTTCTTGATAGTGACCGCCGCGTCCCCCAGAAGAAGCGTCACGTTCTCACGTCCGAAGTACAACGGGTTATCCACGCCAGCGTAGCCCGGCTTGGTGTCGTAGTTGCAGATTATGACGTGCTTGGCTTCCTCAGCCCTGAGTATGGGCATGCCGTATATGGGCGTGCCTTCAGCAGTGTTTGCGGCTGGGTTCACCACGTCATTGGCGCCCACGATGATCGCAACGTCAGCCTCCGGGAACTCGGCGTTGATGTCGTCCATCTCGCACAGCTTGTCGTAAGCCACGTCCACCTCCGCAAGCAGCACGTTCATGTGCCCGGGCATGCGGCCTGCCACCGGGTGCACGGCCACCTTCACCTCGGCGCCACCCTCCTCCAGGAGGTCCATGAGCTTCTTGACGTCGGCCTGCGCCTGCGCCAGCGCCATCCCATAGCCCGGAACGACGATCACCTTTCGGGCGTTCCTGAGTCTCTCGATGTGGTCGGGCGGGCCGGCCTGGCCCTCAGCGGGTCCAGCTCCGGCAGCACCGCTGTCCGGATCGGCAGTTTCGCCGGGTGCAGGGCCGGCGTCGGCAGCGACCTCGCAAGCGTCCAGCTCACCTGAGATCGCCCGGATCAGCTGCTTGACGGTGATGGCCGCGTCTCCCAGTAGCAGCGTCACGTTCTCGCGCCCGAAGTACAGCGGGTTATCCACGCCGGCGTAACCCGGCTTGGTGTCGTAGTTGCAGATTATGACGTGCTTGGCCTCGGCCACACGAAGTATCGGCATTCCGTATATGGGCGTGCCTTCAGCGGTGTTGGCTGCCGGGTTCACCACGTCGTTCGCCCCAACCACCACAGCAAGGTCGGCCGAGGCGAACTCGGGGTTGATGTCGTCCATCTCGCACAGCTTGTCGTACGGCACGTCCACCTCCGCAAGCAGCACGTTCATGTGCCCGGGCATGCGGCCCGCCACAGGGTGCACGCCCACCTTCACTTCGGCGCCCCTCTCCTCCAAGAGGTCGATGAGGGCCTTCACGTCGGCCTGCGCCTGCGCCAGCGCCATTCCGTAGCCGGGAACGATGATGACCTTCCGGGCGTTCCTGGCAACCTGCACGTGCTCCGGCACCGCGGCGGACGGCGCGGGCATCGGCCTGGCAGCCTCAGCCTCAACCCTCATCTCAGGGCGTGCGACACCGTTCCCGTGCTTTATCACGGTGGTGGCTCCCGACAGCACCTGGCCCAGGCTGCGGTTCATCGCCCTGCACATGATCTGCGTCAGGATCAGGCCCGAGGCCCCCACCACGGCGCCGATGCAGATGAGCAGCGGGTTGTTCACCGCGAAACCAGAGATGGACGCCGCAACGCCTGAGAACGAGTTCAGGAGCGACACGGCGATGGGCATGTCTGCGCCACCGACCCTGATCGTGAATAGCACGCCGTAAAGCAGCGCGAGCACCAGGGTCAGCATGGCCAGCGCCATCAGCAACCCCTCGCCCACCACCAGCGCCAGCGCTCCCACGACTCCGCAGGCCACCAGGTTGCCCGTGTTCAGCGCCTGGTGCCCTTCGAGCACTATCGGGCGACCGCTTATCAGTCCATGGAGCTTGGCAGCGGCCACCATACTGCCTGAGAAGGTCACTCCGCCCACTATGAGCCCCAGCATCGCCGTCGCCTGCTCGAACAGGCCCATACCGGCGCCTGCCATCGACACTCCGACGGCCAAGGCAAGAAGCGACACCAGCGCGGAGCTACCGCCGCCGAAGCCGTTGAGCAGGGCCACCATCTGTGGCATCTGCAGCATCGTGACTTTCAGGGCGGCCCAGTAGCCCAGGAACGCCCCCACAGCCATGCTCACCCAGAGCACGCCATAGCCGAGTATGCCTTCAGATACTAAGGTGACGATGATGGCCCCGGTCATGCTGGCTGCGCCCAGGAGGTTCCCCCGCACCGCAGTCTCCGGCGAGCTCATCATCTTGATGCCCCAAACCGACCCGAGGACACACAGAAGTCCCAGGATGTCGACGGGGCTTAGGCCTAAGATTATTGCTTCCTTCCAGTCCATGACCTCATGCAGCGGACCGCGCGTCCGCCCGCACCTCCCTAACTATACTGACACGGCCTGCCGGCTACTTGTGGAACATCCTCAGCATCCTGTCGGTGACCAGAAAACCGCCGACCACGTTCACCATGGCGAACACTATCGCCACGAAACCTGCAGCCTGTGCCAGCACCGGGTTGCTCATCGAACGCGCGACAGCTGTGGATACCAAAGCTCCGAGTATGGTTACTCCGGAGAGGGCGTTCGTCCCTGACATCAAGGGCGTGTGAAGAAGGCTCGGCACGGCCGAGATGACCTTGTATCCCACAACGCTCGACACTATGAACAGAGCGATCAGCACCAATGGCGACACGATAGCCTATCCTCCTGCTACTTTGCCAGACCCATTGCTTCGAGGGCGCCCGCGTGGACCAGCTCGCCGTCCCTTGAGACCAGAGACGATGCGATGATCTCGTCCTCCATGTTAACGTTCAATGCGCCATCAACGACCAGGTTGGACAGATAGTTGTAGATGTTGTTGGCGAACATCCAGGTGGAAGCCGTCGGCATGGTGCCGGGGATGTTCTTCGTGCCGTCTATCACCACACCGTACCTCTCGATTACCTCTCCGGACTGGGACAGCTCGCAGTTGCCGCCCTGGTCTATGGAGATGTCCACGATGATGGAGCCAGGCCTCATCGACTTGACCATGTCCTCGGTCACCAGCACGGGAGCGAGCTTGCCGGGGATCAGGGCTGACAGAACCACTATGTCCGACTCGGCGATGTACGGAGCCAGCACCTTGCGCTCGCGGTCAAGCCACTCGTCCGGGAGCTTCTTCGCGTAGCCGCCCTCACCGATGGCCAGCTCCGGGGGAATGCCAAGGTCTATGATCTTCGAGCCAAGCGTCTTGGCCTGCTCGTTCGCATCGGGCCGGATGTCGGCCGACCTGGTGACGGCGCCCAGTTTCTTGGCGGTGGCCAGGGCCTGCAGGCCAGCGATGCCGGTGCCCACCACCGTTACCACCGCCGGCTTGATCATGCCGACCGCGGTGCCCACCATTGGCATGAACTTCGGCAGCCTGTTGGCCGCCATGAGCACTGCCTTGTAACCCGCCACCGTGCTCATGGAGCTCAGGGCATCCATGGATTGCGCCCTGGTTATCCGGGGGATCCCGTCGAGGGTGAACGCCAGCACTCCCTTGGCCGCCATCTTCCGAATCATCTCGTGGTTGCCCGGGAACGCCGGATGGAGGAAGGTGATGATGGTCTGGCCCTTCCGAAGCATATCCACCTCATGGACGTTCAGCTTCTCGTTGAAGATGGGCTCCTTGACCTTCAGTATGATGTCGGCCTTTTCGAACACCTCGCGAACGTCCTCGACGATCTTGGCGCCGGCCGCTGCGTACTCGTCGTCGTGAAAGTACGAGCCCTCGCCAGCCCCCTTCTCCACCAGCACGGTAGCGCCCTCGGCGACCATCTTCTTTACGGTGTCAGGCATGGCCGCCACGCGGCGCTCGCCCTTCATGATCTCCCTGGGCACTCCGATCACAAGGCCACGGAACTTCATTTCTAGCCACTCCCTGTAGTTGATTTATTGACAACGGCGGAAGCGCTCTTCCGCCCCGGGTTACCCGAGAAGGTCAGCTGAGGTCACGATTCTGACTCCGCTTTCGGCCATCTCCTGGATGGCGCGATCCACGTCGCCTGGATTGACGTCCACTCCCCTGCACCCGTCCGTCACCAGGTAGACGGTGTAGCCCAGGGCGATGCCGTCCAGCGCCGTGTACTTCACGCAGTAATCGGTGGCTAACCCCATAACATAAATGGCATCCACCTTGCGGCTGAGCAAGTACTGGTGCAGCTCAGTCGATCGGCGATGACCGTTATCGTAAAACCCGCTGTAGCTGTCGATTTCAGGATCGGTCCCCTTGTATACGATTCGATCTATGCGGCTCGCATCCAGACCGGGCGCAAACTCCGCTCCCTCAGTTCCCTGAACGCAGTGGTCCGGCCACAGCACCTGCTCCACTCCGCCTGCCATCACCACGTCGCCAGGCTTCCTGCCAGCGTGGGACGACGCGAAGCTCACGTGTCCCACAGGATGCCAGTCAGCCGTGGCCACCACTAGGCCGAACTTCCGCATCAGCGCGTTGGCAACCGGTATCACTTCGTCGCCCCGGGGCACCGGAAGTGCCCCTCCAGGCAGGAAGTCGTTCTGGATGTCCACCAGAATCAGACTCTCCATTCGGCCACCCCCACAACAATGTGATTTTCGACACTACTAGGGTATCTCCTGTCTAAGCTCAAGAATATGCCTGTGGACACTGCTGGCAGGTAAAGCCCGGGGACTCGCCCCGGGCCGACAACGATCGCTTGCGGCACCTGCCGGCACCTGCCGGCACCTGCCGACGGCTACCGACGGCTACCCGCGGCCACCGTGAACTTACGGCGGCTGATGGCACAACCTTAAGCACCAGCAACCTGGCCTACAGCCTCGCCTACAAGGAGGGAAGCGAGCTCCTTCAGGAACCATTCGACATCGCTGACTATTCCGATGGCCTGATGGCTGCCTCTGTCCGCGAGCTTGGTCACTGTAGCCGGGTTGATGTCCACGCAGATGGTCCTCACCCTGGCCGGCAGCAGGTTGCCTGTGGCGATGGAGTGTAGCATCGTCGCGATCATCACCGCAAGCTCCACTCCGGGGAGGTGGGACCTCATGGCTTCCTGCGCCTTCACCGTGTCGGTGATGACGTCAGGCAGCGGGCCGTCGTCGCGTATGGACCCGGCCAACACGTAGGGGACGTCGTTCTTGATCAGCGAATACATGACGCCGCTGGTCAGGGCGCCCGCCTCCACCGCCTGCCTGAGACCGCCGTGATCGCGGATTCGGTTGATCGCCATCAGGTGGTGCATATGCCCCGCAGGCGCCGCCGTGCCGTCGTTCAGGTTCACCCCGAGGGAGGTTCCGAAAAAGGCCGCCTCCACGTCGTGCACCGCCACGGCGTTGCCTGCGAAGAACACGTTCACGTATCCCGCGTCGATCAGCTTCGACAGGTGCTTCGCTGCGCCCGTGTGTATCACTGCAGGGCCGGCCACCACCAGGATCTTGCCGCCCCTGGCCCTTATCCTCTTCATCTCCTCGGCCAGTTCCCGCAGGACCAGGAACTTCTGCCGCTCGCTTGACACGTCGCTGCCCATGAAGGAGAACTCGCCTGAGTCTTCATCGCTGGCAGGAGCCGACGCCACCCTCACTCCGCCAGAGCCGAGGATCACCATCTCGCCGGCCCGCACCGACCCTATGGGGCAGCAGCGCGCCCTCTTGGCGACGGGATCCACCACCACCGCGCAGTCCATCTCGATGTTCTCAACCTCGACCCAGGTGCCGCCAACATTCACGAAGGTCTCCAGGTTGGTGCTGGAGTAGAAGCCCTCCGGGCACACGCCGTCCTTCTTGACCTCGCCCAGCTTCACCTCCTCAGCGTCCACCGTCACCGCACCTAGGGCCACGGCAGCCTTCACGATGCGGTCCAGCTTATCGCAGCTTGAGGCTCTCACCTCGAGCCTGGCCCACGACACGTCGTCACGGGTCTTCCCTATGGTAGTGTCAAGGACCTCAAACTCTCCGCCAAGGTCGGTGATTTCGTCGATGACTCGCGAGAGCAACTGGGTGTCGATGAGATGTCCTGTGAGCTCGATTTCGGTCTTATACACCGCGTATCCACTCCCTACGGAACATTACGTCCTCAGCATTCTCGTGATGTCAAACGCCCCAAGCTCATGCTACCAGAGCTTTCTTGCCGTGGCAAGTCGACCGGTGACGTCCGTCACAACGATGGGGTATAGTAGTGCTGAAGGCGACGAAAGGAAGCGAGATGAGGGATGGAGCGCCAGTTCGACGCCGCAGTGGCCATGAGCGGAGGGGTTGACTCCTCAGTGGCCGCAGCGCTCCTGGTGGAGCACGGCCTGAAGGTGATCGGCGTCACCCTGAAGCTCTGGTACGCGCAGATGGACGGGTGCGACGACAACCTCTGCTGCTCAGTTGAGGCCGTAGAGTCAGCGCGGCGCGCCTGCCGCCTCCTGGGCATCGACCACATCGTGCTCAACGCGGAACGGGAGTTCAGGGAGACGGTGGTGGACAACTTCATCGAAGCCTACAGCAGCGGCCTGACGCCGAACCCTTGTGTCGTATGCAACAGCATCATCAAGTTCGGCGAGCTGCACCGCCGCCTGGCCGCACTGGGGATCAAGAAGGTGGCCACCGGCCACTACGCCAGGCTGGCAGGGGATCCGCTGACAGGCCGAACGCTGCTGCTTCGCCCAGCCGACCGCATCAAGGATCAGACTTACATGCTTTACAGGCTCACCCAGCGCCAGCTTGAGTCCAGTATCTTTCCACTTGGAGACTGGACCAAGCCACAGGTGCGAGCCATCGCCCGCAGGTTCGGCCTTGACAGCGCAGACCGCCCCGACAGCCAGGAGGTGTGCTTCACCCCGCCGGGGCGGTACCGGGAGTTTCTCCTGTCAGAAAGGCCTTGGCTGGGCAAGAAGGGCCCCATAGTCGACCTGCACGGCCGCACTGTAGGGGAGCACCAGGGACTGGCCATGTACACCATCGGCCAGAGGCATTCACTGGGGCGCCTTCTGGGGTACGAGGGACAGGCGATGTACGTGGTAGCGATAAGGCCCGCCACCAACACCATAGTCGTGGGGCCACGCGAGGCGGTGTACTCGAAGGAGATGGTGGTGGCGGACCTCAACTGGATATGCTACTCCGAGCCGCCCGCCATCATCAGAGCGGACGTAAAGGTCCGCTACACCACCGACCCCGCTCCGGCCACCCTGACCGTTCAGGACGACGGAACCGTCAGGGTGGTGTTCGACCAGGACCAGCTGGCCATTACCCCGGGGCAGTCAGCAGTGTTCTATCAGGGCGACATTGTGCTGGGAGGCGGGATCATCCAGCCGACACAGGGCTAGTTGATGCCACCGCCCAGAAGCTGTCGCACCTTACGTATGGTGACGCTCCCTGCGATCACGTGCGCTGTTATTATCATCCCCGCCAGCACCGCCAGGCTCACGGCTGTGGCGGTCGTAATGCTCCATCCGGCGAACCAGGGGATGGCGTCGTAGAAGGTGGGGAACGCGAACACCGCTCCCATCACCAGCGTCCCGATCTGGCTTCCGAAGGCCGATAGCAACGCCTTTCCAGGGTCCTGCTTCTTCCCGCCTGCACCTATCCCAGACAGCCTGATGTTGAAGTTCGGCTTGAGCGCGTCGGCCATCACGAACAGGGACGTCATGGCTGACAGCACGCCCAGCCCCACAGGCAGCGACACGTACAGCGGATGCTGCGGCACCGACGAAAGGAGCCTCGTTCCCAGAAGCAGCACTACCAGCACCAACCCCCCTGGAAGCGTCGCGAAGGCCAATTTGGCAGCGTAGTACGTGGTCGGTGAGATGGGAGCGGACTGCATCAGCCACAATGCCTCGCCTTCGATGCTGATACATACCCCTGCGAACTGCCCTGCAGAGACGCCGGCCATCATCGTGAACATCCCCACCAGTATCGCCTTCATCATGTCGGAACGCTCCGCCATGTCTGCGCCTGACCCGAACACGTTGTATACGAAGAATCCTGCGCCCACTATGGCCACCAGCACACCGTACCACAACACCGGCTGGCGCAGGACCATGGAGAGGTCACGCGCGAAGATGGCCCATCCGACGCCGCGCCACCTGTTCACCAGCACGCGGGGAGCCGCCGGGGCCTCTCCGTTCCTGCGGGCCGCCTGGCGCCCTGCCCGCCGGCGCGCCGCTTCCCTGGCGTGACCCCATCCCACCACAAACGCGTGTCTCGAAAGCTGAATGGCAGCCGCGGTGGCCAGGGCGGCCGACGCCGCCAGGGGCACCAGGGACGTCCACACTGAGTAGGCGTAGCCCGGCATCGTCAGAAGGGCAGTCTTCAGGAGCCAGATGTGGGGTGACCACGACTGGGCTCCCAGGTTCAACGCGGAAGCGATCTGCGCCACGTCGGCGTAGTTCAGCCCGCTCCTTCGGGACATGGTGGCGTTCAAGAGCTGAGTCGCGGTGAAGATCAAGAACCCCACCACAAGTGAGCCCACGAGGATCACTTGTCGCATCCTGGCGGAGCCGACGTACCTCATGATGACCATCACCAGCATGGCCACAAGCGCGTTGAACAGTACAACTGCCAGCACGATGGCGACGAGCGCGAGGAGGTAGAACGATGCCGGGGCCGACGACGCCGCCCCAAACCCAGCCCAAACCGGATACAGAAACGGTGACACTGCCAGGAAGTTGGTGAAGGCGGCCATGGAGAGCTTCGCGGCCACCACTGAGGTCACAGGCGCGGGGGTGCTCAACAGGAACTTCACATCGCCCGCTTCAAACATGGACTGATAGACCGTGGATATGCCGGTCATGAAGAGCATTATGAATACCGCCAGTGAGATGCCTGAGAGCAGGTTAACCCACATGAGCCTGGCTAGCTCGGGGAAACCGGCCAGCGCTTCGTTCATCCCCAGCGTGAACGAGTACACTCCCCGGCCGATGACGATGGCGATGACCGCGAGAATGAGGTAGCCCATCCAGCCGCGGAGGAGCTTCGTCACCTTACTGCGCCTGGAGCCGGTGCCGGCCGCGTTGTTGAGAAACTGCCTGAACTCCGCTTTGAGGATTAGGAGAGTAGCCTTCAACTCCATCACCCCTCAAGGTAGCGCGAGACTTCCGCGTAGTCCGCGCCGCCGGTGAGCTCGAGGAACAGGTCCTCCAGGGTGGAGCCGTTGACTGCGGCCGGGGCTCCCTTGGCACTCGCGGCGCGCCGCAGGTCCTCCATGGTGCCCACGGTGAGCAGCTTGCCCTTCTGGATGATGCCGATGCGGTCGCACATGCGCTCGGCGATCTCCAGCACGTGCGTGGTGAGGAACACCGTACACCCTTCCCTGGCCAGCTCACGCAGAATATCCTTCACTTGCCTGGCACTGCGCGGGTCCAGGCCCACCGTTGGCTCGTCCATAAACAGTATCCTCGGCTCATGCAGCAACGCGGCAGCGATGACGGTCTTCTGCTTCATCCCGTGAGAGAAACCGCCAGTCTGCTCCCGCGCCCTGTCGGTGAGCTCGAACATCTCCAAGAGCTGCCACGCGCGGCGCTCCGCGCGCTTGCGGTCCATCCCGTACAGGTTGGCCACGAACATCAGGAACTCCCATGCCGTGAGCTTGTCGTACATGTTGGGCTGGTCAGGCACGTATCCCACCATGGCCTTGGCCTTCTCGGGATCGGTGTGCACGTTCACCCCACCAAGAGTCACGGTGCCCGACGTGGGAGCGGTGATGCCTATGAGCATGTTGATGGTGGTGGTCTTTCCGGCCCCGTTCGGCCCAAGGAAGCCGAATATCTCTCCTGCCTCCACGTCGAGGTCAAGGCCGTCGACTGCGAACATGTCGCCGTATCTCTTGGTTAGGCCCCGTGCTTGAATCATGTGAATCCCTCCAGTGCCCTATGCCGGCGCTGCTGCCGGCATCTTGCGAATAGTATTGTGCCGACGAAGGCCGAACAGGCTATCACGCGGTGTAACTCCTCACGGCCGCCGCATCCACCCGGAACAGGGCCGTGAGCAAGGCCGCCATCCCGAACAAGACGATTCCCACCGCAAGGAAAGGCATTCCCGGCCCTCCTACCGAGGCCAGCAGGCCGCCGGCTCCGCCGGCAACCAGGAATCCCAGACCGCACATGGTCTCGCACAGCCCCATGGCCCAGCCTCGGGCCCAGGGCCGCGCGCACTCGGCGCCCAGCGCCATGGCCACTGGAGCCACTGCACCAGAACACACTCCGGTGAGGATCACGGCAACAGCGAGGGTGGGAAAGCTCTGCGCGTAGAAGGCGAGGATGGCACCGACCGCGCCCATCACCATGGCCGGGGCTATCACTGCCCCTCTGCCGAGTCTCTCAGACAACACCCCTGCCGGGTATGACGCGACGGTGCGCCCGGCCCAGAAGACGCCCACCAGCACACCGACGATCTGAACTGACATACCCCGGTGCTGCGCAAGAAGCGGCACGAAGGTCGCGGCCAGCGCCACGAGAAGGCAGTAGCTGAAACACGCAAGCATGGCCGCTGCGAAGCCGCCCCGGCGGTGGCGCATTATCCTCTCGGCGCCTGCTCCGGCAGGGGCCTGGTGATCGGCGTGTTGCAGGCGGAGGCGCCGCCGGGTGCCTGCACCGCCGGGGCCCGAGAGCGCCCGGAAGGCCCATAGCACTCCGCACGCTCCAACACACAGAGCCGCAGTGAAGCAGGCCCGATAGCCCCATCTTGCCGCTATCCAGCCTGTAACCACGCTAGCTGCGATGTTTGCTATGGGATAGGCTGTGTATACCACTCCCATGGAGGCGCCGGCTGCTGGGCCTGCGGAGTGGCACGCGCTCTCCAGCGCCGGCCAGTACGCAGCGATGAAGAGCGAGTCCAGTGCCTTTCCGATTCCCACCATGGCCTTCGTAGTCGACACGAGGTACGCGGCGGCCGCCAGGGATATGGTGAGGGCCGACAGGAAGAACATGAAGTCGTAGCCGGCCGTATCGGCCAGCCTGCCCATGAACATCGAAGCCCCGGCGTGCAACGTGGATCCCATGGCTGCCATGGCACCCACTGCGGCGTAAGACGCGCCCATAGACTGCGCGTGCAGAGGGAACACCGGGCCGTTCAGCCCTGCCGAAAGGCTCAGCACGATGGTGAGCCCCGCGAGATACGCCAGCCGGGGGCTGGAGCCCCTCCTCATATGCATACCCCACTCCCGTCTCGGAACCGTGCAAACGGCATGCCGTCACATGCGTGTCATATGCGTGCGGCGATGCGACAATTCTAATCTACGTTAGCACATCCGCCCCTACGTTGAAAGGGGCAGGTTGCCCTGCCCCTTCCTTTATAGTCGTATGCTGGATTCCTAGAAAGAGTATGACACACTCAAGAACCCGCCTCTGAAGCCGGAAAGGTCGTACAGGTCGGCCTGGCTGCTGTCGGCGACTCCGCTGTACACTTCCGACCGGAAGCCCAGGCGGATGCTTAGGCCGAAACCCGTGGTGTATTCCAGCCCGGCCTGGAGTTCGCGGCCCTGGCCGACGTAGTTGTCGGTTACGTCCCCGTCCTGCGGATAGCTGGTGGTGGCGTACATCAGGGGCATATAGGCGTAACTGGCCCCAACCGACAACGCATCGGTGATGGGAACGTTCGCTGCCAGGCCGACTTTGAAGCCGCTGCCGGAATTGCGGGTGATCCACTCGTCCTCAGTATATCCCGAGGTAAACCTCGTCCAACCCAGTACGAGATCCAGGTTCTTGGTCATGCCTACGGTCCCGGCCAGCGAGAGATGTCTGTACATGTAGTCGTTGACGTAGTAGGGCTCTTCGTCGTCCCAGTAGACATCATCCTCGTCCAGGGCCCTGCTACCGAAAACGTAGTCCACAAGAAGGTTGACGTTGGGCAGCACTTCGTACCTGCCGCTTACCGCGAAGACGGGAAGCGTGGCAATGTAGCGATCGTAATTCTGGAAATCGGATATGGTGAGCGTGCCGTAGGATACACTGCCTCCCACATTGATCTCTCCCAACTCGAAGCCGGCTGCGGCCGCTGCGGCGGAGCTGATCGCAAGGATCGCTGCCACGAGGACTGCTACGGTGAGTCGCCTGTTCATAGTCATGCGGTGCCTCCCTCGAGAAAGATCGCTGCGTGCGCAGGACAATCAGCCATGGCTACACACGCGGCGTGACTAAGAATTCCCCTCTGGCACTGAGAATTCCTGCACACGCATTACGTGAGACTTATGCGAAAAATCCTTGTATAATTGTGCACATCAGCAGCAGGAGTTACACTAGACGATATACTTAACGCCGCAGAAAGGATCGGACCAGCTATGCTCTCGATCTATCCGAAGCAGTACCGCTCCCTGCTCTCAGTAAGGGACACGCAAGTAGCTATCAAAGCCATCAAGGACTGGTTCGAGGTCTCTTTGGCACAAGAACTGAATCTCACGAGGGTATCGGCACCACTCTTCGTGCGGCCTGAGACAGGGCTCAACGACAACCTGAACGGGGTGGAGCGGCCGGTGACGTTCACCGTCAAGGGCTTGGGTGAACGCCAGTGTGAGGTAGTTCAGTCACTCGCCAAGTGGAAACGATTCGCTCTGAAGAAGTACAGCTTTCATCCAGGTGAAGGTCTCTACACCGACATGAACGCTGTCCGCCGCGACGAGGAACTAGATAACCTGCATTCCATATACGTGGACCAGTGGGATTGGGAAGCCATCATCGACAGGAAAGACCGGAATCTTTGGACCCTTATGGGTTACGTACGGAAGATATATAAGGCCCTCAAGCAGACGGAACGGCGCCTCATACAGGCTTTCCCTGTCCTTGAGACATACCTGCTGGACAGGATCAGCTTCATCACATCCCAAGAGCTCGAAGATGCGTATCCGGAGCTGACGCCCCGCGAACGGGAGAACGTACACGCGAGGAAGAAGGGTGCCATCTGCATCATGCAGATCGGTGGACCCCTCAGGTCCGGTATGAGGCATGATGGCAGGGCGCCAGACTACGACGACTGGCAGCTCAATGCTGACATCCTGGTTCACTATCCTGTGCTGGACTGCGCGGTGGAGATCTCATCCATGGGTATCAGGGTTGACGAGCGGTCTCTTGACGTACAGCTGAAGCTGGCCGGTGCCGACGATCGGAGGTCTCTCCCGTACCACCAGGATGTGCTGGCCGGACGATTGCCGCAGACTATCGGCGGCGGCATTGGCCAGTCGAGGTTGTGCATGATTCTTCTGGGCAAGGCGCACATAGGAGAGGTTCAGTGCTCGGTGTGGCCACAGGACATGGTGGAAGAGTGTAAGAAGTCAAACATACTGCTGCTCTAGATTCCCCAGGTCGGTTCGTGATGACTGAAGGGCCCAGCCCCTGACGATATCAGCGGGGCGTCAGGAACCTGCGAGACGGCAGCGAACCACTCTCTCGGAAGGACGGCCTGCCGATGGCGCATTTCCCAGTGGCCGCAGAAGGCAGAACGGCTTCGCATACCTTTCGCAATGTAGGGGCTGCTATCCACATGCACGTGCTAGTCATAGCGGAGTCACTGAGGAAAACATGGGGGCCCTGAGCCGGGCCCTGCGATCGGCGGACCGACCCTAAGAATCGCAAGAACGAAAACATGGCACGCACTTGGCGCATCGCCGGTGTGTGCCACGTTCATCCTTGCAGCTCAAGCCGCCGTACAAAAAGAAATGGTGCCGAAGGCGGGATTTGAACCCGCACGGGATTAACTCCCACTAGACCCTGAATCTAGCGCGTCTGCCAATTCCACCACTTCGGCACAGCTGTTATTGAACGCTTTGCATATCAGAGTATATCACGGCTCCCAAAGCCGCGCAAGCACTTTCGCAACACGTCTTCACACCTAGTTATGGCAGCCATGGGATCACCGTGACCCACAACCTCGATCATGAGTAGCCCGTTCCACCCGGCGCCCGTGAGCTCCGCCAGAAGCTGGCCCCAGTCTATCTTGCCGTCGCCGATCGGAAGATGATCGTCATGGATACCACCGTTGTCGTGGGCGTGGATCTCCTCGAGATGCGGCATCCACAGCCTGGCGCACTCGGCCGGGTCAAAGCCCTGCAACACCGCATGGCCTGTATCCAGCAGAAGGCGGGTACCGGACCGGCATTGCTCCCGCATCGTCAACAAGTCGGCGGGGGTCTCCAGGATGCCCACGTCTCGCCAGCCGGTGTTCTCAAGCAGCACCCCCACTCCTGCCTCCGCAGCCGCCTCGCCGACTCTCGCGATGATCTCAAGGGCGCTCGCCATCGCCTCGTCCCGGCTCACCTGCGGGGCCGACCTCTCGCCAGAGTGAACAACGATGGTCGGCGCCCCCACTCGAGCCGCCAGCCGCGCTGCGCCAATGTAATCGGCCAGGACGTACTCGCGCTCGCGCGGGTCGGTGGTGGCGGTGTTGACCACGTGGGGATGCACTGTATAGCTCAATCCACGTTCCCTGGCCAAGCTGATCAGGGCGTCCACGGTCTTCCCGGTGACGTTCCGGTAGTCGAAGCCCGGGCTCTCGCAGCACAGCTCGATGTGCTTGTACCCCAGATCAGCAAGGGCTCGTACCGAATCCACGATGTGCGTCTGCTCGAACAGCAGGACTGATGCGCCTATTCTCAACTTGCTGTCGTCCCCCTTAGGCCGTAAGCCCTCATGGAGTTGGCCACAGCCAGTATGGCGACACCTACGTCGGCAAAGACCGCGGACCACATCGTGGCCCGGCCCAGCGCTCCGAGGGTGAGTACGACTGCTTTGACCCCCAGGGCCAAGGCAATGTTCTGTACCACGATGCGCCTGGTCCGACGCGCAACCTCTATGGCGTCGGCTATCCGGGATGGATCGTCGTCCATCACCACGACGTCGGCGGCTTCAATCGCGGCATCGGAACCCAGGGCTCCCATGGCTATGCCGACGTCGGCCCGCACGAGGGCAGGCGCATCGTTGATGCCGTCACCGGCGAAGGCCACGAGCCGCCTGGCGCGGCGCCCGTCCGGCGCACCCGCCGCCGGCTTGGCCCGTTGCTGGTTGATGATGTTCTCCAACACCTTCACCTTCTCCTGCGGAAGAAGGCCGGCATGGAACTGATCTATCCCCACATCCCTGGCAACGTCAGCCGCAACGCCATGGGTGTCACCCGTGAGCATCACCATGGTGTGAACCCCGGCGGCCTTGAGCCTCGACACAGCCTGACCAGCGCGGGGCTTCACCTTGTCGGCAAGGCGGATCCTTCCGGCCAGAACTCGGTCGCGGGCGACGTTCACCACGGTTCCGTCTGTGACACACGCGTCGTGGGCCACGTTCTCGCGGTGGAGCAGACGGTCGTTTCCAGCTATCACGGGCTTTCCGTCTACAAGGGCGCTGACTCCCATACCGGATATCTCCTGAACGTGCTGCACACGCCCTGTATCCAGCACGTGCTTGTCAGTGTAGGCCTTGCGTATGGACGCTGACAGCGGATGGTTAGACTGCGACCCCGCGTGGGCCGCCAGGTCCATCACGTCGTGCTCGGTGAAGCCATTGCTGCCCACCACCTCCACAACGGAGAAGGAGCCCTGCGTCAGGGTGCCGGTCTTGTCGAACACCACGGTGCCAACATCGTTGAGTGCCTCGAGGTAGTTGGCGCCCTTGACCAACACGCCTCTCCTGCTGGCGCCTCCGATGCCTGCGAAGTAACTCAGCGGCACGGACAACACCAACGCACAGGGGCATGATATCACGAGGATGGTGAGGGCTCGGTGGAGCCACTCGATGAAGCTTTGGCCCTCCATCACCAAAGGCGGCACCATGGCCACCGCGGCTGCAACCCCTACGACAGCCGGCGTGTAGTACCTGGCGAACTTGGATATGAACTGCTCGGTGTGGGCCTTTCTTTCGGAAGCTTGTTGAACAAGGCTGAGTATTCTGGATACTGTAGATTCCGAATAGCTCTTCTCCACCAACACCCGCACGGTGGCACTGAGGTTGATCACTCCGGCGCTGACCTTGTCCCCAACTTCCAAGACCCGGGGCATGCTTTCACCGGTGAGCGCTGATGTGTCGACGGTCGTCTGGCCGTCGACGATAACCCCGTCCAGCGGTACCCGCTCGCCCGGGCGAACCCGCAACTCTTCCCCTGGCATAACTTCGTCAGGGGTCACCTCCACAGGCTCCGTCCCGCGTCGGAATACCCATGCTCGGTCGGGCCTGATGCTTATCAGCTCCTCTATGGAACGGCGCGACCGAGCCACGGCCGAGTGCTGCAGTCTCTCGCCCACGGAGTAGAACAGCATCACAGCCACCGCCTCAGGGTACTCGGCTATGGCTACCGCGCCTATCGACGCCAGCGCCATCAGGGAGTTCTCGTCGAACACCCGACCTCGCCTGATGTTTGACGCGGCCGTGAAGAGCACTCGCCAGCCTGAGACGACATACGCTGCGAGATACAGCGACGTTGCCAGCGTGCTCCCTCCCGCCGAGGCGACAGGCAGCAGCCAGTTCACCGCCAGTCCGGCGGCGAACAGCACGGCACCGGCTAGTATCTCCGAGATGCTGGCGCGCCCGTCGTGATGATCCTCCCGGCAGGAGTGGTCATGGCGGCAGCATCCGCAGTCGGAGACGTGGCCCGCGGAGTTGCTGTAATCTTCGCACTTGTCCACGTGTTCTATGCTGCACTTGCGCTGGCTCAAGCGCCAATCACCTGCTACCTTCTTACTCAGTCAGTTCCAGCTCATGCTCGCGCGCGATGGCGAGGAGCGCTTCAACGTGCTCGTCGGCTAAGCGGTAGTAGACGTGCTTGCCTTCCTGCCGGGTATCGACGAGCCTGGCCTGCTTCAGGATACGGAGATGGTGCGACACCGCAGGCATGGTGATGCCCAGCGCCTGCGCCAGCTCGCACGTGCACCGCTCCGCCGTAGCCAGCATGTACACGATGGTGCAGCGCGTCTCATCGCCCAACACGCGAAACACTCTCGACACCCTGCCGACGCTGGGATCGGGGTTCATGGGCATCTCCACCTCTCAAGGTTCTCTTATCTTCCTGGAGTGCACAGGCATTGCCTCACCTCTCGGTGCCCCCGCTTCTGTGCCGTGAAGCTCTCACCGGTCTCTCTGCACCGTCCTAATCCACGCGAGCAACGATTAAGCGTCCGTTTAATCGACACTCTGAGTATATTCAGCCTGCGGAACCGTGTCAACAGCCAATGGGCAGGCCGAGGCACGGCGGTGCAGGTGCGTCGGGGTGCCTCGGGGCCTGAGGCACGCCTCAGCGGTGGTTTCCATTCGTTCATCTGCATCCGGTTCCGGTTTGCGCGAAGCAAACCGGAACGAACTTCACCGTGACGGTCGGAAAGGCACGGGGGGTGACCCACCGGTGTGTCGGTTTCGCGGTAAGCGTCAAATCAACACGAGAGAGCCTCCGCGCTGGCTTGGCGGAGGCTCGCTTGTGTTAACTTGACGCTCATGGTGTGGGGGCTATTTCTCAGGTTGTAGGAGTCCGGTCGGCGACATCCTCTGACCCGCGGATCTCAGTAGTGGCGGTGTGGAAGCTGCAACTGCCTCTTGACTTCACGCCATCGCGGTTCAGCAAGTCCGCAGCTGCAGATCATACGCATGCGTGTCCATGCGGGCGCCTAACCTCATGGTTGGCGCTAGTGACGGTAGCAGGGGCAAATCCTCTACTTGGGGGATTTCGGAGGGCGAGATCCTCCCGGCGCCTCCGCACCCGCGCCCCCCACCCGCGCCGCGCGCCCTAGCTTGGCCCCGCCGTAGCCCCTCGAACCTGCATCCGGGGAATGAAGGGATGATCTGACGCTTTCCAGCAAGACCGACCTATCCATGGGTCGGTCTGGCCAGCCAGGGCGCGGAGGTCTTTCGTGCGGGCGTGACTCTAACGTATTCCGTACCGATGTGGAACGGCCCAACCGGAACCAAGTGCAACTGCTCACGGTCACGCCCGCTGCGGCGCTCACGGGTCGACACCACACAACCCGCGGCGAGGCGCATGCTAACGAAAGAGCCGGCAGTGCCGGGGTTTCCGACACAGTCGGCTCATCTATCCAGTACCCAGCCATCTCTCGGATCGTTCATCGTCTCCGAGCGACGTCAAGGCTCAAGGTCAAGGCCGCTCACGGCGGCACTCCATCAGCACGTCGTTCAAGTGCCTCCTGCTTCGACTGACCGGCGCACCACGAGCCTGATGACCGTCCCCAGCGACTCTGTCCTAGCCTCGGCATCGTCGAGACCACTGGCCTTCACCGACATCAGAAGCCCTCGTAGTCTCGGGATGTCAGCTTCCGTCAGCCCGGGCACCCACTGAAGCGCCTCCGCTGTCCGGCCGTGATCCCATGGGCCCTCACGCCATATCCATTCACGCAGCGACACCAGCAACTCCTTGCCCCGAGCTATCGCCTCGGCCGCATCAGTCTCCACGGCGTCTGCGAGCGTCTCAATCACCTCAAGCGCCTCAATCGCCTCAAGGAACCATGTGAGCTCCCGAAGCCCTCGCTCCGCAGCCTCGCGCACAGCCGGCCGGGGGTCCAACGTCAGGTCCTCAAGGTAAGTGAGCCCGCGCTCCTCGCCGAAATCGGCGACTGCCTGGATAGAAGCGATGACGTCGTCCTGGTCTGCGGAGTAGAGGCCGAGGATGATCAACTCCCAGTCGCGCTTCGCGCCGTACCATCCCAGAAACCTCACGGCTTCCCGCCTGACCTGGGGGTCTTCATGGGCCACAGACAGCTTCCTGACAGCGGACAGCGCCGGCTCCCAGTACATGTCCCTAAGCTGCGTCAACGCTTGCAGGAGCATCTCGGCATCATCCGACTCTTCCAGCACAGCGGTGAGGTCAGCCATGAGCCTCTCGCTCTCGGCAACCTCCGGCACGCCGCCTGCCGCCACAGCAACAGCCGGCGCCAAGACCAGCGCCACCAACAAGGCGCGCACCAGCAGTGTCGTCACGCGTCCGCTCAAGCACCTCACCTCCGCCGGGCGCCACCAATCCTCCCCAGGGTGTCTACGGGTGTCCCCTGGTGCACCCGGGTTACATCCGGGCTTGCCTGGCACGTCCCAAAGGTCTCCCTGGAGTACCCCAGGGGCGCCCACACCTCATATCTGTGTCAGTGCTGCCCGCTGGCGGCCACCGGCATGGACCGCGACGCGATCAGGTCGACCCCGGTTCCCGCGACGTCGGCTATCACTATCTGGCCCGACTCAACCGGCGCCTCGAGACACACCTGGCGCGCTGCCTCCAGTACCTCGGCGATCCTCTCTTTGGGAACCGGGGCAGCGGTCCTCACCGGCACCAGCGGCAGGAACCCGCCGACCACCCGCACCGTGGTCGTTACCGTCCGCTTGGGTGCGCACAGCTCGTCCAGGGCGTACTGGGCTCCGCGCTTGCAGGTGTTGCCCTCAACCGACACCACCTGGCCGTCTTCCAGCACGGCTCTGAGCCTGCAGCCCACCGGGCACACGATGCACGTCAGTTCACGCGTTTCTGTGCTCATGCACGGATTCCTCCCTCCGAGGACGACTCGCGCTTCGCAATCCTCACAACCAGCTTAGCAGCGTCGTCGTCAGCCCCGCCGTCCACTGCCGACACAACCCTTTCGATCAGCTCCGGCGCAACCCGGCCCTTGGGTATGGTCAGCGACACCATCTCCGCCGGACGCACCACGCGCTCCGCCTTACTGAACACCACTTCGCCGCCGAGCACGGCCTCGACGCGAACCCACTCCGCAGGCGCCTTGACCCGCATGGAGAGCCGCACGTCCCTCGTGGCCAGGTTCTCTGCATGCACCTTCTGTGGCACCACATAGCGGATCCCCTCGCCCGCCGCCGTGGGTATCACGTGGCCCGACGGCTGCTGGCCCGCTACGAACCTCGCCGCCCCCTCGCCGGCGGCCCACGCCTCGCGGGTGACGTTGTCCACCAGGTCGTGGATGTGCACCACGTTTCCGCAGGCGAACACGCCGGGGATGCTGGTGCACATCTCGTCGTCCACCACAGGCCCGTTGGTAACGGGATCAAGCTGCCCGCCGGCATCCAGCGTCAGCTCGTTCTCGGGTATGAGTCCCACCGACAAGAGCAGCGTGTCGCACTGGATATCCCATTCGGTGCCGGCTATCGGCCTGAAGTCGCTTCCCACCTTGGCCACGGTGACGCCCTCCACCCGCTCGTTGCCGTGGATCTTGATCACCGTATGGCCGAGGTACAGCGGTATGCCCTGGTCCTCCAGGCACTGCACGATGTTTCGGGTGAGCCCCGACGGGAATGGCAGGATCTCCAGCACCGCCTCGACCTTAGCTCCCTCCCAGGTCATACGCCTGGCCATGATCAGGCCGATGTCGCCCGAGCCCAGCACCACAACGCGCCGCCCCGGCATGTAGCCTTCCATGTTGATGTACCGCTGCGCCGCGCCCGCGGTGAACACCCCTGCCGGCCGCGCCCCCGGGATCACCACTCCGCCGCGGTTCCGCTCCCTGGCGCCCATGGCCAACACGATGGCCTTCGGCTGGATCTCCATCAGCCCCTCATACTGGTTGATCGCGTGTATCCTTCGGTCGGCGCCGATGCTGAGCACCATGGTGTTGAGCATCGTCTCGACGTCGGCCTTCTTCGCCTCGTTTATGAAGTACTCCGCATACTCTGGACCACTCATCTCCCGGGAGAGCAGCTGAAGCCCGAAGCCGTTGTGTATGCACTGGTTGAGGATGCCGCCGAGCTCGCGGTCCCTGTCCATGAGCAGCACCCGCCCGGCGCCTCGCTCCCTGGCCCTCGCCGCAGCCGCAAGGCCTGCCGGACCGGCTCCGATCACCGCCACGTCGCACTCGATCTTACGCATGTGCCCCAGCCTCCTCACCGCGCCCGCGGGCTCCACTTGCGCCAGGCCCGCTGCATTCGCCGCACTCACCGTATTCGCACTGCCAGTTCCCCTGCTTCGAGGGGCCAACCAATATCCTGGAAGCCCCGCCCTTCTTCGTGACCTCGTCCGCCGGAATGCCCAGCTCCCTTGAGATGATGGCCACCACCCGGGGCCCGCAGAAGCCGCCCTGGCATCGCCCTGACCCGGCCCTGGTGCGGAACTTCACGCCGTCCACGGTGGTGCAGGGCACGCTGCGGTGCAGCGCCTCCACGATCTCGCCCTCGGTCACGCTCTCGCACCGGCACACGATGTGGCCCCACCTGGGGTCGCACGCCGCCGCCTCCGCCCGCTCGTCGTCAGTCATCTCGGCGAACCTTGCCGGCCGCGGGCGGATCGGGTTGAAGTCGGCCTTCGGCGCCAGCGCCAGTCCCGCCTCCCCCAGGAGCCGCACTATCTCCAGCGCGATGGCAGGCGCCGCCGTCAAACCTGGAGACTGGATCCCCGCTGCGTTGATGAAGTTCGGCACGCCGGGGGCCGGACCGATCACGAAGTCGTTGCCAGGGCTTGCGGTCGCCCTGAGACCGGCGAAGTTGGTGATGTTGTCTCGCACGGGGATGCCCGGCACGAGCCTGCCAGCGCCTGCCAGCACCTCGTCCAGGCCGCAGCCGGTGGTGTCGAGGTCGGCCTTGGAGTCGACGATGTACGAGTTGGGCCCCACGAGAAGGTTGCCGTCTACAGTGGGAGTGACGACGATGCCCTTGGAGTGCGCCGTCGGCACGGGAAACAGCGGCCGTCGCGCCAGGTGCCCGGCCCTCTTGTCCAGCAGGTAATACTCGCCCTTCCTGGGTACTATCTCGAAGTCGGTCTGGCCCACCATGCGCGCCACCTCGTCCGCAAACAGGCCGGCTGCGTTCACCACGAACCTGGCAGCGATCGAGGCGCCGGGGGTGTGCACGCGCACGGCGCGGCCGCCCTCCACGTCGATGGCGGTGACCGGCGACGAGAGCATCAGCTTTACGCCGTTCTCCACGGCGTTTTCGGCGTAGGCGATGGCCAGCTCCCAAGGCCCGGTGATCCCCGCCGTGGGGGCCCACAGCGCCGCGATTGCCTCAGGGGAGATGTTGGGCTCAAGCTCCACAATGCGCTCTCGCCCGATTATCTCAAGCCCCGGCACTCCGTTGGCCCTGCCGCGCTCCAGGAGCTCGCGCAGGTGGTCTACTTGGTCGGGCGATGTGGCCACCACCAGCGACCCGGTGTTCTGGAACTGCACCCCCAGCTCGGCGCAGATCCTGGGGTACATGGCGTTCCCGGTCACGTTGAACCGGGCCTTGTTGGTGCCTGGCTCGGCGTCATAGCCAGCGTGCACCAGGGCGGTGTTGGCCTTGGTGGTGCCCCAGGCCACGTCAGCCTCGCGTTCCAGCAGCACCACGCTGACGTCGTAGCGCGCCAGCTCCCTGGCAATCGCGTTGCCCACGACGCCGGCCCCTATCACGACTACATCGGCATTATGCTCGTAGGCCGTCAATTCAGCCCTTCCTCCCTGTCGTTCTAGCTTTCCACCCAGGCCGCCGCGCGCTTGACTGCCCTGCCCCAGCCCGCATACAGCCGGCTGCGCTCACCTTCGGCCATGGTTGGCGCGAACTCTCCATCATGTTTCCAGTTGGCTGCCAGCTCCTCCTTGCTGCTCCATAGGCCCACGCCCAGCCCGGCCAGGTAGCCGGCGCCCAGGGCAGTGGTCTGAACCACGGCCGACCTGCGCACGGTGGCCCCCAGGATGTCGGCCTGGAACTGCATGAGGAAGTTGTTCTGAGTCGCTCCGCCGTCGACACGCAGCTCCGAGAGGGTGATGCCGCTGTCGGCGCACATGGCGTCCACCACGTCCCGGGTTTGGTAGGCTATGCTCTCCAGGGCGGCGCGCACGATGTGCTCGCGCGTGGTGCCGCGCGTCAGCCCCACCACGGTGCCGCGGGCGTAGGCGTCCCAGTACGGCGCCCCCAGCCCGGTGAAAGCCGGCACCAGGTACACGCCGCCGGTGTCGGGTACGCTGGTGGCCAGCTCCTCACTTTGCGCGGAGCTTTGGATGATCCTCAGCCCGTCCCGCAGCCACTGAACCACTGCACCCGCTATGAACACGCTGCCCTCCAGGCCGTACTCCACCACGTCGCCTATCTGCCACGCGATGGTGGTCAAGAGGTTGCTACGCGACCTCACCGGCTGGGTGCCTGTGTTCATCAGCATGAAACAGCCTGTTCCGTACGTGTTCTTCACCATGCCGGGGGTGAAGCACGCCTGGCCGAAGAGCGCAGCCTGCTGGTCGCCGGCCATCCCCGCGATGGGGATCTCCCCGCCCAGGAGGTCCGGGTCGGTGTAGCCCAGCACCCCGCTGGACGCGACCACCTTCGGCAGCATCTCACGGGGTATGTCCAGCAGCTTGAGGATGTGGTCGTCCCAGTCAAGGGTGTGGATGTTGAAGAGCATGGTGCGCGACGCGTTGCTCACGTCGGTGGCGTGCACCCGTCCGCCAGTTAAGTTCCACACCAGCCACGAGTCAACCGTGCCGAACAGCACGTCGCCGCGGCACGCCGCCTCCCGCAGGCCTGGCACGCTGTCAAGCAGCCACTTCACCTTCGTGCCTGAGAAGTAGGCGTCCACCACCAGACCGGTGCGTTCCGTGATGGCTTCGGCGTGCCCCTCGGCGCGCAGCCGGTCGCAGGTTTCCGCCGTGCGCCGGCACTGCCACACGATGGCGTTGGCCACGGGCTTTCCGGTGCGCCTATCCCAGAGGATGGTGGTCTCGCGCTGGTTGGTGATGCCGATGGCGGCGATATCGCCTGCCGACGCCCCGGCCCTTCGCATCACCCCGCGCACCGCGTCAAGCTGAGTCTGCCAGATCTCCATGGGATCGTGCTCCACCCAGCCCGGCCTTGGGTAGATCTGCGTGAACTCCGAGCCGTCCATGTGCAGCAGGTTTCCCTGCCGATCGATGAGAACCGCCCGCGAGCTGGTGGTGCCCTGGTCAAGGGCTAACACGTACTTCTGCATCCCCGCACCTACGCATTCCTTCCAGAGTACTCAATACCACCCCATGCTGGCATAAAGTAAAGCCCTCCCACCGGCGACACAGGCTCCAGGCTCTCTGTGGCGTGCCGTCGGCGGCAGGACTCTCTCCAAATCTCCGTCCTTGCGATATGCCGTTCTCGACAATCCCTGCTAATTAATGATAGCACATAGGTAGTTCAGTGTGCTACTGGCCACTGGCAGCTGGCATCTGGGACCGGCCGCTGGCCGCTGGCAGGTAGGGCCGGAAGTTGGGGCCAGCAGCTGGCAGCTGCGGACAGCGTCAATGCGGCTCATGCGCCGCCCGGTGCGTCGCCCCGTGCCCCGCAGCCTGCAACCCTGATGCGAACATCGCGTATACGTCGGCGGCGATCTCCTCCGGCGGCTGAGGCGTGTCGCTCATCAGCCACCTGTAGGCGACGGCATGCACCATCCCCATGAGGGCGAAGGCCATCGTGCCTGCGTCGGCCGCCGGGACGATGCTTCCTTCCTCGATCCCCTGCGCCAACACGTCCTGCACCATCGCCGTGAGCGTGCGGGTGCCGTCCAACACGGTGGCGCTGAACCGAGGGGACAGCGTGCCAATCTGCCCTGCCATCAGCTGCATGAATCTCCGCTCGGTGCTGTAGAAATCGAAGTGCGCGGCAACGATCCTCCTCAGCTTGGAACAGGCGTCGGGTGCGCCCGCCGCCGCCTGCCTGACCATGCCCGCAAGGCGCGCGATCCTGCCCTCCACCAGCTGGTCCAGAAGCTCGTTCTTGCTCTTGAAGTACAGGTAGATGGTGCCCTTGGCGACACCGGCAGCCTCAGCCACCTGGTCCACAGTGGACGTATGGAACCCCCTCGACGCAAACACCCCGAGGGCGGCCTCCATTATAACGGCCCTCTTGTCGTCCGCATGGAACATGTGCTGCACCTGGCCTTCGGCGACCGTTCCGGGCTGCCCCGGCTTCTCCACTGCGTTCACTCCCGAAACCAGAAGTTGCGGTCGCGCTGCGCGCTCCGCGCTGAAGCGCTATCCACTCCACAGTACC
Source organism: Clostridia bacterium DTU025 (assembly GCA_001513145.1). Taxonomy (GTDB): domain Bacteria; phylum Bacillota; class DTU025; order DTU025; family DTU025; genus DTU025. The sequence continues at coordinate 124,908 of LFSP01000043.1, read as the reverse complement.
ACAAAATGCGATATGATGTCGACAGAACCCTGCTTGGGAGGGGCCACCACGATGAAGCGGCATTCGCAGGCGGCGCATATCCGGCTCATCGTCGCCGCCATGGCTTTCCTGTTCATGTGCACCGGCGAGTCTGTGCCGGTGGCCGCGGCGTCGCCCGCGTCGGCGACAGGCGCGCTCCCTCCTCTATTTATTTCGCCCCATGTAGACGGCTACCTTCCCCGCTCAGCCCTGAGCAAGTTCTACACGTACGACGCTGCCGCGCCCCTCGACGACGAAGTGCGCCTCCTAGACAGCAACGAGTGGTTCGATCATTACGAGGTCTCGTTCCAATGCGAAGGCGAGACTGTGTACGCCCACTATCTCGTGCCGCTGAGCGCGCGTTCAGAGCCAGTCCCGTGCGTGCTGGCGCTCCACGCCGCGTTCGTGACGGAAGAGCAGTTCCTGCCCATGGCCGCCCACTTCGCCAAGCACGGCCTAGCGGTGCTGCTTCAGAGCCTGCCGTACCACCACCGCCGCTCCATAACGCCGAACGTGCCCATGCTGGACGGCACAGCGTTCGTGATGGGCGGCCCCGAGAGGGTGCGTGACAACGTCCGCCGCGCCGTGGTGGAGGCCCGCCGCGCCCTCGATTGGTTGGCTACCCGTCAGGAAGTGGACCATGCGAGGATATCCATTGCCGGCGCCAGCCTCGGCGGCATCGTGTCGAGCATCTGCTTCAAGATGGACACCAGGCTGGCGTCGGCCGCGCTGATAGCCACTGGGTCAGGCCTGGCAGGCGTCGTCCGTTCCGGCACCTTCAAGCCCCTGGAGCTGGCCAGGCAGGTGTTTGTTTCCGACCTGGTCGGCTGGGGAGACTACGGCGAGGTCATGGCGCCCGTGGAGCCGGCGCGGCTCCCAGACGACCATCCGCGGCCCGTGTTCATGTTGAACGCCACCGCGGACGAGCTCATGCACTACCAGGAGGCCCTGGATCACTTCCGCTCCTACTCCCAGGCCACGCAGGTATGGTGCGACAGCTCTCACTTCTTGCCCGCTCACGCAGCGCAGATGATCACCTGCGACTTCCTGATCCGGACCCTCATACCCCAGGCCGTCGGCCCTGCGCTGGATGCCGGCGGGTGGCACTTCGCCGAGCTCGTGCGCCAGCCCATCCCCGGAGAGAACCGGCTCTGGGTTGACCTTGAGGTCAGCCGCGGAGCGGGCGCCAGAGCCGGCGCCGCCGGTGGCAGTGACGGTGGCCGTGGCGGCGACAGTGGCGGCTCGCGCCCCCTGCAGCACGCCCTGGGGGTGCCGCTCCTCAACAAGCTGACGCCCATGGTGGTGGTGAGCAGGGCCACCCTGGACGCCACCGGCCACGGGCTTGACGAGCTTGCGCAGCTTCCCGCGATCCTGTACGTCACCGAGGACGACTCCGACGACGAGTACCAGGCCGCCCTGGCGTACTTCGATGCCATGGAACTGGGTGGCACGCCCAACCCCGCGGTCTACCGGGTCAACCGGGTCGCCCGGGTCGACAGGTTGACGGCGCGGGGAGAGTTGGGCTCCGTCACGTACTCGATCACCAGAAGCTACCCCAGCTTTCAGGAGCTGATGAGGATGCTGAAACTGGCCATCGATATCGACACGCTCAAGCCCATCCCCACGCTGCCCACGATATCCCGCGGCGCGTGGTCTACCTGGGTTGAGCCGCCAACTCCCTGACAGCCTCCAGCGCCCGGTGGATGTCTGCCATGGTCACGTGTCGGTGGGTGACCGCTCTGATCCCGTAGGGCGGCCTGGTGCTGAACATCACGCCCCTCTCCGCCATGGCCCTGGCGAACTCCGATGCGGTCATGCCCAGCCCGGCGATGTCGAAGCTCACTATGTTGGTCTGTACAGTGTCCATGTCCACCGCAACGCCATCGATCTGGCTCAGCCCCTCCGCCAGGCACCTCGCCGTGGCGTGGTCCTCCACGAGGCGGTCCACCATTTTTTCCAGCGCCACTATGCCGGCAGCGGCCAGCACTCCGGCCTGTCTCATCCCGCCGCCCAGCATCTTCCTGTTCCGTCGCGCCCGCTCCACGAACTCGGCATCGCCCGCCAGCATCGAGCCGACCGGCGCCGAAAGCCCCTTGGACAGGCAGAACATCACCGAATCCACGTGCTTGGTGATCTGCGTGACCGGCACCTTCAGGTAATGCGCGGCGTGGAACACCCTTGCGCCGTCCATGTGCACCTTCATCCCACGCTCGCGGGCGACCGAGGCAAGGGCCGCCATGGTCCCAAGGTCGGTGACGGTTCCTCCTCCCCTGTTGTGGGTGTTCTCTAGGGTGAGCAGCGTCGGCGGAGCGTAGTGGATGTTGGGCTCACGTATGGCCCGACGCACGTCGTCGGGATCAAGCACGCCGTTCTTGCCCTTCACCAGACGCGGGATGACGCCCGCCACCGCCGACATCCCGCCGGCCTCGTAATAGTAGATGTGACATTCCGACTCCATCACCACTTCGTCGCCCCTGTGGCAGTGCGTCATCACCGCCAGGAGGTTGCCCATGGTACCGGAAGGAACGAAAAGGGCCGCCTCCTTGCCGATGATCGTGGCGGCCAGAGCCTCCAGTCGGGCCACGGTGGGATCCTCGCCCCACACGTCGTCTCCGACCTCAGCCTCGTACATGGCTCTGCGCATCTCTTCGGTGGGCAGAGTGAACGTATCGCTCCTCAGCTCTATCCTGGTCATGCCGCCGGTCCTCCTCAAACATGCAGCCGTAAGTCCGCTTACGTGCCGAAATGGGAATAATACATTCAATACTAGAGTGGGCTCACCGTTCCTGCTTGCGCCACTCAGAATATGCCTTGCATGGGAGGGTCAAACGATGGCCTCAGGCCCATTTCTCCTGGTTCTGCTGGTTGCTGCCATAGCGTTCATCGTCTACATGACCGGAAAGGTCCGGATGAACGCCTTCCTCGTGTTGCTACTGGCCGCCCTGTTCGTGGGGTTGCTCGCGCGAACCCCTCCGCCCATTCCCAGTGTGGACGCTCAGGGCAACGCCGTGCCGGGACTGCTAGACGTCATAGCGTCGGGGTTCGGCTCAACGCTCACCAGCATCGGGATAGTGATCGTGGCAGGCACCATCATCGGCACCATACTTGAGAAGACCGGCGGCGCACTCGTTCTGGCCCGTACCATGCTGAGTCTGGTGGGCAGGAACAGGGCTCCGTTGGCCATGAGCCTTGCAGGTTACATAGTGTCTATACCTGTCTTCTGCGACTCGGGCTTCGTGATCCTGTCGCCACTGAACAAGGCGCTGGCCCAGTCTTCAGGGATATCGCTGGGGGTGATGGGCACGGCGCTCTCCATGGGGCTTTACGCCACCCATACCATGGTTCCACCCACCCCCGGCCCCATCGCAGCAGCCGGCAACCTCGGCGCCGACCTGGGCATGGTGATCCTGATGGGGCTCATCGTGTCGCTACCCGCGACACTTGCCGGCTGGATTTACGCCATGAGGGCTGGATCGAGGTTCGATATCAGGCCGGCCAACGTCGTGACGTACGAAGAGCTCATGTCCAGGTTCGGCAGGCTGCCCAGCACCTTCGGCTCCTTCCTGCCTCTGGTGGCGCCGATACTACTGATAGCCCTCAGGTCTGTGGCGATGTTCGAAACGGCGCCATTCGGCACAGGGCCGCTCCGGAACGTGCTGGTGTTCGCGGGCCACCCCATCTTCGCGCTGCTCCTGGGGGTCTTCTTCGCGATGAGGCTAGCTCCCGAAGTCAACGCCGAAGTATACGGAGATTGGGTCGCTGAAGGCATAACGCAGTCCGCAGTGATCCTGGTGATTACCGCCGCCGGTGGCTCCCTGGGGGCCGTGTTGAAGGCCACTGGGATAGCTGACTACCTGGGAGCGACGCTGGCCCAGTACCGCTTGGGGATCTTTCTGCCCTTCATAGTGGCGGCCGCCATCAAGACCGCCCAGGGTTCGTCCACGGTGGCGCTGATAACCACCTCGGCCATCGTCGCTCCCCTCCTGGCGGGCCTGGGGCTTGACTCCACCGCAGGAAGGGCCCTGGCCACCGTGGCCATCGGCGCCGGATCCATGGTGGTGAGCCATGCAAACGATTCCTATTTCTGGGTGGTAAGCCAGTTCTCTGAGATGGGCGTAAGCATCGCCTACCGGCTCCAGACCATAGGCACGCTCATCACGGGCATCGTAAGCATCGCTTTGATATCGGCCTTGGCTGCCATTTTGTTGTAGTCTTGCCTTGGGCTGTGGGCTTTGGGCGACTGTACTCGGGACTTCGCTGCCTTTTCTGGCCTACCTCGCGAATCAAGTGTATAATAGGGTCGGTATGCAATCGGCACCATGGTGCTGGTGGCGATCTGGTCATGCCGCAGGCAGGCGTTGACAGGTGCACTGTCCCGCATACGCCTGACAGGACAATGCATGCGAGGTGAATGTGTGTGGGCGAAACCGACGTTCTAGCTGATCTCTCGGCCCGCAGGCAGAAAGTATTACAGGGAGGCGGCCCAAAGGCCATCGAGAAACAGCACTCGCAGGGCAAGATGACCGCCCGCGAACGGCTGGAGAAGCTGCTGGATCCCGGTACCTTCACCGAGCTCGATGCGTTCGTTGAGCATCGGTGCCACGACTTCGGCATGGCAGACAGGGAGCTTCCAGACGAAGGCGTTGTGACCGGTTACGGCAACATCGATGGACGGAAAGTGTTCGTGTTCGCACAGGATTTCACGGTGATGGGCGGATCCTTAGGCGAGATGCACGCCAAGAAGATCTGCAAGGTCATGGATCTCGCGGTGAAGGTAGGAGCCCCGCTCATCGGCATCAATGACTCCGGTGGAGCTCGCATCCAGGAGGGCGTGGACGCCCTGTCAGGCTACGGGCAGATATTCTACCGGAACACCATCGCATCGGGCGTAATACCCCAGATCTCCGTGATAATGGGGCCGTGTGCAGGTGGCGCCGTCTACTCGCCTGCGCTGACCGACTTCGTCTTCATGGTGCAGGGCGCCAACATGTTCATCACCGGGCCGCAGGTGATCAAGGCAGTCACCGGCGAAGAGGTGTCGGCTGAGGATCTAGGGGGAGCGGCCACCCACAACCGTGTAAGCGGCGTGGCGCACTTCATGTACGACACCGAGGAGCAGTGCCTCGCAGCCATCCGGAAGCTCGTGTCGCTCCTGCCGTCGAACAACCTGTCGGATCCACCTGCCATCGACTACAACGCCCCCCGCATCATCGACGAAGCGTTGCGCAGTGTCGTCCCATCGGAACCTAACCGGGCCTACGACATGCACGATGTCATCGCAAGGATCGTTGACAACGCTGACTTCTTAGAGGTACACGCCCACTACGCGATGAACATCATCGTAGGCTTTGGTCGCATAGAGGGCAAGACCATAGGCATCATCGCCAACCAGCCCGGAGTAGCCGCAGGTTGCCTCGACATCAACGCCTCCGACAAAGCCGCCAGGTTCATCAGGTTCTGCGACGCCTTCAACGTGCCCGTGCTTAACCTGGTGGACGTGCCCGGGTTCCTGCCTGGCGTCAACCAGGAGACCGGCGGCATCATCCGTCACGGCGCGAAGATGCTGTACGCCTACTCCGAGGCGACTGTGCCCAAGGTCACCGTCATAGTGCGCAAGGCCTACGGTGGAGCCTACCTGGCCATGTGCTCGCGCGACCTTGGAGCCGACACGGTGTTCGCATGGCCGAACGCCGAGATCGCGGTGATGGGACCTGACGGGGCGGCGAACATCATCTTCCGCAAGGAGATCCAGGAGGCGTCGGATCCCGCCGCCGCAAGGCGCGAGAAGATTCAGGAATACCGCGACAAGTTCGCCAACCCCTATGTTGCGGCAGCCCGCGGCTTCATCGACGACGTCATAGACCCCGCCGAAACCAGGGCCAGGATCGCGGAAGCCCTGGACATGCTGGCCTCGAAGCGAGAGGCGCGTCCGGCCAAGAAGCACGGGAACATCCCGGTGTGACGATGGGGGTAGCGCGATGACTCTAGGTGGAAGTCTATACGTTGGAATACAGACTCTGCTGGTGGGCATGCTGGTCACGTTCGTGGGGCTGGCTGCGCTTCAGTTCATCATAAGGGCCATGGCGACCGTCACCGCACGCAGGGAATCTTCCCCAAGTGAAGGCGGTGCCGCCGCTCCTCGAGTCGAAGCCCGTCAGGCCGCCCCGCAGGCGAACGCTGAGGAAGCTGTAGCTGCCGCCGCAGCTGCGGCGATGGCGGCGGCGTCTGGCGCACGAACCGATGAGGAAGTGGCCGCCATCGGGGCGGTGCTGGCCCTGCTCGCTTCGGAAGGCGCACGGGGCGCTTCCATCGGCGCGGTCCGCAAGGTCAGCCCAGCCTCAACAGCTTTGCCGAACCTATGGGGACTTGCCGGCAGATACGAACTGATGACAGCCAGGCAGGAAGTCATAGCCGGCAAGAGCCGCGGCATGTGACCGAACTCGAAGCCATAAACAATATACCGGATATGCCGGATATACCGGCTCATACGCATTCGGAGGAGGACTGTTCAAGTGAGGAAGTTTCGCGTGGTCGTTAACGGGAACGTCTATGAGGTAGAGGTCGAAGAGATCGGATCCACACCTACGACCATCCTTTCGCAACCTGCAGCTCCCGCCCAGGCTCCGGCCCCGGCCCCAGTTCCCGCTGCCGCAGCAGCCCCGGCCCCGGCCCCAGCTGCAGCCCCAGCCGCAAGCCCCGCGGCAGCCAAACCCGCAGCACCCGCACCGAAGCCAGCGGCAGGCTCAGCCGGTGGGAACGCCGTCACGGCGCCCATGCCCGGCACCATCATAGATGTCAAGGTCAAACCCGGTGACAAAGTCGAGCCCCGCACCGTCGTCATGCTGCTTGAGGCCATGAAGATGGAAAACGAGATCTTTGCGGGCATGTCTGGGCTAGTGAAGGAGGTAGCAGTCTCCAAGGGCACTTCTGTGAACACTGGAGACCTGCTAGTCACCATCGACCCGGCTTAAGCCAAGAGAGGAGTGCCAGGTGTGCTGGAAGCTCTTGCTGACCTGATCCAGACCACGGGATTCGCCTCAATGACTTGGCAGCACCTGGTCATGATGGGGATCTCGTGCGTGCTGATATATCTCGCTATAGTCAGAGGGTTCGAACCTTTGCTGCTTCTGCCCATAGCTTTCGGGATGCTGCTGGCGAACTTACCCCTGGCAGGGCTGATGGACGGCCCAAAGGACGGGATAGTAGGAGGCTTGCTCTACTACCTCTATCAAGGGGTCAAGCTGGGCATATATCCTCCCCTCATCTTTCTGGGGGTCGGAGCCATGACCGACTTCGGTCCGTTGATCGCCAACCCCTCCACCCTGCTCCTGGGCGCAGCGGCGCAGTTTGGGATATTCATCACCTTCATGGGAGCGCTGCTTCTCGGCTATACGCCGGCGCAGGCGGGTTCGATAGGGATAATCGGCGGCGCCGACGGCCCCACCGCCATCTACGTCACCAGCAGGCTGGCGCCTGAACTCCTGGGTCCGATCGCCATCGCAGCGTACTCGTACATGGCCCTCGTGCCGATAATCCAGCCGCCCATAATGAGGGCGCTTACGCGGAAGGCCGACAGGCAGATCAAGATGGAACAGCTCAGGCCGGTGTCGAAGCTGGAGAAGGTGCTCTTCCCCATCATCTGCACGGTGTTCGTGGGGCTTCTCCTTCCTTCGGCCGCAGCGCTCGTAGGCGCGCTGATGCTGGGCAACCTACTCCGCGAAGCCGGCGTGGTGGACAGGCTGTCGAAGACGGCCCAGAATGAGCTCATCAACATCATCACCATCTTCCTCGGTACAACCGTAGGTGCAACAGCCAGCGCGGAGAGGTTCCTCACGTGGCAGACCATAGGTATCATCGTGCTGGGCCTCGTGGCCTTTGCAGGTGGCACCGCTGGCGGGGTCCTCTTGGGTAACCTCATGTGCTGGCTCACCAAGGGCAAGGTGAACCCTCTCATCGGTTCAGCCGGCGTATCCGCGGTGCCGATGGCGGCTAGGGTGGTTCAGGTGGTGGCCCAGGAAGAGAAGCCCGGCAACTATCTGCTGATGCACGCGATGGGCCCCAACGTAGCGGGCGTCATCGGGTCGGCTATTGCGGCAGGTGTGATGCTATCGAAGTTCGGCGGTTAGGGTGCACTTCGCGTCCCGCGGCCAACTTTCGCCAACAACAGCACCCCGGCCCGCGTCGGCGAGCCGGGGTGTTTCGCGTTGCGCTTCTCAGGGACTTCGGACGCCGTCCGTTCCTCCGTCCCTCCCCCAGATAGCAGTTACGGCTGCTCCTCAATCCACACTTCCGTGCCGCCAGCGGATGCGAAGCTGAACGCCACGCCGAGCTGTACGAAAGGCATGGCCATGGTCTTCAGGGGGCCCTCGAAATGCTCCTTGAAGGCCCATCCGTCCACCCATCCGATGGGGCTCCACATCAGTATGTAGCCGCCCGAGATGCTCACATCCACCAGGGGGGACGCTGAGAAGGTGATCGTGGCTGTGGGTTGCGCCACCAGATACGGCCTCCAAGCCTGTGCGGCGTTGGCGGCGTCCAACAGATTGTCACCCTCGCCTCCGACCGGATCCTCGAAGCCTCCAAGTATACCCTGTTTCGTTCGGAGATTGGCAACTCCCAGTCCAGCCACGCCTCCCAGACCTATCGTGGTCTTGTCGCCCAGCCGGAAGCCGTATTCCGCCGCAACACCGAAGTAACCGGTCTCCAGGTATGCGCTGCGTTCCTCTGACTTGCTCCACCCGCAGGTGCCGGCATACCCGAATCCCACCGACCACTCGTCCGATACCGGCATGAGGAAAGTGCCGCCCATCAGGAACATGCCCTTCATGGGCTCGTAACCGTTGTCAGCCAGGGCATCTTCAAATTCCTCATCCTTGAAGAACGCCCAACCAAGCGAATTGATGGAGCCCGGAGCTGCGGAGGCAACAGGCGCCACCAGCGCCACGGCCATAACTGCCAGGGCCATGGCCACCGCCAGTCTCTTGCGGATCGCCGCCATTGGGTTATCCCTCCCTTTCACAGAGCTCTATGAGCACGCCTCCAGTGGACTTGGGATGCAGGAACGCTATCCTCGCGCCGCCCGCTCCGTACCTGGGTTTCTCGTCGATCAGCCTGATGCCCTTCGTCCGCATCTCATCCAGGGCGGCCTCGATGTTGTCCACTCTGAAGGCAAGGTGCTGCACGCCCTCGCCACGCTTCTCGATGAACTTGGCTATGGGCCCCTCAGGGTCGGTGGACTCCAAGAGCTCGATCTCGGTGTCGCCCACGGGGAAGAACGCCACCTTCACCTTCTGCTCCTCAACCACCTCAACCCCGTGATCCTTCAGCCCAAGCACATCGCGGTAGGTCTTCGATGCCTCCTCAAGGCTCGACACCGCGATGCCTATATGATCCAGCTTCGTGATCATCTTACTATACCTCCCTAGTTCACTGAACCAGCAGCCTGTACAGGGCCGCCGCCGCCGAGTAAGGGTCGGCCTTCCGCGCCGCCACAGCTTCAGCCAAGCGCTGGGCCTCTTCCGAAGCGCCGGGACGCTCTGAAAGGCCCTGCCAGATCCGCTGCGACGCTATCTCCATAGTCTCGGCTCTGGCCCGCCGCAACCGGCGTTCGGCCAATCCCTCTTCTCCCAGGTGCTTGAGGTGCTCGCCGCAGGCGTCCACCACCTCCGCCACCCCTTCGCCGGTCTCGGCCATGGTAAGCAGGATGGGCGGAACCCATGAGCCTTCCACACACGACATCTCGGAGAGCTCGAGGGCAGTGCGAATCTCGGCCATCACCCGCTCCACACCGGGCCTGTCTTTCTTGTTGACGACGAACAGGTCGCCGATCTCCATGATGCCGGCCTTTATCACCTGGATGTCGTCGCCAAGCCCCGGCACCTGGATGAGCACCACGGTGTCGGCGAGGGAAGCTATCTCCACCTCCGACTGCCCCACCCCCACGGTCTCGATGAGCACCACGTCGTAGCCGGCGGCATCCAGCACGTCCACGGCCCCGCTGGTGGCCCGGGAAAGGCCTCCCAGCCTACCCCTGGTGCCCATGCTCCGGATGAACACGCCGTCATCAAGCACGTGCCGCTGCATCCGAAGCCGATCGCCCAGGAGCGCCCCGCCGGAGAACGGGCTGGTGGGGTCAACCGCCACTACGCCCACGGTGAGGCCCCTCTTGCGGTACTCCATGGCCAGTTTATCCACGAGCGTGCTTTTTCCCGACCCAGGCGGGCCCGTGATCCCTATTATGTGCGCCCGGCCGGTGTGCGGGTAGATCTCTGCGTACGCCCTCTCGAACCCCTCAAGCCGGTCTTCGATGATGGATATCAACCGTGAGACCGCCCTCACCTCGCGGGCGAGGGCGCGCCTCACAATGTCCTCAAGTGCCATCAGCAGCTACCTCTTTATATGCTCCCGGATGTAGTCTATGACCTCGGCTGTGGACGTGCCCGGCGTAAACACCTCGGCGATGCCGGCGGCCTTCAGCTCGGGGAAGTCGTCTTCAGGTATCACCCCGCCGCCTATCACCAGCACGTCGTCGATGCCCCTCTCCTTCAGCAGCTTGGCCACTTTCGGGAACAGGTAGCCGTGGGCACCCGAAAGGCTCGACAGGGCCACCACGTCCACGTCCTCCTGGATGGCGGCTGCCACGATCTGCTCAGGCGTCTGCCTAAGACCCGTGTATATTACCTCCATGCCCGCGTCCCTCAGCGCCCGGGCGATCACCTTCGCCCCGCGGTCATGCCCGTCCAGTCCGGGCTTGGCCACGAGCACTCTGATCTTCCTGCCTTCATCCATGGTGTCGCACCCTCTCCCTTCCTGTTAGACTCCGCTGGGCTTGTACTCGCCGAACACGGCGCGCAGCACTCCACAGATCTCACCCAGCGTGGCATAGGCACGGACCGCGTCCAGTATGAAAGGCATCAGGTTGGCGTCGCCCTCGGCGGCCTTGCGCAGCGCCCCCAGGCTGGCCTCCACCCTGGAACCGTCGCGCGTCGCGCGAAGCTCCAGAAGCTTCGCCTTCTGCCGCTCGCCGACGGCAGGGTCCACCTTGAGAAGGTCCTTGGGAGGCTCCTCTTCAGTCGTGAACTCGTTCAAGCCCACGATTATCCTCTCCTTGGACTCTATCTCCATCTGGTAGCGGTAGGCACTGTCCTCGATCTCCTTCTGGATGTAACCGCGCTCGATGGCCGAAACGGCGCCGCCCATCTCGTCGATCTTCTCGATGTACTCCATGACAGCCTTCTCGATGCCGTCGGTGAGCGCCTCGATGTAGTACGACCCGGCGAGCGGATCGATGGTGTCGGCCACTCCGCTCTCGTACGCGATGATCTGCTGCGTGCGGAGGGCGATCCTGACGGAGTCCTCACTGGGCAGCGCAAGCGCCTCGTCGCGGGAGTTGGTGTGCAGCGACTGCGTGCCGCCCAGCACCGCAGCCAGCGCCTGCAGCGTGACCCTGACGATGTTGTTGTCAGGCTGCTGCGCCGTGAGGGTGGAGCCTGCAGTCTGCGTGTGGAACCTAAGCTGCATCGACTTGCGGTCCTTGGCGCCGAACCTGTCCTTCATGATCCTCGCCCACAGACGCCTGGCGGCCCTGAACTTGGCCACTTCCTCCAGTATGTCGTTGTGGCTGTTGAAGAAGAACGACAGCCTCGGGGCGAAATCGTCCACGTTCAGCCCGGCCTTGATGGCAGCCTCCACATAAGCGATGCCGTCCGCCAGGGTGAAGGCAACCTCCTGCACCGCGGTGGCGCCGGCCTCCCTGATGTGGTAGCCGCTGATGCTGATGGTGTTCCACCTGGGAACGTTGGCAGAGCAGTACTCGAAGATGTTGGTGATGAGCCTCATGGACGGCTTGGGCGGGAATATGTACGTTCCCCTGGCCGCGTACTCCTTGAGGATGTCATTCTGGATGGTGCCGTTGAGCTTGTCCGGGCTGACGCCCTGCTTCTCCGCGACAACTATATACATAGCCAGGAGGATCGCGGCTGGCGCGTTGATCGTCATCGAAGTGGACACCTTTTCCAGCGGGATGCCATCGAACAGCGTCTCCATGTCAAGAAGCGAGTCGATGGCCACGCCCACCTTGCCCACTTCGCCCTCGGCCAGCTCATGGTCGGAGTCGTACCCGATCTGCGTCGGCAGGTCGAAGGCTACCGAGAGCCCAGTCTGCCCCTGCCCGAGCAGGTACTTGTACCTGGCGTTAGACTCCTCAGCAGTGCCGAAGCCCGCGTACTGCCGCATGGTCCAAAGCCTGCCGCGGTACATGGTAGGCTGCACGCCGCGGGTGTACGGGTACTCGCCAGGAAAGCCCAGGTCGCGGAGGTAGTCGATTTGCTCCGTGTGCAGCGGTGTGTAGAGGGGCTCGATCTCCCGGCCAGAGCTGCCCTCAAACCTCTCCTTGCGTTCAGCAAACCTCGAGCGGGCTTTCTCGTACGTTCCGCTCTTCCACCTCGAGAACTCCTTTCTCAGTTCATCTTGGCTCAATTGGCATATCCCCCCAATCATAACCTGCAGCCGCGCCCGATCCAGCGCGATCAAGCCCGAGCCAGGCTGGACCAGCTCGACGCGGCCGAGCGCAGGCGGGCCGCAAGCTCTGTTACACCTATCACAACTGCATATTCGTCACATGCTGAGAAAAACCTGCCGACACTGGCAATGGCAAGCACGCCTTCCAGGCAGGGCATGGAGGCCAGCTGTCCAGAAAGCGCACCAGCCGATTGGACCCATATGTCACCCAGCAGCCGACGAAAGGGAGTCGCCTGCCTACTCAGCCGTGTAGCCCGCCCGTTCCACGGCCTGTATCAGCGCTGCCCGGTCAGCCTTAGACTGGTCGTACACCACCACGGCCTGCCCCGGATTCAGGGTTACCTGCGCCTCTACCACGCCGTCCACCTTCAGAAGCTCCTTCTGCACCGCGGCCACGCAGTGTCCGCAGCTCATGCCGTGAACCTTCAGAGTTTCCTTAGTTGTGGCTCCCACATTCAACACCTCCATCTCATCGGGCGCCGCGACCGCATCATGACCTCTCGAAACGCCGCAGCCTCAGGGAGTTCGTCACCACCGACACCGAGCTCAGCGCCATCGCCGCGCCGGCGTACACGGGCGGCATGATCCCGAACGCCGCCAGCGGTATCCCCACGGTGTTGTATATGAACGCCCAGAACAAGTTCTGTTTGATCACCTGCAGGGTACGGCGGCTCAGCCTTATGGCCCTTGGAAGCCTCGTGAGCCCGCCGACAATCGTGATGTCCGCCGCCTCCATCGCGATGTCGGTGCCGGTGCCCATGGCCACCCCCACGTCCGCCGTCGCCAGCGCCGGAGCGTCGTTTACCCCGTCGCCGGTCATGGCCACCACCATGCCCGCCCGCTGCAGCGTCTTGACCTCCTCGGCCTTCCCGTCAGGCAGCACCTCCGCCAGCACATGCTCCGGCGGGATCCCCACCTGAGCCGCGATGGCATTGGCAGTCGCCGCGTTGTCTCCAGTTATCATGTAGACCGCCACGCCGATCCGACCCAGCTCGGCTATGGCCTGAGGCGAGTCGGGCCGTATCCGATCGGCGATCCCGTAGACTGCCGCCACGCTGCCGTCCACCCACTGCACAACAGCGGTTTGCCCCCGAGACTGCATCGTATCCACCGCCTGCCGGGCCCAGCCGGGCAGCTCCTCCGATGGCGCAGCTCGGTCGGGCTGCTCAGCCTGATGGGACTCCTCAGGCCGTTCGTCCCCCGCGCTCCTCATCAGTCTGTAGCTTCCCACCGCCACCTCGGCGCCGCCGATGGTGGCGATGACTCCCTTGCCCGGCACCGCCCTGAAATCGTCGGGCAGAGGCACCTCCATGCCTTCCGCCTCGGCCACCTCCACGATGGCTCTACCCAGCGGGTGCTCAGACGCCCTTTCCGCAGAAGCGGCAAGCGCCAGCAGCCGTCCCCGCTCGTCAGCATCCACACCGGGAGCCACCACCCAGTCCACCAGGGCCGGCTTTCCCTCGGTTATGGTACCGGTCTTGTCCAGCACCACCGCGTTAACCTTGCCTAGCCTCTCCAGGTGCTCTCCGCCGCGGATAAGTACCCCGAGCTCGGCGCCTCGGCCCGTGGCCACCATGATCCCCGTGGGCGTGGCAAGCCCCAGCGCACACGGGCACGCGATAACCAGCACCGCCGTGGCATTCATCAGCGCGGCGGCCGTGGTGGCGCCGGACAGCTTCCAGCCTACGAAAGTGACTATAGCGATGACTATCACGGTCGGGACGAAATAGGCGCTGATCACGTCGGCAAGCCGCTGAATCGGGGCCTTGCTGCCCTGCGCCTCCTCCACCATGCGGATGATCTGCGCCAGGGCGGTGTCGGCTCCCACCCTCGAGGCCCTCATGTGGAACATGCCGTGCTGGTTCACGGTGCCGCCGGTGACGACATCCCCCGCCTGCTTGTCCACGGGGATGCTCTCCCCGGTGAGCATCGACTCGTCGATGGACGTGTAGCCCTGGACTATCTCGCCGTCAACGGGCACCCGCTCACCGGGCCGAACCACGACGACATCGCCCACCTGAACATCCTCAATGGGAACCATGACCTCGCCGCCGTCGCGTACCACCATCGCCGTCTTGGGCGTCAGTGCGGCGAGTTTCCGTATGGCCTCGCTGGCCCTGCCTTTAGCCAGGTGTTCCAGGTTCTTGCCCAGGAGCACCAGGGTGATGACCACCGCGGCCGCCTCGTAGTACACTGGCCCCGTCCCCGTGATGGTGTTGACAACGCTGAGCACGTACGCGGCTCCTGTGCCCAGCGCCACAAGGACGTCCATGTTGGCGCCGAAGTGCGCCACGGTGCGCGCCGCGCTGATGTAGAACCTTGACCCCGTAACCAGCACCACGGGCGTGGCCAGAACGAAACCGACCCAGGGATTCATCAGGAACATCAGCGAGTGCACTCCGAGGAGCTCCCCGATCATGCCTATGACCATGGGAGCGCTGAGGGCAGCGCCGATATAGAATAGGAACCAGTCCCTTCGGGCCTGGGCCGTCTTCTCCTCCTGCCGCTGACGGTCGGACGAGGCGTCGCGTACGAGCTTCCGCGCGCCGTAGCCGGTCTCCTCAACGACCTTTATCAGCCTGTCCAGATCAACTACGGACGGGTCATATACCACCCTGGCGGTCTCTGCCGCCAGGTTCACGTTGGCTTTCACTACCCCCGGTTCACGCGCCAGCGCCCGCTCCACTCTGGCCGAGCACGCTGCGCACGTCATACCGATTATCGCGAGGTCTTCCTGTATTTCACTGCGTCGGTTAGACAACGTCCAGCGACCCCCTATCAACATACCTCCATAGGTATCCATCGAATGTGCCAGCTTGACGACAGGGTACGTGCCCAAGTCATGCGAACGTGTGCGGCTCGCCCACAATATACTGCCATTGAACTTACCAAGCTGCAGACCATGAGGTGATGCTTCATGATGCCCATCTGCGACTACCCAGAAATGGCGAGAACAGCCCTGTGCGACGAGCTCCAGGCGGCTGAGTTCTATACCAGGATGGCCCAGTGCGCCCCCACCGAGGCAGAGTGCATGGCCGTACTGGACATGGCCAGGGACGAGCTGCGGCACGCCCTGCACCATACGAACACCCTGAACCTTGGATGCATCACGCCTGTCGCACCCATGCCTTTCATGGAGCCGATGCCGACGCCCTTCTTCACGCCAATGCCGACCCAGATGCCTGCGCCTGTCACGGCGCCGTGCCCGGGATTCGCGCCGCCTGCCAGCCCCTTTGCCGGCACGCCCGCCACACCCTTCATGGGTACGCCGGTGGCCCAGCCCGCGCCGTGCCCGGGAATCGCCCCCGCTCCCATGGGGACGCCCATGGCGGCGCCATTCGCGGCGCCCTTCGGAACACCGGCTGACCAGTTCGGCGGCCCCATCGGAACTCCCATGGGCGTGCCGTTCGGCGGACCTATGCCGACTGTACCAGCGTACCCAGAACCACCTGCCCCGCAGCGCGGCTCGTCTCCGGGTTCCTGCCCCAGCTGCGGTCAGGCCTCTTCGGATGGTTGATAGAGCACACTGGAAAGCTGATACAATCCCTGATACATTCTACCATGATGCGTCGAGGCGGCGCGACCCATCGAGGTCCGCCGCCTCTGGGCTGTCACCTAAATCCTTGGCGCGATCCCGTCGATCTCGAAAAGACACAACCTGCCGTCGACCACAGCCGAGCCTATGAGGGTCCCTAGCGTAGCGCCTACCATCACATCCGACGGCCAGTGCACTCCCAGCGCTATCCTGCTGAGGCCCACAGCGACGGCGGCGAGGTAGGCTGCAGGCGCCCACCTCGGACGATGCCGCGCCAGCACCGTGGCCATGGCGAAAGCGTTGGCGGTGTGGCCAGACGGCATGGAATGGTACGCATCATCCAGCGAGAACCCTGTAAACCCACCGTCAGCACCTGGCACGAAAGGCCGGGCCCTTCCCAGCAATACCTTGCCCACGCCCACCAATGCGCCGGTGATGACCGTTGCATTCAGCAGGTCTTCCCCGAGGGCAGGATCGCTCGCCATGCCGACGAGGAACGCGACAGCGGCCGCTCCGGCCCCACCCAGCTGCGTGGCGGCGCTTGCCAAACCGAGGCCGAGGTCCTCGGAAGCAGCCGCCGGCTGGCAGCAGGCCATGATGGCCAGTATGACGGTTATAGCTACGCAGGCCGCTCTCCTCATCGCCTCAGAGCTCCTCCTGGATGAACCGTCCGGTGCCCAAGCTGACGTCCCCTGCGTTTACGGAAAACTCCACGCCACGCGCGTCGCGGAGAACCAGAGCCCCATGGGAATCCAGTCCCATCGCTATCCCCGAAAGCGTGCCCGCCGGCGTCGCACACGAGACTTCCTTCCCCAGCATCGACCCCATGAGAGCCTCCGCCTGCAGCCGAAGGGCGTCAGCACCTCCATCCGAGAGACGGCGATAGGCGCCGTACACGCCTGCCAGGATGGATGACACGAGCTCCTGGGCGGAGGGCATGTCCGACTCCGGGACGAACTCCTCGAGGGCCGCAGCGGTAAGCCGTATGTCCTCGGGGAACCCCTCGGGAGGCACGAGTCTGTTCAGGCCTATGCCCACCACGGCCCAGTCCAGCGCGGACCCGCTGATGCTGGTCTCGCACAGGATGCCGCATACCTTCCGTCCCCCCAAGAGCACGTCGTTGGGCCACTTCAGTTCGGGTCGAACCGCTGACTCGGGCCCCAGGCCTGAAAGTCGATGGAGCGACGATGCAACACCCACGCCCGCCGCGATGCTCAGCCAGCCGGCATTCTGCGAAGGAAAAGTGGGTCTCAGAACCATGCTGAACCACAGTCCCCAGTTGCCCGTTGAGTACCAGGCACGGCCGTGCCTGCCCCTGCCTGCGGTCTGCCTGTCGGCCCAGATCACAGTGCCCTCAGGCACTCCCCCTGCAGCCATCTTGCGCAGCCAGGCGTTGGTGGAGTCCAGTTGCTCAAAGTGCAGGACATGAAAGAACGGCTGGGACTCCTCAGGCATACGGCTCATGCCTCTCTTTCGCGAGTGACCTCGCACTCCACATAGTCCATGGGCCCTCCTATGGGAGCTCCAGGCTTGCGCACTCGCACGGTCACGGAATCCACAGGGTAAGCCGACACTATCTCGTCGGCGATGGTGTGCGCCAGCGTCTCCACCAGGTCGAACTCTCTCTCCTCGACGATCTCGCGAACAAGGGCGTACACGTCCGCGTAGTTCACCGCTGCGTCGATGTCATCGCCTCTGGCACACTCGCTGAAGTCGCCGTAAAGATCCACGTCCACCTCGAATCTCTGGCCGAGCTCCTTCTCCGCCGCGAACAGCCCGTGATAAGCGTAGAAAACCAGGTTCTTCAGGGTGATCCTGTCAGCCGGCATGACAGATCGCCTCCTTCTGCGACTTCAGTCTTCACCTGACGATAGCATCGGTCATCCTCACTACCATGGCCATCTCCCGGACGTCGTGAACCCTCACGATGTCGGCGCCCCCCGCTACGGCCAACGCGACGGTGGCGGCCGTACCGTACACCCTGTCCGCGATGGCCTCGGCTCCAGTAACCTTGGCCACGGTGGATTTCCGCGAGGTACCCACAAGGATCGGCACCCCAAGCCCTGAGAACTGTTGTAGGTGCCTGAGCAGCTCCAGGTTGTGCTCCACCGTCTTGCCGAAGCCTATTCCCGGGTCAACGATGCAGTTCTCGGCATGCACCCCCAGCTCCCGGGCGCGGCACAGGCGCTGGTGCAGGAACTCGTAAACCTCGCCAACCACATCATCGTACGAGGGGTCCCGTTGCATGTCAGACGGAGTGCCCTTCATGTGCATCAGCACCAGCCCCGCGCCGGCGTCAGCCACGGCAGCTGCGACACCCTCGTCACGCAGGGCGGTGATGTCATTGATGATGTGCGCGCCCAGGCGCAGGCACTCCCTGGCAACTTCCGCCCGGTACGTATCAACGGATATCAGCACATCGGTGTTCCTCGAAAGCCACTCCACCACCGGCGCCACTCGCCTGAGCTCCTCCTCGGTGCCTATCGGGAGCGATCCGGGCCGCGTGGACTCGCCCCCGACGTCGATGATGTGTGCCCCGGCTTCGATCATGCTCCGGGCGTGGGCAATGGCGGCGTCAAATGAAACGTACTTGCCGCCGTCGGAAAACGAGTCCGGGGTGACGTTGAGTATCCCCATTATGTAAGTCTGCCTGCCCCAGTCGAGCGTGCGCCCGCGCACGCAGCTGGGCGCAGGCGGATTCTCAAGGTTGCCAAGCACCGTATCGATCTCATCTGCGATGCTTCTCAGGCCAAACGGCTGGCACCTGAGGGTGGCTGTCACCAGCTGGTACTGGCGGACGGTGCCGGTGAGTATCACCGGGCACTCCTCGATGCACAGGCACGACGCTTTCACCGGCAGCGCGGCCTCGCCGCCTTTGGCCAGCATCTCCTGCTTCAATATCATGGCAGCCTTAAGCGGCACGTTGCTCAGCCGGATGGTACGGAACACGCTTTTCGGGCCCATTATGGCACAGCCCGGACCACCCACCCCTATGTCTGCCATGGTCCGCTGCGCATCGGCAACGCTCTTGTGCCCCAGCGGACGCGGAAACGGCCTGCCCCCTATCTTATGGCACATCGGTTCTCATTGTCCCTCAATTCTCTTGCGCGCGGCATCCAGCGCTGCCTTGCTGGCGGCGTGCCGAAAGCCATCCGCCTCATCTGCGAATGCGCGCATCCTCGAAACATACTCTGAGTCCTTTATGGAGCTCAGGTTTAT
The DNA here is from genome assembly GCA_001513145.1 of Clostridia bacterium DTU025. Classification (GTDB taxonomy): domain Bacteria; phylum Bacillota; class DTU025; order DTU025; family DTU025; genus DTU025. The sequence continues at coordinate 105,617 of LFSP01000043.1, read as the reverse complement.
CCTGATGTTGAACGCCCCGCCTCCCATGGCGGCATCGAGAAGCAACGCCCCAACGGCCCCGTCGCTGGCTGCGTTTGGGTTGCCATACTCCGCAACGAACTCGGCCCTTTCCAGTGCTTGCTGCGCCAAGGTGCAGGTGTTGCGGGGAGCCTCCACGGCGACGCGCAGGGCTGCCTGGATCGCCTGCCGTCTTGTGGCCTTCTGATCCTCGCTGTCCTTGGGCATTCGATACGCAGCCATCACCCCGTTGAACGCTGCGGTATCGGCGTCGGCAGCCTCAAGCAGTGCATAGGCCAGCTCACAACTGCGAATGCGGATGCGGCGCATCTCCTCAGCCTTGTCGTCCGAAAGGGTTGACGCAGACGTGAGGCCCGCCACCATGGAGAGCAGGGCCGCCCCCATCGCGCCCGCCACCGCGGCGGCGCTCCCACCGCCTGGAGTGGGATCACCGCTGGCCAGCGCGTCGACGAACTCACGCAATGTCATGTCGGAAAAAGATGAGGCCATCTTCACATCCTCCTTACCAGAGCGCCGGCGTCGACCACTAGCTCGCCCCTGACCACAACCTGCTTGACGGGGTTCATCCCCACGTAGAACGGCAGGGCATCGACGTGCTCTACGTCCAGTACCGCGAACGTGGCCGGGCGGCCCGGCGCCAGCACGCCGGCGGTGGAGCCCAGCCCAATGGCGCAGGCGGCATTGCGAGTCGCAGCCACGATCGCCTCGGCCGGCGTCATCTTCATCTGCAGACACGCCAGGGTAATCACGAAAGGCATGGACAGGGTGGGCGAGGTTCCCGGATTGAAATCGGTGGCCAGGGCCACCGGCACGCCCCCGGCGATCATCGCCCTTGCGTCGGCATAGGCGTCGCTCATCAACGTGAACATCGTAGCGGGCAGCAACACCGCGATCACTCCTGCCCTCGCCATGGCATCAATGCCTTCGGGCGACGCGGCGGCAAGGTGCTCCGCGGAGATGGCTTCCACCTCTGCTGCCAGTTCGGCTCCGCCCGACGGCGCCAGTTCGTCTGCATGTACCTTGGGGATAAGGCCACGCCGGCGGCCTGCCAGCAGGACCTGGCGCGATTGGTCCACGGTGAACACGCCTTTTTCGCAGAAGACGTCGCAGAACCGCGCTATGCCCTGCGCCGCTATGTGCGGAAGCACCTCTTCGCAGACGTAGTCGATATACGCCTCTGCGCCTTCGGCTCTGAACTCCGGGGGGACTGCGTGGGCCCCCATGAAGGTCGACACCACCTGCACCGGGCTAGCTGAACTCGCATTGAAAGCAGCCTGGATCTGCCTGAGCTCGGTATCGATGTCAAGACCGTACCCACTCTTCGCCTCCGCCGCCGTGGTGCCATGAAGCAGCATCAGGTCGAGACGGCGCCGCGCGATCTCGGTGAGCTCTTCAAGACTGGCCGCTCGGGTAGCGCGAACCGTCGACAGTATCCCGCCTCCTGCGGCCAGTATGTCAAGGTACTTGGCACCTGCCAGCCTCATGGCGTGTTCGCGGTGACGGGAGCCGGCATACACAAGGTGGGTGTGGGCGTCCACAAAACCGGGCACCACTATGCGGCCGTCAGCGTGAATCACTCGCGTGTGCCCTTCCAGAGGCGGATAGTCGCGCATCACCTCGTCGGCGGGGCCCACGGCAAGTATCAAGCCGTCCGCCACGGCTACGGCCGCGCGCTCAATCACACCAGCATCTCCCTGCGCTTTGCCTGCCAGAGGACGGTCCAGGTCACCTGGAGGAGCGCAGGTTACGATCTGCTCAGCGCCTAGCACCAACAAGTCTGGATGCGTCTTCACTGTGACGTTCCCTCCCTCCCGGGCAGGCCGGCACACTCAGTCATTCCCATAGCCCGGCCTCGATCACCTGGGAACGATCAAGCTTGGGAAGCTGCAGATAGTAGGCGGCAGCATCCAGCACCGCATCAAGGGGAACAAGCCCGATGAGCTCGCTCTCCAATACGCCCACGCCCCAGCGAGCTGCCTCGCGACGCACCATCTCCATAACCCTAGGGATGGGAGTCCTCCTGTAATTCACGAGGTTCATAGAAACCTGTGCCACGTTCCTGTCATTCAGTAACACATCGAGAGCCTTCACGTAAGCAAGTCCGCCGGATGACGCCCGTACAGCCTGGGCTATCTTCTTGGCCACGTTCAGGTCTGATGTGGTCAGATTCACGTTGAACGCGATCAGCGGCAGTCGAGCTCCGATCACAGTGGCGCCGGCCGTGGGATGAACAACGGAAGGCCCGAAATCCGGGCTCCACTCCGGCTTGGTTATCTTCTCGAAAAGCCCCTCGTACTCGCCCCTGCGGATGTCCGCGAGGTTGCGTCGCTCGGGGCAGGTGGCGGCCTCTTCGTACAGGTACACGGGAATCTCCAGCTCTCGTCCCACCCGTTCACCCAAGGCAACGGCCAGCTCCACGCACTGGCTCATTGTCGCCCCTGCGATGGGCACGAAAGGAACCACGTCGGTGGCTCCGAGCCTAGGATGCTCTCCCTCGTGTGTCCTCATGTCGATGAGGTCCCGCGCCCGGGCGATTCCCCTGAACGCAGCCTCAACCACGGGACCCGGGGGGCCGATGAGCGTCACCACACTGCGATTGTGAGCGGCATCGGAGGAATAGTCCAGGATACGGACACCTTCAACCGACGCGATGGCCGTCACGATCTCTGCAACGACCTCCGGCCTTCTGCCCTCAGAGAAATTTGGGACACACTCGATGAACACCCGGTCAGAGCTTGACCCAACCACTCCGCCCACCCCCGTCCTTCCGCGCGTAGTGCCACTATCACATTCTCCGCACTGCCTTCGATTCCTGTCAGGCCAGCAGGCGCACGGGGTCAGGCGCAGATTCAGGGCACCGTCTCAATCGCCGACGTGGGCGGGAGGCTGTAACCGAACCTAACTGGATTCCGACGTGATACCCTGCTTCGTGGCTTTCCTCCAACGGGAGGTGCAAGCAGGGGTGTACTCCTCCGGTTCTAGGAGCCCACACGCACCTGCTCCTCGAAACGGAGGAAAACACCCTCGCGGAAGATGTTCTTAGCACCTTCTGCGGATCAAGTGCAGACGACGCCGTGCGAAGGCCAAAGAGCGCCGCCTCAAAGCCCCAGGTAGACGTGGCTTGCTGTCGCTTGGATATTGCGGCTCACTTCCACAGTTTCGATCCACGTGAGCTTTTCCTCCAAAACGAGGAGCAGATACGGGGGCGCTCCTCCGAATCGAGGAGCATACCAGCACCTGCCCCTCCAAACGGAGGAAAACACCCTCGCGGAAGGTGTCCTTGGCCCCTCCCGCAGATCAAGTGCAGACGACGTCGCGCGGAGGCGAAAGAGTGCTATCTCAAAGCCCCAGGTAGACGTGGTTTGCTGTCTTGCGGCCCTGGCGGATCACTTGCACGGCTTCGATCCGCGTGAGCTTTTCCTCCAAAGGGAGGAGCAAACGAGCGCGTGCTCCTCCGCTTCGAGGAGCAGATCGCCACCTGCTCCTCGAAACGGAGGACAGCACCCTCGCGACAGGTTATGTCGACACGATCACCGGACCGGTTGTGGCTAGGGACTCCCGTCACGAAACCGGCTCGAACACAAAACCCCAGCTAAACGAAAGAAACCAACTCGCGTTCGTAAACTGCAGCAGCCACAGCACCAACCCATCCCACCTACTCCTCCCGCGGGCGGAGCAAGCGCCGGTGTTCTCCTCGAGTTGAAGGAGAACACCGGCGCTTGCTCCTAACAATGGAGAAGAACGCCGCAAAGCTCCTACCGCTTTCGCACAACGCCAGCACTGCGGCACGAGAAAACGACAGCTGGACGCCTAGAGCTACACACGCAGCGCCGTCTCGGCCGGTACTCATTGTATTTCGCCACATTCAGGGTATAATGATGGTGTAATTGAAAGTCGTTTTCATGTAGCGACTCAGAAGGGTGTTGTCTTCGGTGAGCAGCTCCGGTGCTGCGACTTCTCATTGTGCGGTTTCCGAGGCTGAGGCGAAACTGCGCGCCGCCGGCTACAGGCTTACGCCGCAGCGACGCGCGGTGCTCAACGTGTTCTTCGAAGGACACGGACACCTCACAGCAGCCCAAGTTCACTCTCTGCTTCGCGTGGCACGGCCCAACGCCAGTTTGGTCACGGTGTACAGGACTCTTGAGCTTCTCACCGAGGCCAGGATCCTTTCGAGACTGAATCTCAAGGACGGTGCGCACCGGTACGAGCTGAGCCGCGAGTGTTCAGACAGGCCGCCGGCCGAGCATCCTGCCGACGGAGTGGCCGTGAACAACCACCATCACCACATCCTCTGCACCCAGTGCGGAGCAGTAGCCGAGTTCGACGGTTGCATCGTGGACTCCCTTAGCGAACGCCTGGAGCAGCTAACGGGCTTCAATATCACGGACCACTGGATGGAGATGTGGGGTCTGTGCGCCAGGTGCAAGCTCGGCACCAACGACGGCCAACAGACGGACACGGAGGAGTGTTAATAGAATGTCGCACCTTCACATCCCTGACGGGCTATTGCCACTGCCCATCGTCGCAGCAGGCCTGGCCATCACTGCCGTGTTGCTCCTCGTCGCCTCGCGCCGCCTCGCCAGGCTCGAGGGCGCTCGCGTGGCACCGCGTATAGCGGTCCTGTCCGCGCTGATGCTGGTGGCCATGGGGCTTCCCTTGCCGGTGCTTGGATACCACGTGAACTTAACAGTGCTCACCGGGATAATTGCCGGGCCCGCCGCGGGGTTCGTGGCGGTCTTCATAGCAAACCTGATTCTCTCCCTTACAGCACACGGGGGAATCACTGTCCTGGGCCTTAACGCTCTGATAGGCGGCGTAGAGGTCACGCTGGGCTGGCTGCTGTGGAAGGCGGTTCGGAGGGCTTTGCCTCGCACTCGCGCCTTCGCGGCCGCCGCCATAGCAGTAGCGCTGGCGCTGGCGGTGTCTACCTTTGCGATGCTGGCGGTGGTGGCATCGTCCGGCGCCGACCCCGACCTCGTCCTGGGTGGGCACGTCCATGCCGCGGAGGAAGCGCACCGCGAGGCCCTGGCGACTCCGCTGCGGACCTTCGCCGCCGTGGTGCTGTCGACGGCCGCGGTGGGCTGGGCGGTGGAGGCGCTGGTGGTGGGGGCGCTTGTGGAGTTCATCTGGCGGGTGCGGCCTGAGCTGCTAGGCGCCGACGAAGGCAGGGGGGCTTGAGCTTGGACCTGGCTCTCATCGACGAGATGGCCGCGAACGGAAACACATCGCTGCACGCGACGCCGACCGGCGTGAAGCTGGCGGCCTCAGGCCTGCTTCTTGCTGCTACCATCGTCGCAGCCACGCCGGCCTCGGTAGCCGCCGTCTGCGGCGCCGCCCTGGCACTGGCCGCCGCGACGCGGCAGCCCGTGCGCCGGCTCGTCGCCATCGCCGCGTATCCGGTGCTTTTCGCAGGGATCTTCGCCCTGGGGTGGGTGCGCACGAACCCCGCCTTCGCGACGGTCATCGTCATCAGGGCGTTCTCGGCGGGGTTCGCGGCCGCACTCTTCATAACGACTACGACCTTCGTTGACGCGTTCTCGCTGATATCGCGGGTCCTGCCGGGGCCAGTGGGCGACGGTCTTTTCTTGGCGTATCGCGCGTTTTTTCTGCTCCTTACCGAACTAGGCCAGGTGGTGCAGGCCATTCGGCTGCGCGGCGGCGCCGGCCTCGGCCTCGGCACGCAGCTTCGCACGTACGGCGAGGCCTTGGGGGTAGTCGTGTTGCACGCCGCCGATATGACCGAACGGATGTACAAGATGATGCTGGTGAGGGGCTACTCGGGAAGGATCGAGAGCAGCCGTCCGGCGCGCCCGATGGCTGCGTTTCATTACGCTCTGCTGGCATACTGCGCCGCAGTGCTCACGGCGGCCATCGCCGCAAGGAGGTTTTCGTCTTGAGTTCCACGGAACAGCGAGCCCGAGCCGCAGCCGCAACCCATGAGCATGCGAAGCGCATCGCAACAACAGGCGCTGCCGCGCCACGCGACTTCGCCGCGCGCGACCCGGCCGCCCGCGGCTCCACCGCTACCAACGACATCATAGTGCAGGTAAGGTGCCTCAGGCACGTCTATCCCGACCGCACCGCCGTGGACCTGTGCGGCCTCGACTTCACCGTGTGCCGCGGCCAGCGCGTAGTCGTGCTGGGCGCCAACGGCAGCGGCAAGACGACCCTCATCTTCCACCTGCTCGGCCTGCTCTCCCCTATCGAGGGCGAGGTGACCGTGTTCGGCGTCAACCCAGCCAAGCAGTTCCGCGAAGTGCGCCAGCGCGTGGGAGTCGTGCTCCAGGACGTCGACGACCAGATCATCGGCCCCACCGTGTGGGATGACGTCACGTTCACACCCCGCGCCCTCGGCTGGCCACGCGAGCGCGTCGCTCGGGCCGGCGAGGCCATCCTCGAGAGGCTCGGCATCCAGCACCTCCGCCACAAGATCCCGCACTACCTCAGCGGCGGCGAGAAGCGTAAGGTGGCCCTGGCCGGGGCGCTGGTCACCGAGCCGGAGCTGTTGATCCTTGACGAGCCCTTCACCGGCCTCGACCCCAGATCTCGCTCGGAGCTCGTCACCCTTCTCGAAGCAGTCAGCTCCCAGCTGCGCCTGGCATACATCATATCCACCCACGAGATCGACTTCGTGCCGCACATCGCCGACTACGTCTACGTGCTGGCCGGCCCCGGCGGCATCGCCCTCAGCGGCACCCCTGAGCACGTATTCTCCCAGGGAGACCGCCTGCGCCAGCTCGGCGTCGACGCGCCGTCCCTGGCCGAGCTATTTGCTTCCATGAAAGACAGAGGGTGGGACGTTGACATCCCACTCACTGTCGACCAGGCCATATCCGAGCTAGACCGCGTGCTCACATCGTCCGAACGCAAACCCAGGCGCTGACAGGGAGGGTTGCAAGCGCCCGACCAGCACGCGCGAGAACGACTCTAGCCTACTCTCGGAATCTTGATCCCGTGCTTCGCGGCGAACTCCTGCGCCTCCTCGTATCCTGCATCCGCGTGCCGGACCACCCCGATCCCCGGGTCCCCGGTCAGCACCCGCTCGAGCCGCGCCGCGGCCTCCGCCGTCCCGTCCGCCACGATGACCATCCCCGCGTGCAGCGAGTAGCCGATCCCTACCCCGCCGCCGTGGTGGAAGCTCACCCACGTGGCGCCGTTCACCGCGTTTAGGAGCGCGTTCAGCACGGGCCAGTCCGCGATGGCGTCCGACCCGTCCTTCATCCCCTCAGTCTCCCTGTTAGGCGATGCAACCGACCCGCAGTCCAGATGGTCCCGGCCGATCACGATCGGCGCGCTGATCTTGCCCGCCGCCACCAGGTCATTGATGATCTTGCCGAACCTCGCCCGCTCTCCATACCCCAACCAACAGATCCTGGCTGGCAGCCCTTGGAACGCCACATGGTCGTGGGCCATGCGGATCCAGCGTGTCAGGTGCTCATCGTGGGCGAACTCGTTCAGGATCACTTCATCAGTCACGTGAATATCCGCGGGATCCCCCGACAGCGCCACCCACCTGAACGGGCCCTTGCCCTCGCAGAACAGCGGACGTATGTACGCCGGCACGAACCCCGGATACGCAAACGCATCGTCCACGCCCTCGTCCTTCGCCACCTGCCTGATGTTGTTGCCGTAGTCGAACACCACAGCCCCGCGCCTCATCATCTCCAGCATCGCCCGAACCTGCGTCGCCATGGACCGCCTGGACCGCCTCACGTACTCCTCCGGGTTCTCCCGCCTCAGCTCCTCCGCCTGCTCCAGCGTGAGCCCGGCTGGCACGTACCCGCCCAGCGGGTCGTGGGCCGAAGTCTGGTCCGTCACCAGGTCAGGAATCACCCCGCGCCGCACGAACTCGGGGTGCGTCTCCGCCGCGTTCCCCAGAAGCGCAATCGACCGCGGTATCCTCTTCTCCACGGCCTCCCGCGCCCAGGCGATCGCCTCGTCGATGCTCTCGGTACACATCTCGCAGTACCTGGTCTCGAGCCTCCGCTGGATCCGCTTGCGGTCCACCTCCACCGCAATGACCACGCCCTCGTTGAACGTCACCGCCAGCGGTTGAGCTCCGCCCATCCCGCCGAGCCCGGCCGTGAGCACCAGTCTCCCCGCCAGAGAACCTCCGAAGTGCTTGTGGGCCGCCGCCGCGAAAGTCTCATACGTGCCCTGCAGGATGCCCTGGGTGCCGATGTATATCCAGCTTCCCGCGGTCATCTGGCCGTACATCGTGAGCCCCGCCCGCTCCAGCGCCCAGAAGTTCTCCCAGGTGGCCCAGTGCGGCACCAACATGGCGTTGGAGATCAGCACCCTCGGAGCATCGCGGTGAGTCTTGAACACCGCCACAGGCTTGCCAGACTGCACCAGCAGCGTCTCGTCGTCCTCCAGCTCCGTCAGAGCCGCTACGATGGCGTCGAACGCCTCCCAGCTGCGTGCAGCACGCCCCGTGCCGCCATACACGATGAGCTGGTCAGGCTTCTCGGCCACCTCCGGATCGAGGTTGTTCATGAGCATCCTCAAAGCTGCCTCCTGCTGCCAGCCCTTGCAGGTGAGCGCGGCGCCCGTCGGCGCCATCACGAGCCTCGACATGCCTCATACCCCCTTCCGAACTCGGTCCAACCTAATCCACGCGCCCGACGGCTTCGCGGGCCGCCCGCTCCACTTCTCCTGATACTATGAGACGCCGAGCTGAATCGATGTCGGGAGCCAGCTCGCGGTCGTGCTCCAGATGCGGCACGTGCTCCCTCACCAACCGATAGACCGCCCCCGTCCCCCGCCCCGGGCGCAGCGGCGCGCGGAAGTCCAGCGCCTGGCACGCGGCAAGCAGCTCGATGGCCAACACGTTGGCGACGTTCCCGGCGATCTGCCGCGCCTTTCGGGCGGCGATGGTGCCCATGCTGACGTGGTCCTCCTGGTTGCCCGACGTGGGAATCGAGTCGACCACGGCCGGCGAGGCCAACACCTTGTTCTCCGACACCAGCGCAGCCGCCGTGTACTGCGCTATCATCATGCCCGAGCTGAGCCCTCCGTGCTCCGTAAGGAACGGCGGAAGCCCCGAAAGCTGCGGGTTCACCATGCGTTCCGTGCGCCGCTCCGAAATGCTGGCCAGCTCCGAGAGGGCGATCCCCAGGAAGTCCATGGCCATGGCCACCGGCTCGCCGTGGAAGTTGCCCCCGCTCAGCACCTCGCCGTCGTCAGGGAATAGCAGTGGGTTGTCGGTGGCGGAGTTCATCTCGGTCTCCACGACGGCGCGGGCATAGGCGATGGCATCACGGACCGCCCCGTGCACCTGCGGCGCGCACCTCAGCGAGTAGGCGTCCTGCACCCTGGGGCAGTCGATGTGCGACCGCCGTATGGCGCTGTCCGCCATGAGGGCGAGGATGTTGGCGGCGCTGGCCTGTTGGCCGCGGTGGGCGCGGACGCCGTGAATGCGCGGGTCCAGCGCCGCTGTGGTGCCCAGAAGCGCCTCGGTGGTCATGGCAGCTGCGATGTCCGCGACCCTGGCCAGCCTTTCGGCGTCGTGCACCGCCAGCACCCCGATGGCCGTCATCACCTGCGTGCCATTGATGAGGGCAAGCCCCTCCTTCGCGCGGAGGGTGACTGGGGATATGCCGGCCGCGGCCATGGCCTGGGCGCCAGGCATGAGCTGGCCGCGGTAGAACGCCATTCCTTGGCCGATCAGCACCAGCATCGCATGGGCCAGGGGGGCCAGATCGCCGCTGGCGCCCACGGACCCCTGTGACGGCACCGCAGGATGGACGCCTTCGTTGAGCATGGCGATGAGCGTGTCCACCACCTCCGGGCGCACCCCTGAGCATCCCACCGCCAGGGCGTTGGCCCGCAGGAGCAGGATGGCCCGGACCACCTCCTCAGGCAGCAACTCCCCCACGCCGGCGGCGTGCGAGAGAAGGAGGTTGCGCTGCAACGCGGCTGTGTCGTCGGGGGATATCACCACCTCCGCGAACTTGCCGAACCCGGTGGTCACGCCATACACCGGCCGCTCCCGTGAGAGCAGCGACTCCACAAACTCGCTGGCTCGGGCGATGCGCTCGCGCGCCGAGCCAGATAGCGTCACCTTGGGATAGACCTTCGCCTGCTGTGCCGGAGAGGCTTTGCGGCTGTCGCCGCGGGCCACCGCGACCACTTGTTCGATGCTCAGGCTGCGGCCGTCTATGATAACGTGCAATGGCGTCCCTTCCTTCCGCACGAGGGCCTTGCATGAGTGTATCCTTGCGCCTGTTGTACTTTGTCACAACAGGCAGATTTCCTTCACTCTCCTTGACTCTCCCCGCATCGGGCTCACAGGGGGCCACCCCGAAGGAATCATATCAATCTCGTTGGATTCGAGGTGCCCGTGCATTTCACCAAGCTGACGGCTCTGGAGAACATGAGGTTCTTCTCCGGCTTCTACAAGAAGACCGCAGACATTCAGGAGCTGATGGAAAGAGTCGGCCTTTGGGAATACCGGAACATCAAGGTTGGCGAATACTCCAAGGGAATGAAGGTCCGCCTGAATTTCGTCCGCGCCATGCTCAACAATCCCCGCGTTCTCTTTCTGGACGAGGTGACCAATGGCCTCGATCCAAAGAACGCCAGGATCATCAAGGACATGATAGCCGAGTTCCGCGACGGAGGGGGCACGGTCTTCTTAACCACCCATCTGATGAACGACGTTGAACAGCTGTGTGACCGCGTTGCGTTCTGTGTAAACGGCAAACTGATAGAGGTGTCGACGCCGAGGGATCTGAAACTCAAGTACGGCAAGCGCGAAGTAACAGTCGAATACAGGGAAAATGGAACCCTTGCCACCGCCGTCTTTCCGCTTGACGGAATTGGCTACAACGAGGAGTTCCTGAAGCTCATCAGGAGCGAGCGAATAGAGACCATTCACAGCGGGGAGACATCCATGGAAGAGATCTTCATCATCGTGACAGGAGTTGAGCTTGGATGAGCAAACTCATGCAGCTTATCGCAGGCGAACTCAAGCGGTTGGTGAGGTACAACATACTGCCCGCCAGTCTCATAACGGCGCTCATATGGATCGCGCTGTTCATGTTCATATCCGCAGAAGAAGCCCGTAACATAGCCCCGCTCGTTATGTTCATCGATACGACCATGATGTCGATGCTGCTTCTCGGCGCTTGCCATCATCTAGAAAAGCAGGACGGCACTATACGGACTATGATGGTGTTGCCGGTATCTCTCGGACAAGTATTGACGGCCAAGACAGTTGCCTCAATGGTCCTCGCCATCGAATCGGCTCTTGTTACTTCTGCAGCCCTATTCCTCATTCATCGGATCGCGCTCGACTATGCTCTGCTCCTTCTGTTTATCGCGCTGGCGGCCGCCGCTCATACAGCGATAGGTTTCGTGTTCTCCCTAAGCAGCAGGGACTTCACCGCCATGCTGGGCCTGTTGATGGGTTATGTCTTCGTGTTCACCATACCTTCCATCCTGTACACTTTCGGCGTGATCGACCCGAAGTACGAGTGGCTGCTCATGATATCGCCGTCACACTCTGCAAGCCACTTACTGACTTCCGCGGTGAGCGGTGAGTATCGGACGGGCATGGCGATTGCGGGATGCCTGTATCTGCTGGCCTTGACGGCAGCGCTTTTCCGCCTCGCGGTCTATCCCAAGTTCAAAGACAACGCAGCCAGGGGGTGACCTGATGTGAGCAAGTACCTGTCGCTGCTGAGATACGAGGCGAGGACCATCGTCCGAGAGCCTGTGAACCTTTACATGTGCCTGTTCCCTGCCCTGGTGCTGCTTCTGTCTACCGTCGTGTTCCCGATGATCCTGCAGTCGCTCGACCCGATACGTGGAGCCATGCTGAAGGCGATCACGCTCGTGATGGTCGTCATGATACTTGCCTTCGGGTCGTTTTTCCTCGCTGCCCTGGCCACATTTCTGTTGCTCGAGCAGAAGGATGAAAACACGTTGCACACCATTGCGGTTACCCCGGTCGGCGCTTCCGGCTATCTGAGGTTCAAGATGACCTATGTATACCTGATGTCCGTCGTCGGCAACATAGTGATACTCTTGGGCACCAAACTGATTGCTGGAGACAAGTACACGGTATTGGGTATACCGCTTCTTGATGGAGTTAACCTAGCAGACATAATTGCGTTCTCCGCAGTGAACGCGCTCCTCACGCCGGCCATGGGTCTGCTGCAGAGCGCTTTCGCCAGGAACAAGGTGGAAGGATTCGCTCTCATCAAAGGAACGGGGATCCTGGCGCTTGTGCCTGCTCTGATGACCCTGGAGGCATTCCAGGGGAACCTTCAATACGTTCTTGGCATCTTCCCGAACTTCTGGGCGATAAAGGGCCTCCTTGTGAAGCTCATGCCGGTTCACTTCGGAGCTGATCTGAGCTACTCAGCGTATCTTCTCATCGGGGCAGCATACAATGGGATTCTGGCAATCGTGGCGTACAGGTTCTTTCTGAAGAAGGCCCAGTACTGATCGGTTGGAGCCTCCAAGATTCGGCATACGAGAAACGAAACGGCCCCCACCGATGTCGATGGGGGCCCTCTTGCTCTCACAGCGATCACGATGTCCTACTTTGGGGCAGCACCCAGCCCCGCTGTTCGGCGCCGTATTACATCAGCAACTACGCCGGCGCTCCGCCAGGCTTGGGCTCGCGGCCGCCTGCGCCTGCGCGCAGCTTCTCCTCCAGGGAAGCGATGCGCCCGCGCGCCGCGTCGGCGATCCCGGCCAGCTTCTCCTCGGCGCTGGCCTCGGCCTCCCGTCCGCCCGCTCCATCGCCTCCCGCCGCCACGGCCGGCTCCTGGGAACCTGCCGCCGACGCCTGCGCGAAGATGGCTTCGAGCTCGTCGCCTTCTAGAGTCTCCCTATCCTTCAGCGCAGCAGCCAGCGCATGCAGCTTATCGAGGTTATCGGACAGGAGCTGCCTCGCCCGCTCGTACGCCGCCGAGACTATGCCGTGCACCTCTTCGTCGATCTTGGCGGCCACCTCTTCGCTGTAGTTGCGGTCACGGGCGATGTCGCGGCCGAGGAACACCTGGGCTTCCTGGCTACGCCCGAACGTTATGGGGCCCAGGTCGCTCATGCCGTACTCCGTGACCATCTTCCTGGCCATCTTGCTCACCCTGTCAAGGTCGTTGCCGGCGCCGGTGCTGATCTCGCCCAACACCAGCTCCTCCGCGACCCTGCCGCCCAGCGCCACGGTGATCTCGTTCATCATCTCGTTCTTCGTAGCGTAACGGTACCGCCTGTCGTCTTCGGGGATCATCAGCGTGTACCCGCCTGCGCGCCCACGCCCCACGATCGAAACCTTCACCACCGGATCGGCCCCGGGCAACAGGTGCGCCAACACCGCGTGGCCGGCTTCATGGTAGGCGACGAGGTCGCGCTCGCGCTCACTCATGACGCGACCCTTCTTCGCAGGTCCGGCAATGACCCGTTCTATGGCCTCGGATATCTCCGCCTGGCTTATGCGCTTCCTGTTGTGCCTGGCGGCCAACAGCGCCGCCTCGTTGAGGAGGTTAGAGAGGTCAGCGCCGGTGAAGCCCGGAGTGCGCCTCGCGATCTCCTTCAGGTCGACGCCCTGATCCAGAGGCTTGTTCCTGGCGTGCACCTTGAGGATCTCCTCTCGTCCCTTCTGATCAGGCACGTCGACCACTATCTGCCTGTCGAACCTGCCGGGCCTGAGTAGCGCCGAGTCGAGGATGTCGGGCCGGTTGGTGGCAGCCAACACGATCACGCCGGAGTTGGGATCGAAGCCGTCCATCTCCGCCAGCAGCTGGTTAAGGGTCTGCTCCCTCTCGTCATGCCCGCCGCCCAATCCTGCGCCCCTCTGCCGGCCGACGGCGTCTATCTCGTCAATGAACACGATGCACGGGGCGTTCTTCTTGGCCTGCTCGAACATGTCGCGCACCCGGCTGGCGCCCACGCCCACGAACATCTCCACGAAGTCGGAGCCGCTCACGGAGAAGAACGGCACGTCCGCCTCACCGGCCACGGCCTTGGCAAGCAGCGTCTTTCCGGTTCCGGGAGGGCCCACAAGCAGGATGCCCCTGGGGATCTTGGCGCCCACCTCAAGGTAGCGCTTGGGGTGCTTCAGGTAGTCGACGACCTCGGCAAGCTCCTCCTTGACCTCGTCCACCCCTGCCACGTCGGCGAAGGTGACCTTGCCGCGGTCGGCCGTGTGGAGCTTAGCCCGGCTCCTGCCGAACTGCATCGCCCTGTTGCCGCCGCCCTGCATCTGGTTCATGATGAAGAAGAACACCGCAAACAGCAGCACCACCGAGATGAGGTTGGGGAGCAACGCCACCCACCAGGCGCTCTCCGACTCGGGCACCATCACCAGGTCCACCTGCGACGCGAGCTCGCGGTCATCGCGCAGGTCCTGGACGATCCCCTGTACGTCGGGATAGTACAGCTTGAAGCTTCTGCCGTCGTCAAGCTGACCCCTGATGTAGTTGTCGCCGACGATCTCCAGCCGCGTCACGCGCCTCTCCTGCCAGTACTTCATGAACTGGCTAGCGGTGATCTCCTCCGCCCGCGACCTGGTCGACAGCAGAGTATTAGACATTGACACCGCTATGAGGCCCAGAAGCAGCCAGAGGGCGAGATTTCGCATCATCCTGTTATTCACAAACGGTCGGCGCATTTCGCCACGGATAGGAACTCACACTTCCCCCTGACAACGGCGTCGGCGCCTTCCTCCTTCCAATCGTAGCTTACAGCCTCGACTTGTAGGCTGGAGCTGGCAAATTCATTAAGCAATTATAGCATAGCGCTCTACCTACATCAAACGAACGGGAGCCCTGGTTAGTTTCGTTTCAGGGCAATTACGAGAAGCTCCGACGTGGCATCAGTCACAGGCGCGATCCCCGATGCCCTAAGGCCAGCCACGAACAGCACGTGCCCGCCGTACTCCACCACCGGAACCAGCTGGCGCTTCCTTCTAGGCACCTTCTCGTCAGTGAACAGATCCGAAAGCTTCTTCGACCCGTCAAGCCCGAAGGGTTCCAGCCAGTCGCCGGCCCGCGGCGGCCGCACCACCAGTTCGCCGCAGCTCGGGCCGCAGTCCTGGCCATGGCTCCGGCCGCAGCGCTGCCCACAGCCCTGCCCGCAACCCTGGCCCTCCGCCCAGCCTCGCTCCTCACCGCAGACCTCGTCCAGCGCCCCCGCATCGAAAGCTGCCCACAGCCTTCCCGCGCCTGACGGCTCCAGCTGCACCCCAGACCCCGGCACCTCAGAAGCCAGCACCTCCGACGCCGCCCGGCACAGGCTCTCAACGCCCGCCCCAGCGCCCCTCACCTTGCCCCTGGCGGCCACCAGGGTTACGCCGCACTCCTCCAGCTCCAGGACGGCCCCGACGGCAAGCCTCCTCGGGCCCCAGGCGCTCTCCTCCGCCGCAGCCCACGCCCGCTCAGCTTCCTCCCGCTCCAGCTCCAGCACAACTTCGTAAGGCTCCAGCCACGCCCTCACGCCTCCCGGAAGATGCAAGCTGTCGCCTGTCTTGCCATTCCTCACCAACGACACTAGGTTGCCCAGAACCGCTTGATATGTATCGTGCTCGGACCCTGCCACCTGCCCGTACGCCCACATCAGCGCACGGCTGAGCAGGGCATCGTGCGCCGCGGCCATCGCCTGCCTGCTCAAGCGCACCCGCCCGTCGCTTTCGCCGGAGTACTCTTTCAGCAGCTCGCAAACCTTGCCCGCTAGGAAGTCTTCGTCAACCGACGCATTCCGCGCCAGCCGCACCAGCGCTCGGCTCACCGCCGGGTTATACTCCCTCTCCAGAAGCGGGATCAGCTCGTTGCGGACGCGGTTCCGCGTGTACGCGGTATCCACGTTCGTGGAATCCGTCCGGAAGGCGATGCCCTTCGCCCCGCAGTACTCCTCTATCACCCTCCGCTCCACGTTGATGAGCGGCCGTACGATCCTGAGCCCCGAAGCCGTGACCCTCGTAGGCGGGATCCCCGCCAGGCCTTTCACCCCGGTGCCCCGGATGATCCGCATCAGCACCGTCTCGGCGTTGTCGTTGGCGTTGTGGGCCAAGGCCACGACGCCCATCCCGTGTTCGCGCGCTATCTCCTCGAACGCCTCGTACCTGGCCTGCCTTCCCGCCTCCTCCACAGTCATCCCCCGGGCGCGGGCCAGCGCCGGAACGTCCACGCGCCTCGAATGCGCCTCCAGCCCCAGCTCCGCCGCCGCCCTCATCACGAACTCTTCATCCGCGTCGGCCTCCGCCCCACGGATCATGTGGTTCACATGGGCAACCTGGAGACTGATCCCCAGCCTCTCCCGGAGCGCCGCCATGGCGTGCATCAGCGCCATGGAGTCCGCTCCGCCAGACACAGCCAGCAGCACGCGGTCTCCAGACGCCACCATGCCGTATTCCCTTATCGTGGCCATGCAGACGCCCTCAAGGTCGGTCCAGTCTCCATAGTGAGTCATCTTCCGTCAACCCCTGCTACTCCGTTCGCCACATCGCTTGTCCATACCTTCACGCGTCCGCCCGCTGAATCCTCACCGCCACCACCGTGAGATCGTCCCTGAGCGGCGCCGGCTGCGATTCCACCCTGGTGAGCTCGGCGATGCGGGCCGCCGCCACCGCCGCCGAACCCGACCTCGCCCTGGCCTCCCGCCCGCGGCCGGCCCCTCGCCGCCCGGCGCCCAACGCCCCCTGCGCCCAACTGGCCACCGCCTCGGCGCAGTCACGGGCGTCGTCGGCCTCCAGGGCGCATATGAACCTCATCAGCGCCGCCTCCTCTACCGCCTCCAGCACCCCGTCGGTGATCATGAACACCTCGTCCCCCGGTTCCAGCTGCACCGATGTGGCGAACATCCTGCAGGGGGCGGCCACCCCAGCAGGCAGCGATTGTCCCCCCAGGGCCACCACCTCGCCCCCGCGCCCGCCCTTCCTCACATACGACGGCGGCGCTCCCGCCTTCACCACCTCCGCCCTGCCCTCGTAGCGCTGAAACAGCAGCACGTCCACGGTGGTGAACCGCTCACCGTCTGCCCCCAGAAACAGCAGGTCGTTGACGACGCTCATCGCATACCTTGGAGACAGCCCAGCCTGCAGCATCCTCCTCAGCCTCTCCGCCGCCTGCCGGCTGTGCTCTGCCGCCACCTCCCCGACCCCCATCCCGTCGCAGACCAGCACCGCCGTGCCGCCTCCGTCCAGCTCCACCGTGGCGGCGGCGTCGCCGCAGGGCTCACCCTCCCTTCTGGGCACCGACACCCAGCCCACATCAACAGCAAACGCCGTCCTCGGCAGCAGACGCACTCTGCACAGCTCCAGGCCTGAATCGAAGGCGCAGTTGGCATCCCACACCGCCACCCGCTGACCCAGCACCGACGACACCACCGGGCACAGGATGCTCACGCACTCGCGGGAGTTGGCGCAGGCGCCCTTCACCACCTGCACCTCCAGCCCGCCCGGCCCCAGCCGCGTCACTTTCACCGACTCCAGCCTCAGCCCACATTCGGCGAGCCTGCGTCCTATCTCCTGCTCCACCCAAGCATCGCTCGCCGCCGCAGGGGGCCTCGGGCGCGTCCGCCCGATCCCGTCAAGCAGCTGCGCCACCGCCTCCAGCTGAGATGACAGCATCTGCGACACCACGTCCCGGCCCACTGGAAGCGAGTCCGGGCCGCCCACCCCCACCGCGTCGGCCTTCTCCATGGCGGCGTGGGCGCCCTGCGCAAGCTCACGGGCGGCCTGCAGCACCCGGCTCTGCCTGGTGCAGCGCTCCACTAGGCCATCCGGAAGACTGGTCTCGTCAGCCTCAGGGTGGATCTCGGCCATGGCGAGCACGTCCACAAACTCGCGGTACGTGCGCACGAACAGCCTGGACCAGCACGCCTCGTACTTCCCGCACCTGGCGCACGCCCTGTCGCGCATGGCGGCGACGGCGGCAGCCATCAGGGCAGCTGGGTCATCCTCGGTGTATCTACCGACGGCAGCCGCGCCATCTCGCCTTTCGGTGGCGCCCGCCGACCCACCACCCGGCTTCGGCTTCGGCTCCGGCCCCGGCTCCATCTCCGCCTCCATCTGCGACGCGGCCACAGCCCCCGGCTGGCCCCAGTACTCCCTGGCCAAGTGCATCAGCGCCGAGCTGACGGGCGCCAGCTCCGCAACGGCCACGTGGTGCACCGCTCCTCCCCCGGGCCAACCGGCGCCGACACCAGGCTGGGGCACCCTCCTGGCCAGTGCCGACACTACTCTCTCCGGCGTAACCATCAGCACGCCCGCCGCCAGCGCCGCCTCGATGAGGCGCGCCGTGTAGGCTTCCTCAGAGTGAAAACAGTATCCGCATACGGCAGCCACGCCCAACAGCGCAAACCCCACCATAGCCCTGCCCTGCCTGCTCGCAGCGCCCACCGCCGCGCCGCCCAGCGCTAGCATGGCCACAAGCTCTCCCGAGCCCGCCGACGACACCCCCACCCCCAACCCCGCCGCAGCCCCGGCCATCGCCGCAGCTCCAGGCCCCGCCGCCAGGCCGCCAACCGCACAGGAATACAGCCCGAATGTAGTTCCCAAAGAGGCACCCAGGTAGGTGAACCTCGTAAGCCCGGCACAGCCCACCGCCACCGCCAGGAGCACCGCCGCCCCATCGGGCACCACCCTTCCCAGCGACGGCAGCAGCACAGCCGCCGCAGCCCCCGAAAGCACGGCCTGCGCCAGGCTGTAGGCGCCAACGCTGACGCCGCCCCCCGCCACCAGCGCCGCCACAGCCGAGCCCGCCAGCGACGCGGTCCCCACCACCGTCGGCATCACCCAGCGGCGCGACGCCCTCCTGAAGGGCCTTCCAGCCGTCAGGACCATCGCCGACGACGCAGCCAGCGCTATCACCCCCACCGCCCCGCCGCCCAGCGCCGACCCGGCCAAAGCCCCGGCCACCACAGACGTGCACTCCGCGATGTTCAATCCCAGCGCGGCGATGGCAACAGCCACTAGGCCGAAGGGCGAGTACACGCCGAACAGCGTCGCGTTGCCCGCAACAATCCCCAGAGCGGCCAGCGCCAACGCCCTGATCCCCGCCCTCCCGAAGTTCAAAGGCCGCCTGGCGCCACCGCGCCTCGCCGGCCGTCTCGCCGCCCCGCCCGCAGGCCGCGTGCTTGTCCGAGAATAAGCGTCCATATGCGATCCCCCTGCAGTCATCATGTGAACGTGAGGTCGAGCCCGGATCAACGCTGATGATAGCATCGGAGGATCGAAATCCCTGTAGAACAGTATCGCCTGCTAAGACCATATTCACGCAAAAATATCCAGAGCCCGAGGCTTCCCTTAGCGGCAATGCCCCGGGCTCCTATTCCTCTCCCTATAGACGCCCAGCTGAGCCCAGGCGCCCAAGGAACCGGACTAGATATGAATCGACATATCGAATATGCCTTCAGCCGCCTCGGCCACCGCCTCAGCCAACGTGGGATGCGCATGGATCGTGTGAGCCACCTGCCTGGCGTCGAGTCCTGCCGTGATGGCCAGTCCCAGCTCGGCTACGATATCCGACGCATGGGGGCCCACGACGCATCCGCCTATGACCCTCCCGTGCTCGTCTGCGATGATCTTGACGAAGCCCTCAGTAGCGCCCATGGCCACCGCCTTGCCGCTTGCGGCGAACGGGAACTTGGCGACGCGATGGACGATGCCCGACTCCTTCGCTCCCCTCTCCGACACGCCCACCGCCGCCACCTCAGGCGACGTGAAGATGACGTTGGGAACGGCGTAGTAGTTCATCACCGTGTCGTGCCCGGCCATGTTGGCCGCAGCCGCCAGCGCCTGCGCAGACGCCACGTGCGCAAGCTGCATCTTGTTGGTGACGTCGCCTATTGCCCACACGCCCGGCACATTGGTCCTCATGCGCGAGTCCACCACGATCTCGCCAGCGGCACCGGTCTCGACGCCTGCGTCGGCGGCGCCGACCCCGCCGGTGGTCGGCCTCCTGCCAATGGCGAGCAGCACCTTGTCGGCCCTGAACACCTGGCCGTCCTCGGTGGACGCCTCCACCGCGTCTCCCACCACCTGAACAGACGATATCTTAACGCCGGTATGCACGCCGATGCCGCGCCTCTTGAAGGTGGCCTTCACAACCTCGGCGGCGTCATCGTCCACCATGGGCAGGATGTTGGGCATGATGTCAACCACCGACACCTCGCAGCCGAAGGCCCGGAAGATGCTGGCGAACTCGCAGCCTATGACGCCGGCGCCGATGATCAGTATCCGCTTCGGCAGCTCCTTGAGGCTGAGCACGTCTTCGGACGTGAGCACGTAATCGCCGTCGTACCCGAATACCCTCGGGGTGACGGGCTCCGACCCTGTGGCGATCACTATGTTCCTGGCCTCCAGCCGCGTCACCTCGCCGCCCTCGGCGGTGACCTCCACTGCCTTGCTGCCTGCCAGCACAGCCGTGCCTGTCAGCACCTGCACGCCCCTCTTCTTGAGCAGGAACCCTATCCCGCCCCGAAGCCGCGCCACCACCCTGTCCTTCCTGGACATGACCTTCGCGAAGTCAACGACAGCGCGCTCCATCACCAGGCCGAACTCTGCAGCACGGCCCGACATCTCCACAATGTCGGCGGTATGGGCCAGCGCCTTGGTGGGTATGCATCCGCGGTTCAGGCAGGTGCCACCCAGCTGCGCCCTCTCGATAAGCGCCACCGACAGTCCCAGCTGAGCCGCGCGAATGGCACACACGTACCCGCCCGGTCCACCGCCGATTATCACAGCATCATGCATAATAAGTTCCTCCCTAAGTTCCTCCGCTGGGGTATAGCGGTGGTATTCGCTCTTGGAGCTGCGTTTCCTGCCCGGCACATTCCGCGGCGAACGCAACGATGAATCGGGAGGACTTTGGGGAACTGTACTGAAGTACCGTCCTCAGCAATGCACCGGGAGGTGGAGATATGTCCGATCTCCGTAAGACCCCTCTTTACGATGCCCACCTGGCAGCCGGCGCAAAGATCATCGATTTCGGCGGGTGGGCGTTACCAGTACAGTACACCAGCATCCTCGATGAACACCGCGCGGTGAGGGAGCGCGCCGGATTGTTCGACGTTTCTCACATGGGAGAGATACTCGTGACCGGGCCCGGGGCACTCGATGCCATCAACAGGCTGGTCACCAACGACTGCTCAGGCATGGCCGTGCACCAGGTCGTGTACAGCCCCATGTGCTATCCGTCTGGCGGAGTTGTAGACGATATTCTAGTCTACAGGTTGAGCGAGAATGAGTATTGGCTGGTCGTGAACGCCGCAAACACCGCCAAGGACTACGAATGGATCACCTCCCACGTCAACGACGCGAACGTGAGTATCACCAACATCTCCGACTCCGTCGCGCAGCTGGCGGTACAGGGCCCTCTGGCACAGAGCGCGCTGGCCCGCATCTGTGACGTCGATCTTAGCGAGATCAAGTTCTTCCGGTGCCGCCCTGAGGTCGAAGTGGCGGGGCGCCAGTGCATGCTCTCAAGGACCGGCTACACCGGCGAAGACGGCTTCGAAGTGTATTGCCGACCCGAAGACGCAGTACATATATGGAACGCGATACTGGAGGCAGGCTCAAGCGACGGCCTAGTGCCCGCTGGGCTTGGCGCCCGCGACACGCTGCGCTTTGAGGCGGCGTTGCCCCTGTACGGCCATGAGCTCTCCCCCGACATAACTCCGCTCGAAGCCGGACTCGGCTTCTTCGTGAAGCTCAACGCCGGCGACTTCATCGGCCGGGAAGCCCTGGCCGCCCAGAAGGAGCAGGGGGTGCCCCGTCGTATAGTTGGCCTGGAGATCCTGGGCAAGGGCGTGGCGCGGGAGAACTATCCGGTGCTCAGCCCCGACGGCCAGCGCATCGGACATGTCACGTCCGGAGTCTTCTCGCCCAGCCTGAACCGCGCGCTTGCCCTTGCGCTGGTGCCTGCGGAGCACGCCAAGGTCGGCACGGAGGTGGGAATAGACATTCGCGGCAGGTCCGTGCCTGCCACGGTGGTCAAGACCCCATTCTACAAGAAGGCCTATCGGAAGGAGTAGAGAGCACATGTCTGAGAAGAGGTTCTCACGCGAACACGAGTGGGTTGAGCTGGACGGCGACATCGCCATCATAGGGATCACCGAGTACGCCGTGGGCGAACTGGGAGATATCATCTACGTTGAGCTGCCGGAGATCGGAACGCGGGTGGAGGCTGGAGAGAAGCTCGCGGTGGTGGAGTCGGTGAAGGCCGCATCGGACGTTTACGCTCCCGTGGGCGGCGTCGTGGATGAGGTCAACGAGGAGCTCGCCGAGGAATCGGCGCTGCTCAACGAGGACCCTGAGGGCTCAGCGTGGATCGCCAAGGTGCGCATCAGCGACCCCGCCGAGTTCGAAACCCTGATGACCAGAGCCGAGTACGATGCTTACCTGAAGGAGGCGGGCCACTAATGGGCTCGCCGCACAGGTTCATTCCCAACACTGAGGAGGACGTGGCGCAGATGCTCCAAAGCATCGGCGTCACCTCCATCGATGAGCTGTTCGCCGACATCCCAGCCAGCGTGAGGCTGGCCCGCCCGCTGGCGTTGCCGCCGGCCATGTCGGAGCCTGAGCTCATGGCTGAGCTCAGGCGGATGTCGGATGAGTGTGTGAGCGCCGATGACTGCACTGTGTACCTGGGAGGCGGGATTTACGACCACTACGTTCCCAGCGTGATACAGCACATACTGCAGAGGGGCGAGTTCTACACGGCTTACACGCCGTATCAGGCTGAAGTGAGCCAGGGAACGTTGCAGGCTATATTCGAGTACCAGACGATGATCTGCGAGCTCACCGCCATGGACGTGGCCAACGCCTCCATGTACGAGGCCGGCTCCGCCATAGCCGAAGCGGCCATCATGGCCTGCACCTCCACCAAGCGTTCGACGGTGCTGGTGGCGCGCACGGTGAACCCAGCGTACCGAAAGGTGCTGGCCACTTACGCAGCCGGCAGAGGTATCGAGGTGCGGGAGGTAGGCTTCTGCATGAAAAGGGGCCTAACGTCGCTGTCGCTTCTTGACGGGAAGCTCGACGACGTGGCGTGCCTCATCGTGCAGAGCCCCAACTACTTTGGCATAGTGGAGGACATGCCCGCGCTGGCGGACGCCGTGCATAAGTCCGGAGGCCTGTTCGTGAGCGTGGTCAACCCCATCTCATTGGGGCTCCTGGCTCCCCCGGGCGAGTACGGCGCCGACATCGCAGTGGGCGAGGGGCAGCCGCTGGGGATCCCCATGAGCTTCGGCGGGCCGCTCCTGGGCTTCTTCGCCACCACATCGAAGCTGCTTCGCAAGATGCCTGGCCGCCTGGTGGGCCAGACGGTGGATTCCAAAGGGCGCCGTGGCTTCGTTCTCACGCTGCAGGCACGCGAGCAGCACATCCGGCGCGAGAACGCCACCAGCAACATCTGCTCTAACCAAGCGCTGTGCGCGCTGGCTGCAACCATATATCTCAGCCTGATGGGCCCCCACGGCCTGCGAAAGGTGGCGGAGCTGTGCACGTATCGTGCGCACTACCTGCACGACCGCATCAACTCCGTCTACGGGCTCTCCACCCCGTTCACCGGGCCCTTCTTCAACGAGTTCGTTGTGGCCTCACACCGCGACCCCGCCGAGATCAACGAGGACCTGCTGGAGAGGGGCATTCTGGGCGGAAGGCCCATAGGCGATGACTACCCGGAGCTTCCCGACCACTCGCTGTGGGCAGTGACTGAGATGAGAACCCGCGAGGAGCTTGACGCCCTGGTACGGGAACTGGAGGTGCTAGCATGAGCCGCACTCAGAGACTCATATTTGAGCTGAGCGTGCCCGGGCGCACGGCCGTGACCCTGCCTGCCCCGGAGGTGCCCACGCCTTCGCTGGAAGCGATGTTCCCGTCCTCGGCCCTGCGTGCCAAAGCCCCCGGCCTTCCTGAAGTGAGCGAGGTGGACGTGGTTCGCCACTTCGTGAACCTGTCGCAGCTGAACCACTCAGTTGACAACGGTTTCTACCCGCTGGGCTCGTGCACCATGAAGTACAACCCCAAGGTGAACGAGGACGCGGCAAGACTGCCCGGGTTCGCCCGCATACACCCTGATCAGCCCGCAGATACCGTGCAGGGGGCCCTTGAGATCATGTACAAGCTGGAGAGGTACCTGTGCGAGATCGCCGGCATGAGCAGGTTCACGCTTCAGCCGGCCGCGGGCGCCCACGGCGAGCTCACCGGGCTTCTGCTGATCAAGGCGTATCACGACTCCCGCGCAGACTTCGGTCGCAAGGTGGTCCTGGTACCCGACTCGGCACATGGCACCAACCCTGCCTCAGCCGCAGGCGTAGGGATGACCATCCTAGAGGTGAAGTCGGACAGCCGCGGCAACGTGGACATCGAGGATCTGAAGGACAAGATCGGGCCTGAAGTGGCGGCAATGATGCTTACCAACCCCAACACCCTGGGGCTGTTCGACGAGCACGTGACCGAGATAGCCGAGATAGTGCACGGATGCGGTGCGCTGCTCTACTATGACGGAGCTAATCTCAACGCCATCATGGGCAGAACCCGCCCGGGGGACCTGGGATTCGACGTCGTCCACCTGAACGTGCACAAGACCTTCTCCACCCCGCACGGCGGCGGCGGCCCGGGCGCCGGACCGGTGGGCGTGAAGCCCATCCTGGAGCCGTTCCTGCCCACCCCGCTGGTGGCCCTCGATCCCGAAACCGGGATGTACGTGTGGGACGACGACAGGCCGCAGTCCATCGGCAGGGTGCACTCGTTCCACGGCAACTTCGGAGTGCTGGTCAAGACCTTCGCGTACATCCGGTCGATGGGCCCCGACGGCCTGCGCAAGGCGAGCGAGCATGCCGTCCTGAACGCCAACTACATCATGCGCAGGCTGAAGCCCTACTACGATGTGGCGTTCGATAGGACCTGCATGCACGAATGCGTGCTCACGGCGAAGAAATACAAGAGCGAGTACGGCGTTGCAACTCTGGACATCGCCAAGCGGCTGCTGGACTTCGGGTTCCACGCGCCGACGATCTACTTCCCTCTGATCGTGCCTGAGGCGCTGATGATCGAACCCACTGAGACGGAGAGCCGCGAGACGTTGGACGGCTTCATCAACGCCATGATCCAGATCTCCGAGGAGGCCAAGGCCGAGCCGGAGAAGGTGAAGTCCGCGCCGCACACTACACCTGTGAGCAGGCTCGACGACACGCTGGCAGCCAGAAAGCCGGTGCTCAGGCACACGAAATCCGAGTCGGATTAAGCGCTCTTCGTGAGCGTCAAGCCGGCGTGAAAGAGGCGTGTAAGGGCTGCCACTGCGCCGCCCGCCTTCGCCGCCCAAGCCGACCTATGTTTGGTCGCTTTCGCGGAGCTTCGACCCGCCGGTGGGTCGTTGGCACGCCAGACCGACCTACCGGCGGGTCACCGTGTCCGCCCCTTGGCGCTCACCCCTGTCCAGCCTGCGGACCGACGTGGGGCACCAGCTCGTCGGCGGCCTGTAACAGCTTGCGACAGCGAAGCCCCCGGGTCGGCATATCCCGAACCGGGGGCTTCATCGTCCAATGCTCAGGCCCTCACGGCGGCGTGTGCGGTTCTTGAGCCCCCTGCGGCCGCCTGCGGCGCGCAACCGGCCGCAGCTAGCCCAGGAGGGGCGTTCCCGGGCACGGGCTCATAGGCCCTGGCATCGGAGCCGGGGGAATGCTGGTATCGGGCATAGGCGTGGTCGGAAACGGCGCCGGGCACGGCATCCCTCCGAACGGCGTGGTATCAATGGGCATGGTGGTGGGCGTCGAGGGCACAGCGATGGTACCCCCTCCAGGGCAGGTGTACGTTGACGGCGGCACCGTCATGGGCGTGCCCGTGATGGGAGTCGCGAACGGGGTTGCGTAAGGAGTCGCAGGCGGCATCATGTCCATCGGGCAAGCGTGCCGCATCATCATGCATTCCTTTATCCCGTTAACCACCCCGCCTATGTCCCGAACCATGTCGCGGGTGGCGCCGACCATGTGCTCGATCTCGGTGAGCTTCGCCAGCACCTTCCAATCCTCTTTGCCCTCATCGTAGCAGTGGCGGCCGTGCATGTGCGAAGGCATTCCCATATGACCTGGAGACTGATAAACGTCTGTAAGACTCACCTCTGCAATACCTTCCTCTCGTGCAGTGTCGGACTCCGCTGTTAGTCCACAGCATCCTATGACTGCTCGGGACGGAATGTATATGGGCCACCCAGCATACTGCGCTTCTCGCACCCCCGCCTCAGGAGGTATGCCTGCCCAAGCGATACCGTGCTAAAGCCCTGTCGAAAAACGCTCCCTGAAGGCGCCTGCGTCTGCACTCGTCCGGGCGCAAACGCGCCGGCCGCGTTGCCGACAGCACCGACGCGTAAGTGCTCACCTCGGTACGGAGCCTCTCTATCTCAGTCTCCCGGTCAAAGCTGAGAGCAAGGTAGCGCACGCCGTACACTTCTGCGAGCTCCTTCAGGGCGTCCTTCGCGATGGCCTCGGGCATGCACTTGAAAGGATGGACGTGCACTATGCCGTCGACGCCGTCCTCCACCGCCCTGCGGGCGGCGGCCACAGTGGGCACGCCCTCGCCGCCCACCTCCTTGAGCAGGAACGGACGGCTGAACCCGTCCCTGAGCCGCTGAACCAGTATGTGGACGTTGCACCGCTCCAACAGCCGCCGTATGGGCCTCGCAGGCCAAGTCCGCGAGACGGCCCGCCGCACTATCTCCCCGGCGCTGTGCAGTATGTACTTCGATAGCGAGATGCCCTCCACCACCTCCAGCCCCTCCCTGCCCATGAGGCCCATGATGGTCCCGCGATTGGCGTAGCTGGCGAGCAGCACGTAGATCTCGCCCACCGCCACCACTCGAGGCCGCGCCAGCGTGTCGTGGGGCACCGAGTTGAGGAGCCTGAGACCCCGGCGCAGAGCAGCGCACATGGCGGGCAGGGTATGTGCCTGCTCCAGCTGCTCCATGGCCTTCCAGTACGCCCGGGCCACACTTCCCCTCTCCAGCTCGTGGGCGCTGTGGATCAACATCCGCTCCCGCAGCCTCTCGGCCACCCGCAGCTTCGCCCATACGTGCGCCGCTATGGGCAGCGCCACGGCGCCTATGCCGAGGGCGGCAAGCGCACGTTGAAGCCAGTGCGCCGACGGCGCGTTGTACCTGTCAAAGAGGCTGAGGACGGCGGCCAAGTTGCCGGTGGTGCCTGGAGGACAGACTCGTCGAAACACGCTGGACAGGTCGTCCATACTGGACGTGGACATCTGAAGGGTGTGCCCGCCCCTTGCGAAGCGCTCTCCGTATTCGGCTTTGAGCAGCTCGTTCTGGGCAATGGAGTACCATCCGAAGGTGCACGGCCCCTCTCCCCTCAGCATCAGCACCACCACCCGGCGCGGCTCAACCCCCTCGCCTGCGGCCGCACTCGCTTCCAGCTCCTCCAGGATGACATTGAGCGAGTGGCGCAGCGACCCTGTGGCAAGGGCGAACGGGCAGCACGCCTCTGTGTAGCGGTCGTTGCCCAGCAGCATCTCGCGTTCAGCAACTGGCGCAGGCGGAACGGTGTAGCCTTGGAGCCCCAGCTGCCACATGAACTCCTTGACGACGCAGTTCAGTATCTCGCCCATGTCTGGCCAGGTTATGACTGGTACCGCAGCCGGCTGCGCCCCTTGAGGCTCGATCCCGGCGCGCTTGTCCGGGAAGGGGTCTATCCTCCTGGCTCTGCACACCTCGCCAGCGACGCTGGAACGCCTCAACCTCAGGTCGCGGCGCTGTTCCAGGAACGACAGGATCGTCTCATATCTGGTGTAGAAGCCAGAGTAAGCAGAGCTCTCGTCGAACCTGATGGGCCATGCCGCAAGCCCCAGGCCCTGGGCGAGGCACACCAAGTGATCCAGCTGGAATGCGTCAGGGTGGCAGCCGAAGCTGCCCATGACGATGGCGCCGTCCATGCCGGTTTCCGCACACCACCTGACGAAGGCCTCAAGCTCCCGGTGGCTGTCGTAGAAGCCCTGCACGTCATCGACCCTCAGTTCCGACCTGGGAACGTCGTCGACGGAGATCACGCTCACGCCGCGCCTGGCGAACCACCTGGCCGCATCGCAGCTCACCGTGGGGTCTTGCACCAGGTACGCCCTTCCCACCAAAGCCAGTCTGGGCTTTCCGGGATCCTGCTCCATGCGCCTGATGGCGGCGTCGTCGTAGGCCACCGCCTCTTCGTAAGCCTGTCGGGCAGCCCGCTCCAGCGTGTGTAGCTCGGGAAATAGCCGCGCCCGCATGGGCTTGCTCAGCAGCAGCCTGCCTTTAGCGGCCCTTGGCCAGCCCACGATATCGGCGTACACGTCGTAGCAGACGTTTCGGGCATGCAACGGGTCAAGTTTGCGGATGTCTGGCATCAGGACAGTGGGAAACCGACAGAGTCGGCCGTCACTTGCACGGAAGCCGGTCTGACAGCCGGCCTGACAGCCGGCCTTCGCTGCAAAGTAATCGGTAACCTGCCACAGGGATCGCATCGCCACGCCGCCGATATCTCGGTACTTCGCGCACGTGGAGCTCTTACCGTCCTCGCTCAGCACGTTGGGAGCAAGCAGGAAGTCGAGATCCGGATGATCGGCAAGGAGCCTGTGGACGTGGCCGACGTACACCCGGAGCGGCACGCAGAAGTCGGCGCTGGCCAGCGTGGTGCCGGCCTCAAGGATCGCCGGCGTCGTGATGCCGCTGCGCACCACCTCCACGCCCATGAGCTCCAGGAACCGTGCGATCATCCTGGAGGAGCGATAGTGTCCGGTGAAGGCCTCCACGAAGCCTACCTTCAACCACACGCACTTCCCTTCAGCATGGCCTGGATGTGCCGCCTTTGGGCCGGATCCTCCGCCAGGCCGGAAAAGTGTGCGAACGAACAGTCTACGCTCCTGTAACCAGCCAACACCGTCCCGTTTTCCAGCAGCGCCACCACCCGGTCGCATCTCCGATGGCAGCCTGCTTGGGTGCAGACGGTGGTGACCGTGGAGTACGACGACGACAGTACCGCATCAAAGCCCTTGAAGGCGCTGTCGAATCCCTGCTCCCACCTGCCCCTGGCCACCAGCGCCGCGCCGAGCGCTCCGGCACAGAGCACTTGGGCGGGGTCCTCCGAAACGACGAAATCGTCATCACTCAACCCCAGCACCTTCCTGAAGACCGTTTGCAGGGGCTCTATCAGGAAGGCGCCGCCCTGCGCCACGATGGGCGTGGCGAGGGTGCGGCCTCGCCCCAGGTCAGACAGGAACGTCCGGCACACCGCATGGCATAGCCCCATGAACAGCTCGCCCCTGTCGTAGCCAAGCCGTGACTTGTGGACGATGTCTGACTCGCCGAACACCGCGCACCTGCCTGCCACCTGGGCGGGCTCCGCGGCCGCCTCCGCCTCTCGGGCGAATTCCTCAAGGCTCACGCCGAACCTGCGCGCCACGGCCTCAATGAACGACCCGGTGCCTGCCGCGCACTTGTCGTTCATGGCGAAGTCCAAGCCGCTATCGCCCACAAGGATGAGCTTCGCGTCGTTCCCGCCGATGTCGATGATGGTGCCCACGTCGGGCTTCCAATGGCTAGCCCACACATAATGCGCCACGATCTCGGTGCACCGCACGTCGCTTGTGTCCCTGCTCCGGGCGGTGATGATATCGCGAAACAGCTCGCCCGCGCTGCCGGTGGTGCCAACGCCTGAGAGCTCACGTCCAAGCGGGATCGCGGCCTTGAGCTCCCGCAAGGCCTGCATCAGGGCTGCTATGGCATCGCCGGCGGTGTCCACGGCGCCAGTGCCCAGGACCTTCACATCAGGCCCACGGCTCTCAAGCAGCGCCCACTTGGTCCCCCGGGAGCCGCCGTCGATCCCGGCAAAGAGCCTGGCCTCCGAAGGGCGCACCGGGCGAGTGCCGGAGTAGACCAGGTCAGGAAGGCGTCTCGGCTGGCCCCGGTCTCGCGCTCCTCCTCGCCCTCGCCCCTGCCACGCCTCACCCCGGGGTCGCGTGAAGGCCGCATGCAGCACAAACGCCCTGGACACCGGCTCCTTGCGCACGTTGTCCGGATTGCGGCAGCCGTCGCACCGGCCGCCCAGTGTGTCGATGACCAACTCCTCGCCGTCCGCCACCTCGAAGGCCTGGGCCAGGGCGCAACCGTTGCCGCACCCGTGGCAGTGACGCACCCTGCTTCTGAACTGGCGCTCCGCGTAGTCATGGCGAAACCTGCTGCTCTGAGAGCCAACCTCACCGTCTGCCGTAGCCCGGGCTTGCCCACAGGCGTCCGCCATGGTCTCGTGAGCGCTCACCGCCATCCCTATGGCGCCCACCACTCCGGCATACGGGGTCACGTGCACCTCAGTCCCCAGGTACCGCTGGAAGCCCTGGCGCACGGCCTCGTTGGCCGCCACTCCCCCCTGAAAGAACACCGGCGGTAGCAGCTGAGTGCTGCGGGCGACGTTCTGCATGTAGTTTCTGACCAAAGCGAGGCAGGCGCCCATGAGCCGATCCGCCAGGGGCACTCCCTTCTGAGTAAGGTGCCGGAAGTCTCGCTTTGAGAAAACCGTGCACGTTGCGTCGATCACCGCAGGCGCGGGGCTTTCCAGCGCGATCCGGCCCAGCTCGTCCAGGGCGATCCCGGCCTCGTCTCCAAGTTGCTTGAGAAACTCGCCGGTGCCAGCCGAGCAGATGGTGTTCATGTTGAAGTAGGCCGGCATGCCCTCATCATCGAAGGTGATGAGCTTGGAATCCTGCCCGCCGATCTCTATGAGCGCGCGGGCCGAGGTGACGCCGGGCACGTGCCCGCTGCGGAGGAGGTAGTTGAGCCCCGCAGCGTGGGCGAAGATCTCGGTGCGGATCAGGTCAGCGCCTAGAAGCAGCGCCACCAGCTCCCGTCCGCTTCCCGTGACCCCAAGCCCGGCCACATCGGCGTTGCCCACGCTCTCAAGGTAGGCGCCGACGGCCCGCTTCACCGCTTCCAGCTGGGATGGGCATTGGTCCAGTCTCATATAGACTGAAGTGCCAACCATGCTGCGATCGCCGTCAACGCCGGCCACCTTCACAGTGGTAGACCCCACATCAACTCCCAGGTAGACGCTGTCGACCGCCACTTGATCACCTCGGGTCGTAGTGTGTCTCAGCACCGAAACGTTCATGCCACGCGAATGCCGGGGAAACACCCGGGAAACGCCCGGGGCCTGCGTCGCCGCAGACTACACGGCACCAGCCCTGCAGGCTTTGAGATGACATTGCTCCGCATGGCATACGTGAGCGTCAAAGAGTGGTTGCTTCGACCCACCGGCGGGTCGAAGCCCTGCGAAAGCGACCCACCCCTGGGTCGGCCCCGGCAGCCGCGGCAGTGGGCGGCGGCTCTTTCGCGTTGACTTGACACTCGCGGACATATCGAATGACACATTGAGACTTAGCCACTGTAACTTGAGGCCCTAATGCCGTTAGCTGCTCATCTTGTGCGCAAGAGAACGTGACTTCGAATCGCGGTTGAGAATAGCGTGAAGCGAACCCAACACTCTAGCATTGAGGAGGAAAGAGTACCATGTTCAAGAACGTGATGCGCACGCTGCTCACCCTCTGCCTGGGAGTGGTGTTGACGCTGGGAGTCGGCGCCGCAGGCTGCCTGGCATCTTCGGGCCACGGAGGCTACCCGTGCCCAGAGTGCATATGCGAGCCGGTGTACATGATAGTCGCATGCGGCACCTGCGAGGTATGTGACGAGCGAGAAATCCCGCTCTGTCCCCCTGCAAACCCCGATCTGCCGTTCGATACTGAGCTCACTCCCGTCATCGATTTCGTGCAGGTTCTGAACGGTGGTGTCAGAGTGCTGGCGCACGTCGATAAGGTGATTACCTACACCGACGTCAACGGGATCGAGAGAGTCCGTTTCGAGCGTGTGCCATTGCAGTGCGAGATACCGATACCAGGGGTAGTGTTCACCGACACAGTGGCGAACCAGACCATCGAGATCATATTGGAGATCAGCGATATTTCAGACGACGGCAGAACCTTCGTCGAGGAGATATGCGTTCAGATAAGGGTCTCCATCCAGCGGCTTTTCGCCTGCGAACTGGTGTGTAACGGCGACTAGCCACTGCGCACTCGCGGCCATCAACTGCGACTGTAACTGTGACTGTNNGTGACTGTGACGGCGCCCGGCCCTGGTGATGGGGCCGGGCATCCATGTTGTGATTCTTCGTGGTATGCTTAGCATACAGAGATCCGCCACTCACAAGTGGAAACGCACAAGGAGAACCGCACTATGCTAGGTGACACCAGAGCACGCACCATAGCCTTCTGCCGCCCGTCGCGCACGGTCCCCGTGAGCACCACAGGCGCCGTCTGCAAGCTGGGCTGCGCACACTGCAACGGCCATTACCTCAAGGCCATGCGGCCGGCCAACGAGATGCTGGAGCAGCTACGAGCCTCGGGGCCGTCGGGGTCATCGGGGGAATCGAAGGCCTCCGCCCCCGCCAGCATCCTAGTGAGCGGCGGCTGCACCGCCGATGGCAAGGTTCCCATGGGAGACTGGCCTGCCCTTCTGAAGGGGGCCGCGGCTTCTGGCACCAGGTTCAACTGCCACGCAGGGCTAGTGGACGACGCCGAGGCCGAGGCTGTGGCGTCGTGGGCAGACGTGGTATCGTTCGACATAGTCGCAGACCCCTTCGTCATTCAGGAAGTCTACGGCCTCGACCGCACCGAGGCGGACTATGCCCGCTCCTACCGCGCACTGGCCCGCCGCGTCACCACGGTGCCGCACATCTGCATCGGCCTCGGGCAGGAAGTGGGCGGTCCGGAGCTTGCCGCAATGCGAATGGTGCAGGAGGCCGCCGAGGAAGAGGGGCTGGTGCCCCCGGCCCTGGTCTTCATAGTGTTCATACCCACCGCAGGCACGCGCTTCGCTCGCAGGCCGGCGCCAACGCCTCAGCAGGTGGCTGCGGTGCTGCGGGAGGCACGCGTCCTGTTTCCGCATACCCCCATACACCTTGGCTGCATGCGCCCGGGCGGCGCCTGGCGCCGGCAGGCAGACGTGCTTGCCATCGACGTTGGGGTTGACCTCATAGTGCAGCCGGCGCCGGAGGCCGAGGCCCACGCCAGGGAGTTGGGCATGCGCATCGTCGAGATGGACGAATGCTGCGTGTTCTCCGGCGTGGCCCCAAGAAGGATCCGGGTTTCCGCAGGCACTGCGGCGGCTTTGGGGCTGGCCGACATAGTCTGCGACGACGCACCCACCACGGCCTACGTGATGGTGGGCGGAAGATGCGCCCGCGACTGCGCGTTCTGCGCCCAGGCCCGCAGCAGCCACGCGCGGGCTGACAAGCTCTCCAGGGTGACGTGGCCTGAGTTCGACGGCCCCCCGCTGGCGGCGGCGCTACACTCGGCGGCGCGCGACGGAAGGATGCACCGGGCATGCGCCCAGGTGGTGGGCACGCCTGACGCGTTGGATCAGGCCGTACGCACCATAAGGTTCCTCAAGCAGGCCGGCGGGGCGGAGCTCCCGGTCAGCGTCTCGTTCAGCGCGTCGTCATCGGTAGAACACGTGGGGGCCCTGATAGAGGCAGGCGCCGACCGCGTGGCGCTCCCCCTCGATGCGGCGTCGCCCAGTCTTCATGAAAAGGTGAAGGGACACTCGATGGAGCGGGCCCTGGCGCTCATCAGGGAGTGCGCCGCGCGCTACCCTGGCCGCATCAGCACTCACCTCATCGCGGGGCTGGGCGAGAGCGAGGAGGAGCTCCTGCGGCTCGCGGCGGAGATGATGGGGATCGGGGTTACGTGCGGTCTGTTCGCGTTCACGCCGATCCCGGGCACGCGAATGGCGGACGTGAGCCCGCCGCCGCTGGACTCGTACCGTCGGGTTCAGGTGGGGATGTGGCAACTCAGGCAGGGCGTGGCCATTGACAAGTTCGCCTTTCACCATGGGAGACTGGTGAGGCTTGACGCGGACCTGGAGGGGTACAGCCTTCGCCAGCTTGCTCAGGCGTTCCAGACCTCCGGCTGCCCGGGCTGCAACAGGCCCTACTATAACGAACGCCCCGGCCATGTGCCCTACAACTATCCGCGGCCGCTGAATGCAGATGAGGCGGCGGAGGCGCTTCGTGCGACCGGGCTGGTGGAACCGGAGGAGGTGGGCCCCTTTGAGTGACGGCGGCGTGGTGTGGCGGATCATCCGCTCCGAGCCTGCCGACGGCGCGTGGAACATGGCTGTGGACGAGGCGCTGCTGGAGGCGGCGCTGGCGGGCGGCCCGGGCTCCGGACCAACGCTGCGATTCTACACGTGGCAGCCGCCTTGCCTGAGCCTGGGGTACTTCCAACAGGCGGCTAGGTCGGCGAATGTGGAGGAGCTGGCAAGGCGCGGCTACACGCTCGTGCGCCGGCCCACCGGCGGGCGCGGAGTGCTGCACGCCGACGAGCTCACCTACTCCATCGTCGCACCGGTTGGCCTGCTTGCGGCGTATGATGGCCCCAGCGTGACCGGCACTTATCTCGCCATCAGCCGAGGGCTTGCGGAGGGGCTGAGGCTTGCCGGGGTGCCGTGCGAGATAGCTTCGGGGCGGAGGCACGCGCGGACCACGGCTGAGGCCAGACTGGCGTCGGCGGCGTGCTTCGACGCGCCGTCCAGCTACGAGCTGACGGCTGGCGGGCGGAAGATCGTCGGCTCCGCGCAGACAAGGCGCGGGGGCGTGCTCCTGCAGCACGGGTCGATCCCGATGACCATGGACCACGCGACGGCGGCCGCGGTGATGGGGTTGCCGGAGGGCAGCGGCGCGGAGATGCTCGCCAGGTCGGTGGCCACGGTGAAGGAGTTCGCGCCGGAGTGCACTGTGGAGGACTTGGCGGCGGCGCTGATGGAGGGGCTGCGCAGGCACCTGATGCCACAGGCGCGTCCAGGGGCGCTGACGCCGGAAGAGGTGGAGCGGGCGGAGTCCTTGAGGTTGAAATACCTTTCAGACGAGTGGAACTTCATGAGGTAATGAAGCGCTCCACGCAGTCGAGGAGCAGCTCGCTGTCGGGGCCGAACATCGCCAGGTGCTTCGAGGCGGGCAGTATCTTCAGGCGCCGGTAGTTCGATGAGACTCGCGCAACCAGCTCGCGTCCGTCGTTCGCCGGCGCCGTTCTGTCGAGGGCGCCGTACATGGCAACCAGCGGCGCCTGCACCTGAGGCAGGATGCGCCGGGTATGACTCATGAGGCGCATGAGCTGCCGGATGCTCGCCACCGGTTTCTGGGCATACGAGACGACAGGCCGCTGAGCGACCTCTTCGGGCGGGAGCGGAGGTGGCGGTACGGTGGGCTCGTAGCGCCGGAAGAGTCCGAGGATGGGGATGAACCGCGCCCGCGGGTCATGGATGCGCAGGGGCGTGCACACCACGACGAGGCCGGTGATATGCGGCGCCAGGTCAGGGTTGAGGCTGAGGTTGAGCGTGAGCAGTCCTCCCATGGAGAAGCCCAGCACGAACAGGCGTTCGTGGCGGGGGCGATGGGAAGCC
Organism: Clostridia bacterium DTU025; assembly: GCA_001513145.1. Classification (GTDB taxonomy): domain Bacteria; phylum Bacillota; class DTU025; order DTU025; family DTU025; genus DTU025. The sequence continues at coordinate 70,167 of LFSP01000043.1, read as the reverse complement.
CCAGCCACAGCCGACGCGCCTATCACCGTGCGCACCGCCTGCTCGGCACCGTCGAGCCACTGGTGGGCGGTGCTAGCCTCCATGTCGTCCAGGCTCGTGCCGTGCCCAGGCAGCAGGGGCGCGTAACACCGAACCCCGGCGGCGGAGAGCCGCCGGGCGAACGGTTTCATCTCAGCCGGCGATCCGGTGAAGCCGTGTATCAGCACGCAGCCGATGCGGGCCTCTTCGGGTCCGAGCTCGAACGGCTCGGCGCCGGGCATGATCATTGGTCAGCTTGGCCGGAGGCCTTGAACTTGTCCACGGCGCGGGCGGCTGAAAGCGCCGCCACCTGGCCCTGGCCCACTGCCCTGGCCACCTGCCAGGGCCTACCGGTGCAGTCCCCGGCGGCGAAGACGCGCGGCACGCCGGTGAACATGTCTCGGTCGACTTCGATGGCGCCGTCCTTGACGGTGATCCCTTCCACCAGCCGCTCCGCCGGGACGCTCTCGCGTATCACGAACACGCCGTCAGTCTCCACGATGCCGGAATCCAGCTCAACGCCGGATACGGCCATGTCGCCGAGGATGGCTTTGACGCTGCCCTTGGCCAGATTGACGGCGGGCTTGAGGTGGCTGACGTCGGAACCGCCCCGGGAGGCGGGCACGTACGTAACTTCTGAGCATATCTCCGAGAGGAAATTGGCCTCCTCCACCGCGTGCGGGCTGAATCCCACCACGACCACGCGCTTGCCCTTGTACAGGGGCCCATCACACGTGGCGCAGTAGCTTACGCCCATGCCCACCTTGTCGGATTCGCCCGGTATGGACGCGCTCTGCACCGTCCCGGTGGCGAGGATGACTGCAACGGCCGACACGTCGCCTGCAGACGTGAGCGCAGCGTAGCTGTCGCCCATGTCGTATATGCCCGTCACGTTGGCCTCGAGGAACTCCGCCCCCGAGCGCCTGGCATGCTCCAGCAGGCGCTGGTAGAGCTCACGGCCGCTCATCGCGTCCACGCCGAGGTAGTTCTCGATCAGGGGCGCCTTGCTCAGGGAGGGGCTCTCGAACTTGCGCGACACCACCACGGTGGACTTGTTGCGCACCCGGCAGTTGACCGCCGCCGAAAGCCCGGCCGGGCCGGCTCCTACGATCATCACATCGTACATCGCCATGTCCCCTATCCCCTCAACGCGAAGGCTGCGTCCAGGCAGTTGTTCATGAGCATGGCGATGGTCATGGGGCCTACGCCGCCAGGAACGGGGGTTATTGCCGAGGCCACTTCCACCGCCTCGTCGAACGCCACGTCGCCCACGAGCTTCTTGTCAGGCAGACGGTTGATGCCAACGTCGATTACGACGGCGCCGGGGCGGATCCAGTCGCCGCGGACCATCTCAGGCCTGCCAACGGCCACCACCAGCACGTCGGCCTCGCGGCATACGGCGGGTAAGTCCTGCGTGCGAGAGTGGCAGATGGTGACGGTGGCGTGCTCCGCAAGAAGCATCAGCGAGACTGGCTTGCCCACGATGTTGCTCCTGCCCACCACGGTCGCGCGCTTGCCCTTGAGCTCAACGCCGGCGCGCTTGATCAGCTCCATGACGCCAGCAGGGGTGCAGGGGCGCAGGCACGGCCTGCCGATCATGAGGTTGCCCACGTTTATGGGATGGAAGCCGTCCACGTCTTTGGCGGGGTCTATGGTCTCTATAACCTTGGCCTCATTGATGTGGTCAGGCAGGGGCAGCTGAACCAGGATGCCATCGATGTTGGGGTCGTCGTTGAGCGAACGCACAAGGTCGAGGAGCTGGTCCTCGGTGCAGAACCCGGGAAGCGCATGTTCTTCGGAGTAGATGCCGCACTGCGCACAGGCCTTCTTCTTGTTGTTCACGTATACACGTGAAGCGGGATTCTCCCCAACGATGACCACGGCCAAGCCCGGGGGACGTCCGTACTTCTGGGTGTACTCGGCAGCGCGTACCGCAGCACCCTCCCGGATAGACGCGGCAATGGCCTTGCCGTCGATGATGCTGGCTGGCATGGGATCACTCCTGTCTGCAGGTAGTAGTGTTTAGCCGAGTAGATTATACCATGTGCGGGTTGGGTATGGCTTCTGTGTATGGGGGTGCCGCGGACCTCAGTGGACCGGAGCAGGCTGGAGCGGGCTATCGAGGGGAAGAGTTGCATTTGGTTCCGGTTTGTCGCGGCGAAGCGGAACCAAATACAAGTTAAGCCGGGCCTCGTCACGTGCGGGCGGCAGGTGCATGCAGGCCCGTATACCGTCACGGGCCATCCCCATGTCTACCAGTGAAGAAAAACCGTGCCACTGCTCTAGCGCACACACGTATGCGTGCCTCTGGCTGCGCCACGGCCTTCAACTGCACTCTGTTCCGGTTTCGCCGCAGTTGACTTGTATTCGGTTCCGGTTCATGCGCGATTCAACCGTATTCGGTTCCGGATGCCTCGTCCGTCCGCCACAACCCCTCCACCGGACCTCCGGACCACCCCACCTCTGCGCCCTCCCTATCGACATCGGTGGCGCCCAGCATCGTCACCTGACCCTCCGACGCCATGAGCAACAAGTCGTCCCGCACGAAGCAGCACCTGCCGTCGCTCAGCAGCACCCGCGCTAGATAAGGTGGCCTAAACACGATCCCCTCCACGCACTTGCGCTCCTGTTCCAGCACGGCCACCTTCGTGCCCGGCGCCAGCGGCTGCCCTTCCGGCGCACCGGGATATGCGTACGCCGTCGCGCCCTCCCGTCCCACCTCGGCCTCAGTGAGGATGAAGTGCTTCCACTTCTGGCTCCACACGAACGCCTGGTTCACCGTGCGCTTCGCCAAAGACACGAACGTGTCGTCAGCCTGGATATAGCTGTGCACCTCCTGGGCGGAGGCCACCTGCACGTGAGGCACGGCGCCGGCAACACCGCCGACCACCCCACCACTGCCACCAACCACGAACCGATGCGACGCCGCGCTTGCCAGGCGCACCCATCCCTTGACTTTCCTGGCCATCTCGGGCTGAAGGTCCGCCCGGGCGAGCTCATCGTCGCCGTTGAACACGCTCTCCGACGCCACCGTCATCTGCCACACCGGCACCAGATCGCCGGCCGCCGCGTCCCACGCATACGCCGTCAGCACCTGCGCCCTGGTCATGGCGCCCACCGTCTGGTCGTATTCGGCCCTGGCCAGCATCAGCCTAGACCACATCTCCTCGCCGTCCTGCCGCAGCACCACCGCCTCCAGCTCCACCACAGGCCCGGAATCCACCTGGGCCATGAGCTGGTACGCCCCCGACGCCCCGCGCCGGTAAAGCTCTATCCGGCCATTGCCCCTCGCATCCCGCACCGCCACCGCCGCCTCGAGCTTGCCGTCGCCGTCGATATCCACGTCTAGGTTGGTCACCTCCACTCCGGACCCCGACCGCGCCGCAGCGCCCGCCCCCGAACCCGGCGCCGATGCCAGCCTCGAGGCTATCCAGTCTCCAAAGGAGCTCAGACCCAGAGGCTCGCCGTCCCTGAGCCTTCGGGCCACAGACGTGCCTATGACCAGGCACATGCATATCAAGGCAAGTGCAAGAGCAGAAGCGGCCCTGCTGCCCTCGTCCCGGGCTTCGGACCGCCTTCGCCTGATCCTCGTGTATGCCAAGGGCGCCACCTCCCTGCACGCTGCTGCTATCCTACTCGTGCAGACGGGCTGCCATTACCCCCACCAGCTCCTTGAAGGTCTTGCCCCTTTCAACGAAATTGCGGAACATTCCGTAGCTCGCGCACGCCGGCGACAGCAGCACCACGTCGCCTGGACGCGCCGCAGCGCTGGCCTCTCCCACGGCCTTCTCAAACGTATCGGCGTGCACGATCTGCGGAGGCTCAGCTCCCGCGCGTTCTGCCGCTTTCAAGAGCGCCTCTTCGATCTTCGGTGCCGTCACCCCCACCAGCACCACAGTCCGCACCCGGCCCATGGCTTCGTCCGCCATCTCGTCGAAGGGCAAATGCTTATCGTAGCCGCCGGCGATTAGCACGATCGGGCGCTCGACCGCCCTCAGCGCCGCTATTGTGCGTGCCGGGGTGGTGGCAATGGAGTCGTTCACATACGATACTCCGCCAACCTCGGCCACATGCTCCAACCTGTGTTCCACGCCCTCGAATCCGCCGATGGCCTTCGCCATGCTCCCTGCGTCCGCCCCGGCCGCGCGCGCCACGGCCATTGCAGCCAGCGCGTTCAGCACGTTGTGCATGCCGGGTATCCGCAAGTCTCGCCGGGTGAGCACGGCCTGCTCCTGGCCCTCCCATCTCAGCATCAGCGAGTCGCCTTCAAGCCAGGCGCCCCTCTCGACCCGGCGCTCCGCGCTGAACAGCGCCACCTGCCCCCGGCCCTCGCCTGCCAGCGTCGCAGCCGTCCGGTCATCGGCGCCCAGCACGGCCCAGTCCTCCGGCGACTGATGCCTAACGATGTTACCCTTCGACCAGATGTAATCCTCCATGCTGGGGTGCACGTCCAGGTGGTTCGGCGTGATGTTGAGCACCGCGGCGATGTCCGGGCTCACCCGAAGGGGCTTCAGCTGGAAACTCGACAGCTCCAGCACGATCAGGTCGTCCGGCTCCACGTCCAGCACCTGCTCCACCAGGGGGGCCCCGATGTTGCCTCCCACCAGCACCCGCCGGCCGGGCACGCGGTCGCTTGCGTGCTGCGCCAGCATCCTGCCAACCAGAGTGGTTGTTGTGGTCTTGCCGGAGCTGCCAGTGATCCCCACCACCGTGCATCTGGCCAGGTGGAGCACCACGTCGATCTCCGAGCCGAATTCGGCTCCCGCGTCGCGCGCCTGCACGATCTCAGGCTGGTCTGGGCTAACCCCTGGAGACAGGAAAACGAGCCCGTACTGGTGCAGGGTATCAAGGTATCCCGGGCCCAGACGGTATTCCACCCCGTACCCCTGCAGACTGGCTATCTCCTCCGTCAGCTCAGAGCTGTCCCTCTTGTCGAAGGCGGTCACCTTGACGCCGGCCCGGCACAGGAAACGGATGAGCGGAACGTTGCTCACGCCGACGCCAACCACCGCCGCGTGCCGGCCGCGCAGGGACTCCAGGTACGCGCCGGAGTCAACGCTCCTTGACGATGCTGACACTAGAGCGTTCCCCCTCCCATGCTGCTCGCGCACCCACCGGCATCCTCGCACGCGCCCGGCTCCGCGCCCTGGCACTCGCCCAGGCCCCCACCNNTGGCCCGCGCTCTGGCCTCCGCCCTGGCCCGCGCTCTGGCCTCCGCCCTGGCCCGCCATCCGGCCGGCGCCGATAAGATACAGCCGCGCCACACTCTCCGCCGCGTCCGCCACCAGCTCCGCGCCTCTCTCGATGGCCTCATCCAGCAACATAGGTCCCCTCGCGATGCTCACCAGCGCCCCGATGCCGTGCTCGTACAGCCCGCGCGCGTCGTCTGATATGGAGCCAGAGATGATGACCACGGGAATGCCCTGCTCCATCGCGGCGCGCGCAACCCCCATCGGCGTCTTGCCGAACAGGGTCTGAAAGTCAGTGCGGCCCTCCCCGGTGATCACAAGGTGCGCGCCGTTCAGCTTCTCCCTGAGGCGCACCGTGTCGATGACTATCTCCACGCCTCGTCTCAGGCTCGCTCCGAGGAAAGCCATGAGGCCGAAGCCCAGTCCACCGGCGGCCCCCGCCCCCGGCGTGTCCCTGAGCTCGCTCACGTCGCGCCCGATTGCCTTCGCCACCACCTCCGCGTACCTGCTCAGCGCCGCGTCCAGCTGCTGCACCATCTCAGGCGTGGCCCCTTTCTGCGGCCCGTACACTGCCGACGCACCCTTGGGGCCGGTGAGCGGATTGTCCACATCGCACGCCACCACGAACTCGCACTCCCGAAGCTCCATAGGCATCCCGGAAAGGTCCACCGAGGCCAGCCCCGCCAGCGCCGCCCCTCCGGGGCGAAGCTCCTTCCCCTCGGCGTCAACCAACTTCGCCCCCAGCGCCTGCGCCATTCCGGCCCCGCCGTCGTTGGTGGCGCTGCCGCCGATCCCTATGATGAACTTGCGGCAGCCCCTGGCGAGGGCGGCCGCTATCAGCTCGCCTGTGCCGCGGGTGGTGGTGATGCGCGGGTCGCGTCGGTCCCGCGGGACCAGAGGCAGCCCCGATGCCGAGGCCATCTCGATCACGGCGGTGCGCCCGTCTCCCAGGATTCCATAGAAGGCATCAACTGGCTCGCCCAACGGACCGGTGACGCGCTGTCGCACTATCGAGCCGCCGGTGGCGTCCACCAGCGACTGCACCGTGCCCTCGCCCCCGTCTGCCATGGGCACGCGCACCACCTCCACGCAGGGGCATGCGCGCCGGAACCCGACCTCAACGGCGCTGCACACCTCCGCCGCCGTCAGGCTGCCCTTGTACGAATCCGGTGCCACGACCACTTTGAGACGTTCCTTCATCCATATATCACTCCATCCCGCAGAATGCTTCAGCAAGACCAACTCATCATTGCCCTCGCACACGTCCGCCGCGCCCATGCCCGCCGCGCCAAGAACGAGCTCACCGCTGGTCGCGCGACAGCGCCTTCGCGCACTTGACTGCCAGCTCGATCAGGCGGTCCCTGGTGTTGGCCGCCGGATCCAGAATGACCTCGTCCAGCAGACGCTCCAGGATCCGACGCACCGCGGGTCCGCTTTCCAGCCCTGCCGCAGCCATGATATCTTTCCCGTTAATGGCAAGGTCGGATACTTTCAGGGGCGGATTCGACGCCAGCACGGTGGCTGCCATGAGAAGCAGCGGGTGGCCCCCAAGGCCGACACCTTCTCCCTCCGGCACGCCCCCGCCCTCGGCCCATTCGGCGCTCCCCGCCCCCTCGGCAAGCTCGCCCCTGAGCGCCAGGAACACCCTGACCGACGACAGCAGCGCGTCGGCCCCCACCTGCCTGGCGATCTGCCTCAACTGCCTGGCTTCCGGCAGGCGTCCCCCGCCGCCCCCGGCGCCCTCCGCGCCGCCACCACCGCCATCCGCCGGCGCCACATCCCTTAGCGCCTCAGCTCCGCTCATTATCCTGTAGACTGTGGCCGCCTGGTGCCTCGACGCGCGCAGGCTCAACAGGACCTGCCTTGCTCGCTCGGGGCCGATCGGGCTCAAGACCAGCGCCCACCTCTCCCAGGCCCACTGGGGCAGGCTGTCGCACGCGGCATACAGCTCCCTGCGCCGATCCGCCGCCACCTCGCCCGCGAGGTCTGGCATGATGTGAGCCAGCAATCCCGTCTCATCCAGCAGCGCCAGGCCCTTCGAGGGTTCCACGCCTTCCATCATCCGCACCAGCTCAGCGATGATCCTCTCCGCGGCCACCTGCACGATCTCCGATGCCAGCTGCGAGCAGGCCTGCACGATGCTGGGATGCACGTCGAAGCCGAGCGTTGACGCGAACCTGGCCGCCCGCACCATTCGGAGCTTGTCTTCGGTAAACCTCACCATTGGGTCGCCGACGCACACGATGAGCCGGTGTCGGATGTGCTCCCTGCCGCCGAAAGGATCCACCAAACAGTCTTCAATGGGATCATAGGCCATGGCGTTCATGGTGAAGTCGCGCCTGGCCAGGTCGTCGCGGATGTCAGGCGCAAAGCTGACGTAGTCTGGATGCCGCCCGTCGCTGTAGGGACCATCCTGACGATATGTGGTGACCTCCACCTGCATTCCGCCGTGCAGCACGGTGACGGTGCCGTGGGCGATGCCTGTGGGCACGGTGCGCGGAAACAGCCTTTCCACGTCGGCAGGCAGCGCGGACGAGGCGATGTCCCAGTCTGCAGGGACGCGACCCATCACCAGGTCCCGCACCGCACCGCCCGCCACATAGCAGGTGTGGCCGGCATCCTTGAGGCGGCGCATGATGTCGATCACCGCGTCAGGCGGACGGATGTCAGACATGGCCCACGCTCCTTCCAGTCCATACCATACGGGGCAGGATGTGACCTCGTCCCGCTTCGGCCAGCAAGTTATAATTCACTGAGGGAACAAACGTCCCTCTCGCGACGTTGAAATGAACAGACGGAACGATAGCAGGTGATGCAAGTGGTCAACCAGCATGCGCTCGCAGGCTCTGCACCGGCCTTGTCCAGGATAGCCGAGTTCGAGTCGCTGGTACATCGCTATCAGAATTCAGTATACAGTATCGCGCTGCGGATGACAGGCAATCCCCATGAGGCGCAGGACCTCACGCAGGAGGCCTTCGTGAGGGCGTACAAGTCCTTCGACTCCTACCGGCGCGGCACGTCCTTCGACAAGTGGCTGTACCGGATAGTCACCAACCTCTACATCGACGAGGTGCGCAAGAGAAAGCGCACGCCCTACACCGAGTCGCTGGACCAGCCCATCAACACCTACGACGGCGGAACAGTTGACCGGGAGATACCCGACACCTCCGCTAGCCCTGAAGAGGTGTTCGACAGGACCCACCTCGACGGCAGGCTGCAGGAGGCGCTGGAGTCGCTCTCCCCTGAGTTCCGCATGGCAGTGATCCTGTGCGACATCGAGGGTTTCTCCTATGAGGAGATCGCGCAGATAATGAACACGTCCATAGGGACTGTACGGAGCAGAATACACAGAGGACGACGGGCTCTGAGAGAGAAGCTCGCTCCTTACCTTTCCGAGCATGGGCGAGAGGTGATCGGTCAATGATGTGCAGCATGGCCCAGCGCCTGATATCTGCATACATCGACAGGGAGCTTTCGGAGTTCGACAGGGCGAGGGTGCGTCGGCACCTGGCGGTGTGCTCCGAGTGCTACGCGGTGTACGAGGCGACCCTGGCCGTGAAGAACGCCCTGTCATCCATGGCTCCGGCGGAGTGCCCTCACTGCCTGTGGGATGGCATCGAAGCGAGGATCACCGCGTCGCCGCTGGGCTCCCCGAAAGGAGGTCCCAGCCCTCTGAGGTTTCTCAGGTCGCTGGCATCGTTCGCGAAGATAGTGGCGCCTGCAGCAGTGGTGGGCGCCTTGATAGCCGTTCCGGTGGTGCAGTACGCCTTCAACATAGACCTGATCGGCCCCATGAGCGCCAGGGTGGCGAGCACCGTGGAGCAGCGGCAGGAGCAGTGGCAGGAACAGCTCCAGCAACAGCAGCAGCGGCAGCCTCACCAGCCAACGCAACAGCAGAGCTCAGGCGGCGCGCCCACCCCGTTCCCCATGAGGGCGCTCACGGTGGGCACCACCTCAGCGTACGGATCAGCATATGGACCAGCATACGGAGGCTACAGCAGCTTCGGAAGCTTCGGGCCATACGATTCCCGCAGCGCTTTCAGCGGCTACAGCTCGTCTGCATCTGCTGAGATTCAGGAGCGGCATGCTTTCGAACTGGTGCTTGATTTGCTCCACGAAGGCTACTTGCCCCATCTGGAGCTATATGTAGAACCTACACTGGTGAAGACTGGAGGTAGCGCACGTGATTAGATCTCTGAAGAAGTATGCTCCCTTACTTCTGGTGGCGATCGTAAGCAGCCTGCTTACATCCGTGCTGGTGGTCAACTACGTCTACCCCGACAGTGCCCAGGCATCCAGCGCGCCAGTGACCCTGGCAGCAGCACAGGGCGCTGACCTAGCGGCTGCGCCTGCCGCCACATCGACATCAACAGTCCCGGCCGCAGTCGGCGGGCTTGGCGGGCTGCCGGACATCGCCGACGTAGTTGAACGCGTGGGAGACACGGTGGTACGTGTCGACACGGAAACCCTGCAGCGGGTTAGCACCGGCCTGCGGATACCCTTCTTTGAAGAGTTTTTCGGGCCGCTGCTCGGCCCAGGATTCGAAGGTGGAGTGAGGGTTGTGCCCGGAACCGGTTCAGGCTTCATCGTGAGCCCTGACGGGTACATCGTCACGAACTACCACGTGGTGGACGGCGCCAAGAAGATCGAGGTGACCCTGACCGACGGCCGCGAGTTCCAGGCACGCCTGATCGGCGGCGACCAGCAGTCCGACGTGGCTGTACTGAAGATCGATGCTCAGGACCTGCCCTACGCGACGCTGGGCGACTCGTCAAGCCTCAGGCCGGGCCAGTGGGTCATAGCCATCGGTAACCCCTACGGGTTCGACCACACCGTCACCGCCGGCATAGTCAGCGCTACCGGCCGTTCATTGAACGATCGCTCCGGCAGGACCCTGGCCACCGGCGATCTGATACAGACCGACGCAGCCATCAACAGCGGCAACTCCGGCGGCCCGCTGCTGGACCTGAACGGCCACGTGGTGGGCATCAACACCGCCCTGATCCCCTACGCTCAGGGCATGAGCTTCGCCATCGCCATCGATTCCGTCAAGGATACGCTGCAGGACCTGATCGAGCTGGGCAAGGCCGGCAGGCCGTGGCTGGGGATCTGGTATCAGCAGATCAACAAGGAGCTCGCCGAGGCCATGGGGCTTGAGACCACCGAAGGCGTGCTGGTGACCGACGTGTTCGACGGCAGCCCTGCCGCCAGGGCAAAGCTTCAGCGCGGCGATATCATCAAGGAGATGAACGGCAAGGCCCTGACCTCCGAGACGTCGCTGGCCGACGAGATAGCCAAGATGAAGGTGGGAGACAGGGTCACTCTCTGGGTGTGGAGAGGCTCACAGCGTCTCTACGTGCCGGTAACCCTGGGTGAGTATCCCACCGAAGACTGATCGGCCTGACCGGTCCCAGATCTGCCCCACAGAATACTCTCTCCTCTCCTAAACAGCGCATACGCCTGCGGGGTCCCGCTCCGCAGGCGTATGTGTTTGCATACTGCTTTCTCGCCGCCGGTGCGCGCTCACCACCGCGCGCTCACGGCCTTGCTCAGGACCGTGCGAGCTTCTTCATGATCCTGACCAGTTCCTCGATGGGGTCTGCGGCGCCGTCGACCCGTTCCGGCGCGCCGCCGTCCGCCGCCATTGTCTGCCCTGCCGGCCGGCCGCCCTCCCCGCCGCGCTCCATCAAACACTCCCTGGCGTGGTTCGCGATGATGAGAACTCCGGCGTTGTGCAGGGCGGTCCGAGCCGCGGCTATCTGGTCAAGCACATCCGCACACGGCTTGTCTTCCTCCAGCATGCGCTGGATGCCCCTGATCTGCCCCTCTATTCGCTTCAACCGATTCAGCACAGAACGCTTCTCCGCTCCTGCCACTTGGGCTGCCTCGCTTTCGGCCTGTCTGCATCAGACTGTTCTTACTCGAACGCCACGCGGACCCAGTCGATGCGGGTCCCCTTCCTGATGCTTTCCGCGATCAGACAGTACTTCTCCGTAAGCTCCTTCACCCGTTCCACCTGTTCCTCGCTGAGCTCGGGCGCCTTCACGCTCACGTGCAGCTCTATCGACTCAACCATCCCGGGCTTCCCGTCCGTCCTGGTGGCGGTTCCGGCAACGCGGATGCCCTGATGTTCGACCTTCATCTTGTTGAGGATGGCGTGCATCGTCAGCCCGATACAGCCGACCACCGCCGCCGTGTAGTGCTCCGGGGGTTTCAGCACCCGCGCGAACTCGTTGCCTTCCCCGTCGAAGTACTCGTACTCGGTGTCAGACTTCACCACCGCCGTAACCTTGTAAAGAACAGGCATCCAAGCATCAACCACCCTTCACCCAACTCATCGATCTGACGCAATGTAATACTTCTTTCCTTGGCGCACGAAGGTGCGTAGCCGGCCCTTCATCTCGAGCTGGCGCAGAGCCTCGGCTATCTCCGCCTCCGAAGCGCGCCTCACGAAACGCCCGATCACGTGCGATCTCGTGCGCTCCCTGGAGCAGTAATCGACGATGGCGTCATGCATCCGCGCCGCGCCCTTCGGAAGTCGCCTTTCCGGATAGACCAGCGTGTAGCCTGGATTGCCGTCCACTTCTTCGCCAGGCACCCATGTCAGCGACGACGACGACGCCCGCAGCCACGACCTGATGGCGTTCCTCGTGTGCCCGCCTTCGCCGCTGGAGCCGTATCCGTGGATCACTTTGAACGGACGCCCCGGCGCTTCCCTGAGCGCGTTCTCGTAAGCGATGGCGAACGCGTCGAGCGCCTGCGACGTCGGCATGCCGTGCAAATCGACCTCCCGCATCTACGCATCTCCGCCCGCAAGCAGTGTCTCCCACTGTGCCAATGTTAGCATGCCCTGGGAGCTGGCGCAATCCAGGGGGGCCAATCCTTTAGCCCCCCTGGAGACGGCTACCCTTCGCCCTGGCAAACCCCCGCTGCCCAAAAGCCCACGTCATCAACGAAGATGTTGCCTGTGCCCGGCTTTGAGAAGACCACGGTGACCTGTTCCCCCTCGGGCGGGCACGGCACGAAGACGCGGTAGTAGGAGTAATCCGGCTGAATGGTAGCGGGAATCACCACCTGTGCCCCCGTGACTTCGCCGAACAACACTTGCACAGTTATGGGCTGGTTGCTGGAACCGTCGATGAAGAAGTCCAGGATGTAGCAGCAGTTGTAGTCGATGTCGTCTATGACCTGTGCAAGAATAGCCGGTTCGTTCACGTTAGGCGGCACTCCCAGACGCGCCGCGTTGGGCACGCTGTGGACGTTCCCTGTCTCCACTCCCACGTTCATCGTGGTGTCCCACCCCGCCAGACCGTTCGCGAAGTCCCCGTTCTCCACCAGGTTACCGCACGGGCACACGTGTGCCGGCGGCCCAGGCGGCCCAGCAGGCCCCGCGGGTCCCGGTGGACCAGCCGGCCCGGGAGGCCCCGGCGGGCACGGACAGCACTCGTCACACGGCGGCTTAGGCGGATGCGGGCAATGAGACGGCGGCTCAGGCAGCGGACACTTGGGTTCGGGGTCACAACACTCGTCCGGTGGCAGCAAGCCCAGCCATCTCTTGAATGCGGTCCATAGTGTCAACTCGCTCACCCCCATGTCGGTCTGCCATAGAGTACACGGCCAAGTTGCAGATGTGCCTCGGGTAGAGCGAGATGTGACCCCATGTAAGGTTGGAGGAGCACGGCCGTACAACAAGAAAACGCCCCAAGAGGGGCGTCCAATACCGCGCTAATAAATGGAGCCGGCGAAGGGAATCGAACCCTTGACCTGCGCATTACGAGTGCGCCGCTCTGCCGACTGAGCTACGCCGGCTCACACAGGTTTGCATCAGACATGTTACCAGCTCTAGCCCCGCGTGTCAACGCCACGATGAACGTATGACGACAGTCCCGTGTGAGGCAACGTGGCACGCGATGACTGCCAAAGAAAAGCAATGGAGCGGATGACGGGATTCGAACCCGCGACCCACGGCTTGGGAAGCCGTTGCCCTACCGCTGGGCTACATCCGCTCGCGCCACCCTTGGCGGCTTCAACCTTATTATACCCAGACGCGCGACGATCTGCAAGGGGAGATCGCCGCCGCACACCAATTGCTTTCTCGAAGCTGGCTGCGAACCGGCTCGCTACTGGGCCTACTTGCCAGCACAACGACTCGCCAGCGGATGAGCGTCAAACCAACGCGAGAGAGCCCCCACCTTGGCTGCCCACGCCGACCCACGGGTGGGTCGCCCCCGCCACGTCTAACCGGTGGGCACCGTGAGTCGGTGCACTTCGTGCGGACCTTCTGGCCACACACCGCGCGTAGCTGGGATAAGCGGAGCACCTCCTGTGTAAACGACCCGTGGGTGGGTCGCCGCGACCGCATCCCGCCGACCACTCCGTCTTCACTGCCCGGTTCCATCGCTGCGCCGGGACATACCCCGCAGGCAGGCAACCCCGTTCCAGCCGGCGAATTAGTGACCGGGAGGGATGGCCATGCCGCCGGGGCTCACAGTCTTCCAGTTGAAACTCATAGCCGCGGGCCTAATGCTTCTCGACCACGTCCAGTACTACCTGCCAGGCTACCCTCTGTGGTTCAGATACCTCGGCAGGCTCTCGGCGCCGATTTTCTTCTTCGCATCGGTCGAAGGCTTCATCCACACGCGAAGCGTCCCCCGCCTGGTGGCGCGACTGTTCGCCGGCGCACTGATCATGGCCGCCGGCTCAAGAACCCTCTCGCACTTGCTGCCCTGGTACAAGGATTTTCCCAACATCTTCCTATCGCTAGGAACATGCCTTCTCATGTTGTGGGCGCTACGCTGGGGCATGGAGACGAACCGGCCCATGGAAGGCAACGTGCTGGCTGCCTTGTGGGCCGGCCTGGCGCTGCTCACTGAAGCGTCCGTATACGGCGTCGGCATGGCGCTCACATTCTACTACCTGCGGGAGAACAGGAAGGCGATGTCGCTGGCCTACGTGGCCCTCTCCCTCCTGCCATCCCTCAGCTCGTTCTTCCAGCCACAAGCCTGGTTCCTGTGGGACTACCAGTGGATGATGGTGTTCGCCCTGCCGCTATTCCTGCTGTACAACGAGCAGCGGGGTTCTGCTTCCCCCGCTGCAAAGTGGTTCTTCTACGTGTTCTACCCTGTCCACCTATGGTTACTCTACGCGGTCGGGCGGAGCATCTGGTTCGCCAGGTGAACCGGCTCGCCCGCGTCAGCGCGACCCCGCCACGCCCTTGATCAGCCTGGAGATGGGTTTGTAGATGATGGCGGTGATGACCGCATTCAACCCGGCCTTCAGCACGTTGAACGCGATGATCCACCCCATCACCGACACCACCGCCGAACGCGGCAGCCCGTAGAACACCGGAATCAGTATGAGGTTGGCCGGTATCATCACCAGGATCATGGCCACCGCGCCCGCCCCCAGCGCGACGTAAGCCCCGCGCTTCGTCCGGTTCCTCGCGTAGATCACCGATGACGTGGCCACCAGGGCCCCGGACGCTATGAAGTGCATCAGTGCGCCGAACCAGCCGCCTTCAGGATGGAGCGGCGCCTGCAGCACGCACACGACGGCCGTAGCCAGCAGGCCCTCACTGGGCCCAAGGGCGAACCCCGCCACCAGCAGCGCCACGTCTGCCGGCTCGTATACGAGGAATGGCACCATCGGGAACGGGTGGAACCGAAGCACCAGGAAGAACACTATTCCCAGCGCGATCAGCACCGCCAGGGTGGCGAGACGACGATAACCCACTTCAACCTGTACGCTCACATTGCATACCCCCGCACATCTGGAATGCGAAAAGCCCAGGGAGTGGCCCTGGGCTTGAGGTTGCATTGCCTGCGCATTGCACCGCCTTCTCCCATCCGGACTATACCGTCGGTACTGGGATCTCACCAGTTCTGCTGCGAAGCAGCTCGCGGACTAAGCCCCCGTCACGGGAGCCATCACCGCCGGTCAGGAATCACACCTTGCCCCGAAGGCCACTTATGTGCTTTTCATCACTATGATACCACGAGGTCAGCCAGATAGCTAGACCCGTCGGGCGATTTCGGCGCCGTCGGCAACTGGGTATAATGATCCAGAGACTCTGGAGGTGCGAGGCTTGTCGCGTGGCAAATCGGCAAAGGCGCCGCACCGGCGCCGGTGGATCTGGATCTTCGCCTTGCTAGGCGTGGGCGTTCTTCTTGCGATATATGTCAAGCCTGTCAGGATAGACGCCCAGCTGTCTGCGCTTACGGCTGCGGCGAAGGATGCGCCCACGCACACAGTGGGGCGCGGCGTCGTCCTGGAGTTCGTGGAAGTCTCGGGCACAGTTATGCCGCGCAACATGCGGGTATACCAGACCGAAGCGCCTGGCAGAGTAACGGCCGTCCATATAGACGAAGGCTCGCGGGTGTCGCGGGGCGATCCGCTGTATGACTTCCTCTCATCAGCCTACGGGATGATGGGAAGCCAGTCTGCAGGCATGCAACGGGCGACTGCCGACTTCGACGGCGTCGTGGCCTCCCTCGACGTGAAGGCAGGTGCGTTCGCCACCGCCGGCCAACCCATAGCCGTCCTCGTGGACGACTCCTCCTTCTCCGTCAGGGCGGAGCTCGACGAGGTGGACCTCACTCGGGTGACGGCGGGCATGCCAGCTGTCATCACCTTCGACTCCATCCAGGGCCTTGAGTTACCGGGCACCGTCACATCGGTAGGGCTGGTGGCCTCATCCCGCGGCGGCGTGGTCACCCTGCCCGTCCAGATAAGCCTGGATTCCACCGATGACCGCCTGAGGGCAGGCCTCACCGCCCACGCCAGGATCACCACGCGCGAGCACGCGGGTTCGTTGCGCATCCCCGCCCGCGCCTGGATAGACTGGCAAGGCTACCCGTCAGCCATCATCGTCGACGGCGGCGACATCCGCATCGCCAGACTGGAAGTCGGCGTGTCAGACGGCACGTTCACCCAGGTGCTGTCGGGGTTGAAAGAAGGAGCAGTCATCGTCGAAGACGCGGTCGCCGCTCAGGCCCGCGCCCGCCAGCTTACAGGCGAAGACGACGTGTTCACCTTCAGGATGCGGCCTCGGGAGGAGTGACCGCATGATCAAGCTGGAGCGCATCGTGAAGGACTACCACATGGGCGACATCAGCGTGCGCGCGCTGGCCGGAGTCGACCTGGAGGTCGCCAAAGGAGAGTACGTCGCCATAATGGGGCCGTCGGGTTCTGGCAAGTCCACGCTCATGCACATCATCGGATGCCTGGACCGCCCCACATCAGGCAGGTACCTGCTTGACGGCAATGACGTGGCCGACATGACTGATGAAGACCTCGCCCGCATCAGAAACAAGCACGTCGGTTTCGTGTTCCAGCAGTTCAACCTCTTGCCCCGCGAAACCCTGCAGGCGAACGTGGAGATCCCGCTCATGTACGCCGGTATCAGGGTCCGCGAGCGGCGCCGCCTGGCCGCAGAGGCCCTGCGCCGTATGGGCCTTGCCGACAGGGCCCATCACAGGCCGAGCGAGGTCTCAGGCGGCCAGAAGCAGCGGGCCGCCATAGCCAGGGCGTTGGTGAACTCCCCTTCCCTGATCCTGGCCGACGAGCCCACAGGCAACCTCGACTCCAAGACAGGTGCAGACATCCTTGACATCATCGACTCCTTGAATAAGGAGGGCGTCACGGTGATCGTCGTCACTCACGACAGGGACGTCGCGGCGCGGGCAGGTCGCACAGTCTTCCTCAGGGACGGTCTGGTTGAGCGTGTGGAGCCCGCACCGCAAACGGAGGCGGCGTCAGATGACCCTCGTTGAGACCGTGCTCCTGGCGCTTCGAAACCTGAAGGCCAACAAGCTCCGGACGTTCCTCTCGGTGCTGGGCGTCATGGTGGGCGTCGGCGCCGTCATCACCGTGATCTCCGTGGGGATGAGCGCCCAAGCAGAGATAGCCCGGAACATCTCAGACCTGGGATCGAACATGATCGCGGTGGTTCCGAACCTCAACGCCAGCCAGGATCCGCGAAAGGTCATGAAGTTCATGACTTTGGAGCTTAGCGCCCGAATGCTCGAAGCCGCTCCTGCCCTGTCAGCGGTGTCAGCGGTGGCGCAGTCCAATGCGACACTCACATATCGCGGAGAACCCACCACAGCGTCGCTCACTGGCATTGAGCCTGAGTATGCCAGGATCATGACTACGAAGATCGCCTTGGGAAGAGGGATCGTCCATTCGGACCTCGATTCGTCGTCCCATGTCATCGTGCTGGGAAGCGCCGTAGCCAGGGACCTGTTCGCGGATCTCGACCCCATCGGTCGGCAGGTCTCAGTCACCGTGGGCGAGCGCAGCCGTCCTTTCACAGTTGTGGGAGTGGTGGAGCCCAAAGGCTCCGTGTTTCTTTCTGATATGGATAGACAGGCGTTCATACCAGTCACTACAATGGTCTACAAGATGTTGCCTTCCAGGAACGTAAGCATGTTCTTCTGCCAGACCTCGTCCCCGGATGACGCCGATGCCGCCGTGGCGCAGCTCAAGAGGTATCTCTCCACAGTCGCCGGCGACGACCGGGCATTCGAGGTCTCGTCGCAGCAGGCGCTGCTCAAAGCCACCAGGCAGATCACATCGATAGTCACGGCGATGCTCACGGTCATAGCCGGCATCAGCCTCCTCGTAAGCGGACTGGGCATCATGAACACGCTGCTCACGTCGGTGGCGGAGCGCACCAGGGAGATCGGGGTGCGCAAGTCGCTTGGCGCCCGCAACGAGGACATACGCTCGCAGTTCCTTGTGGAGGCCGTGGTGCTGAGCAGCCTCGGTGGCGCAGCGGGCCTCGCCCTCGGATACGTCGGGGCCGGCATCGCCTCGGCCGCACTGGGCTGGCCGATGGCCTTCAACTGGCTGGCAGTGGTGGCGGCAATCGGATTTTCCACCCTGGTCGGACTGGCCTTCGGCACGTATCCGGCCGCCCGGGCGTCGAACATGGACCCTGTTGCCGCGCTGCGCTACGAATAGGGGGCGATTGGCATGGCGTCCACCATCACTGGCAGGATCGGCGGCGTCATGCACGGGAAGTCCGTCGACATCTCCATAGCCGACACCCACCCTACCATCGTGTCCGCGCTCATGACCGCAGTGACCTACTATTACTACCTCGTCACCGTCCGCCGCCGAAACAGCGGGTCCTCCTCGGGAGGACGGCCTTCTCCCTAGGCGCAAGAAAGATGCCGCGCTGGCTAGAATCCAGCGCGGCGCTGCGGCTCAATCCGATGCGAAATCAGCCAGTTCAGTGCGAGAAGATGTACGTAGTCGGCGCTAGGTTATAGGGGTCGTAAAGCCAAGGCGTCTGGCGGCCCTCTGGCAAGTGCGGCTCGAGTTGATCCATGAAAAACGTGACCATCTCGGAGGCATAGCTGAAGGCCTCCGCGCACGTGATGTGACCATCAGGACCGTATGGGCCCGTGTCCGCCGGATAGTCGGGTCCCCAGATGCCATGCGCGAACGCCCAGGCGAAGAGCCCATATGTATTCTCCCCTCTGCCCGGTATCGGCAGGCCTGGGAATTCGTATGAGACTTCATCCTTTTCGCAGGCAGTCATCACGATCCTGTTGGGACCGGATATGTTCCGTGCCATAAGGTCAAAGCTGGTCGACCTCTTCATACCCGCGGGTACAGCGCCGGCGGCCGAGGCCATGCCTCCTGAATAACAGGCATCGAGGATGAACACGGTCCTGCAGGATGGCAGGTAAAGGTCCACTAGGTTTCCGAGTTCCGTATCGCTGATGTACGAACCGACAGTTCCATCATGATCCCAGGGCACGAGGTACTCATGCGACTCCTCCAGATTCCTGTATCCGTGCCCGGAGAAGGTCACGATAAAGGTGTCGTCAGACCCCAGCCCGTAGGACAGGCTCTGGATGCTGGAGATGATCGCGTCCTTCGTGGCCTGATCGTCCTTGAGAATCCACGCCTCGTTGACCAGCTGGTTGTTGGTGCCCAGACCATCGCAGAGCAGTTCGGCATCGTTCACAGGGCCGTCCAGCGCGCCTCCCGTCAGATACGCGGCTATCCCTATCGTGAGGATCCTCACGGAACCCAGGCGGTGCTGCCCAGTGACTCCTTCTACGTACTTACGACTGGTCAGATTACCCCAATGTTCCGCCCCAGCTCATCTTTACCTATGCGTGAAGGAGAACGGGGGAACACTGAGGAATAATCTCTGGAAGAACCGCGGGTCGACGTGTATCGGAGGGATGCATCCTTGAAACGAGCAGCCATCGCATCTCTGTATGCCGCACTGATCGCCTTACTTGCGTTCGCGCAGCCGCTGGGCGCGGCAAACGTGCGCCTGCCTTCGCTGCCGTCCCGTGCACAGCTTAACTCCCCCGTGAGCACGGCAGACACGTCGACCGAGCACAACTGGCTGTTGTCGCTGATGCCCGCCGCGCGGAACATGGAGGCACCCGACTGGGTGACGGAAGGCCTGCGGGCGTACTATCGCGTGGCAGCCGACACCGTGGAGAATCCCTTCCGCGACGAGCCCGTCGTCATCGCGCCGACCCCGCGGGCTGGCGAGCTGAACTCTGCCCCGGCGATCATGCGAACAGATGTGGTGGCGCTGGCGTCGCGCTACGCCGCCACCAGCTCCACGATATTCGTTGGCCAGCCTCCGATCCCATGGAGCGACGTGTTCTCCACGGGCTATCCGGGCATCTGCGACTTCTGGGTGAACATCAACGCCGTCAAGGCCCTCCAGATGAGCCTCCCGGCAGGCGTGTATACCTCCGCAACGGCGTATGTGTCCTCAAGCGGCGTCCATCCTGCTATTCGAGTGGACTACGCGCCGGCTGGGGCAGGGCACTACTTCACCTGGCTTTTCGACAGTGACACCGGGCTCGTGCTCTACCAGGCGGAATGGATCGTGCTGAAGGACGACAGGTACGCCCACGTGGTAGTGGCGGAGTTCGTCTCCAAGCGCTACGTCACCCTGCCCTGGACCTCCGGCGTCGCCCCGTCCTGGGTCGTGCCCGGAACGAGCTTCAGCTATCAGGGCTCCATCCGCACGTGGTCTCCAGCCACGGGCTTCAGTCTGCCGATCCCCGCGGTGCTGAACGTGGAGATACTGTCTGCCGATAGGAAATGGTCTTCAGTGAGAATACAGAGGATGTTCAGCGGCGCAATGGAGGACTCGGCCATCCAGGCGCACTCCGGCACCGGCACGCTGACGGGCGGGTTCTGGATCCCCCGGACGGGGCTTCTGAAGATGGAGGCCGGCGACATCCTCGACGCGTTCGACCCGGTGATAGGCAGCACCGTAGAGGTGGCCTACGTGGGCTACGCCTCCTACAACAGCCCGGTGGTGACGATCTTCGAGTGGGCGGAGAAGTACAAGCGGGCGTGGATCTACCGCATCGACGATGGGATGCTGCTCTACTGGCTCGACGAGAAGGTGGTGGATCCGTCGACCGGCACGGTCCAGCGCGCCGAGTGGCAGCTCATTGAAGACCGGCCAGAAGAGCCCGAAGTATCGCCGACGCCATAGCAAGCCCCGCGGCCGGGGGCACCGGGGCGAACGAACCCGGGGGCCGGCTGGCTTGGCTCGCAGGCGGCTCGTCTGAAAAGACCACTGTCAACCCACCCGTCACGCCGCGCTTGCGCAGGGCAGTCCGAACGGCGCGGGCCATGGGGCAGGTGTGGGTCCTGGAGATATCGGCTATCCTGAACCTGGTGGGATCCAGCTTGTTGCCAGCGCCCATGCTTGACACTATCGGCACGCCGGCCCTGAGCGCCGCGAGGATCAGCTCGATCTTAGAGCCGATGGAGTCGATGGCGTCCGCCACGTAATCCGGAGCACGGGCCAAGAGGGCATCGACGTTGCCGGCGTCAACCCACACCGAATGGGCAACCGCTTCGCACTGCGGATTGATCGCCCTCACCCTGGCGGCGGCCACCTCGGCCTTCTTGAGCCCCAGGGTTGTAGTATCCGCTATGAGCTGCCGGTTGATGTTGGAAGGGGCTACGACATCGGCGTCCACCAGGTCGAGGGCACCCACACCGGCGCGGGCGAGCGCCTCCACGCAGGCCGCCCCGACGCCGCCGAGTCCAACCACCATCACGCGCGAGCGCTCCAGCCGGGCCAGGCCACGGGCGCCGATGATGAGCTCAGTTCTTGAACGCCAGTCTTCACTTTGAATATCGGACAATGGACGCTCTCCCTTTCGTACGAGGTGATAACCAGTTGAATGCAGAGTATTCGGTGCACATGTCAGCGCCCAACGGACCAACCGCGGAGTTGTACAGACGGGATTGCATCGAAGGGATGCGCTCCCTGCTGGCTCCGGAATCAATAGATGTAGTGGTAACCTCGCCCCCGTACAACCTGGGCACAGGATACCTCACCTACGATGATACCGTGCCTCGCGATGATTACCTCGAGTGGACTAGGACCTGGGCCAAGGAAGTGGCACGCGTGCTCGCGCCCAAGGGTTCGTTCTTCCTGAACATAGGCGCCAAGCCCAGCGACCCGTGGGTTCCGCTGGACGTGGCTTTCGTCATGCGCGGCCTGTTCGAGCTGCAGAACGTGATACACTGGGTGAAATCCATCGCCATCAGCCAGTCTGACGTGGGCTCCAGGGCGCCCATCGACAGCGATATCGCCGTAGGCCACTACAAGCCCATCCGGAGCAATCGTTTCGTCAACGACTGCCACGAGTACATCTTCCATTTCACCCTCAGCGGCGACGTGCCCCTGGACAGGCTGGCAGTGGGGGTTCCGTACCAGGACAAGTCCAACATCGCCCGATGGGGCGAGGGCGGTGAAGGCCGAGCGGACCTTCGGTGCCGAGGCAACACCTGGTTCATCCCGTACGAGACCATACGGCGCCGCGCGGATCAGCGCCCGCACCCTGCCACGTTCCCACCCAGGCTCCCGCAGATGTGCATCCAGCTGCACGGCCTCGCGAAGTGCAGGAGGGTGCTGGATCCCTTCCTGGGGCTGGGCAACACGGCCGTCGCCTGCGCCGGCCTTGGCGTTAGCTTCGTGGGCTTCGAGATCGATGAGTTCTACTTCGCCAAGAGCGTGGAACGGACTCGGCAGGCGATGCAGGCGGCAGCAGGAGCGTCTGCAGCCGGCGCCCCTAGCCCATGATTTCGGAGAAGACGCGCGTCAAATTGCGCCCCATTATGGCCTCTACCTCGTGCTCAGGGCGTCCCCTGCGGCGCATCTCCTCGGCCACCAGGCCTATCTGGGACGCATCCGCGATGCCGTCGACGAGGCCGTCAGGGCCTACGCCGTCGAAGTCGGAGCCGATCCCGACGTGCTCCACCCCGGCGATCTTCACGAAGTGGTCGATGTGGTCGACGACCCCTGCGACCGAGTTGTAGCCGGGGCCCAGGAACGGCTTAACCAGCGTGGCGCAGACCACTCCTCCCCTCTCTGCGATGGCGCGAACCTGCTCATCCGTGAGGTTCCTGGGGTGGTCGAACAGCGCCCTGGAGTTGGAATGCGACGCCACCAGCGGCCCCGTGGTGTTCTGCAGAATGCTCCAGAAGGTTGCATCGGACGCGTGGGAGACGTCCACCACCATGCCCATGCGGTTCATCTCCCGCACCACCTGAACCCCTGCCTTGGTGAGGCCTCCTCCGGTGGGGTCGTAGGCTCCATCGCCCAGCTCGTTTCGGTCGCTCCAGGTGATGGTCATGAGCCGAACGCCCAGCCGGTGGAAGATCCTTATCATCTCCACCGACCCGTCCAGCGCCTCGCCGCCCTCGATGGCCAGGATGGCCCCGATCTTGCCTTCCTGCTGGGCCCTGGCAAGGTCGGCAGCGCTCCTGACGAAGGCCAGGTCGTCGGGGTTGTCCTCCACCTCTCGGTAGAAGGCGTCTATGTACTGGCACGCGCGCCTGGCACCGCTGCCCGGCAGGAACTCCCGCTCGATCCATGCCGCGAACACCTGGGCGCCGACGCCTCCCTGCCTTAGCCTGGGTATGTCGATGTGCCCTCCCTTACCGGTCTCCGCCAGACGGCGCTTCCCTGCCACCACGTCCATGAGGGTGTCACAGTGAGCGTCAAACACGAACATTCAGACCGCACCTGCCCTTCCTGAGCTGGACGCAGCTTTCTGCGTCATGAGTCGAGTATAGCACGGGCCCGATGCTATGGCGAGAACAGCCGCATCAGCCAGCTGCTGGCGTCCGTCACCCACTTGGAGGGATTGGGCACCGGCAGGTCCGCCGCCACCGCGACGCACAGCGCGAAGCTCAGGGCCATCACAGCCGCGAAGGCCACCACCTCCCGGCGGTTGGCCCGGCTCCGGGTGAGCGCCCTGCGCTCGACGACCCAGATAACCGCAAATCCCGCCACCACCACAGCCACCGCAAAGGTCTTCATCCAGCCTAGCGCACGGTGAACCGGCCGCTGGCAAGTCCCGTTCGCCTTATCGTGGCCTTCACCTGCACGTCCACCTCCATCTCGCGGAACACCTGGCGCCACCTGTCCTCGAGTCGTCTCCACGCCTTCGGATCCGAGGCCATCAGCAGCCTTCCGAAGCCGAAAATGTCGGCTTCGAGCCTCTGGGCGTGCTCCACCGCATCCAGCGCCTCGCGGCGCACCTCTTCGGCCATGAGCTGCTCGATCCTGGAGAAGACTACCTCCTCCTGTTCCAGCTTCAGCGGGGGGCGGGCTTCGCCTATGGCAGCTTTCACCGTCACTTCCACTGTGGCCCGCACCTTTCCTGACTCGTCATCCGCCTCCACCCTCACGCGCGACCCGGCCCGCAGCACCTCCAGGGACAGGTACTGCCTGAAATCGTGAGGGTCGTCGGCGTCAGGCGCCGGGATCGATATGATCGTGGAATCCACCTTCCCGCGGATCCAGTTGTAGCCCCTGGTCTGGGCCCGGTCCAGCCACCCCACGAGCCTGTCGTCGCGGAACACGGCTAGGCCGCTGAGCTGGGCTGTGGTCTCTATCTCATCCCTCAGCAGGTCACCCGACACTGAAGGCTTGTCGGAGTACGCCACGATGACCACGCGCGGCGCCACAGGATCAGCGCCTGGATCCTCCAGTGCGATGAGGAAGTCTTTCAGTGTGGTGGATACTGTGGTTCCTATGGCAGACGTCGCCCCGAGGAGCATTCCCCGTCCTCCCTCGGCCGGCAGCGGCTCCATCTCGAACTCGGCCCAGAGCAGATCCCATCCGCGCCCACCGTCAAGCACCGCCATCTGCGTCAGGATCCTGGTCTCGCCGTCCCTTGCGAAGAAGTCCAGGGCCGTTTCCACCCCGGCCCTGGCGAAGTCCTCGCCAAACAGCAGCCACCTGTTGTGCGACCAGAAGGGCCTGCGCGGCGATGCTTCGTTCAGGTTCCTGACGGCCTCGAACACCGTGAGCCCAGTTGCGGTCTCGGTGGAGAAGGCCCTCTCACGCGTGCTGTCCCTCTCCCCCATGCTCAGCGCCCAGGGCTTTACCAGCTGCACCGACACCTGCACTAGGCCGGCATCTGCAGGCCTGCTTCCGGCGTCGGCAGTGTCGATGGCACATGCCGTCACGAAGCCGAGGGTCTCGATCTCCCGCCTGTCCCAGCAGCCTGACGTGCCGGCGGCGATGAAGCACAGCGCCAGCACACAGGCGGCGGTCTGCCGCCCTCTCGGGCGCCTCAGCCAGTCTCCAATGAGCATCAATACAGATATGCCCACTATGACGGCCAGCTCCAGTGCGCCTGAACCCCTCAGCGATATGAAGTTGCGCAGCTCCATCGCGTCCTCGAACATGGAAAGCCCCAGCACGGCGCTGGCTGCGGCCAGTGGATACGTGAAGATACCTCTGGCATGTACCGACAGCGCTTCACCGATGGCCTCCGCCGCCGCCCAGTACAGCCCGGCCATGACGGCCCCGGTGCCCAACAGCCACGTGCCCATCACCAGCACCTCGACCTGGTCAAGGAAACCTCCTATCGTCGCCACGCGGGCGAGGTCATAGAAGAGGTAAGGCAGCTGATCCACGAGGGGCCCGAGGGCGGCCGCGATGGCGACGCGCACCACCACGATGAGGAATCCCCCAACCCCCACCGCGGCCAAGAGCGCCCTGAGGGGACTTCGCTTCTTCTCGTCGGTGATCCGGGGGTAGACCATCCAGATCAGGCTCGCCGGGCTCCACAGGTGCGCGGTCTCCACCACTTGAACCGTCAGCACTGACACGCCGTCAGGCAGCGGAGGCTTGAGGTTCAAGAGCTGGAACTGCCCCGCCGTGGCGGCCACCACCAACAGCACGACAGCGCAGGCCACGATCCCCAGCAGGTCAGCAAGGGCGCACACCAACCCTATGCCTCGCCGGGCGATCCCGGCGCTCACCACGGCTAGGGGCAGCATCAGCACCGCCACTGGCGTTGACGGCATGGACGACACGACGAACGCCTCGGCTGTGGTTCTTAGGTACGTCGCTGCGGTGATGAGCCAGTACCCAGCCACCACCGGCGCCAGCACCGGCACTGCCCAGCGTCCGATACGGCTGCGTGCCTTGGCTATGAGGCTCTCCGGCGGGTCCCCTGACACTGCCGCAACCATGAGCCACATGAATGGGACTGCCAGCACCGACCCGGCGGCCGCCGCTATCCACGCGCTCTGGTGCGGGAAGTCCCCGCCTGACCACGGCAGCGAGGTGACCAGTATGGTGAGTCGCACAAGGATCGCCAGAGCCCCAAGGCTGCGGCCTGACACGCCGCCTGCCCTTTTCAACTGCCTTCGCCTCCCCGATGTCTCCGCGTGTCCTTGGGTTGCACCTCCGAAGGCCGTCGCCTCATCAGCCACCACGGCACCCGCCAGAGGGCGTCTCGCAGGTCCTCTGGCACCAGCGGCGCCACCGGAGACATGTACGGCACGCCGAAGGACTCCAGGGCGGTAAGGTGCGCCAGCAACGTGAGAAGGCATACGGTAACCCCATACAGCCCCAGCGCCGAACCGGCCGCGAGGAAGACGAACCTCAGCACCCGCACTGCCATGGCGGTGCTGTATGACGGCGCCGTGAAGGAGGCCACTCCTGTGGCGGCCACCACGATCACCATTATGGGCGACACCAGCCCGGATCTGATGGCGGCATCCCCCAGCACCAGCACCCCCACGATGCTGACGGTGGGCCCCACCAGCCTGGGCAGCCTTATCCCGGCCTCCCTCACCACTTCGAAGGTGAGCTCCATGAGTATCGCCTCAAACGCCGCCGGGAAGGGGATCCCCTCCCGCTGGGCTGCGATGCTGAGGATCAATGGCGTCGGCAACAGCTCCTGGTGGAAGGTGATGACCGCAACGTAGGACGCAGGAAGCAGCAGCGACACGATGAAGGCCAGGATCCTGATGACCCTGGTCGCCGTGCCGATGGAGAAACGTTCGTAGTAGTCCTCGGGAGTAGTCATGGTCATGATGAACGTCTGGGGGACCACCATGGCGAAGGGGGTGGAGTCCGCCAGGAGCGCCACCCTGCCCTCAAGGAGCGCCGCCGCCACCCGGTCAGGCCTCTCCGTGCGCAGCATAGTGGTGAACAGGGAATACGGCGCGTCGGCTATGAGCTCTTTGAGGTGCCCTAGCTCGTGAACGGCGTCCACGTCCACCATGGACAACCTCTGCCTGACCTCGTTCACGACGGCGTCGTTGGCGATGCCGTCGATGTGAATCACGGCAACCTTGGTTCGGCTGATGCGGCCTATCGAGAGCTCCTCCACCCGCAGCCTGGGGCTGGCGACGCGCTGACGTATCAGCGACGTGTTCACCCGCAGCGACTCCACGAAGCTCTCCTTGGAGCCGGTGATGGTGGACTCGTTCGACGGCTCCTGCACCTGCCTGCCGAAGTAAGCGGAGGTGTTGCAGGCCAGGATGTCCGGGTCGCCTGCGCTGATGACCAGCGTGTGGCCGCGCACGGCGAGCATCGCGGCCTCGGCAGGGTCGCGAAGCCGCCGCACTGCCGCCGCAGAGAGCCGGTGCTCCTCCATGCGGAAAGGCTGCCCAAGGGTCTGAAGGGGCGCCCCCTCGTCCTGCTCCGCGTGGCCACACTCGTCCGCGCCCCGCCCGCTCCGACCCCTGGCGTAGTCATCCACCGCCGCGCTCAGCGGCCCGACCACGCCCTGCGTCATCAGGGAGAGGTCCGCCAACCCATCGATCCATAGGATGGCGGCGTCCAGCTGGGCGCCCTGGCCTTCCCCACCCCCGTCTCCACCGAAATACCTGACCAGCACGTCGCTGCTTTCAGCGAGGAGCCTCCGCAGCTCCTCGACGCGGGCGACGACGCCTCCCCCTGGCGGCGCGCTCTCCACAGTGCCAAGCGGCACCGGACGTCTCATCCTCAAGTTTCAACCCTCACCACCAATGCCAGTTTACGGGCATATCCTCCCTCGGGCGGAGTCCCGCTATGCGCTGGGGCCACATTGCCGCCTTCCGGCAGAAGGGTTCCGCATCGCTCTGTTGAAAAACCCATCACAGTCATTTTTCGGGGAGGGTTGCCCAGTGAGTAAGGACGATCGACTCTCGAAAGCCCAGAAGCCCTCGCAGGAAGCTTTGCGTCTCCACCCGTTCTACCGCGGCAAGTACCAGACGGTTCCCAAGGCCGCCATCAGGTCATTCCAGGACTTCGCCATCTGGTACTCGCCTGGCGTCGCGGCACCGTGCATGGACATCTACGCCAATCCTGAGAAGGTCTACGAGCATACGGCCAAAGGCAACACCATCGCCGTGGTGAGCGACGGCACCAGAGTGCTGGGTCTAGGCGACATCGGCCCGGAGGCCGCGCTTCCGGTGATGGAAGGCAAGTCCATGCTCTTCAAGTACCTCGGAGGGGTCAACGCCGTACCCATCTGCCTGAAGACCAAAGACCCCGAGGAGATAATCTCCGCGGTGAAGTGGCTGCAGCCTGCCTTCGGCGGCATCAACCTCGAAGACATCGCCCAGCCCAAGTGCTTCGACATCCTCGACAGGCTGCGCGCGGAGTGCGAGATCCCGGTGTGGCACGACGACCAGCAGGGCACCGCGGCGGTGTTGCTGGCTGGCTTCATCAACGCCCTGAAGCTCGTGGGCAAGGACATCGGCAACGTCAAGGTGGCCATGGTGGGCGCAGGCGCCGCCAACATCCGCACGGTGCACCTCCTGATCGCCGCGGGCGTGGACCCTGCCAAGATCGTGCTCTGCGACTCCAAGGGCACCCTGCACAAGGGCAGGACCGACCTGGAGGGCGCCCCTGGCCCCAAGTGGGGCATGTGCCAGCTCACAAACGGCGACGGCATCCAGGGCGGCATCGCCGAGGCCATGGCCGGCGCCGACGTGGTCATAGGCTGCTCACAGCCTGGCCCCGGAGTCATCCTGCCTGAATGGGTGCGCGGCATGGCTTCCGATCCCATCGTCTTCGCCTGCGCGAACCCAGTGCCCGAGATCTGGCCGTGGGACGCTGAGGAGGCCGGAGCCGCCGTGGTGGCCACCGGCAGGTCCGACTTCGCCAACCAGATCAACAACTCGCTGGGGTTCCCCGCCATCTTCAGAGGCGCCCTTGACGTCAGGGCCACCACCATCACCGACGAGATGTGCATAGCTGCCGCCAGGGAGCTGGCCGCGGTGGCGGAGGAGAAAGGGCTGCGCCCTGACTACATAGTTCCCACCATGGACGAATGGGAGGTCTACCCGCGCGAGGCCGCTGCCGTGGGCATGGCCGCCATCCAGCAGGGCGTCGCCAGGCGCACGGCCACCAGGGAGGAGCTCCTGGCCGAGGCGGAGAACATCATCCGCGAGTCGCGGGCCCTCACCACGATGATGATGGACCAGGGGTTCATCGCCATGCCCCCTGAGCCCGACGACCAGGAGTAACGAGGGGTTGAGCTCTTGAGCAAGGTGATAATCAGGGGCGGCGCCGTCGTCGCCCCCGACCTTGTTATCCCAAACGGCGTGATACTCATTGAAGACGGCACCATCGCAGCCGTGCACCCCACCGGCGACGCCGCCCTTCCCCCTGCAGACGGACGCGGCGCCACCGTCATCGACGCCGCAGGGTGCACCGTGTGCCCAGGCTTCATCGACATCCACATCCACGGCGCCGCCGGCGCCGACACCATGGACGCGACGCCTGGGGCCCTGCAGACCATGGCGGCGTTCGCGGCCTCCCGAGGGGTGACCGGCTTTCTGCCCACCGTCATATCCAACCCACTGCCCGACATGGTACGGGCCTGCCGCCACGTGGCAGACTACATCCAAGCCCAGTCCGCCGCCTCCACCGACGCTCCGGTCGTCCCGCGTGGCGCGGCCGTGCTGGGGATCAACGTGGAAGGGCCGTTCCTGAACCCCGCCGCCCGCGGCGCCCAGCCCGAATCGGGTATCCTATCCCCTGACAGGGCCGTCCTGGACGAGCTTCTCCAGGCAGGCGCGGGCCACGTCAAGATCATGTCGGTGGCTCCTGAGATCGACGGCGCGCTGGAGATCATCTCGCTCCTGGCCGAGGCGGGCGTTGTTCCCGCCATCGCGCACACCGAGGCCACCTACGAGCAAACCTGCGCCGCAGCGCAGGCCGGCGCGAGGCTCGTCGCCCACACGTTCAACGCCATGCGCGGGCTGCACCACCGCGCCCCCGGCACCGTCGGCGCCGCGCTCACCCTCGACGAGCTTGCGTGCGAGATGATCGCCGACGGAGTCCACCTGCACCCCGCCGTGGTGGACCTCATCGTCAGGGCCAAAGGCCCCTCGCGCGTGGCGCTGGTGACCGACGCCATGCGCGCCGCAGGCATGCCCGAGGGCCGCTCGGAGCTGGGCGGCCAGGTCGTCATCGTGAAGGACGGCGTCGCCCGCCTCGAGTCCGGCTCGCTGGCAGGCAGCACCCTCGCCATGGACCGCGCCGTCGCCAACGTCCGGCGCTTCGCCCACGTGTCGCTGGCGGAGGCCGTCCAGATGGCCAGCAGCACCCCGGCGCGCCTCATCGGCCAAGGCCACTGCAAGGGCAGCCTCGCCCCAGGGATGGATGCCGACATCACCATCCTCGGCCCTGAAGGCCAGGTGGTGCGCACGATAGTTGCAGGCAACACAGTCTACGAAGGAGTGCTATGAGGTGCCCACAGGTAAACGCATAGTCATCGCCCTCGGCGGCAACGCCATCCTCCAGCCTCGCCAGGCCGGAGCCTTCGACGAACAGCTGGCCAACGTGCAGTCCACCACAGACCAGATCGCCGAGCTCGTAGCCGCCGGCCACACCGTGGTGATCACCCACGGCAACGGCCCTCAGGTCGGCGCCATCCTCATACAGCAGGAGGCAGGCCGCAACCAGGTGCCCGCCATGCCCCTGGACGCCTGCGGTGCCCAATCCCAGGGGCTCATCGGCTACATGCTCCAGCAGTGCCTCGGAAGATCCCTCAAGCGCAAGGGCATCCACCGCCCCGTGGCCACCATCGTCACCCAGGCCGTGGTGGACCCCGCCGACCCCGCCTTCCAGAACCCGACGAAGCCTGTAGGCCCTTTTTGCCCTGAAGACTGGGCCCGCCAGCGCATGGCCACCACCGATGAACGCTGGATCGAAGACGCGGGCCGGGGCTGGCGCCGGGTCGTGCCGTCCCCAGACCCCAAACGCATAGTCGAGGCTCCAGCCATCGCCCAGCTGGTGGCGGCTGGCGCCATAGTCATCGCCAACGGCGGAGGTGGCATCCCCGTCATCGAGCGCGACGGCGACCTGGTGGGCGTCGAGGCCGTCATCGACAAGGACCTCGGCGCGGAGCGCGTCGCCCACGACGTCGGCGCCCAAGTGCTTATGATCCTCACCGACGTGCCCCGCGTGGCCCTGAACTACCGCACCCCCAATCAGCGCGACCTTGACCGCGTGACGCTGAACGAGCTCGTGGCCTACCAGGAGGAGGGCCACTTCAGGGCCGGCTCCATGGGCCCGAAGGTGGAGGCCTGCCGCCGCTTCCTCGAGAACGGCGGCGAGGAGGCCATCATCGCCAGCCTGCACCAGGCCCTGGAGGCCATCTCGGGTAGCGCCGGCACTCACATCACGACGTAGACCGCCTCGTGCGGCTCCATCCCTGCCTGCCACTTGTAGAGCAGCTACTCGCCAGTAACCACACCGAACGAGAGGGCCCCCGCCAAGCCAAGGCGGGGCTCTCTCGCGTTGACTTGACGCTCACGCCGGCGGCATCGAAAACGCTTGACGCCTCGGTGCACCGAGGGTACAATTGGCTTGGAAGTTAGTCTAGCCTAACTCTTGCCTGGCATCCGGACGGGAGGTGTTGGTGTGCCCAGCTATGGAAGCATATCGCCGTCTCTCGAGGATTATCTCGAGGCTGTGTGGGATCTGTGCGGCTCGGAGACGGACGGGGTGCGCACCACCGACATCGCGATGCGCCTGGGGGTCTCCAAGTCAAGCGTGAATCAAGCCATGGCCTCGCTGGCTGAGCGAGGCCTGGTTCAACAGGAACGATACGGCCCCGTAGTCCTTACGGAAGCGGGGTGCAGGTACGCGAAGATGGTCCGGAATCGGCACTCCACCATCAAGCGCTTCCTCGTGTCTACGCTGGGGGTGGACGATAGCACCGCGGAGCTTGACGCCTGCAAGATAGAGCACGTGCTGAGCCCGAAGACGATGGACGCGTTGATAGAATTCATGGAAGGCAGGGGTAAACAAGATGACGCAGAACAGCGCTAGCCTGGCCGACCTGAAGCCGGGGCAGTCTGGAACAGTTGCGCAGGTGGACTGCAGCAACCGCCTGGGACGCCGCCTGCTGGAGCTGGGGCTCACGCCAGGCGCGGTGGTGCAGGTGGAGGGTTGCGCTCCGCTGGGCGACCCGTTGATCATATGCGCGCGCGGCTGCCGTATGGGCATAAGGCGATGCGAGGCAAGATGCGTGCCGGTGCTTCCGTGTGGCTCGCCGTGTAACGCGCCGTGCAAAGCGCCGTGCGACTCCAAGGCCGTGTGCTGCGCCGCAGGCAGGGGACGGGTGCCGGCGGCGGGCGGACGACGGAACCGTCTGCGCAGGCGCCGCGGGGCGAGGCGCGGAGCGTGCGGATGCAGCTAGGCAAGCTGGGCATCTGTTTGGCGAAAAGTTAGTCTCCGCTAACATGCGAAGGAGAACGCGAGGACACTATGGTCATAGCATTGGTCGGTAACCCCAACTGCGGCAAGAGTGTGATCTTCAACGCCCTCACCCACTCCCATCAGCACGTGGGCAACTGGCCGGGGGTCACCGTCGACATCGCGCAGGGAGTGGCGCGGTCGGGTGATATAGAGGTTGACCTGGTGGACCTGCCAGGCACGTATTCGCTTTCGCCTGGTCCCCCCGACGAGACGGTGGCCAGGCAGTTCATACTGGAAGGAAACGCCGACGCCATCATCAACGTCGTGGACGCCACCAATCTCGAGCGGCACCTGTACCTTACGCTTCAACTGCTGGAACTAGGGGTTCCCACGGTGGTGGCCCTGAATATGATGGACGAGGCAAGGAGGATGGGCCTCGACATCGACGTCCAGGCGCTCTCGCAGGAGCTGCGCGTGCCCGTGGTGCCCACTGTCGCGACCACGGGCGAAGGCCTGAAGCGCGTGCTGAAGCAGGCGGTGGAGCTGGCGGCGGCCGGTGAGGCGGCCGGCAACGAGGCCGGCGAGGCGGTGAGTCGCGCTGGCGAAAGCGACGGATCAGCCCCCGGACGCCCCGGCACGCTGCAGGTGGAGGCCACCGTTTCGGAGGAGAACGCGGTGCGCCGCTACGAGAGGGCAGCTGCGATCGTCGCCGCCACCGTCCACGTCGACGAGGAGAGCGCCGGCGCCAAGTCGCTGACGCAACGCATCGACGCCATTGTCCTCCACAGATGGCTGGCGTTCCCGGTGTTTGCCGCGGTGATGGCGGCCATGTTCGGCTTCACCTTCACGCTGGGCGGACCGCTTTCCGACATGGCTGCTGAGCTCATGGGCAGGGTTGGCGGAGCCCTGGCGCGCGGCCTTGAGATGGTGGGCGCCCCCGAGCTTCTCACGTCCTTCGTGGTGGACGGGATCGCAGGCGGAGTCGGCGCGGTGCTGGAGTTCGCTCCTCCGGTGTTCGCCCTTTTCCTGGCCATCTCGCTGCTGGAGGACTCGGGCTACATGGCCAGAGCCGCCACGATATCCGACAGGTTCATGGCCATGCTGGGCCTGAGCGGGCGCGCCTGCATCCCCATGATCCTGGGCTTCGGCTGCAACGTCACGGGGATCCTCGCCACCCGCGCCCTCGACAACCGGCGCGAGAGGCTGGTATCGATCCTCATCAACCCGCTGGTGTCGTGCGCCGCCAGGCTCCCTGTGTACGTGCTGTTCGCGACGGCGCTGTTCCCCCGCTACCGCGCCCTGGTGGTGTTCTCCGTATACGCGCTGGGCGTGGCGCTGGCGGCTGGCATGGCCAAGCTGCTCAGCATGTGGCTCCTGCGCCAGGAGAGCCGCGCTGGCGAGGCCACCGCGCCTTCGGCGTTCCTCATGGAGCTGCCGCCTTACAGGATGCCCTCAGCCTCCACCGTGCTTCGCGCAACGTGGATACGCTGCTACGACTTCCTGACCCGCGCCGGCACCATCATCGTCATGGGCGTCGCCATCATGTGGGTGCTGACCAACGTCCCGCCAGGCTCTGACGGCGGCGAGGGCTCCCTCATGGGCTTCATCGGCGGGCTCATCGCGCCGCTGTTCAGGCCGGCGGGCTTCGGCACGTGGCAGGCGGCGTCCGCCCTGATAACCGGCTTCTTCGCCAAGGAGATGATCGCCGGCTCCCTTGGAGTGCTCTATGGTTCAGGGGAGACCGGCGTCAGCGCCGCCCTGGCCGCAGCGTTCACCCCGGCCGCGGCGTACGCCTTCATTGTGATGTCTATGGCGTACGTGCCATGCGTTGCCACGGTGGCAGCCATCAGGCGCGAGACTGGGTCCACTGGCTGGACCGTCTTCGCCGTTGTGTACCAGCTGGTTCTGGCCTGGATGCTGGCGGTGGTGGCGTATCAGACGCTTTCCTTGATCTGGGGATAGTGGTTTGCCCATCATGACCTGCCTGTCGAGCGTGATGGTATAATGGAACGTGCTTTCTACCATCTGCTCCGGAGGTGCCGGCGATGACGAGCGGCGGGAACAGCTCACCTGCACGCATCCGGCAGCTGCGCCGCGGCGCGCTGCTGGCGTCGGCCTTCGGCTTAGTCGCCGCGTACGTGTTGTTCCAGCTGACCCGTGGGGAAGTGTCGTGGGCGGAACTGGCGAAGGTGGACCCCAAGATGCTGGCCCTGGCGCTGAGCCTCGTGGTGTTCACGTGGGTCGTGGACGGCCTTCGCATGAAGGTGCTCGTGCAGGCGCTGGGAGGCCGCTTGAGCCTCGGGCGCGCGGTCAGGGTGGCAATCCTCGGCACCTTCGTGTCCAACGTGACCCCGTTCGACTCCGGCGGCGAGCCGTTCCAGGCCTACCTGCTCTCGTCGCCTGACTTCACCCCCGGGCAGGCCAGCGCCGTGGTGGCCGTAAAGACCGTCCTCAACGTCTTCGCCAGGGTGTCGTTGGGGCTCACCGCCTCGGTGGCGCTGTTGTGGCAGTGGCCTGACGGCGCCTGGCGGCTTTCTCCCGCCCTGGCCGTGGCCTGCGGCGCCGGCATCCTGGTGTCGCTGGGCGTGTTCGCCTTCGTCCTGTACTTCATCATCCGGCCTGAGCGGATCCAGCAGCTTGCGGTGGCAGCGGTGCGCAACAGGTTCACGCTACGCCTGTTCCGCCAGGAGACCATCGACAGGGCCATCGAGCGCCTCAACAGCGAGCTCATCGAGTTCCGGACCGCCCTTGACCGGTTCGTCACCAGCTACAGGGTGGAGCTGGCGAAGGTGCTGCTCCTCAGTTTCGGCTGGTGGCTCTCGACGGCGCTGGTCCCTGCCCTGGTGCTGCGGGGCCTCGGCTTCCCCTGCTCCATAATACAGGTGATGGCCATCACCGTCGTGTTCTACCTCGCCGCCGCGTACGCCCCAACCCCGGGCTCGTCAGGCGCCGCGGAGCTTGGCTTCGCCGCGCTCTTCAGCAGCGTAGCCCCGCGGGCAGTGCTGGGCGTGTTCGTCATGGTCTGGCGCGCCATCACCTACTACCTCAACCTGGCCCTGGGCGCCGTTCTCATGGCCACCGGGGTGCTGCGCTCAGGCCCCAGCGTCAACCCCGGCCGCAACCAGCGCGGGCGCAGCGAGACCGCATGATCACCCCTTCGGCAGCCGCCACGTCCTCCCACGTGTTCACGTTGAAGAACCCAAGCCCCGCAGGGTCCAGCTTGCTGCACTCTTCAGCTTCCATGTAGACCGTATCGACGGCATCCAGCAGCCTCGTGACCTTGGCAGTCCCCGAGGCCAGCAGGGCATCGATGACACCCACACACCTCACCTCGTAGACCGCGCACAGCGGCTCCGTTGCCCTCACCGGACCCAGGCGCGGGGCAGCTGCATCATGCCCCTGCGAGAGCCCTATCAGGGCCTCGAGCACCCCACGGCACAGAAACGGCATGTCGCAGCCCACCACCAGGCACCTGGCGCGGCCGCACGCCGCAAGGCCCGCCCTTATCCCCGCCAAAGGCCCCTGTCTCTCCCCCACGCCGTCGTCGGCGGGCACAGCCGCAACGCCATCGGGCCACTTGAGCCCGGCGATGACCGTCTTGGCCTCCTCCATCGTATTGCCCACCACCACGACCCTGTCCACCAGGCCCGCGACCACGTCCAACACGTGCTGCGCCATGGGCGCTCCGGCCAGCGGCAGCAGGGCCTTGTTCCCGCCCAGCCGCGAGCCGGACCCGCCTGCCAGGATCACCGCGCCGACGTCATCTATCACCTTTCGCACCGGGCCAACCACCTCGTCACCCATTGCCGCCATCAAGCGTATCCTTGAGTGTTCGACCAGACTGAGGAGGCGCTGCACGTGAACGACGATTCCTCAAGAAGGTCGGTAGCCGACCTCCTGGACCTCATAGGCACGTGGATATCTGTCGTGGGGACCATCGTATCGGCAATCGCCCTCACCGTAGAATTCTCGGAGAACAACAATTCCAGGCCGCTTTCGGGCAGGTTTCTCGTGGACGTGCGTCCGGCGCCACAGCAGCGTGCCGGTCTGCCAGAGGAACATGAACCTGACGCGTAAAGGCACAGGCCCCAGTGCCCCACGAAACCCATTGCGGCTGTGTCAGTTGGCGGTTGGTAGCAGAGCCCCTGAAGGCACAGGAACCCGGGCGCACCGCTTCAAGCTCGCCCGGGTTCCCCACCAACCGTTAACTGCTACGGCTGCAATGAGTTGCTGAGATCCTGGAACCTCTCGTCATAGATGGTGACGGGAGTGGTCCTCAGAAGCTCCGACACCAGCTGCCCGAACTCCGGGGTGCGCTGCTGCCTCATCATGGTGATGACGTCCTCCCTCACCTCTTCCAGCGAGTACACCTTCCGCGGGATCCTGTCGGTGAGAGCGATCACGTGGTAGCCGTAGTCCGTCTTCACCGCGCCGCTGGTCTCGCCCACCTCCAGCGCAAACGCAACGTCCTCGAACTCCTGGACCATGTCTCCACGGTAGAAGTAGCCGAGGTCGCCGCCGCGCACCGCCGATCCGGTGTCGATGGAGTACCGCATCGCCAGGTCTGCGAAGGACTGGCCCTCTTCCAGCGCGTCCAGAACCGCCTGGACCTCCTCTTCAGTCTCCACTAATATGTGACTTGCCCTCACCGATTCGGGAATCGAGAACACATCGATGTTGGCGTTGTAGTACTCCTCCACCTCTGCGTCGGTGATCTCGCGGCCGGCATTGGCGATCTCCACCGCGAGCAGGCTCAGCTCTATGTTGTGAAGAAGGTCGGCCTCGGTCATGTTGTACTGGATAAGGATCTGGTCGAACGCCGGGCCCAGCTGGCTCTTGATGGACTCCAGCTCGGCTACGACGTCCTCTTCGGTCACAGTCACGTTTCTGGCTCTGGCGGCGTCCCGCAGCGCCGCCTCGGCCATGAGCTGCATCAGCACGTCCCTGCCGGCAAGCTCCACCAGGCTGTCATAGAACGCTTTCGCAGGGATCTCCTCATCGCCGACGCGGGCGATCAGAGCGCCGCCGGCCTCCTGGGCCACGAACTGCGTGGAGCCGACGTGGAACGATTCTATGGCCTCGGGGTCCACCGGGATCTCCACCAGGATCTCAAGTCCGTCCTTGAGCTTTACCACGAGCTCAGTGTCGGCCGCCGCACCGGGCCATGCCACGGCAGCCACTAGGAAAAGCGCGAGTAGCGATGAAGCTAAGAGTCTCTTAAGTCTCATGAAGCCGACCTCCCATTATGAAGTTGCAGTGCCACTCTCAGTATTATAACGCATATCTTGCACTCACGTTTCCCGTCTTCCATTGCCAGTTAGAATCCGCAAGGCCAGCCCCGTGGCTATCCCCAACACGTCGAGGAAAATATCTGCCGTGGCGCCGGTGCGGAAAGGCGACGCGTGCTGACGCGATTCGTCTATGACGGCCAGCGCCAAGGCCCCCAAAGCTGCGAGGACAGCGCGGCCGAACACGTTTCTTCGAGAGGGCCTATCAGGCGCCATCGACAGGAAGGCGTTGCACAGGATGACGGAGAATACACCATATCCGAGAAAATGCGCGACCTTCCGCGCTGCGACCACGGCGAGCCTTATTTTGGCAGGCTCAAGCGTCGGGAACCAACGCGCGAGAAGGCGGATCGCGTAGTCGGCGCCGAACTCAGGCCTGGTCCAGGCGATGGCTATTGTCAACAGGTACGCTGCAACTAAGGCCCACCACAACAGGGCTCGGCGCCGTTGGCTCAAGGCTCATTCCTCCGAAAAACCGCCCAATGGGAGGTGACATTCACATGAAGACCAAGATACTGGCACTGTCAGTGTGCGTGTTCGTCGCAGTGCTGACTGCCCTGGCGGCGCCCGCGGCCTGCGACGCGAACTCCTGGGTTCAAGCTTCTTTTGTCCTTGGAGACGGCTTCAACATCGGCACGGGGTTCAGGCCGCTGGACTGGTTCAACCTCTCCCTGAACCTCGACATCCTAGAAGACGGCGGCTCAGCCACGGCGTCGGCGCTGCTGTACATACCGCACAGGGTGTTCGTGCTCACCGGAGCCTACGTCGGGGCCGGCGCCACGTGGGAGATCCACTCGAAAGAGGTGCATCCGTCAGTGCTGGCAGGCGGCGAGTTCCACAAGCTCTTCGCCGAGTTCGAGTGGGTTATGGCCCCCGCAAGCTACGGCAAGGTCAGGTCGGGGGTGCGCATCACGTTCTAACCCACCAGGGGCCGACCGACCGCAGCTTGCCCGGCGCCCGTCATATGTCCATTCTGACACCTAAGGATGCGGTGAACACCAGTTCAACCTCGCCGGACGGGAACTTTCCAGGCGGCGGCTTGTGCTCCGCCCACGGCTTAGCCAGCTCGCCCTCGCCGTGGCGCTGTACGGAGGCGGCCGCCTCGATGGTGGGCCCGCCCGGCCCGAGGGCGTATTCCGCCGCGAGCTCAAACATGTCGGCGTCAGGGCCCAGGCTGTGGCCCAGCGGCTTTCCGTCCAGAATGTATGCGGAATCGGGGTTCCTGTGCGAGTACACGAAGTTGGCTATCCTCACGTACTCCCCCCTCACGCTGAGCTTGCCCTCAGGCCCGAGGCCCGACACCCCCGCGCCCACCAGGTACGCTATCATGTCAGGCACCTTCGCCTTTTCCTCCAGGGTGGCCTGGGCGTCGTCGATGAGAAACTCGCCCCACAGCTCCGCCCGTCCCACGCTCACCCGGAAATCCGCGCCCAGCTGCACGTTTATCAGGGAGTCCTGCTTCGAGTCCGCCTGATATGCCGCCTTCTGAAGACCGTACAGCGGAAAGCCCGGGAATGGCCAGTACATTATCGCAGACAGATCCCCCGAACCCACAGCAGTCTCGCTCACCGCCACGACCAGCCACGGACACGGGCGGTACTCCAGCCTGTGCCCGACGAGCCGCCTCTCCACCCTCTGGCCCTCCTCCTGCAGCGGCGCCACGAGCCGCACGTAGCTGGCATTGCCCGCTGTCAACGAGTAGCCGAACCATCGAAACGGCGACGCCTCGCCGCTCAGGATCAGGCCTCCGCTGCGGCCGGGGCCCCAGCGCCCGAGCTCCTCCCCCATGACAATGGATGCGACCGGCATGCCTTCCTCTTCGAACCCATTGCAGCTGTTGTAGGTGACGGTTGGCGCGGCTTTGGCCCAGCCAGAGGCCGCCAACCACAGAGTAGCACAGCCGCAAAGGATCGCGAGCAAGGCCCTCCACCTGCGCTTCATGTTCAGCCCCCCAGTTGCGCTGGCAACGCCAACAAGTATATCATTCAAAGGATAAAGCTTCTCACATCAGGCGCTGGCCGCCTGCGGAGGGAGTGCATACGCTTGACACGGACGCCCGGCCTCGGCCCCGCGCAGCGGCGGGAGATCCTGGAACACCTGGTCAAACACCCGGCAATCCCTGCGCTCAGGCGTGCGGAGGACGTGGACGTTGCCGCCCGCTGCGGCGCAAAGGTCGTGTTCCTCTTGACCGGCACCATATATGACCTCAGGGACCTGTGCACCAGGTGCGAGCCCCTGGGGATATACCCCTTCTGCCACCTGGACCTGATCCAGGGGATCGGCAAGGACGGCCCGGGGGTGAAGTGGCTGGCCACTGAGATAGGCCTGAAGGGCATACTCACCACCAGGACCTCGCTGATCAGGGCGGCCATGTCCGAAGGGCTCGTGGCTATACTCCGCCTCTTCCTGCTGGATTCCGAGTCGCTCAAGACAGGGCTGGAGGTGGCCGCATCATCGAAGCCTGACGCCGTGGAGATCTTGCCGGCGCTGGTGCTCCCTCGGGTGGCCCCGCGGCTGCCCCTGGACAAGATGTCGCCCTTCATCGCCGGCGGCCTGGTGCAAACCGCCGAGGACCTCGAGGCGGTGCTGGCCGCAGGCGCCCTAGGGGTGTCCACCAGCAACCAGGAGCTGTGGGGCTACAGCCGCTAGAGGCGTCAGGCACCAACCGCCA
This sequence comes from Clostridia bacterium DTU025, assembly GCA_001513145.1. Lineage (GTDB taxonomy): Bacteria > Bacillota > DTU025 > DTU025 > DTU025 > DTU025. Next base: position 30,039 of record LFSP01000043.1, on the reverse strand, counting down.
AGGTCAACAGCTACAATGGCTTCAGCCCATTGGCCTCGAGCAGCATATCCGCCAGCTCGCCCACGTCCTTCACGATGACGTCGGGCCTATCGTCGGGGCCAAGGTCCTCGACGGCGGTCTCCCCCGACAGCGTGAGCACGGCGGTGAGGCCCCAGCGGGAACCGAAGCGCACGTCGGTGTAGAGCCTGTCTCCCACCATGGCGATGGCTCTGCCGCGCCAGCGGGTGCGCGACTCCACCAGCCGCAGCATTGGAAGCTCGGGCTTGCCCATGTACTCCGTGGTGGTGCCGGGGTAGGCCGTAAGCAGGCACGCGGTGATGGCGGCGCAGTCAGGGATGAACTCGCCGCCTTCGAGGGGGCATACGCGGTCTGGGTTCGACGAGATCATGGGCGTGCCACGGAGGATATGCCGTCCAGCGGCCCTCAGCTTTGAGTACTCCAAGGTGGTGTCGAAGCCCACCACGACGCAGTCCACCGAAGGCTCGGCGTCTCCAGCGACAGTGATACCGTAGTTCTCCAGCTCCTGGCGGAAGCTGGGGGTGCCCACCAGGTACACGCGGCGCCAGCCCCGCTCAAGCAGCGTCAGGGCCGTGGCCTGCGTGGAGCTGAGGACGGAGTCGACGTGGACGGGCCAGCCCATTTTCGTGATCTTCTTGGAGTAATGCTCTCTGGAGCGGGACGAGTTGTTGGTGAGGAAGAAGACGTCCATCCCGATGCGCTCGGCCGCCTCCTTCAGGCGCAGCGCGCCGGGGATTAGCTGGTCTCCCAGGTATATGGTGCCGTCAAGGTCCAGAAGGAGGCATCTTACTTGTTCCAACACGTCTAGCCGCTCCTTTGGCGTTCAGTCTTCACTGGAGATTCTATACTTGCGAGAGGTCTCATTCAAGGAAATCCTAGTACTAGCAGGCTGGAGGGTCGGAACATGTCCCACAACGAAGAGGTCAAGGCAAGGGCGTGCCAGCTCCTTTCCGAGTTCAAGGGAGACCGCTACGCTTACGGCGCCGGCGCGCTGGAGCGCGCGGGCAAGCTGGTCCGGGGGTTGGGCAGGCGGGCGCTGGTGGTGGCCAACCACAGCGCGTGGCTCAGGCCCACCGTAAACCAGGTGCTGGCGTCGATGAAGGACGCCGGGGTGGAGCTGGCATACGACGGCGTGGTGCCAGGGTCGAGGCCGAACTCGCCCTCGGACGACGTCTACCGCATCGCCCTGTACATACTGCAGCACAGGCCTGACTGCGTGGTGGCGGTGGGAGGCGGGTCCACCATCGACGCCACGAAGGCCGCCATAGTGGCCGCATGCTTCGCCGGCGTAAGTCCCGACCTGGAGGAATACTACGGCACTGACCTGGTGACCAGGCGCCTGGCTGCGACAGGGCTCGAGCTCATCCCCATGCTGGCGGTGATGACGGCGGCAGGGTCCGGCGCGCACCTGACCAAGTACTCCAACGTCACAGACTACTACCAGAACCAGAAACGCCTCCTGATCGACGACGCGATCACGCCGCCGGCGGCAGCGTTCGATTACTCGGTGACGGCAAGCTCCCCCAGGAGCCTGGTGCTGGACGGAGCGTTCGACGGTCTCTCCCACTGCCTGGAGGTGTTCTACGGGGCCAGCCAGGAAAGCTTCGAGAAGGTCAGCCGCATCGCGTGCACCGGGATAGAGCTGCTGGTGACCGGCATGGAGCTGGCGCTGGAGGATCCCGGCTCCCCCGAGTGCATGGAGGCTCTGGGGCTCGGCACTGACCTCGGCGGCTACGCCATAATGGTTGGCGGCACCAACGGCGCGCACCTCAACAGCTTCTCCTTCGTGGACGTCGCCAGCCACGGCAGGGCCTGCGCCGTGATGAACCCGTACTACACCGTGTTCTTTGCGCCTGCCATAGAGAGGCAGGTCAGGCTCATCGGCGACATCTTCAGCAGGCACGGATACATCGCCGACGACCTTGACAGGCTCAAGGGGCGTGAGCTGGGCCTGGCGGTGGCCAGGGGCATGCAGGCCCTGAGCCTCAGGATGGGCTTCCCCACCACCCTCGAGCAGCTTCCCGGGTTCACCGAGGAGCACATCGACCGGGCGCTGAAGGCCGCGAAGAACCCGCAGCTTGAGTCGAAGCTGCGCAACATGCCGGTGCCGATGACCGCGGACGACGTGGACGAGTACATGGGGCCGGTGCTGCGGGCGGCCAGGCGCGGCAACCTCACGCTCATAAAGAACATGCCCATGAATTGACATACGGTCTGGCAGCTTACGGCGGGGTATGATTGACGTGGAGGGATATCATGCCCCGCTTTCTCGTGTTCGTGTGCCGGCGAACCAGGGCAGTGGCGCTGGCGGCCGTCGCCGCTCTCGCCATCTCATCGCAGCTGTTGTTGTTGACGGTTGGCGCCGCGGAACCCGAAAGGTTCGTCATATACATCAACTGGGACGGATTCCGCCGCGACTACTTCGACTGGGCAGTGGCCCCTGGCGGGCCAGGCGCTCCGAACCTGGAGGGCCTGGTCAGCCAGGGCGCGTACTTCCCCAACGCGTACACAGGCGTTCCCAGCGTCACCACGGCCATGCAGACCAGCGCCCTCACAGGGGCATGGCCTGAAACCCACGGCAACGTCGGCCGCCACTACGACGCCGCCACGAACATGGTGAAGGTTTCCGGCAGGTTCAACAACGTGGAGACTGTGGCCGAGGCTGCAGCGAAGGCGGGGCTTTCCACCGCGTCGGTGCAGCAGTTCGTCCTGCAGGGCCGCGCAGACACGTACGTGCAGCCAGGCGGCAGGTTCGAGCGCCGGGTGGCAGAGGCCCTGAAGATCATCGAGTCCGGCATGCCGGAGTTCCTGGCCATCTACGGCGACGACCTGGACGCCGCCGGCCACAATGGGCTGGGCTACGGGACTCTGCCGTCCCTGGCGGAGCCCAGCTGGCGCCGGAAGATGGCGTCTGAGCTTTCCAGGATGGACAGGGCGCTGGGAACCCTCCTTGACGGCTTGCGAAAGCTCGGAATCTTCGAACGGACTACTATAATCCTCACGTCGGACCACGGCATGACCCCGTACTGGGGGCGGTCCAGCATGCCGGAGCTTCTGTCGCAGTTCAGCCGCGCGGGGCTCAAGGCCGAGGTGCTGGATATGGACGACCAACCGTCCAGTGCCACAGACGCGATCATCCTGTCGACAGGCATGGCCGTTCAGGTCTACTTCCTGCATGAGATGGACCGCGCCCGCCTCGACGCGCTGGCTGCCAGCATCGCCGCGCAGCCATACGTGGGCGGAGTCCTCACCAGGGACGAGCTTGATCACCTGGGCACAAGCCCCTTAAGCGGCGACATGCTGGTCTGGCCCGAGCCGCCGCACCACTTCTCCGCCAAGGACGTGCTGTTCGGAGTGGGCGCCAACCATGACGGCCGGCACCGGTCTTCCACCAACGTGTTTATGGTGTTAAGCGGCGCCGGAATACGCCAGGGGGTGGTGATCGAGGAGCCGACGCCCATCATCGACGTGGCCCCCACCATATCGTATCTGCTGGGGATAGCGCCGCCTGCCGGCGCCACCGGAAGGGTACTCTGGAGCGCTCTATCCTCTTCGGCGAACCCTGGCGGCCCGCTCACGTACGGTGTCGACAGCGAACGATAGCTCCCCGCTTCGCAAGAGCGCTGCGGCGGCCACGTAGGCCAGGCCGCCGGTGGCCACCGAGCCCGCCAGGCGCAGCGCCTGCCGCACCACGCCGGATCCCGAGAAGACCCTGGCAAGGTGCGGGTCCACCGCCACCACCGCTGCGCTCATGATGAGTGCTGCGGCCAGCGTCTTGGCCACCGAGACCGGCAACCTGTAGCCGTTCACCCCACCGACTTTCCTGCGCAGAAGACGCTGCCCCAGAAAGAACGTGAATATCGGCTGGAACGCCGAGCCTATCGCCAGGCCCACGTGGCCCAGGCGGCCAACCAGGAGCAGGCTCACCACGACGTTTGCCGCCACCCCGGACATGTTGATGGCCACCGGGGTCATGGTGTTGTGCGCGGAGTAGAAGGCCTTGTTGGTCAGGTCCGTCAGGGTCGTGAAGGGTATTGCCACCGAAAGGCACGTCAGCGACGCCGCAGTGGCCACGGTGGCTGCGGAGGTGAAGGCGCCGCGCTCGAAGGCCAGGCGGACCACTGGCGACGCCAGGATCATCAGACCGGCGGCCATGGGGGCCAGTGTGAAGAAGATCACTCCAACGGAGCGCCTGAAGGTCTGCATGAACCTGGACCTGTCCTCGGCGAACAGCCTGGCCATGGTTGGGTACAGCACCGTCACCAGGGCCGTGCCGAACACGCCGGTTGGCAGGCCCACCAGGCGCTGGGAGTAGTTGAGGTATGTGATGCTGCCCTCGGGCAGCCTGGAAGCCAGGGTGCGGATGACCAGGGTGCCCGCCTGCGACGCCGCCGTGCCGGCCACGATGGGCCCCATGAGCTTGCCCACCTGCCTGAGGCCCCGGTCCCGCCAGTCCAGGACGAACCTGTGGCGGTACCCCGCCCCATACAGCACCGGAAGCTGTATCAGCAACGTCGACAGTGACCCCAGACTGGTCCCCACTGCCACCGCGGTGATCCCATACTTTGGACCGAACACTAGGATCGACGTGATGATGACCACGTTCTGGACTATCCCAGTCAGGGCGGGCACGGTGAAAAGCCCCAGCGCGTGCAGCACTCCGGTCACCGAGTGCGTGATGACCGAGAACACCGCGATGGGGAAGAGTATCACTGTCAGTTTGACCGTGAGGCTGTAAGTCTCCCCGGAGAACCCAGGCGCCACCACGCGGACTATGGGGCGGGCCAGGAGCATGCCGGCTACCATGACGCCGGCGGCTATGAGGGCGGTGGCGTTTATTATGACGCTCACAGACGAGAAGGCCGCGCTGCGGCCCCTGCGTCGGTCAATGTCGGTGAAGACCGGGATCAGCGTGGTGGTGACGGCGGGGCCGACCCCCATCAGGAGCAAGGTGGGTATCACCATCGCCATGAAGTAGGCGTCGGTGGCGAACGTTGCCCCGAACTGCGAAGCTAGGGTGGTCTCCCGCAGGAAGCCCAGGATCTTGCTGAGGACTGCGCCCATGGCTACGACGCCGGCGAACTTGGCGATGGAAGCTGTAGCTCTCTGAGACAAAGTGTACCCGTCTCCGTTTCGTTGAAGTCATTGCGGCTGTGTCAGCTAACGGTTGGCAAGTGAGCTTCGCAGCCTGCGGCGTCCGTGCGAACCAGGAGAAGTAGCCCAGAAGGTACTTGCGCTTGACCCCGAAAAAGGGCCTCAGCCACAGGCGGAACTCCCTTATCATCTGCCTGGCGCGCCTGGTATTGAACCCTGGCCCCTTCCCGACCACGTCCACGGGGCTCCACCTTCCCCGAATGCCCTCCACCCAGCAGATGCTGCGGATGCACGTCGGCTCCGGCCTGCGCGTTCCGTAATGCCGCTGTTCCATGAGGAGCGCGTCACGGGTGGTCATGGAGTCCAGGGCCTGCTGGTGCCCGTGCCCCGGGGTGTTGTCGACGATGGCGCACCTCATAGGGCCGCCCCGCTTCCACGCCAGGAGCAGCCACGCACGCTCGCGCTCCGGCAAACGCGCGTGCACGTAAGGGTCCCGCACCGGAAACTGCGCCAGCTCCACCACGCCGTCCAGCAGCACGGCACGATCCTCCCGCTCCATCTCCGCAAGCAACCGATGCCGCCACCGCATGATAGTCCGCGTGGACATCCCTAGGCGCCTCGCGGCGTCCCTCACCGTGAGCTTCTCCTCGAAGCACTCCAGGAACCTCGTCCACATGCTCCTGAGGCGCAGCCGCTCCACCGCGGTGCCAGTCACCTCGGTGAAGCAGCGCCCGCAGGCCCTACACCTCAGGCGCTGTACGCCGCTGCGCCTGCCCCACCTGATCACCTGCACGCCCCCGCAGTCGGGGCACGCCTTGGCAGGCAACGCCGTCACCTCCGCACCCGTCTGGCTCTGCCACAAGGCTACACCAGACGGCCGCGGAGGAAAATCGCCCTTACGGGCGATTCTTGCGGGGCTATGCCAAGTAGAAGTCCACGTAATCCCTTACGATGTCAACGAAATCCCCTTTGACAACGATGTGATGGTTGCCCAGGGGCCTACTGAGAATTCTAGCAGCTTCGGCCGGCGAATCAAGCTCAATCATGAGCTGCGTCCGGCACAGGTCCGCCCTGTCGGTGCACTCCACCAGCGTGCCAGCGGCCACGTAGACTTCTCTGAACTCAGGTCCTCCTACGCGAAGCAGGGTCACCCTCCCCGGGAGCAGGCTTCCCTGGATGCCGACGCCGAAGCCTGACTCGTAGTGCGAACGCAGGGTGAAATCGTCGCACATGCTCATGGGTATGGTGCAATGTGCCAGAAGGATCCTGCCGCCTCGCTCATCTATCTCCGCCGGGTTTGCCATGAACCCGGGGCTGCCCGCCAGGTGCTTGGCCAGCATCATGGTGACGGCCGCGCCCATGTCGCCCTCACAGGCCGCCGGCACCCCCTCGTCGTTGAGGCGGGCCAGCGCGTAGCACGCCGTGGCCTGCAAAGGCGCCAGCAGCTCGAAGCACCGCACCGTCACAGCCGTGAGACCATATCTGGTGATGATGCCCTTCAGCGCAGAGTACAGTTTGGCCGAGTCCATCATGTTCTCGCCAGTGGGCTCGACGCACCCCCGGGCGGCGGCCGCCAGCTCGTCGGCGATGCGCCTGGCCGGCTCGTCCTCCTCGCCCCTGTAGGCGTCCATCAGCTCGGCCATGGCGATGCGCCTCACGTCCACGCCCCAGGTTCGGCGAAACTGCTGGTCCAGCACCCAGTCTGGCACGGGCTCGATGTCGCGGGCGCCCACGGCCCCCAGCACCGACGTGGCCATCATGTGGTGGGCCCTCATGACCCTGAGTGCGCGGCCGATCTCCTCATTCCAGCCGGGCCGTGCCTGCACTATCCTGCAGCGCGCCCCGTCGGTTCCGGCGACGCTCAGCATCTCCAGCGCCGCGGCGAGCGCGTTGTCGGAGCTGTGAGCCAGGAGCACGCACGGCCCGCCCCACCTGGCCATCAGCGAAAGACCTGCCCGCTCGGTTCCGCCGCTTAACACCAATACTATGAGACCGGCGCCAGCGCCAAGCTCAGCAGCGGTGGCTTCCGGCCGGAGCCACGCCAGCTCAACGCCTGCCGACTTCCCCACAGCCGCAAGACGATCCCTGTACTCCGTCTCCCGCGCCTCCATGACGGAGCGGTCTCGAAGCGACGACGCCACGGTCACTACGTTTACCCTCATACCGCATCCTCCCTTCGTCAGTTGCTGCGATGTATGACAGCTCAGGATTTCGCGAAGTGTGCGTCAAATCCTACCGGACAGGCCGCGGCTTCGCGGCCCCGTCCTGCCCCTGTCTCCACAGGCCCATTGCGGCTGTGTCAGTTGGCGGTTGGCGGCGCGTGCCTCACTGCAGATACTCGCGGACCGCCTCGCCGTAGTCTGGAGTGTAGTGTGGCGTGGTGTCAACCTTCACCACGGCTCCAGCCGACACGGAGTGCAGGATGTCCATGACGGTCTTGAGGTCGCCGTACTCCATCTCCGGCGGCACGCTGATGGGCTCCTCTCCCCTGAGAGACTTGGCGAAGTTCAGAAGCTCGTTGTAGAACCCGGCGCCGGGCTCGTACGTCACGGTCTCCGACCGCCCGTCCGGGTACGACAACTCGATGCGCCCGCAGTCGGGATGCTCGAGGTAGATCATGCCGCGGGTGCCGAAGATCCTCAGGCCCGATAGCGGCCGCTGCGTCTCGCTGCCGGCGCAGAAGAAGCTGAACTGCCCGATGACGCCGCTGGCGAAAGTGAGGTTCACCAGGACGGCGCTGTACGGCGAGAAGGGGGCCTCCTGTGGTTGGCCGATGGCGTGAAGGCTAGCGATGGAGCCGAAGATGTGGCGCATGGCGGCGATGTCGTGCACCGCGCTGTCGGTGATGGCGCCGCCCGGGTAGTCCGGGTGCTGCCTCCATTCCCTGGCGGCGAAGTCGTCTCTCATCATCTGAGACGGGAAGTCCGTGGTCCGGCTGTAGGTGAAGTAGACCACGTCGCCGACGCGGCCGCTCTGCACCATGTCGCGGATGATGTTGGTCTCAGGGCTGTACCGGCGGTTCTCAGCGATCATGATGGGAACCTTGAATTTCGCGGGAAGCTCCCTCGCGGCGGCGGCCTCGCGCAGGTTGGCGCCTAGCGGCTTCTCGCAGATTATGCCCTTGCCCGTGCCGGACACGGCGTGAGCCACGGCCTGGGTGATGGCGAAGTTCAGCTCGATGGGAACCATGATGTCGATGACGTCCACGTCATCGCGGGCCACCATGGGGCGCCAGTCCTGGTATATCTGGCTTTCGGACAATCCGAGCTGTTCTCGGTAACGGTTGGCCCGGGCGACATCCCGGTCACAGATGGCAACGATCCTGTAGTAGTCGCTGAGGCGCTGGTAGGCGGGAAGGTGGAGCCGCTCGAAGGCCATGCCCGCCCCGATGACGCCAACCCCTAAGTGCGACAGCTCAAATCACTCCTTTCGAAAGGGGTGTTCTCGCTGTCTATTGTGTCAAGGTGGCGGGCTCGCTAACCGCTTTCCCCCTCCAGCTCACTTTCACAGCTGGGCACCGGGTGCACTCCAGGCACCTGATGCATGAATCGGAGCCAGGGTCCTGGTACACGCAGAGGTCTACAGGGCAGACATGCTTGCACGCGTTGCACTGCGTGCAGGCGGTCCTGTCTACAGAGAGCTGCATGAGGCTGATGCGGTTAAACGGCGAATAGATGGCGCCCAAAGGGCATACAAACCGGCAGAAGGGGCGTTTCACCAGGAGGGCAGCGACGAAGAAGGCCGCCAGGATCGCCAGTTTCGCCCAGTAGAGGGCGCCGATCAGGCCCCTCAGGCCCGGCCTGAGGATCACCTGGGGTATGCCGGCCTGCAGCGTGCCGGCGGGGCAGAGCTTGCAGAAGAGCGGGGCGCCCACGGCGTACGTGGCCAAGCCGGCCACACCGACGAGGACAACGTACCTCAGCCACGAGCCCCTCTGGGTGCGAAGGCGCTTCCGGCGGGGACCGATGCGGGCGAGGATGTCCTGGAGGAAGCCGAACGGGCATACCCAGCCGCAGACTGCCCGTCCGAACGCGGCGCCCACAGCCAGGAACAGCCCGGTGAGGGCGTACGGGATCTGCCTCAGGACGAAGAAGTTCTGAAGCGACCCCAGGGGGCAGGCTACGGAGGCCAGGGGGCAGGCGTAGCAGTTGAGCCCCGGATACGGGCACATCTTGAGCGCCGGAAACCCGGAGTTGGCGAAGGCCGTGGCGGCGGCCTGGATCACGGTGCGGCGCGGGGATATCGGTCTCGTTATCGCCATGCGCTCACTCAATCCCTATGCATGAAAGGCAGATGGTCCGAGCGTTGGCCAGGATGGTCCAGTAGTCGCCCCTGAGGCCGCCCAGCACCATCAGCGCGACGCCAACGGCTATCAGGGCGAGGAGGGCGTTTCTCCGCATGGCTAGCCCTCCTCCGCAAGCTGGGACACCAGGCCCAGAAGCTGCTGCTCCCAACCGGCGCGCAGGCCGACGTGGACGTCGCGGACTATGCCTTTCCTGTCGATGACGACGATGGTAGGGGTGGCGTACACCTTAAACAGGCTGGTCACGTTGCCGATCCTGTCAACCACCTGGGCGTATGTCAGCCCGGCCCTGCTGACGTACTGCTGGATGGCGGCGGCGGTATCAGCTATGTTGACGCCCACCACCCTGACTCCCTGGGAATCATACTGGTTGTGGACGGCCTCAAGCACCGGCTCTGCGATCTTGCAGGCGGAACACGCGATGCTCCAAAACTCCAGCACGTAGACGTAGCCGGGTTTGTCCCTGAGTCCGTAGGTGTCGCCGCCCGTGGTATTGAGGGTGAACACCGGTGAGTTCCTGCCGACGAAGCCTTCGGGGGTGTTGATCCGAAGCGCCGCGTCGGCGTTGGCCGCAAAGATCAGGCCGAGCATGAGCACTAGAAATAAGAGTCTCTTCACAGAATGCACCTCCGGGTGGCATGTGACTTAACCATTTCGCCCGCCGCATGGGGTGTTCCTGCTAAAGCCCTGCATGTGACGGAAATAACTACTGTGCGATGGAGGCGTGTAGATGTTCATCGAGGGGACCAGGATCCGGATAACCGAGGGCGAGATCCGTGAGGCGGCGGCTGCACTGGCGGGAGCCGGCGACGTGAAGGTACGCGACATACACCTTGCGGAGAACGGTCTCGCTGTGGAGCTGGAGCTGAAGTCTCCAGTGGCGCTAAGCCCTAGGCTGCATCTGGAGCCGCTTCAGCCTGAGGGGGCGCACTTTGGGCTCAGGGTAAGCGGGCAGCTGGGGCTCGGGCCGGTGACGGCGGATATGGCCATAGCCATGATGTCAGCGAGGTTCCCGCCGGGGGTGTCGTACGTGGGAGCGTCCACCATCGACGTGGACCTGGAGCTCGTCACCAACGGGCTGCTTTACGATGTGGATGTGGAGAGCGTGGAAGTGGCTCCCGGGGAGGTGCGGATAAGCCTCAGGCAGCTTTCGGTGTCAACTCCGCGGCTCATCGCTGCGCTGGCAGATGTACACGATGTCCCTGGTGGATTCCACTAGCCGGCCGTGGCGGTATCCGGTCCAGGTTCTGACCGTCCTGAAGCCTGAGGATCGCAGGGCAAGGGCAACTTCCCTGGGGAAATAGAAGGCGCGCTGCGTCGTGTTGGTGGCCGCACGCAGCAGCCGGTCCCGGTCGAACTCCTGAAGGTGCATGTAGATGGTCTCCAGCTGGCGGATGAAGTCGTATTCGGCGCGGTAGGTGCAGACCAGCTCCGTGCCGGCCTCGGGATGGGTGACCCGGAACACCTCCTCGACGCCGTCGGACTCCAGCATCTTCTTGACGTTGGGGATGTTGAAGTCCACCACGAAGAGGCCGTCGGGGGCCATATGGGCGCGGGCCCGCTCGAACAGGGCGAGAAGCTGGTCGGTGGAGACGCAGTGGAGTATGGTGTTGCAGGCGGCAAGGACCAGGGAGAAGCGCCGGGGCAGGCTGAAGGCGAGCATGTCGCCGTGCTCCAGCCTGACCCGGTCGCGAACCCATTGCGGCTGTGTCAGTAGACGGTTGGCGCACCGCTTTAGCATGTCCTCGGATGCGTCGAGGCCGGTCACCTCATGCCCCGCCTCTGCCAGGGGCACAAGTAGCCTGCCTGAGCCCGATCCCAGCTCGAGGATGGGCCCTCCGTGCTTGCGAGCAAGATCCAGGTAGAACGGGATGTCGGCGTCATACGTGCCGTGCAACACATCGTAGTACTCCGCGAAGAACCCGTGGTACTGCCTGTCCTCATGATGCTGTGCGTCTCGGGCCCGTCTCATGGTCGCTTTCGGTAGCTCCTCTCCGTCGCCTGCGCCTGAACCTGCGCCAGCCGCCGATGCGGCAGGCGCGTCACCGGCTTCGCCAGCCTTACCAACCTCACCAGTCCAGCAGGCGCTTTTCGCCTTCCAGCGCCTTGATGCCGCTGATCTCCTGGCTCACTTCGAGGGTGCCCCTGTATTCTCCTGCGGCGTCCCGCACGGCGAAGTACCGTATGTACACGAACTTGGGGCCCATGTGGATCCAGAAGTCGGCGACGTCGCGCTCGCCCCGCCTGAAGCTTTCGAGGATCTGCTCCACCACGTGCACGCTGGTGGGAGGATGGCAGTTCTGTACCTTTCGGCCGATGATGGTCTTCGGTCTAGTGAAGATGCGCTCCCGCGATGCGGAGAAGTACCTGACGGTGTCGTTCTCGTCTACAAAGGTGATATCAATTGGCAGCGAGTTCAGCATCAGCTCCAGCTGTGACACGGTGAGAGCGCCGGTGGGAAGGTGTATCACGTCGCCTGCGGTGGCCAGGCTAGCGCCCTCGCCCTCGGCCCCGAACCTGGCGATCCACTCTATGGCGGCGTCGGGCTCCACCAAGCAGTAGCCGATCTCGCGGGAGGCAAGGGCGATGTCGCGCCACTCTTCTGGCTTGAAGTGCTGGTCCGCCATGGGCAGGAAGATCTTCTCCTCCTTGAAGATCATCTCCTTGATGCCCCTCAGCGCCTTCTCCACCGCGGCCGCAACGTCAGCCCGCGCGCCCTCGGTGCCGTCGAAGGCAAGGAGCTTCGCCCGGGCTTCCTTCAGGGAGGCGCGGATCTCGTCGTCTACGCCCCACATCACCTTGGTGGGCCCGTAAACGCCGTACTTCTCGAGAAGCGGGAATAACACTTCCTCCTTGCGCTTGTAGTGCTTGTCCACGTCGAAGAGCAGGTTGAAGTCGTCCAGGAACTCCATGGCGCTGGCGGCGCCCTCTCGGAAGGCCTTCAGGGCCGGCTCCACCTTCTCCTCCATCACCCGCTCAAGGGCGCGGTTCTCCTCCATGAAGACCTGCATGGGGTGGCCCGGCGCCGCCTTGGGGTCAGGCTGGAGCTCCAGGGCGTCCGCGAACACGCTGGCGTGTACGTCGCAGAGCCTCTGCACTTCCTCCACTGGTATGCCCTGTTCGATGAGGGACTGCTCCATGGCGGAGATCTCCTGCGCGGTGACGCCCTGGATCACGTCTTTGAACTTGGCCTTGACTTCGTCCACTGTCTTGCCGGCGTGGAGCTCCATGATGACTTCTCTGAGCTGCTCCACGCGCTTCTTTCGGAGGTCATCGTCTTGGACCATGCTCATGGATGCTTGTCTCCTTTCTTCGCCAGAGTGTGCGCGGGCGTCCCGTCTGGGCACTGCCCGCGCCCATGGATCATCCTCAGCTGCTGGTGGTCTGCACTCGGGTTGGGATGCAAACGAGCTGTCCTATCTGAAGCGCGTTGGGGTTCACCCCCGGGTTGGCGGCCTGCAGGTCTGCGACGCTCACCCCGAAACGCTGCGCCAGCGCGAAGAAGGTGTCGCCGCTGCGGATCACGTACGGCCTGGTGCCAGCTGGGCACGCTCCGGGAGCTCCGTCAGGCGCGCGACCTGGCACGCAGATGACCTGCCCCACCCGAAGCGCGTTGGGGTTCACTCCGGGGTTGGCCCTCTGGATGGCCTCCACCGTGGTGCCTGCCCGCTGCGCGATGGAGTAGAAAGTGTCGCCGCTGCGGATGGTGTAAGGGCTGGTGCCGGCGGGGCATCCGCCTGGGGCGCCCGCCCTGGGTATGCAGATCAGCCGCGCCACCTGCAGCGAATTGGGATCCAGGCCTGGGTTGGCCGCCAGGATCTGCGTTACGGTTGTCCCGAACCTCTGGGCTATGGCAAACAGGGTATCGCCTGCTCGAATCTGATACAGAAACCCGTTGGGGCAGGGCGGAGGCCCCTGGCGCATTCCGACCTGACCGGCCTCGATTTCGGCCATGTCCATCAACTCCCTGGGTATGAATAGGTGCTGAGCTCATTGCAGGATATGCATGCTCAATCCCCTTGCGCCCAGGGCAGATGGCCCGAACGGAGCCCTGCGGCCTAGCCCACCACGAACCTAGCCCTGCTTCCCCTCTCGGTCATGGTCACCTCCAGCCTGGCATCGATCCTCTCCGCAAGCTCCGGCACGTGGGATATGATCCCCACCAGCCTGGAGCCTGCAAGCTGCAGGTCCACCAGGGTGTCAATGGCAAGGTCTAGGCTCTCCGGGTCAAGCGTGCCGAAGCCCTCGTCGATGAAGATGGTGTCGAGCCTGATCCCTCCTGACCTCGCCTGCACCACGTCGGACAGGCCCAGCGCCAACGCCAACGACGCCATGAACCCCTCGCCGCCTGACAGCGTCGACACCGGCCTCTCCCTGCCGGTGTAGTGGTCGTACACCTCCAGCTCCAGCCCTGCGTGCGACCGGGCGGTCCTGCGCTGGTCTGTGCGGCGCAGGCGGTAGCGCCCTCTGCTCATCACCTGCAGACGCGCCGTTGCCGTCTCCGCCACCTGATCCAGCATGGACGCCAGCACGAACCTCTCGAAGTTCATCCCCAACCTGTTCGGCGCCCTGCCCGCCGTCACCTCCGCCACCCGGTTCACCACGGCGTACTCCTCCTCCAGCTGCCTCCGCTCCTCAAGGTGCCTCAGCAGTGCGCCGCGCGCCCGTTCCAGCTCCTGGCATCGGGCCTTCGCCTCGGCCTTCGCCGTGATGGCCTCCTTCTCCGCCCTGTCGGCGGCCTCGTACGTCTGCCTGAGCTGCTCCAGGTCCGGCCTGTCAACGCCTTTGGCCGCATCCTTCGCCCGCTTGAGGCGCCCCGTCGCGGCGGCAAGGTCCCTCTCGAGCTCTGAGACCTTACTGCGCAGCCCCTCCATGGCGTCGGCGTCCCGGATTGAGCCGAGGAAGTGCGCCACCGACTCAAAGCCCGCTCTTTCCACTGAAGACTGGAGCCTCCGGCTGGCCTCGTCCTTGCGCTTGGCCGCGGCCTCCACCCGAGACTGGGCGGCCTTCAGCGCCGATTCCGCTGCGGAAAGCTTGCCGACAGCGTCCTCGTGCTCCCGCATGGCGGCCTCCAGAGCCTTATCCAGCGCGGCCCTTTCCTTCTCCGCTCGCTCCTTCGCATCGCGCAGGGCGTCCATGGACCTGAGCTCCACTGGCACCCGCTTGGAGCAGGAGTCCAGGGCAGCCCGGGCGGCGGCTTCCTTGGCGACGGCGTCGACCCTCTCCGATTCCCATTGCAGCTGTGTTTCAGAACGGTTGGCGACGTCGTCCCTCGCCCGCTTCAGCTCCTCCTCCACCTGAGCCAGCCTGTCCTCGGCGCGAAGGCACGCATCCAGCGCCGCAGAGACATCCCTGTGCCGCCGGGTCAGCTCCTTGACTGACGCTTCAGGCTCGGTCTGGCTCTCCTTCAGGGCCTGCACCCGCCCCTTGAGCACAGACAGGGCCGTGCCAGCCTCCTGGAACGCCTTGGCCGCTGCCTCTGCCGCGGCCTGCTTCCTTCTGGCGGCAGACTCCGCCTGCTCCACCTCTGCAGCCCCCACCAGCTTGCCGCCGTCGCCCGGCTTTGCCGGCGCCGGATGGTGCACCGATCCGCACACCGGGCATGGCTCGCCCTCGGCCAGGCTCGCCGCAAGGAAGGCAGCCTGGTCCCGCATCATGGCCTCGCGCAGCGCATCGGCTCGCGCCCTGGCAGACCTGAACTCCTCGTCGGCGGCCCTGGCCCTGGCCTCGGCGGCATCGGCTTCCTCTCGGGCCTTCTTCAGCTCCCTCTCTAGGCGTTCAAGACTGGCTGCGCGGTCCATCGCCGTCTCGAGCGCTTTGAGCTGTTGCCGATGCTCTCCGGCGGCGGCCGCCTGCAGCCTGAGCGCGTTGCGCTCCTCCTCCAGTCTCCCGAGAGACTCCTTAGCCTGCTCAAGCTCCTTGGAAGCCTGTTCGGCCTTGCCCTGCGCTTCCTCACACCGTCGGCTTGCCTCCACCAGCGATTCGCGGGCGGCCTCGATCTCCTCCACGGCTCCTTCCAGCTCAGCCAGGCGCATCACCTTTCGCTGCGCCTCCTCGCGGGCATGCGCACGCTCCGGGCTCCGCTCCCTATAGAGGCCGGCTTGAGCAGCGTCGTGCTTGGCTTTCGCCTTCACCAGCGCCTCTGCCGCGGCGGCGTGCTCCCCAGCAGCGTGCTCCTCCTCGGCCACGGCGAACTGGAAGGCCTCGTGTGCCGCCGCGCATGTCAGGGCCTTCTCCGCCAGGGCAAGTTCGCGCCGGAGCGCCTCCACGGCGGGCCGCTGCGCCTCGATCTGGTCAAGCTGCTCCTGCGCCGCCGCGACCTCCTGGTGCAGCTCCATGGCCCGCTCGCCAGCCTTCAGCGCGGCCTCGGCCACCTTCACGGCCTTGTGCGCCGCGGCCTCCGCGTCTTTCGCCCGCTCGAAGCGCTCGGACTCCTCCTGGATCTTGGACTCCAGCTCCTCGCGGGTGCCGACGCCTGCCCGCTCCAGGTCAGCCCGGATGGCGGCATCAAGATCGCGGAGGCCCGCCTTGAGCTTGGCGACGTCGTCCAGCAGGGCTCGCTCGATCTCGAGGTAGCGGACCGTGTCGAAGAGCAGCTGGAAGATCTCCTGGCGCTCCTGGGAGCCTGCGGTCAGCGCCTGCCGGAACTGACCCTGCGGCAGCAGCACCACCTGCCTAAACTGCTTGTCGCCCAGGCCCAGCAGGGACGTGACGTGCTGCGTCACCCTGGTGAGGCCGGTTGCGAGAACTCGGCCCTCGCCGTCGATGTCGCAGCCCTCCATGTCCCACAACGTGGCATCGGCCTTCAGCGGGGTCTTCCTGCCCTCCACCTCGTGGTCCAGGCTGCGCCTGACCTTGTAGCGGCGGCCGCGCACGACGAAGTCCAGCTCCATGCAGGTGGGAGTGGCCGGGTCGGCGTGATGGCTGCGCATGCCCCGGGCTTCGCGCTCCGAGCCGCTGGCCACGCCGTAGAGGGCGAAGCAGATGGCGTCCAGCACCGTGGTCTTGCCGGAGCCGGTCGGGCCGGAGATCAGAAAGAAGCTCCTTGGGCCCAGCTCGCGGAAGTCCACCACCTGGCGGCCGGCGTACGCGCCGAACGCCTGAATCACGAGGCGGACCGGCCTCATGACGCCGCCACCTCCTTCTCGTCGGAGGCCACCCTCTCGGCGGCGTCCAGGAAGGCTTTCATGTGGCGCTCCTCAATGGGAGCGCCTGTCGTCTGCTGATAGAAGTCGCGGAACAGCTGCACCAGGCTGCGCTGGCTCCAGTCGGCGCCGGCTCCGGCAAGCTTCGGGGCCTGGTCTTCGGCGGAAGTGAACTCGAACTCCAGGTGCATCACGTTGGGGTAGTGCTCCCTCAGCCTAGCCAACGCGTCCCAAACAGCTGGCGCGTCTACAAGGGTGATGGATATGTAGTCGTCGCGGGCAGGGTCGCGCCGGGCTCCCTCCACTATCTCCTGGAGACTGCCCCTGAGCCTCCGCACATCGCGTCGGGGCGTCAGGGGGATCGCCATCACGCTGGCGTTGCCCTGGCCGTCGATGTCAACCACCGAGACGGACTTGGCGTGGTCAGCCTCGTCGAAGGAATACTTCATGAGACTGCCCGAATATCGGCACCCGGTGCCGGTTATCTGCTGCGGCCTGTGCAGATGGCCCAGGGCGGCGTAACAGAAGCCGTCGAAGCGGGCCGCATCAACCGCCCCCGTGCCTCCCAGCGTCAGCGGGCGCTCGGAGCCGGAGGTCTGGCCGCCGTAGGTCAGGGCGTGGGCCACCGCGATGCGCCGGGCGTTGGGCGGCACTGCCGCCATGGCCGCGTCAAGCTGCGCCCCTAGCGCCGCGTCGTGGTCAGCGGCATCGGGCGCCTCGAGCCTGTCGCGCACCACGGCTGGCTCGGCATACGGCACCGGCACCACCCACACCGGGCCGTGCTGGTCGCAAAACTCGATGGGCCGCGCCGTATCCGCCGCGCCGACCATGAACAGCCCCTTCGAGCTCAGCAAGCTCGAGCAGAACCCCAGGCGCTCCGGAGAGTCATGGTTTCCGGCGATGGCCACCACCGGCACTCCAAGGCCCAGCACGATGCGGCTGAGCGCGTCGTCCAGCAGCTCCACCGCCTCGGCCGGCGGCGCCGAGCGGTCGTACACGTCGCCGGCGATGACCACCAGGTCAGGCCGTTCCTCTCTCACTATTCCGACCAGCTGGTCCAGCACGTAGGCCTGCTCCTCGGTGAGGTGGACCTTGTAGAAGATCCTGCCCAGGTGCCAGTCGGATGTGTGGATGATCCTCATGCCGTCACCAGCAAGGACTGGGCAAGCCTCGCCGCCGCCTCGAGCTGGCTGATGGCTATGCGCTCGCGGGTGGAGTGCACCGCCTCGCAGCCTATCCCCAGCACCACGCTGGCTATGCCGTTGGCGTTGAATATGTTGCCGTCGCTTCCTCCCATCGAGGACTCTATCGTCGCCTCAAGGCCCATGGCCTCGATGGCCCGCACCACCCTGCGCACCACCGGCTCGTCAGACGGGATACGGTATCCCCTGTACTCCACCTCCGTCGTCACGTTGGCCCTGGCGCCCACCGTGGCCGCCTCCAGCGAGATGACGTTGGCGAAGTGCTCCGCCAGGGCCACAGCGCGGTCGTGGTCCAGGCTCCTGACCTCGGCGCGCATCAGCACGTCGTCGCACACCACGTTCGTAGCCGTGCCGCCGGATATCATGCCCACGTTGGCCGTGGTGTGGTCGTCAACCCAGCCGAAGGGAAGCCGCACGATGCCCCTGGCGGCAGCCTGTATCGCGCTGACGCCGTCCTGCGGGTTCACGGCTGCGTGGGCCGCCTGCCCCATCACCCTGGCGGTGATCCCCACGTGCGTCGGGCTGGACGTCACCACCACCCCCACCGGCCTCGACGCGTCGAACACATAAGCCATCTTGCCCCTTACTGCCCCGTAATCCAGCCGCCTCGAGCCCGCAAGGTGGGTCTCCTCCCCCACTGTGAAGATGGCCTCCACCGCCGGAAGCGCCCCCAAGGCCTCCTTGGCTCGCCTGAGCCCCGCCAGGATCGCCACGATCCCCGCCACGTCGTCTGCAGCCAGAATCGTGTCTCCTGAAGACCGGATCACCCCGTCCTCCACCACCGGACGGATGCCCTTGCCAGGCTTAACCCGGTCCAGGTGTGCGCAGAGGATCACCGGCTCCCCTTCCCCTGCACGGCCTATCACGTTCCCGGCGGCGTCTATCTCCACCTCCAGGCCGATGACCCTGAGCTTGCCTGCCACCGCAGCCGCTATCTCCCCCTCATCTCCTGACTCGGCGTCAATGCTCACCAGTTCCACGAACTCGTCCACCAGCGCCTGCTGCATCCGGATCACCACTCCCCGCGATCTTAGTCTTTTCCCTTGGAGACTAATTCTGACCAAACCGGCACTCTCCTCCACACCTATCGCGCCCCCCTTTCCGAAAAGCAATCGCGGCTGTGTCAGCAGACGGTTGGTGCCCAACACCAACCGCCAACTAACACAGCCGCAATGGGAAAGACAAAGGGGCCCCACTACCTACGGCGGGCTAGCACCTCCGGGTTCACCACGTGCTTCGGCACCCTCCCCTGCAGCGCGTCGAGAAGGTTCTCCGACGCAATCTGGGCCGCGGCGTGGAAGGCCTCGGCGCTGGCGCCGCCGATGTGCGAGGTGAGCACCACGTTGTCCATGGACAGAAGAGGCGAGTCGACGGGAGGCTCGGACTGGAACACGTCAAGCCCGGCGCCGGCGATGACCCCGCTCTGCAGGGCAGATATCAGGGCCTGCTCGTCTACGATCTCGCCGCGGGAGGTGTTTATCAGGATCGCCGTGGGCTTCATCTGGTCAAGCTCAGCCTCGCCCATGAGCGAGCGCGTCTGGGGCGTCAGGGGGACGTGCAGGCTCACGTAGTCCGCCTCCCGGAGCAGAACCGGCAGGTCGACGATGCTCACGGAGTTGGCCCGGGCCCATTCATGGTCAGGAGTGCGCGTGGCTGCGAGCACCCGCATGTCGAAGCCCTGAACCAGCTTGACCAGGCGGCGGCCGATGGCGCCTGCTCCCACTATGCCCAGCGTCTTGCCGGAAAGCTCCGTGCCCACGTGGCCGCGCCAGACGCCTGACCGCACCCTGCGGTCCACCAGGCTGATGCGCCGGGACACGTCTATCATCAGGCCCAGGGCCAGCTCGGCCACGGCGGCGGCGTTGACGCCTGGAGCGTTCGTGACGATTATGCCCCTGGACGTGGCTGCGGCAATGTCGATGTTGTCCGTGCCCACTCCGAACCTGGCTATGGCCCTAAGGCGCGGGGCCCTATCCATGATGTCGGCGGTAATGCGCTGCAGGCCCACGACCATTCCCACCACGTCTGGCAGTTCCTGCTGGAGCTCTTCGGCGGTGACGTAGCGCAGGGCGTATCCGGCGGCGCGCAGCGTGTCCGCCGGGGCGGTGTTGCGCCTGGCGAAGGATGAGTGCGTTATCAGGATCGTGTCTGGCATGCTACACCCTCTCAGCCTGTGATGTTCCGCCCGCCCTCTCGGTAGAGCCTCTGTGGCCCTGCGGGAAAGCGGCTGGCGCGGCGGCGTCCGCGTGCTTCATGCCTACTGGTACAGGCCGTAGGTCTTGTCAACGTCCAGGACGAAGATGATGCCGCGGCCGGGCTCGTCCACCTTGCACGCCTGCCGTATGGCCTCGCAGATGGCCTGGGTCTTGCTGGCCTCCGACAGGATCAGGACCATATCCTTCTCGGGCTCGATTGGCATGGAGAAGAGCATGGCTGTCTCATGGATGCCCGAACCTCGGGCGTTGATGACGGTGGCGCCCTTGGCTCCGGCCGACTTGGCGGCATCTATCACCGTGTCCGCCCCACCCTTGTCCACAATGACGAAAATGGCATGGTACATGGGACTGGCAACACCTCTGCTCTCATTGATTCCTTCCATGGTTCCGCAGCGCAGGCCGAGCACGCCTTTCACCGGCATGCTGAAGGCTATCCCGTGGTTGGGTTTCGTCATGTCCAGCCGGTCCACCAGCCGCTCCAGAGCAGCTTCGCCGACGCGCTTTTCAGCGACCATGAAGACGATCTCCTTGCGTACGTCCGCCAGCTCCAGAAACTCCAGTATGCGGCTGCGCATCGTGCCCTTACCCAGGATTACGGTGCCGCCGGTGACTCCGGCCTCCTTCGCTATCTTCAGGATCCTGCTTCCCAGCGCATAGTTGACGATGACGCAGAACAGCCCCATGTCTGCCTTTTCCGGACTATTCTCCATCTGCGGCCGTGCCCCCCTTCGCGGTCTTCAGTTTGAAGGCTAAGCCCAAGAGCTGCAGGGCTATCAGCGGCATCATCGCCACCATCGCGATGACCCCGAAGCCTTCGGCCATCGGATCGGCCCCAGCCGTGGCCTGGGCGGCGCCCTGGGCGAACGCCAGGATGAAGCTGGCTGTCATGGGACCTGACGCCACTCCCCCAGCGTCGAAGGCGATGCCCACGAACAGCGGCGGGACCTGGAACGCCAGTATCAGCGAGATGATGTATCCCGGCAGCAGGTAATGCCAGAGCTGCAGAGTGGGAGTGGTGATCCGCAGCATCGCAAGGGCCACCGCGATCCCGATGCCCAGGGATAGCGCCAACAAGACCAGCCTTCTCTTAACGTATCCTGCGGTGACCTCTTCGATCTGCTTCGTCAGCACGTACACGGCGGGTTCAGCCAGCACCACCACTGTGCCCAGGGCGAAGCCGATGCCCACCAGCACCCACTTGCCGGCGACTGTGACCACCTGGCCACCTACAATGGACCCCACGTCCATGAAGCCGGCGTTCACCCCTAGGAGAAACAGCACAAGGCCGATGAAGGTATACACCATGCCCTTGACTATCCTGCTTACCTGCCTCCGAGGCAGCTTGAACGACACCGGTTCAAAGATCACGAACGCCACGAGCAGCGGCAACAGCGCCAGGATGGAGTCCCTGACCACGTGCGGCAGCTGTTGGACGAAGGGAGCCAGAACCGATGTGGATGCTAAGAAGGCCGACTCCACCTCCGCCACGGCCTGCACGCGCTTGGCCCCCAGGCTCATGGCGATGACTCCCAGGATGGCTCCGGCCGACGCCACGCCCACCAGCCCGAAGCTGTCTTCCTCAGAGGCCTGGCCGTCCTTCTTCAGGGAGGACACGCCGTATGCTATCGCCAGCATGAATGGCACCGTGATTGCGCCTGTGGTGGCCCCGGAGGCGTCGAAGGCTATCGCCACGAACTCCGGCGATGAGAAGACCGCCATCGCCCCGATGATCACGTACGCCGCAGCCAGGAGCTTGTTCAGCGCCCTGTTGAAAACGATCCTGAAGAGACCGGTCGTCATCAGCGCAGCCAGCCCGATGGAGACCACGACCACCATCAGTACCTTGGAGACGCTTCCGCCGGAAACCGCCTCCACCTGCCCAGCCAGGATGTGCAGGTCTGGCTCGGCGATGGAGATCATGAAACCCAGGGAGAGGCCACCCAGCGCCACCACCCAGACCTTGTTGCTCTTGGCCATATGCGACCCGAAGAGGGTGCCTATGGGGGTCACGCCGATGTCCGCGCCAAAGAGGAACACCGATAGCCCCAGGATGATCACGAACGCTCCAAGGATGAAGCGGAGCAGCAGGTGACTCTCAAGCGGAGTGATGGTGAAGTTCAGGATCACCACGATCAGGGTGATCGGCAGCACCGCCGACACCACGTCCCTGAACTTCTCAAGGAGAACGTTCAAACGCTATCAGCCCCCATTCACTGCACTAACACTCATTGTATCAGAAAAGCGATGTCTGCTGGTGGAATGGAAAGAAGGGGGGGTCTCAAACCCATCGCGGCTGTTGCAGTAGGCGGTTGGCGCCGGAACAGCGGGCATCTCCGGCCCCAACCGCCGCCAACCGTCAGCTAACACAGCCGCAATGACTCTATTTTTTTGACGCCACCTGACTCTTTCCTGCACCGTCCACATGACCGCCAGCCCCGTACCACAGCCTGTCCGCCACCTCCGCCCACCTCTTAGCCGCCAGCTCCGTCCTGCCGCACAGCTCGTCCACGTCGTCAGGCTCCGCCATGTCGGTGGAGACGGCCCGCGACTCCTTCACCATGTCGCGAAGCATCTCCGGGTTGTCCAGGAGCGGGCACGGCCGCAAGTGGTTCTGGTTGAACGGATGCCGCTTGCGGTAAGCCATGAAGAGCGGGGATTGCAGCGCTTCAAGCAGCGTCACGTCGTGGATGTTCACGTTGGAGAAGTGTATGAACGCGCAGGGCTCCACGTCGCCGTTGGCGTTGATGTGCAGGTACCGACGTCCGCCTGCGATGCAGCCGTCGGAGAACTCGCCGTCGTTCCAGAAATCCATCGCGAAGATTGGCTTGGTGGCTCTTATATGCCGGATGCGCCGGTACATGTAGGCCCTCTGCTCCGCGGTGGCCAGCAGGTCGGTGGGGGCTCCCTTACCCACCGGGATGTACGTGAAGTTCCAGCTGAACTTGCAGCCCCTCGCGATCATGTCGTCCACGAACTCGTCGGAGGCCACGGACTCAGTGTTGTACCGGTGATAGCACGTGGAGTAGCCGAACAGCAGCTTGTGCCGGCGGAGCCGCTCCATCGCCTCCAGCACCTTCCGGTACGTGCCCTTGCCACGGCGCATATCCGTGGCTTCCTCGTCTCCCTCGATGGACAGCGCCAGCGCGAAGTTGCCAACCCGCAGCATCTCCTCGCAGAGCTCGTCGGTGACTAGGGTGCCGTTGGTGAAGGCCATGAAGAAGCAGTCCTGGTGGGCCTCGCAGAGCCGGATGATGTCGTTGGCGCGAACCAGCGGCTCGCCGCCGGAGAAGATGTAGAAGTGTATGCCCAGTTCCTTGCCTTGGCGGCAGATGGAGTCCATGTCCTCGTAGGATAGGTTGGAGTGCCTGTCGTACTCCGCGGCCCAACACCCTTTGCACGATAGGTTACAGGCGCTGGTGGGATCCATCAGTATCGCCCACGGCACGTTGATGTCGCGTTCCGCCTCCATCGCCCTCATGCGGGCCGATCCCTGAAGGGTGGCGTTGACTATGAAGTTGCTCACGCCCTTCTTGATTATCTTGAGGTCGACGTCGCGGAACAGGTTCTCAACGAAAGTCCTCCATACGCTGCCCTCGTCCAGCAGGGCCTTGCGTATCCCCCGGATCTGGGACCTGTGCAAGCCTCCACGATCCAGCCTCTCAGCCAGCGACAGCATGAGAGGAAGCTTCTCCACAGGGTTGGTTGAAAGGTAGCTTAGCATCAAGTCCACTGCGGCCCTCTCGGCGCCTATCATCTCGATCCCTCCCCGGATGTGAAAGTGTGGCTGACTGAATAGTCAGTCAAGTCCGACACGACAGCAGTGGCGGCCTGCCGCCGAAAGGCGCCATCTTGTAGCCCACCGTCTGGACGGGGATGGGCGCGGCCCCTTCCGGCGACTGTAGGCAGGTCCGTCTACACATTATTACGACATCTTTCACATATTGAGTTCCCAGCCCAGGCCCTGTATTGACCGGCCCTTGGCCAGCCGAGGCCCGCTACTTCACGACGAAGTCGAAGTATGTGTCGGGATAGGGCTCGTCCGCCAGGGTGTAGTGCCACCACTCCTTCGGATACACCAGGAACCCCGCCCTGACCATGGCTTCCCGCAGGATGCTCCTGTTGGCCGCCTGCTCCTCGGTGATGAGATCCGTGTCATGGTGTGATATCTCCCCAAGGAAGTCGAACCCGCTGCCCATGTCCACCTCTTCCAATGTGTCCATGTAGACGATGGTGAGGTCCACCGTGCTGCCCCTGGAGTGCCCAGACCTCTCAGCGATGTAGCCCAGCTCGAACAGGACCGACTTGTCAAGGTCGGGATAGAACTGCTCCTTCATCTTCGCGTCAGCAGGGTCCTTGGACCACCTCACGAAGTGGGCCACCGCCCGCTGCGGACGGTACGCGTCGAATACCTTGATGTAGTACCCCTGCTCCTCCAGGAGGTCCGCCGCCGTCTTCAGCGCAGCCGCGGCCTCCTCGGTGAGGATGGCCGTCGGGGCCTCGTAGCCGTCGACCCGGGTACCCAAGAAGTTGTTGTCTCCAAAGTACCTGATATCCAAGATGGCAGTGGGGATCACATCCGTCACGTACACGAAACCTTGCGGAAGAGCGGCGGCGCAGCCCAACCACGCAACTGTTGATACAAGCAGTGCAACCATCACCGCAAGCCGCATCTTCATCTTCATCTTCATGGAACTGATGACCTCCTTCCAGTCGCTTCAGGCAGCCGCTCCACTGGCGCCTGTCATGAGCTTCGGCGCATGCGCCCGATCCTTCAGCGTCGCCTCTCCAGGAACCTGATGGCATCGTCCTCATCCAGCGGCACGCTGATGAGGTATCCCTGCACCATGTCGCAGTTATGGTCCTTCAAGTACTTGAGCTGGACGTCGTGCTCGACCCCTTCGGCGACCACGCGGTGCCCAAGCCTATGAGACATGGAGATGATGTCGCCAGTGATGGCGCGGTTCCTCTCCGTCACCAGCAACCTGTCGATGAACTGCTTGGCGATCTTGATGCAGTCCACCTTGAGCTCCTTCTCCCTGGCGAGGGAGGAGTAGCCGCTGCCGAAGTCGTCTATGGCCACTGAGATCCCTGCGTCTCTCAGCTCCTGAAGGATGCTGTTTATGTGTTCAAAATCGGCTGCGAAGACTGATTCCGTGATCTCGATGCCGATGTTCTTGGGGGCCACTTGCATCTTGCGGATCAGCTCCAGCAGCCTGTCGGCGCAGCCGGGGTTCAACAGCTGAATCGCGGAGATGTTTATGGAAACGTTGACGTCATCGCGCCCCAGCTCCTTCAGCCTGTTCAGGAACTGGAGGGCCTTGACGATCACCCGCTCGCCTATGGGGATGATGAGCTTCGTCTTCTCGGCGATGGGGATGAACTCCATGGGCGGCACCAGCCCCAACTTGCCCGTTCTGAGCCTTGCCAGGGCCTCGAAACTCAGGATCGAGCCGGTCTTCAGGTCAATGATGGGCTGGTACTGCAGGAACAGATCGTCTCTGGAGTAGTCATGCTCTGCGATGGCGTTGAGCGCCTCCACAACGTCTCTTTCGCGGTTAACCAGGGCTTCCAGCTGGTCATCGTAGAAGCAGGTGCGGAAGCCCCTCTCGAACAGGCTCAAGGACCTCTCCGAGGCGATCATCAGCCTCCGAAGGAGCATGTCGATGTCGGCTTCGTCTCCGCCCTGTTCTATCTCGACGATGCCGATCCCGCCGCCTATCCTTTCAGTGACCAGCACCGACATGAGGGTGTCTGCGATGGTGTTGCTGAAGGCGATGAGCTCGTCTTTGTCTTTGTAGTCAACTATGTAGAAGACGAACCGGTTTTCCCGCGGCTGAAACAGGATGCGGCTTTCGGTGCAGTATCGGGCGAGGGCCTGCGCCACCCTCTTTATGAGGTTCTGGGTGTACTGGAACCCGTAGTTGGCCACCAGAAGCTGCACCGTGCTGAGGTCGATACCGATTAAGGCCCGCTTCAGCCCCTTCTTGAGTTTCGCGTCGGCGGACAGCAACGCCTCTAGGTAGTTGCGGTTGTAAAGCCCCGTCCAGCCGTCGTGCTCGTATATGTACCTGAGCTCGTTCTCGATCTTCTTTTTTCTGTCCGAGATGTCCTGGATGAAAGATATGTAGTTCACCGTGTTGTCGTCGGTTGGAGAGAGGGCGGCGCACACGATGTGCACCCACACGATGGACCCATCGGGCTTGATGTACCGCTTCTCCATGGAATAGCTCTTTATCTCGCCGGCGTACAGCCTGCTCAGCTGTTCGAGATCGCCTTTCAGGTCGTCTGGGTGCGTGATTTTGGGCCATCCCAGCCTTCTCAGTTCCTCCGTCGTCCTGCCGGTGATCTGCTCGTACGCGGGGTTGCCCCGTAGGAGCACCCCCTCAGGGTGTTCTTCATCGCCGCCGCGGGAGATGGTAATGCCGATGGGGGCCTCCTCGAAGACCCTATCGAACGAGAGCTTCTGTTCAGCCAATTGCCGCTCCAACGCCTCCTGGGCGCGCAGGAGGGCGGCATGAACCTCGATCCTGACCCGGAGCGAATCCATGTGAATCGGCTTACGAATGAAGTCCACCGCGCCCAGCTTGAGGCCTTTGATCTCGTTCTCCAGTTCGTCGTAGTTCGTGAGTACTATGGTGCGAAGCTTCCTGAACCGCTCGTTTCCCTTCAGGGCCTCAAGGACCTCGAATCCGTCCATGTTGGGCATCTTGAGGTCCAGTATGAGCATGTTGATGTCATCATGCTCTTCCAGCATGCGCATGGTCTCCACGCCGTCGCAAGCAGTCAGTATGTGGTAATCGCTGAGCATGTTCTGGATGATCAGCCTGTCGGGTGCCGAATCGTCTGCTACCAAGATCTTAATCTGCATTGTGACGCCTCCCTCCTCGGCCGCACGCAATCCTGGCCTTACTCGATGTCACATCAGTTCCTCGAGCAACCTCCCCAGCAGTCTGGAGAAGCCTTCTTGAAGCGCCGGTATCTCGTCTTCCCTTTCCTCGGCAAGCGCCCTCTGCAGCGAAACGGCGGCCTCGTACACCTGTGTCGCCCCGATGCTTCCGGTACTCCCCTTCACCTTATGGACGATCTGCGTGGCATCAGGGTACCTCTTCTCGCGCACCGCAGCCTCAAGCCTCTGGATGGTGTCGCGATTCTCGTTGCGGTACTCCGTCAGCACCTGCCGGTACAGCCTTTCGTCGCCACCCATGTTCCTCAGGCCCAATGCCCGGTCCAGGACGGGGGCATCCGAACCTGGCTTGAGTTCGTGCTCGAGGATGATGTCGCTGATGATCTGGAGCATGCGCTCGGGATCGAAGGGCTTGCTGATGTAGTGGTGGATGCCGCTCCTTTCGCACCTCTCGCGAACGCCCATGACAACGTCTGCCGTCATGGCCACGATGGGAACGGTTGCCGACAGCTCCCGGATCCTCTCCGCAGCCTCGAACCCGTCCATCACCGGCATGTGCAGGTCCATGAGTATCAGGTCGATGCTGTCCTTCTCCTGCTCGTACAGCTCCACCGCTTCCCTGCCGTCGCCTGCAACTATGACCTCTATGCCCAGCTGCCCCAGCAGCGACTTGACGATCAGCTGGTTGGTGGTGTTGTCCTCCGCCAACAGCACGCGACGCGGCCTGTCGAGCTTCGGAAGGCGGTGTTCGCGCGGGGCCGCAGGCTGGGCCCTGGAGACCGCTTTCAAACTGAACATATCCAGGATGCCGTTGACAAGTATCGACGGTATTATGGGCTTACCGATGCCCAGGTCGATTCCGTACTCGCTGAGCTGGTCAAACAGGTCCTCCCGCATCATCGGAAGGAGCATCACAACCTTCGGCATCCTCACTATCCTGCCGTTGCTCCGCAGGGCCTCAACGAACCTGAAACCGCCCTGAGCAGGGGTGTCGTAGTCTATGATGAACACGTCGAAAGGCTTAGCGAACTTGCCGTCTGCGGCCTCCAGCATACGGACCGCGCTCGCCTCTGAGCTGGTGAGCTCGCACTGCATCCCGAAGCTGCTCAAGTAGCTCTCGATCAGGTTCATGTTGGCCCCGGACTTCTCCAGCACGAGAGCCCGAACATCCCGAAACTGGGTGCCTGACAACGCTTTCGCGTGTGCCGCCTCTCGCTCTCGGTCGACCTTGAGCGGCAGTCTCAGCACGAAGGTGGAGCCCTCTCCGGGGGTGCTGAACACCTCCACGTCTCCGCCCATCAGATCCAGCAGACTCTTGACGATGGACAGCCCCAGGCCGGAGCCTCCGTAACGCCGCTTGATGCTGCTGTCTCCCTGTTCAAAAGGAAGGAAGAGCCTATCCAGCTGCTCTTCGGTCATGCCCACCCCGGTATCCCTCACCGTGAACGAGAGGTGATATGTATCCCTCTCTCTGGCCACCAGACGGACGTCAAGCGTGACCTCTCCGGCGCTGGTGAACTTGGCGGCGTTGTTCAGGACGTTCACCAGGGTCTGCTCGATCCGCTTGGCATCGCCGAAGAACCAGTTGGGAACGAGCGGATCCTTTGTGAGGCGGAAGCCGATCCCCTGTTCGTTGATCTTGTATGAGACGATGTTGACTACGTTCTGAATCACCTGATCCATGCTGAAGGAGGCGATCTCCAGCTCCATCTTGCCGGCCTCGATCTTGGAGAAATCGAGGATGTCGTCGATGATGCTGAGCATGCTGTTGGCCGCCTGTATGATCCGGTCGACGTACATCCGCTGCGTCAGCGACATCTCCGTTCTCTTCAGCAGGTATGACATGCCGGTGATGGCGTTCAGCGGCGTCCGTATCTCGTGGGACATCCGCGCAAGGTAACTGGACTTGAACCTGTTGGCCTCGTCGGCTTCCCGCTTAGCCTTCTCAAGCTCTGCCTGGACCTGCTTTCTGTGCTGAATCTCCCTGCGCAGGTGCGAGATCCAGTACAATGACACCGCCAGCACGACGGCGATCAGCGCCACCACCATGCGCAGCACGCGAAGGATGGGCCCATGGTCAATGTCAGTATCCAGTTCGATCCACTTGTCTCGTATTGCGATGCGCTCGGTGTCGGGGATGGAGGCCAGCGCCTTGTTGAGGATGCTCACCAGTTGGGGCCAGTCCCTGCGCACGGCAAGGTGCAGAGATTGCTGTCGTTCAGCCTCAAACGATATGAACCTTAGGTTGGTTATCCCGTGGGAGCGGGCCAGGTGGTTCGTGGTGGCGAGGTTCCCAAGGAAGGCCCTCTCCTCGCCTGTGGCCACAGCGGCGAGGGCAGCTTCCACGGAGTCGTACAGGCTCAGGTTGATTCTGGGGTAAGACAATAAGTAGCTGTGATGCGAACTGTTTCGCTGCACAGCCACGGTGAGCCCTTCCAGATCATCCATGCCGGATATCTCGGTATCCGTGTCGCGGGTCACGATAACCCGCTTGAAATGGTAATATGGCTCGGATAAGAGGAAGCGCTCCTCCCTTTCGGGGGTTCTGCCCACGGCGGGCAGCACGTCGATCTCGCCTGAAAGCGCCATGTCGTAGGCCACAGGCCAGGTCAGGCCCTTCATGACCTCGAACTCGAGGCCGGTTATCTCGCGGATCAACGCAAGGTAGTCCGCGGCGATCCCTCTGTACTCGCCGTTCTCATCGATGAACTCGAAGGGCACGAACCCCGGATCCACGCCAAGCCGGATCACCGGGTGCTCTTCCATGAAGGCCAGCTCTTCCTCTGTCCAGCTAATGTCGCTCTCGGAAGCAAGGCAAGGCATCATCGCGGCCGCCACGATGATGGCTGCGAGGACTATCCACCGTGCGCTGGCCAGCGAAGGCTGTCCGTCGTGCCGCTTTCTGTGGCCGCTGAGGCAAGCCATAACCGCACCACTCTCTTTCGTGCACGCTCCCATCGGTACGGATTCAGATAGACCCATCCACCTGATCTGGCGGAAATGGAACAATGCCCCACGTTCAATTGTTCGCCGCGGCTGCCGTCAACCCTTCATTGGTTTCTCCGAATTTCGACGTTTTCCCTGTGAGGCGTGAGCGGGTCAAGTCCTAGATGTGGTGTAAATTCGTCTCCTGGCTGTTGAGTTCAAACTTAGGCTG
>LFSP01000035.1 GCA_001513145.1 Clostridia bacterium DTU025 | reverse complement strand
GTCAGGCGCTCTGGCGTCACGCCTCCCGACACGAAGATCTTCACGTGGTTGAACCCTGCCTGATCGAGCCTTGCCCTGAGCTCCCTGACCAAGTCAGGCGTGACTCCTCCGCGCTCGCCGGGCGTATCCAGCCTCACGCCCTGGAGCCTCTCCCCCATGGCCTCGGCCAGCCTCAGGGACTCCTCCGTCTCATCCTTGAAGGTGTCCACCAGCACGATCCTCACGTCGTCCTCCGGCATGATTGCGTCGTACACCTGCGCCACCCTCAGCGTGTCGCCTGCGATCAGGAAGACTGCATGAGGCACCGTGCCCCTCGGCTCCAGCCCCGCAAGTTTGGCCCCCAGGATGCAGCTCGCCCCGTTCGCGCCTCCCACCACCGCCGCGCGCTCCATCACCGGCGCCACCGCTGGATGCACGTGACGCGCACCGAAGCAGATGAAGGGCCTGTCTCCGGCCGCCTTGCGCACCTCCCTCGCGGCCGTCGCCCAGCCGCACGAGCTCGCGAGGATGCCAAGGAGCGCTGTCTCATATATGCCGAATTCAGAGTACTCGCCTGTGATCCGCATCACCGGTTCCTTCGCCTCGAAAGCCTCGCCCTCCGGCAGCGCCCACACCTTGACCCCGGTACCCTTCAATAGGTTAATGCACTCGGGAAGCCCTGCGAACACGCCTGCGCGCCTGGGGAAAATCTCGGCGGTGACCTCCTTGTCGGCTAAGCCCATGGACTCGAGAATCTCCCGAGTCTTCACGAAGTAGACGTCAGTGGTGTAGCCTTTGACCACCTCATCGTGGTTCGCAGAAAACAGCGTGCGCCCTGGGGCCACTCTGTACTCCCTCACCTGCGACATCCGTGTGAGCTTCTGTTCCTCATTCACTGATGCAAGCACCCCCATAGTTCAGTCACCTCGGCCTTGCGGGAAAGCGTCCTCCACATGCCGCCACGAAATCCTTGTATGCAGTGGTAACGCGCCTCACGTACTCGGCCGTCTCCGGGAAAGGGATCGCCGCCAGCTCGTCAGCCCTCCCTGACCACCGGCCCTCAGCCAGCCACCGGTCAACATTGGCCGGACCTCCGTTGTACGCCGCCAGCGCTATGACGATGTCCCCCTTGTAGGCGTCCAGGAGCCTTCTCAAGTACCACGACCCTATCCTGACGTTAACCTCGGGGTCCATCAGCATGTCATCATGGTATGCCTCGATCCTCAGCTGCTCGGCAGCCCATCTCCCCGTGTCAGGCATGATCTGCATCAGGCCGCGGGCGCCCCTCGACGATACCACCCCGGGCCGAAAGCGGCTCTCAACCTTCACGATGGCCGCCACGATGAACGGATCCACGCCGTGCTCCTGCGCGGCGCTGCCTATGGTCCCTGCGTAATGGATGGGATAGAGCAGCTGCTTCACACGGTCCGTGCCGTACAGCACTGACACAACTGCTGCCCACAACGCGAGAACAACAAGGGCCTTGATGAACTGTACGGCAAGTCGCCTCATGGCCTCACTCCGCGCTACCCACGACCTTATCCCACACACGCCTTACCTGCGCTATCAACTCGTCCATGGTGCCCCCGGCATCGATCACGAAGTCGGCGAGCGCAGCCAGCTTGCGTGGGTCCTTCTGCGCCATGAGCCTGGTTCTGGCCTCATCATGCCCGATTCCGTCCCGCGCGACAAGCCGTTTCACCGAGTCCTCCTCGCCTGCCACAACCAGAACCACGCGATCCACAAGCGGCCTCAGGCCAGCCTCAAAGAGCACCGCCGCATCAAGCACCGCCGCGGGCGGCTGCGGCCGCCGCGCCTTTACGCCATCAAGCCACTTCTCCACCTCTCCCTTGATCACGGGGTGAGTTATCCTGTTCAGCTTCAACAGCTGTTCGGGATCACTGAAGACTAACCTTCCGAGCCGACGCCGGTCGAGCCGGCCATCGTCCCGCAGATACTGGGAACCGAACTCCTCGCCGATGCGGGTCAGCACCTGAGACCCGGGCTCCACCACGCGCCGTGCCACCTGGTCAACGTCAAGCACCTCCGCGCCAAAGGAGGCAAACACCCTCGCCACAGTGCTCTTGCCCGCTCCGCTACGTCCGACTATCCCGATGACGACCAAACCTCCACCCCCACAAGCCTAATCATAACGGCGGCAGACACTTGGCGCAAGCAAAAGGGCCCCCACATGGGGGGCCCTGGGTTGCTTCGGTTGCCTATCAGAACGGGACCTTCACGGTGATGCTGAGCAGATCCCAGT
>LFSP01000041.1:2264-91399 GCA_001513145.1 Clostridia bacterium DTU025 | reverse complement strand
CTCCCCCATGGCCCGTCGCACCAGATGCGCCCCCCACATCAGCGCATAGGGGACCCCTCCCATGGCGTCCGCCCGCGGCCCCCCCGGTAGCTCCGACACGGCAAGGATCACGTGTTCTATCCGCTCCCGGTCCACGATGCCCTGAATGTGCAACACCGCCGCAGGCGTCGGCCCTTCCTCGCACTCCACTATCATGCGCCTCATGGCGATGTCAGACGAAGGGCCGGTGATGAGCCGAAACAGCCTCAGGTTCTCTTCGACATCGTCTTCCAGGGGCACTCCCTGAAGCGCCGCCTCCCGCGCGCCGATGTCAAGGCTGTCATCGTCCAGCTGCTCCAGCCCCGAGCGACCGCCCCGCCCGCGGCCCCCAGCGCTGTCAGTGGAAGACTGCGCGGCCGGGGCCACAGCCTGCTGCCCATGCATCCTCCCGGGCCGGGGACGTCTGGTGACTCTTGAAGACTGGCCCTTGATCAGCTTCATGAGACTAGGATTGCCGCAACACAGGCCCCGGATGCGGAAGATGCCAGGCAACCCCACGTGTACGAGCAGACGACGGCCCGGACCGAACGTCACAGGCCGTCGCACAGTATCGCTTCCGCCGGGAACCGGCTGAGCGCCCTATCCCAGCACCGCCTCTGCCAGCTCGTTCTGGAGAAGCACCTTTCCGTCTCTGACCACCCTCATGCTATCCCCCGACACCTCGTCGATGAGGACGGTTCGGCCCTCGATCTCGCCGAACTCGAACTTGATGTCGATGAGCTCCAGGCCCTTCTCCGCGAGGTCCGCCTTGATCAGGGCAGTCATCTCCTTGGCCGCCTTGGTCATGTGCTCCACCGCCTCCCGGCTGGCGATCCCGAGCGCGGCCACGGCTTCGGAGTTGATCAGCGGGTCTCCGCGATCGTCGTCCTTGATGGTGAACTCCACCAGCGACGGCAGCGGAGCACCCTCCTGCACGTACTTGCCGTACCGCCGCACGAAGCTGCCCCAAGCGCGCTCCCTGCAGATGACCTCCAGTCCGTAAGAGCGGGCCGGCATCACGATCATGCTGTTGGGCACCGAGCCCTCGCCAACGAAATGTGTGGCCACTCCCGCCTTCTTCAGCAGCTCGAAGAAGTACAGCGTCAGCCGAAACGACGAGCTTCCCTTACCGGCCACTTCCCCGATGACCTGGTTGGCCCCGGCGTCGATGATGCCGTCCGCCCCGGTCACGGCGTCCTTGAATTGGAGCAGGATCCTGCCGTCGTCCATCGCGAAAACGTCTTTTGTCTTGCCCACATACACTCTGCGCAATTGAGCTTCGCCTCCTGCTGTGTGCCCTTCAGCCTGTGGCTGCACGGCCTATATCCGTCCTGAAATGCGCTCCGTCAAACTGGATTCTGTGAACGGCGCTGTAGGCGCGGCCTCTCGCCTCCTCAAGGTCGTCTCCGATGGCGGTGACCGCCAACACCCTGCCCCCGGCGGTCACCAGCTGACCTTCACGCAAGGCCGTGCCTGCGTGGAATAACAGCGTGTCGTCGCCCAAGGCCGCGGCATCAGGCAGCACTATCGGCTGGCCAGTCACCACGCGTTCGGGATAGCCGGAAGCGGCCATCACCACGCATGCGCTGTACTTGCGTTCGAACTCGACGGTCATCCCATCGAGCCCACCTCTGCACGCCGCTTCCACCAGCTCCGCGAAGTCGGCCCGCATGAGGGGCAGCACAGCCTGGGTCTCCGGGTCGCCGAACCGGCAATTGAACTCAAGCACCTTGGGTCCTTCGGCGGTGATCATGAGGCCGGCAAACAGCGTCCCGACGAAGGGAATACCCTCGTCGGCAAGCTGCCGTATGGCCGGCTCCAGCACTGTACTGGCGATGGTCGCAAACTCCTCAGCTGAAAGGCGAGGCACCGGCGCCACCGCCCCCATCCCACCGGTGTTGGGCCCCTCATCGCCGTCATACGCCCGCTTATGGTCCTGTGCGGGCACCAGCGGCACAACGTGACGGCCATCGCTTATCCCGAACACACTCACCTCGTAGCCTTCGAGCTTCTCCTCTAGGATGAACCTCGGCGCCCCGTGGGCGGCGCCTCCCGGCGCAGCCTGCGCCGAGTACGCCGCAAGCTCCCGAACGGCCTCTACGCCATCGGCGGGGGAGTCGGCGACGATGACGCCCTTGCCGGCTGCCAGCCCATCAAGCTTCACCACAACAGGTCCACCCCACGAGCTGGCGGCCGCCTGAGCTTCCTCGGGATCCTCGTATACCTCGTATCTGGCCGTGGGCACTCCCGCCCTCATCATCAGCTCCTTGGCGAACGCCTTGGACCATTCGATCCGCGCGGCTGCCCTGGTGGGGCCGAAGGCCGCGTGTCCGCGGGCGGCAAGGGCGTCAACGGCGCCCATGGCCAGCGGGGCTTCCGGCCCCACCACAACCATGCCCGGCCGAAGCTGGTCTGCGAGATCCACTATGCCCTGTATGTCGTTGGCCGCCACCGGAGCGAGCTGGGCCACCGTGGCTATTCCGGGGTTTCCCGGCGCCGCGTACACCCGGCGAACCCTGGGGCTCTTGGCCAGCGCCCAGCAGATGGC
Source organism: Clostridia bacterium DTU025 (assembly GCA_001513145.1). Lineage (GTDB taxonomy): Bacteria > Bacillota > DTU025 > DTU025 > DTU025 > DTU025. The sequence continues at coordinate 88,833 of LFSP01000041.1, read as the reverse complement.
GTGCTCCCGTCCGCCGGAACCGATCACCAGCACGTCCATAAAGCTACCTCCCATGCTCAGATCAGTGCAGGAAATGGCGCTTGCCCGTGAACACCATGGCGATACCAGCTGCGTCGCACGCGTCGATGCTGCTCTGGTCTCGCACCGACCCGCCCGGCTGGATGATGGCAGTAACGCCCGCAGCGGCCGCCGCCTCCACGGTATCAGGGAACGGGAAGAACGCATCCGACGCCAGCACCGAGCCCTTCGCCCGCTCACCGGCGGTCTCTATGGCGATCTTCGCAGCCAGCACCCGGTTCATCTGGCCGGCGCCAACTCCCACCGTGCCGTTGCCCTTCCATAGCACGATGGCGTTGGACTTGACCCTCGCCACCGCCTTCCACGCCAGCGAAAGCTGCGCCATCTCCTCATCCGTCGGCAGACGCCTGGTGACCACGGCGGGCGGGCGTTCGTTCAGATCCTTTGCTGCGCTGTCGGCCTCCTGCACCAAGAAGCCACCAAGCACCGGCCTGACCTGCCAACCGGCGGCGGCGAACAGATCGGCCTCTGGCATCTCGAGCAGCCTCAGGTTCTGTTTCTTCGTAAGCACCGCTACCGCGTCGTCATCGAAGCCAGGCGCCACGATGACCTCCAGGAACAGCTCCTTCATGAGCAGTGCGGCCTCCCGGTCAACCCTGCGGGTGGCGGCGACTATCCCACCGAAGGCAGACACGGGGTCGCCGGCCAGCGCCGTCTGATAGGCCTCCGCAAGCGTTGCACCGATCCCGATGCCGCAAGGGTTTCCGTGCTTGACGATGACCACGCACGTATGCTCCGCAAACTGCGCCGCGGCTGTGACTGCGGCATCTGCGTCCATGATGTTGTTGTAGGAAAGCTCTTTGCCGGCCAGTTGCTTTGCCGCCGCAAGGCCCGAAGGCCTGGCGCCGGACAGGCGGTAGAAGGCTGCCTGCTGGTGCGGGTTCTCCCCGTACCTGAGGCTCTGCACCTTCAAGCCCCCGAGCACCCACTGGTCTTCCAACACGTGCCCGCCGAGATACCCGGCGATGGCCGCATCGTAAGCCGCTGTGTGGCGGAATGCCTCCGCCGCCAGGGCCCTCCTGGTAGCCTCGGAGACTGCGCCGGTGTTCCTGAGCTCCTCGATGATCTCAGGGTACCGGTCCGGGTTCACCACGACGGCGACGCGCTCGTGGTTCTTGGCCGCAGACCTGACCATGGATGGGCCGCCGATGTCGATGTTCTCGATCACTTCCCCCCGGTCAGCGCCTGAGTCCACAGTGCGCTGGAAGGGGTAGAGGTTGACGGCGACTATGTCGATGGGCTCGATTCCCATTGTGGCCAGCTGCCCCATGTGTGCGCTGGTGGGGCGAGCAAGTATCCCCGCGTGCACCTTCGGATGAAGGGTCTTCACGCGGCCGTCCAGCATTTCAGGGAATCCCGTGACCTCAGAGACGTCCAGCACGTCAAGTCCCGCGTCGCGCAGGGCCTTCGCGGTGCCTCCCGACGACACCACTTCGTAGCCCAGGGAGATGAGCTCCCTGGCGAATTCCACCGCTCCACGCTTGTCGCTCACGCTGATAAGCGCCCTTGGCTTTGCCACAGTGAACACTCCCTATCCCATTTATTCCTTGTGCTCTTCTTCCCATCGGGCAGCGAAACCCGAGAGCACCTCCACCAACAGCTCGTGCTCCTGCTCCAGGATCCTTTCGGAGAGAGAGTCAACGTCGTCATCGGGCAGCACCGGAACCACCCGCTGGCCGATGATGGGACCTGTGTCGCATCCGGCGTCCACATAGTGGACGGTGCAGCCCGAGAACTTCACCCCGCGGTCCAGTGCCTGCTTCTGCGCGTCAAGGCCGGGAAAGGCTGGAAGCAGAGAAGGATGTATGTTTATCACCTGGCCGCCGAACCTCTCGAGGAACGCCGGGCTGAGTATGCGCATGAATCCCGCAAGCACCACCAGGTCCGGGCGGGGCTCGAGGGCCTCCACCGCATCGGCCAGCGCCACCTCCCATTCCTTTCTGGACGGATAATCCTCCATGCACACCAGCGCCGTGGGCACACCAGCTTTCGCCGCCCGCTCCAGGGCGAGCGCGCCGCGCCGGTCGCATACGACCCCCGAGATCACGGCGCTCAGGCGGCCGTCGGCGACGGCGTCCAGAACTGCCTGAAGGTTGGTGCCCCTGCCGGATACCAGCACCGCCAGTGCCAGCTTCATCTGAAACACCTCCTCACCACCTGAACGAGACGTTCCTGTGTCCTTCCACGACCTTGCCTATGATCTGGGCGGTCTCACCGCAGCGTTCCATCAGATCGATGGCCCTGGCCGCGTCGGCCTCCTTCACGATGATCACGAAACCTATGCCCATGTTGAACACCCTCACCATCTCCTCCATGGGCACGTTGCCGGCCTCGCGTATCAGGTCGAACACCGGCCGGCGAGTCCAGGAGCCCATGTTCAGCTCGATGGCGGTGCCCTCAGGCAGCACGCGGGGAGGGTTCTCCACCAGACCTCCGCCGGTGATGTGGGCCATGCCCAGCACGTCCACCTCGCGCAACAGGGCCAACACCGGCTTCGCGTATATCCTGGTGGGCGTGAGGAGCTCCTGTCCGAGGCTGTGCGAAAGCCCCGGCGGCACGTCGTCAAGGGAGTAACCAGCCGCCTCCAGCAGCGCCTTGCGCGCCAGGGAATAGCCGTTGGAGTGCAGCCCTGAGGAGCTCAAGCCTATCACCACGTCGCCTGGGGCGATCCTCGAGCCGTCGACGATGGCGTCGTGCTCCACGGCTCCCACGGCGAAGCCGGCGATATCGTACTCCCCGTCAGGGTAGAAGCCGGGCATCTCCGCCGTCTCTCCGCCGATGAGGGCGCACCCCGCCTGACGGCATCCCTCGGCGACGCCTGCGACGATGTCGGCTATCCTGCCGGCCTGAAGGCGCCCGCAGGCGATGTAGTCCAGGAAGAACAGCGGCTGAGCTCCTGACACCAGCACGTCGTTGACGCACATGGCCACGGCGTCGATGCCAACCGTGTCGTGGACGTCGGCGGCGAACGCCACCTTAAGCTTGGTGCCCACTCCGTCTGTGCCCGAGATCAGCACGGGATCGCGCCACCGTGCGGGGTCAAGTCGGAAAAGGCCGCCGAACCCTCCCACGTCAGTGACCACTCCGGGGGTGAAGGTGCTCCGCACCGAGGCCTTCATGAGCTCCACGGCACGGTTGCCCTCGTCGATGTCCACGCCGGAGCTTCGGTACGTGAGGCCGGCGGCGGACGGCGCAGGATGGCAAGGCCTGCAGTAACCTAGGTGGACCGACTGGTGCAGGGCCCGGTCTGGGAAGATCCCTGTGAAGCATCCGGTGCACACCTGCACGCAGCGGCCGGGTGCGGACGCGCCGCTTCTCTGCGGGTTCTCAGCGCCGGTCTCCACATTGCTGCATATGGCCTGCTTCAGGCCTTCCACCGAGAGGTGGTGGAGGCTGTCGGCGCCTATCATCTGGAGTATCTCGTCGCGCCCGCTGCAGGCTGCCACCAGTTCGCCCCTGTCGGCGCTGCTTATGCCGTAAGGGCAGGCGTGGGCCACCGGGGGCGAGGCTATGGCCACGTGCACCTCGGAGGCGCCTGCCCTGCGCATCAGGCCCACAAGGCGGGCGGCCGTGGTGCCCCTGACGATGGAGTCGTCCACCAGGACGACGCGCTTGCCGGCGCAGGAGCGTTCCACGGCGTTCAGCTTGAGGCGCACGCCGAGCTCGCGCTGGCCCTGGGCAGGCCTGATGAACGTGCGACCCAGGTACCTGTTGCGCACCAGTCCGCGCTGGCACGGAATGCCGCTGGCGGCGGAGTAGCCCATGGCTGCGGAGATGCCGGAGTCGGGCACCGGCACCACCACGTCGGCCTCTACCGGGCACTCCCGGGCAAGAGCAGCGCCGAGGGCCTCGCGGACCGAGTCGACGGTGGCACCCTCGATGATCGAATCGGGCCTGGCGAAGTAGATGTACTCGAAGGCGCATACCGCCTGGGGCTTGTCCGCTCCGGAACGCACTGTTCGCAGCCTGGATCGGGTGACCTCTACGATCTCCCCGGGCCTAACGTCGCGCCGATCGGTCATGCCCAGAACGTCCAGGGCGCAGGATTCGGAGGCCACGCCGTATCCATACTCGTTCCATCCCAGCACCAGCGGGCGGAAGCCCCACTGATCGCGCACGGCGTATATGGAGTCCTCGTATAGCACCACGAAGGAGAAAGCCCCCTCGAGCTCGTTCACCGTCCGCTCTATGGCGCCGGCCATGCCGTACGAGTAGTGCCTGGCGACGAGGCAGCCTATCACCTCTGAGTCGGAATCGCTCTGGAAGACTACGCCCCTGAGCCCCAGCTCCTCGCGGAGGTCCTCGGCATTCGTGATCCTGCCGTTTAGGGCAACGGCCATCATCCCGCCCACGAACCTGAAGACGAAGGGCTGGATTGCGGCCGGCAGGTCGGCCAGACCTTCGCCGCAGCCGCATCGTTGCAGCACGTGGCCGATGCCCGATCCGCCCGGCATCTCAGCAAGCTGCGCGTCGGAGAACACCTCTGACACCAACCCCGCGCCTTTCGCGGAGCGGATGCACGTGCCGTCGTAGACGGCGATACCCGCGGCCTCCTGCCCGCGGTGCTGCAGGGCAGTGAGGCCGTATACGCATGCCTCGGCGGCATCGCCGGAGGCGGAGCCGCCCTGGAGACACACGCCGAAGATGCCGCACTCCTCGTGGAGCTTGTCGTCGATCGGGTTTCCTGCCATCAGCCTCTGGCTGGCCATTTGCTCATCGCGCACGGCAGGGCCCCCTCGTAGGCTTGCTCCATCTCCTGCAAGCCGAGATCGATCAGGATTGCGTCGGTTGATCCGGCCGCACACACGCGGAGCCGGTTCCCACCTGTGCTGCCCAAGAGCGTCGCCGGAACCTTCATGTCCTGTGCAAGCTGCAGCAATAGCTCGACATCGCAAGGCTTGGCGCTGACTACCGCCCTCGCTCCGGACTCGCTGAAGAGCATACGGTCGGCAGGCATGGGCTGGCTGCCCGTAACGGCCAGGTCGGCGCCGATCGCCCCGGCCATGCAGCACTCGGCCAGGGCCACGGCGAGGCCTCCGTCAGATACGTCGTGTGCTGACCTGAGTAGGCGGGCGCCTGCCGCCGCCACAAGCAAATCGATGAGCCTGCGCTCTGCTTCAAGATCGATTCGGGGTATGCGGCCCGCCTCGATACCGTGCACCACGGCGAGGTACTCCGAACCGCCGATCTCATCGCAGGTGGTGCCGAGCAGTATGATTGAGTCCCCCTCAGCCACGAAGCCTGAAGGCACCGCCAGCGACACGTCGTCGAGAACTCCCAGCATGCCTATGGCTGGGGTGGGACGGATGGGTGTCTGGCCGTCCTCGTTGCTGAGGCTGACGTTTCCGCCTGTGATGGGCGTGTCCAGCGCCTCGCATGCGGCGGCCATGCCCCTGGCGCACCTTTCGAACTGCCAGAACACCTCGGGTTTGTAGGGGTTACCGAAGTTCAGGCAGTTGGTGATGGCAAGGGGCCTCGCGCCGGAACAGGCCAGATTGCGGGCGGCCTCAGCCACAGCGTGGGCCGCGCCGGCCTCTGGGTCGAGCCAGCAGAACCTGGAGTTGCAATCGACGGTCAGGGCTATTCCGCGCCGGCTTCCCGGCACCTTGACCACTGCCGCGTCGGCGCCGGGATCGGCCACGGTGGCGACTCCAGCGCCTGTGTTGAATTGTTCGTAGGCCCACCTCTTGCTGGCCACGTTGGGGCTGGCCAGCACCTTCAGCAGGGCAGCGTCTAGCCCTTCCGGAGCGTTGGGTGACGGCACAATAGAGGTGTCGAATGAGGCGACGTCGTCCAGGTAAGCTGGGCGTTCGGACTCTCGGCGGTACACCGGGGCCTCAGTCAGCAGCGCAGATGGGAGGCAGGCCACCACTGAGCCATGGTCTTTCACCGTGACCATCCCGTCGTCGGTGACGGTGCCAATCCTAACGGCGTGCAGCCCCCACTTGGCCAGCACCGCCTCCACCTCTTGCTCCCTGCCGGGAACGGGCACCAAGAGCATCCGCTCTTGCGACTCCGAGAGCATCACCTCGTACGGCGTCATGCCCTCCTCGCGCATAGGCACCAGGGCGACATCTATCTCGATGCCAGTTCCAGCCCTGGATGCCATCTCCGACGTGGAACACGTGAGGCCAGCGGCGCCCATGTCCTGCATGCCCACGACGCATCCGCGCTCGGCCAGCTCCAGGCAGGCCTCCATGAGGGCGCTCTCGCGGAACGGGTCGCCCACCTGCATGGCGGACTTGCTCTCCACGGTCTCGTCGGTGAGGTCGGCCGAGGCGAAGGTGGCGCCATGGATGCCGTCACGGCCGGTGCTGGAGCCGATGATCATAACGCTGTTGCCCACCCCTGCCGCCACGCCGCGCTTGATGGCGTCAGCTCGGATCACTCCAACGCACATGGCGTTCACAAGGGGATTGTTCTCGTATGACCTGTGGAAACCGATGCAGCCGGCGACTGTGGGCACGCCGACGGCGTTGCCGTATCCGGCAATGCCCGCCACGGCGCCGTCAAGGATCCAGCGGCTTTTCTCGCTGGACAGGTCTCCAACCCACAGCGCGTTGAGGCTGGCGATGGGCCTGGCACCCATCGTAAAGATGTCCCTGAGCATGCCGCCGATGCCGGTGGCTGCGCCCTCGTAGGGCTCCACGGCTGAGGGGTGGTTGTGGCTCTCTATCTTGAACGCTACTCCGATGCCGTCGCCGATGTGGACGATGCCGGCGTTCTCTCCCGGCCCCTGCAGCACCTGCGGGCCCCTGGTGGGGAGGGTCTTCAGCACGGCTTTGGAGTTCTTGTAAGAGCAGTGCTCCGACCACATGACGGATATCATGCCGAGTTCAGTGTAGTTGGGCTCTCTGCCGAGGCGCTCCACGATCATGCGGTACTCTTCGTCAGTAAGGCCCATTTTCTGCCACTCAGTCACGTGCGTTTCCTCCTTCGACCGAGGTTGCCGCGATCATGTTGGCGGCTGACTCTGCCACGTCGCAGCCACGGCAGCTGCAACAGCCGCCACGGGCGCTGTGTCCGTCGCGCACGCTACGTCCGCTACCTTCGCTGCGTCCACTCGGCGCACTACGCCCGTTACGTCCGGTTCGCACTTTTTCCACCCAGCTTGCTATGGATGCAAAGGCGCCAACGCCGTCGGTGGAGCCGAGGTCCTCGAACACGGCTCTGTGAAAGTGAGCCATGGTGCCCACGACGTTTCCAGACTCGTTGCATATGCCTGCGATCCCCCTCAGGCTCCCGTTGGGCTCGGGATCGCCGTAGACCAGAACGATCTGGCCGTTGTGCTCCATCCTCTCGAGGGTGCCGTCGTCCACCCAGTAGTTGCCCCACCTGTGGGCGATGGGCAGCAGCAAAGCATCTGCCGCCTGGAAACCGCAGGTGAGAGCCGACTTCGTAGACTCCACTGCGATCCTCTGCAGGCGGCACACATACTTGCAGGATCTGTTGATGAGCATCGCGCCTGGCAGTAGGCCGGCTTCCAGAAGTATCTGAAAGCCGTTCCCGAAGCCCACCACCACGCCGCCGCCCGCCGCGTACTCCTGGACTGACGGCATGATCGGCGACAGCTTCGCTATGGCGCCGGGTCTCAGATAGTCTCCGTACGAGTGGCCCGGCGGGAGTAGCAGGCAATCGTAGGCGTCAGGATCCACTGCGGGATTGCCATGCCAGATCAGCTCCGCGTCGTGTCCGAGATGCCTCAAGGCGGCCACGCACTCGGGCGCCGCGCTGCCGCCAGGGAACACAATCACTCCGTACTTCATCTTGCCGAATCCTCCACGGCTGCCGCGGCGGCGGGTTGGGAAGCGCAGGTATCGGCCTTTCCGGCGCAGGCCCCATCGCCATCTTCCGCAGGCTGAATCCTGAACGTCTCAAGCTCTCCGTTAACCAACAGGCGTCGACACATCCTCTCCACCTCTGCAAGGCACGCCTCACGGGACTCGCTTTCCACTTCGAGGTCGATGAGTTTGCCGATCCTGAGGCTGCGCACGCCCTCAAACCCGTCGCTGAGCAGAGCAGCCTTCACCGCGTCTCCCTGGGGATCGTAGACCGACTTCTTCAAAGTCACGAACACGCGAACTGAATGCACCATCTAGCAAGGCCTCCCTATGATTCGTCCTGTGTATGCTCTGCGTAGGCGCTTTGTAGCTCCCGATCCGCCTCGGCCGCCTTTCTCGCCAGCTCCGCTCTGTAGTTGCGCACTCTCTCTTCGAGATCCGGCTGGCCCAAGGACAGGATCTGTATGGCTAGCAGCGCAGCATTGGCTGAGCCGCCAATGGCCACCGTCGCCACGGGGTATCCCGTGGGCATCATCACAGTGGAACAGAGGGCGTCGACGCCGGCAAGGGGTCCGGCCTGCAGAGGAACGCCTATCACCGGCAGCGTAGTGTTGGCAGCGATCGCCCCGGCCAGGTGGGCGGCGAGGCCGGCTCCGGCTATCATCACTCCGACGCCACGTTCTCTGGCCGCACGGGCGTATTCCCTCGCCTCGTCAGGAGTGCGGTGCGCTGATATGACCCTCACTTCGAACGGCACCCCGAACCTCTCCAGAATCTCCATGGCTGGCTCCATCTTCGCGGCATCGGAGCCGCTCCCCATCACCACGGCCACTTTCAGCATCTCTGCTCAACCTCCCTGAATCGAAAAAGGAAAAGCGAAAAGCCCCTGCGGGTCAGGCAGCTTCACGCGTTCTGAGTGAAACCTGACCGCCGGGGCTTTTATCCCTCAAGGTGTAGCGCTGCGACCGAAGCGCCTGCACCGCTCGGTCCGAACCCTCCGGCATTCCCGCACGTCGCACATGGCGCGCCGTGCGCCGCATGCCCGCGGCTGCCGCGTGCGGCCCGCCGGAAGTGGAACCCTAGGTGCACTTTCCCTCTCCAAGAGAGCTATTCAATTGAAACCATGTGGTACTTTGACTCTACGACAGTATCCGCAGATTGTCAACACGCATCGGGCGGCCGCGGCGATATCCAAACTCTGGCAGACACGTGGTTGCGGTCGCGCCCGCAAACTTCGGTCGAGGCCGGCTCCCAACCAGACTCCCCCTAACCGAGCACCACCGCCGCCTGGGCCCCGCATTTCGGGCACCGCTGCCCCTCAAGGTGCACCACAGGGGGCGCGTAGCCCTGCCTCTCTATCAGCACCGCCCCGCAGGCATGGCATGTGGTGTCGCGCCACTCGGGCAACGCGGCGTTGCCTATGTACACGTAGTCAAGATGCTCCCGGGCAGTCTCGGCGCAGGACACCAGGATGCCGATGGGCGTCGGGGCCTGGTCCATCCTGTAGTTCGGGAAGTACCTCGAGATGTGCAGGGGTATGCTCCTCGAAAGCTCGGCCACCCACTGCGCCAGCCTGCGCATCTCCTCGGTGCTGTCGTTGAGCCCGGGCACCACCAGCGTCGTCAGCTCCACGTGGCACCCGGCCTCCACAGCCTGGGATATGGCGTCAAGCACAGGCCGCAGCCTCGCCTTGCAGACCCTCTGGTAGAAACCATCGTCCATGGCCTTAAGGTCGATGTTCATGGCGTCAACATATGGCAGCAGCGCCGCGAGCGGCTCCGGGTTGATGAACCCGTTGGTCACCAGCACGCTTTTCAGGCCAAGCTCCTTGATGAGCTGAGCGCTGTCGAACACGTACTCGTACCACACAGACGGTTCGGAGTACGTGTACGCAACCCCCACTGACCGGCTCCGATATCGCTCGGCCAGCGCCGCAAGCTCCTTCGGCTCCAGCCGCTGCCCGCCCGACCGCGCCTGGCTTATCTCCCAGTTCTGGCAGAAGTCGCAGCCCATGTTGCACCCGAAAGTACCCACGCTGAGTATGCCTGANNTGGCGTAGTTCGCCGTCCTGAGCTCCCCGCCCTCAACCACGCGCACGCCGCACCGTCCGGCGAGCCCCTCGCGCAGCATGCACCCGTGCGGGCACAGCTGGCATTCCACCCGGCCGCCCTCCAGGTTCCTGGCGAACATCGCCTCCTTCGCCGTACCGGCCATCGGTCTACTCGTGGCGAACCACCTCGAACCTCTGCAGCTTCACCGGCTCGCTCGGGCCGATGCCCGCCTTTCGCCTGGCGATCCTGAGCTGCTCTTCCACGGTATCGATGCCCTCCAGCGCAGGCAGCAGCAGGCCGCGCCGCCCACGGCTGCTCACGATCACGCCGTAGCGCGCCGGATCCAGCTGCGAGGGATCGTCCACTGCCTCCGGCGGCGAGAGCACATCAACGGAGTACGTCAGCTCGTCCAGCTCGTCCGCATCCACCGGTTCGAACCTGGGATCATCTGTCGCCGCGGATATGGCGTTCGCAATGACCTCCTCCGCGACGTTGGCGCGAGTGGGCACGATCGTGCCTATGCAGCCCCTGAGCATGCGTCCGCGGTGTATTGAGCAGAACACGGCTGCCCTGGCCTTCATCTCCTCCGGCAGCGGCGAGGGCGGATCTATCACCACTCCCCGCCTCACGTATGCCTCCACCGCCTCCCTCGCCAGGCGTACGAATGGCGATTCCTTCGACCGCCTGCCGGCAACCTCCGTCTCCCGGGCGTCCTGAAGCAGCCTCAACCTTGCCGGCCCGCTACCGGCCGGGCCCGGCCTGAACAGGGCCACCGCGTAACCCACGCCGAACGGGCCCTCGTACGACAGCACCTCCGCCTCGACGCCCCTGCCGTCAAGCGCGCCCAGCATCATCAGGATGGACCTGAGCCCGCACTCGCCCGCCTCCTCCGCCAGGGAGCCGTCCAGCCCAGCGATGGCCTCCACGTCCATCCGCTTCAGCGCATCGACAAGCTTCTCATCGAACTCACGGCCCCGGGGCGACAATCCGTACGGCCCGTCAGCCTTCAACCTGTGAGACAGATCCCCGCTGGCCACCACCGCCACCCGCCGGCCGCCTATGCGCTCCACCGCCGCGGCAACGCCCATGCCGAAAGCGTACAGCTGATCCGCCGGGCCCAGCCCCATTGAAACCGGCACCAGCCTGACGTCAGGCAGCTCCTGCCCGATGAAGTACATCGGCACGGTGATGCCGTGGTCCAGCCGCCGCGCACCGCCGACGTATGCCGGGGCGCCCAGGCGCCTCGCCTCGTCGCATATGGCCTCCGCCAGCTCGTCGTCGCCAGCGAAGCTCATCCGAACCCGCGCCGCCCTGAACTGAGCCAGGTCTCCATCGTGCCTGGCGCCGCGCCTCAACACTATCGCATCTGAGAACAGAGTGCTGTGCGGCGAGATGATCACTATCGACTCCACACCCGCCTCGCGGAAAGCCCTGGCCAAACCCTTCATCGACTCCACAGTGGCACGCGCTGGTGCCGCGTCCTCCCCGCCCACCGCAGGCACTATGATGGGAGGGTGGGGCACCAGCGCAGTCAACGCCAGTTCGCCCATGCAACGACACCCCCTCATGTCCTCATGCTGCGTAGCCCCGATGTTGCGTCGCGAGGGCGGTGCTCGAGCACCGCCCCCTCCTCTCAACCGGTCTATCCTGAACGTGCGCGGCTCCTCTCAGCTCCGCGCCGCTCCGCTGGATGACACTTAGCGACACGCTACTCCGCTTGGCTAGTCTCGCCTTACGGTAGCGTATTACTCCATAGCACGCGCCAGCTCCTCCCGAAGGATCCTGTTGGTTTCCTGCGGGTTGGCGCGTCCCCTCGACTCCTTCATCACCTGTCCCACCAGGAAGGATATGGCTCGCTCCTTGCCGGCGCCGAAGTCCTGCACCGGACCGGGGTTCGCCTCGATAACCCTGCGCACGATGGCCCTCAGTTCGCCCTCGTCGCTGATCTGCGACAGGCCACGCTCGCGTACGATGTCAGCCGGCGCCTTGCCGGTGGCCCACACGTCCTCGAACACCGACTTGGCGATCTTTCCGCTGATCTTCCCAGACTCCATCATCGATATGAGCTCAGCGATGTGCTCCGGCCTGAGCCTGGACTGGGAAAGCTCCACTCCCGACGCGTTCGCCGCGGCGGATATCTCTCCCACAAGCCACTTGGCCACCTCAGGGCCATCCGCCTTGGCCGCAGTCTGCTCGAAGAACCACCAAAGTTCCTTCGATTCCGCGATCTGCTGGGCGTCCTCCTTGTTCAGGCCATAATCCCTCATGTACCTGGCCGCCCGCGCGTCAGGCAGCTCCGGCATACCCCTCCTGATCTCCTCGACCCACTCCTCTGAAATCTCCAGAGGCATCAGGTCCGGCTCGGGGAAGTAGCAGTACTCCGCCGCCTGCTCCTTGCTGCGCATGAAGGCGGTCTCGCCCTTAGCGTCGTCCCAGTGGCGCGTCTCACGGCGCACCACGCCGCCGCTTTCCAGCACCTGGCTCTGCCTTGCGGCTTCATACTGTATTGCCCTGTAGACTGCCCTGAAAGACGCGATGTTCTTGAGTTCCACGAGGTTGCCGTACTTGTCGGAGCCTTTCGGCCTCACCGAGATGTTTGCCTCGCATCTCATAGACCCCTCTTCCAGCTTGCAGTCGGACACGCCCACCGCCACCAAGGTGGCCCTGAGCTTCTTGAGGTACGCGCGGGCTTCCTCGGCAGACCTGATGTCAGGCTCAGTGACGATCTCGATCAGGCCTATGCCTGACCTGTTGAAGTCCAGGAGCGAGTTGCCTGCCGTGATTATGTCGTCGCCGGCATGGGTGAGTTTCGCGGTCTCCTCCTCCAGATGCACCCGCCTGATCCTGATCCGCTTAACCTCGCCGTCCACTTCCACATCCAACCATCCGTCGTGGCCGATGGGGGCGTCGAACTGCGTGATCTGAAAGCCCTTGGCGAGATCGGGATAGAAGTAGTTCTTCCTGAAGAACTTGGAAAACGGCGTGATCTGGCAGTTCAGCGCCAGGGCCGCCCTGATGGTGAACTCCACGGCTCGCCGGTTGAGCATGGGCAGAGCACCAGGCATGCCCAGGCACACCGGACACGTCTGGGTGTTCGGCGGCGCACCGAAGCTCACCGGGCATGAGCAGAACACCTTCGATCTGGTGGCGAGCTCCGCATGGACCTCCATCCCCACAACGACTTCGTACTCGGTCCCTGCCGGCATTCTCACATCACCTCCAGCTTGGGCCGGCGCATCTCGCCGGCTGATGCCTGCTCCACTGCTGCGGCCACCCTGAACAGCGTCGGCTCCCCGAACATCGGGCCGAACACCTGGAACCCCACTGGCAAGCCCTGATGAAGCCCGCAGGGCACCGAGATGGCTGGCACCCCGGCCAGGTTGGCCACGATGGTGTAGATGTCCTGCAGGTACATGGCCAGCGGGTCCCTCACCTCGCCTATCTTGAACGCAGTGGTGGAAGATGTGGGCGACACGAAGCAGTCGCACTTCTCCAGGGCCGCCTCGATGTCCCTGCGTATCAGGGTGCGCACCCTCATGGCCTTGTCGAAGTAGGCGGCGTAATTGCCTGCGCTCAGGGCGTGCGAGCCCAGGAGTATCCTGCGCTGCACCTCCTGCCCGAAACCTTCGGTGCGGCTGGCGGCGATGGTGCTGCCCACATCGTCTTTGCCTTCGGCGCGGAGCCCGTACCGCACGCCGTCATAGCGCGCCAGGTTGGAGCTGGCTTCGGCCGTTGCCACAAGATAGTACACCGCGACAGAATACTCAACGTGCGGCAGAGACACGTCCACCAGCTCCGCTCCGGCCTCCTCCAGCCGATGCAGTGTGCGCTCCACCGTCTCCCTGACTCCGCTGGCTATTCCGGGGGCGAAGAACTCCGCCGGCACGCCGATCCTCACGCCCTGGAGCCCGTCGAGGCCGCTCCTTGCGGACTCCACATAGTCCGGCACCGGCTCAGGCGACGAGGTGGCATCCCTCGGGTCGAGCCCTGCCATGACGCCCAGCATGATGGCGCAGTCAAGCACGTTGCCGGCGATGGGGCCCACGCAGTCAAGAGACGATCCGTACGAGATCACCCCGTACCGGCTCACCCGGGCGTAGGTGGGCTTCAGCCCCACCGTGCCGCAGAAGGCCGAGGGCAGCCTCACCGAGCCGCCGGTATCCGTCCCCACCGCCGCGCTGGCCATGCCTGCGGCCACCGCCGCGGCGGAGCCGCCGCTGGAGCCGCCCGGCACCCGCTCCAGGTCCCACGGGTTGCGCGTGGTGTGGAAGGCCGACGACTCCGTCGTGGAGCCCATGGCGAACTCGTCCAGGTTCGTCTTGCCCACCACTATTGCCCCTGCAGACTGTAGCTTCTCCACGACAGTCGCCGAGTACGGCGGCACGAAGCTCTCCAGGATCCTGCTTGACGCCGTGGTGCGCAGGCCGCGGGTGCAGATGTTGTCCTTGAGGGCCACCGGGATCCCCGCAAGAGGCGGGAGCGCCTTCTCGTCGCCGGACCTTACGGCCTCGGTGACCATCCTGTCCACCTTTTCGGCCGCGACACGCGCGCCCTCGGCATCCACGGTGATAAACGCTCCGATGGCGCCGTCAAGGGCCTCAATGCGCTTCAGGGCCGCATCCACCATGTCGGCGGCGGTCACCTGGCCCTGAAGGAGCTTCCGCCGCAGTTCATGAACGCTCAGGTCGAGCACGTTCTCCGACACTACCCTTCCTCCTCCCCCGCGATGATCCTCGGCACCCTGAAGAACTGGCCGTGCCTGTCGGGGGCGTTGGCCAGGGCATCCTCAGCCGAGAGGCCCTCTTTCGGCTCGTCGTCGCGCCATACGTTGGCGAAGGAATGCGGATGGCTCATGGGCGGAACCCCCTCGGTATCGACGTGCGCTAGCTGGTCCACGTAACGAATCATGTCGTTCAGCTCCTGCGTGGCCTTCTCCAGCTGCTCACGGGAAAAGCGCAGTTTCGCCCTGTCTGCCAGGAGCTTAGCGTCGTCAACGGTGTAGCCCAATTCACTCACCACCATCTGGGAGATGATATCCTACCTGCTCAAGCATATCAAGAAACTCCGCTTCCGTCAGAACCGCAACGCCCAGCTCCCTAGCGCGGGCCAGCTTCGAGCCGGCATCTGCCCCGGCCACCACGTAGTCGGTGTTCCTGCTGACGCTGGAACTCGCTTTGCCGCCCAGCTCCTCCACGATGGCCTCCGCTTCGCTTCTCTTGAACTTGCTGAGTGCACCTGTAAATACGAAGGTCTTACCGGCGAAGCGCGACTCATGTGCGCGTACGGCGCCGATCACCGGCGGCTCATCGGCCATGCGCACGCCCGCCTGCCTGAGTCGCGCGAGCGCGTCAAGGTTCTGCCTGTTGCGGAAGAACTCCACCACGCTGTCGGCTATGGCGGGCCCCACTGTGGGCACTGCCAACAGCTCGTCCCTCTCGGCAGCGGCCAGCCTGTCGATGGATAGGAACTCCTTCGCCAGGAGCTTCGCCATGTTCTCACCGACGTGCCTGATGCCCAACGCGAAGATCAGTCGGTACACGGGGTTGGACTTGCTGGCCTCGATGGCGGCCACCAGGTTGGCTGCTGAACGAGGGCCCACCCGCTCCAGCGTCGTCAGCTGCTCTGCCGTGAGGTAGTATATGTCAGCCACGTCCCGCACCAGGCCGGCGTCCACCAGCCGCTCCACCATGGAGGGGCCCAGGCCGTCGATGTTCATGGCGTCGCGGGACGCGAAGTGCACCAGCCCCTCCCTGAGCCTTGCGGGGCACGCGAAGTTGACGCACCTGGTGGCGGCCTCGCCTTCCGGGCGAACCACCTCAGAGTTACACGCCGGGCACACGCTGGGCATGACGAACTCGCGCTCGGTACCGTCCCGCTCCTCGGCGATGACCCTGACCACCTCCGGGATGACGTCGCCGGCACGCTGTATCACCACTCTGTCGCCGATGCGGATATCCTTGGCCCTTATGTAGTCAATGTTGTGCAGCGACGCCCGGCTCACCGTGACGCCGCCCACCTGCACCGGCTCGAACTGAGCTGTGGGGGTGAGCACGCCTGTGCGCCCCACCTGCACCACGATGTCGATGATCCTGGTCACCCCTTGCTGCGCCGGGTACTTCAGGGCAACGGCCCACCTCGGCGAGCGCGACGTGAAACCCAGCCTCGCCTGGAGATCCAGCCGATTGACCTTCACCACCATGCCGTCGATCTCGTACGGAAGCGACGGCCTCCGCTCCTCCAGCTGACGCGCGGCTTCGATAGCCTCGCGGATGCCCATGCACCTCTTGATAAGGGGGTTTACGGGAAACCCCAGGGCTCTGAGGGCCTCGAGAGCATCCCAGTGCGTCGACGCCTCCACCTGCTCCGGCAGGGGCACGTAGTAGAAGAACGCTGCCAGCCGGCGCTTGGCGGTGACGGAGGGGTCAAGCTGCCTGAGGGACCCGGCCGCAGCGTTCCTCGGATTCGCAAACACCGGCTCCCCGGCTTCGGCCCGCGCCTGGTTCAGCCTGACGAAGTCCTCCTTCGCCATGTAGACCTCTCCCCTGACGTCCAGCTGTGGCGGCGCGCCCTCGCGAAGGCGCAGAGGTATCGCCCTCACGGTGCGGAGGTTGGCAGTGATGTTCTCGCCGACTGTGCCGTCACCCCTGGTGGCGCCCACCGAAAGCCTCCCGTTAACGTATGTAAGGCTGATGCCCAGGCCGTCAATTTTCGGCTCCACCACGTACTCCACGACGTCGGCGCCTGTGGCCCTGCGCACCCTGGCGTCGAAGGCCTCCAGCTCCTCCCCGCTGAAGGCGTTGTCCAGCGACAGCATGGGGATGGCGTGCACCACCTCGCTGAAGCCTTCAGCCACGGCGCCACCCACCCGTTGGGTGGGCGACGTATCGTCGTGGAACTGAGGATAGGCCTCCTCCAGCTGCCTCAGCTCCTGCATGAGCCGGTCGTATTCGGCATCGGTGATTGTGGGATCGTCCAGAACGTAGTACCTGTGGTCGTGCCTGGCGATCTCCTCGCGAAGCTCCAATATGCGTCGGTACGCGCTCTCAGCACTTGGGCGGTCCATAGGCGCACCCCCCTCGCCTGCCATCTCGCTACAGTCTCTCTATAGGAGCCATGTCCACCAGGAACTGCTTGAGCCCTTTATCCGGGAAGGCTACGGTGATCACGTCGTCGCCGGCGCTCTTTCCCACGGAGACCACTACTCCGAGGCCGAACTTGCCATGCCTGATCTTATCTCCCACCGCGAACGCGGGGCGCGCAGCTTCTCCGCCCTCGGTTCGGCCCGCCCAGCCCAATCCGCCCTGCCGCGCCGGCGGAGCCTGCCTGTGCGCGTAGCCGTACCTCTCGATCAGGGCATCCTGCAGCAGGTGTTCCGGGATCTCCCGGATGAACCTGGATGGCTCGTTCCTCTCGATCATGCCGAAGATGGTCCTGGTGACGGCTCGCGTCATGTAGAGCTTGTCCTTGGCCCTGGTGATGCCCACGTAGGCAAGCCGGCGCTCCTCCTCGATCTCGCCCTCATCGTACATCGCCCTCATCAGCGGGAATATCCTCTCCTCCATTCCCGCCATGAACACCACCGGAAACTCCAGGCCCTTGGCGGTGTGCACCGTCATCAGCGTCACCTGGTCCCCGCCGAGATCCGTCCGGTCGATGTCGGTGAGCAGCGCCACCTCCTCAAGAAACGCCCCCAGGTCGTCGGGACCACCGCTGCCGTCCTCCGCCGGCTCCGCGTGCCTGGCCTCGAACTCCGCCGTCACCGACAGCAGCTCCCTTAGGTTCTCCACCCTGGACATGGCATCGATGGACGTGTCCTGCTCCAGCTGGGCGAGGTAGCCGGTGTCGTCCATGATCCTCTGGACTATCTGTGACACCGTGGCCTGCCCCTTCAGGGAGATCAGCGAATCCATGAGCTGGACGAACTTGTCCAGCGCTCCCCTGGCCCTTGCGCCCAGCTCCTGGTCGACGCGGGCCAGCTTCACCGCCTCATACAGAGGCGTTCCCTGCTTCAGCGCCAGCCTCCTCGCCACCGCCAGCGTGGCATCGCCTATCCCCCGCCGCGGGGTGTTGATTATCCGCTCTAGGCTGGTGGAATCGTCGGGGTTCTCGATGACGCGCAAGTAGGCGAGGACGTCTTTCACTTCCTTGCGCTCGTAGAACCTGATCCCACCGACGATCCTGTACGGTATGCCCCGGTTTACCAGCACTTCCTCTATCACGCGGGACTGGGCGTTCATTCGGTACAGCACGGCGAAGTCACCGTAGCTCCGGCCTTCCGCCTCCACCAGACGCTGCGTCTCGTCGGCGATGAACCTTGCCTCGTCGCGCTCGGTGTCGGCCACATAGAACATGACCTTGGCCCCAGCCTCGCGGCTGGTCCAAAGCGACTTTCTCTTTCGACCGCGGTTGTTGGCGATTACGCAGTTTGCAGCGTTCAGAATATTCCCCGTGGACCTGTAGTTCTGTTCCAGCTTGATGACGCGGGCGTTTGGATAGTCCCGCTCGAACTCCAGGATGTTCCGGATATCCGCCCCACGCCACTGGTATATGGACTGGTCATCGTCTCCCACCACGCAGAGGTTTCCGTGGACCGAGGCGAGCATCCGCACCAGCACGTACTGGGCGTGGTTCGTATCCTGGTACTCGTCTACCATGACGTGCGTGAACCTCTCGGCGTAGCGCTCCAGCACCTCAGGGGCCTTCCTGAACAGCCGTACCGTCAGCATTATCAGGTCGTCGAAGTCCAGCGCGTTGTCCTTCGCCAGCATCTCCTGGTACGCCACGTAGGCCTTTCCGATGGTGCGCATGCGGATGTCCGTGGCGGCTGCGGCGTACTGCTCCGCGTCGATCAGCTCGTTCTTCGCCGCACTTATGGCCGATAGCACCGACTCCGGCCTGAACATGTCGCTGGAGATGTTCAGCTGCTCCAGGACGCGTTTCATCGCCGCCACCTGGTCGGACTCGTCCAGTATGGAGAAGCTGCGCCTGTAGCCCAGCGTCTCTATGTCGCTGCGAAGTATCCTGGCGCACAGCGAGTGGAAGGTGGATACCCACACTCCGTGACCCACCGGCCCAACCAGGTCGATCACACGCGACCGCATCTCCTGAGCCGCCTTGTTGGTGAAAGTCACGGCCAGGATCCGATACGGCGGCACGCCTGCCTGCGATATGAGGTGCGCCACGCGGTGGGTGATCACCTTCGTCTTGCCGCTTCCGGCGCCTGCCAGTATCAGCAGCGGGCCGCTAACGTGCTCCACGGCCTCTCGCTGCTCCCGGTTGAGTCCCTCAAGTATGTCGAAGCCCATCCCTCAGTCTCCAAGCACCGCCAGGGCTTGCCCGATCCGCCGCAACGACTCGTCCTTTCCCAGGAGCACCAGGCTCTCGAAGAGAGGCGGGGTAACGCGCCGGCCGGTGATGGCTATGCGCACCTGCATAAGGAGATCGCCAGCCTTCCAGCGCATCTGGTCCGCCAGGCCCCTCAGCGCCGACTCCACCGTCTCGTGCTCCCACTCCTTGAGTGCCGCCAGCGCCTCCCGGGAGCGGGCCAGCGCCTCCCGCGCCTGGTCGGGCCCGATCTTGCCCTTCCCCAGGAAAGCGTCACTGGATATCTCGATCTCCTTGGTGAAGAGGAACCCGATCATGTCGGGCGCCTCGGTGAGCTTGTTGATCCTGTCGGTGATCAGGCTGACCGCCGCCTCCAGCCTGGCCTGGTCGCTCACATCGAACCCGGCCTTCTCCATGAAGGGCTTAACCCTGCTGGCAAGATCCGCCACGGTGAGGCTTCGGATGTACACGCCGTTGAACCAGTCCAGCTTCTTGATGTCGAATATGGCATCTGACTTCGACAGCGTCTCCACGGAGAACGCCTCCACCAGCTGGTCCATGCTGAAGATCTCCTGGTCGGTGCCGGGGTTCCAGCCCAAGAGCGCCAGGAAGTTCACCAGCGCCTCAGGCAAGTAGCCCATCTCCCTGAACTCGCCGATGTACACCGCCCCTGCCCGCTTCGAGATCTTGGTGCGGTCGGGATTCAGCATCAGCGTCAGGTGACCGAACTGCGGCGGAGCCCAGCCCATAGCGTGGTACACCGCCAGCTGGTCGAAGGTGTTGGTCAGGTGCTCCACCGCCCTGAACACGTGGGTTATCTCCATCAAGTGCTCGTCGACGACGGTGGCGAAGTTGTACACCGGGCTTCCGTCGCTCTTGATGATGACGAAGTCGCCGCGCTCGGCCATGTTCTTGTGCTGTTCGCCCCTGACCAGGTCGACAAAGGACAGCGTTGTCTCAGGAACCTTCAGGCGCACCACGCGTTTGGCGCCGCTGGCATCAAGCCTGGCCCGCTCCTCATCCGTGAGGCGGGCGCACTTGCCCGAGTAGCGCGGAGGCCTGCCCTCAGCCAGCGCTGCCTTGCGCTCCGCCTCAAGCTCCTCAGGGGTGCAGTAGCAGTGATAGGCATCGCCCTGGGCCATGAGCTGCTCGGCCACTTGCCTGTATGTATGCTGCCTCTCCATCTGCCTGTACGGGGCGTAGGGACCGCCCACATCCGGGCCCTCATCCCACTTGATGTTGAGCCATCTCAAGCCTTCGAGCACGCCCTCTTCCGACTCCTTGGTGCTGCGCTGAAGGTCGGTATCGTCTATCCTGAGCACGAACTTGCCCCCGTACTTCCTGGCGAACAGCATGTTGTAAAGAGCTGTTCGGGCTGTACCTACGTGACAGTTGCCGGTGGGCGAAGGTGCGATCCTCACCCTTACTTTGTCGGGCGTGTTCATCGAAGCAACAACTCCTCTTTGCGTACACGATGTATGCTACACGGATGAACCCGTGAAATTGAGCCTTGTCAGAATGGCCGGCGCGCTGCACATCCCCGGCCCCAGTTCGTCTGGGAACATCTGAACGTCCCGTGACAGCCGGCTGACCTTCGCAAAGACCCCATCCAGCAGCGAGTCTGTGAACCTGAGGTTCCGAAGGGGCCGAACCAGCTCTCCGTTTTCAATCAGGAACGTGCCGTCTTTCGTCATGCCGGTGAAGACCGTCTTCACCGGATGCACGGGATTGGCGTAGTTGAACCTGGTGACCAGCACTCCCCTTTTCACACTGGAGACCATCTCCTCCACAGACGAGTCGCCCGGTGCCATGGTCAGGTGGAACGGGTGCCCCCCGCGGGCCATCCCGCCGGAAAGCCCATGTCCCGTAGACCGGGCGCCTGCCAGAGCCGCGCTGGCCCTATCGTGGAGCACGCCTGCGGCAACGCCCCGGTCGATGAGGCGCACCGCCTGCCGCGGCATCCCCTGAAAATCGAAGGGTAAGGCGAACATGCCTGGCGCGTGCCAGTCATCCGCTATTGTAACCAACTCGCTGGTGATCCTCTGCCCCAGCCGACCCGAAGCGTAGCTCCGGCCCTCCACGTACTCCTGGCCGCTGGCTCCCATCATAGCCAACAGTTCCACCGCCGTCGCCACCGCCGCGTGCTTCAGCACGACGACGTACTCGCCGGGTTCAAGGTCGTCCGGACCTCTCGTGCCCAGGCACAGCGCCACGGCCTCCTCACCCAGACTTTCCACGTCGATGTCGCCTATCCTGCACGCCCCAGCCTCGGCATATCCTGAGCCGGCGTCGGGGCCAAGATCAGTCAACACCACGGCCTTGAACGACGCGCCCGTCCACCGCGCGTACGCCATGGCGCCGTTGCTGTTGGCGTAAGACACCTCCATAGCCCTGGTGCGTAGCGCACCCGACGCGATGAGCCGGTGCCTGTCGGCGCGCACCACGGCCCTGGCCACCGCGTCGGCCCTGGCTTCCGGGCCTGCCGCCGCAGTGGGCTCGTCGAAGGTCTCGGCATCCTCGTATGCCTGCGGCTCGGCAGGCTCCACGCCTGAGTCGCCCTCAGGCTGCACCCTCGCGATGTCGCACGCTGCCCGCGCCGCGCGGGCCATGGCCTCCCCGTTCACTCCGTTCGCCGTTGCCCAGCCTTCCTTCGCGTCTACCACGGCCTTGAGCTGCAGCCTGACGTCCTCCACATCGCTGCTCTGGTGGATCTGGGAGTTGGCGAACCGAGTGAGGCCGTCCCTTTCGGACAGAAGCACCACCTCGCCGGCATCCGCCCCCGCCTGCGCTAGGCACGACAGCGCCTGTCCCAGTATCTCGAGGGCGCCTTCCCTGCCTACCATCGTCCCACCCCCACCCTGACGTTCCTGAACCTCGCCGGGGAGCAGCCGTGACCCACGTGCATAACCTGAAGCGGCTCGCCCTTGCCACAGTTGGGCACGCCCCACAGCACCCACTCCTCAGGGCCGGCTATGCCGTCGCAGCTGCGCCAGAACTCGGGGGTGATGCCGGTGTATGTGGGGTTCTTTATGATCTCGCCAAGCCGGCCTCCTCTGATCCTGTAGCCTATCTCGCAGCCGAACTGGAAGTTCAGCCTGCGGTCGTCGATGCTCCAGCTCCTGATGCCGTCCATGAACACGCCGTCGTCGACGTCGCGGATCAGGTCATCCAGCTTCCCACAACCCGGGGCCAGGCAGATGTTGGTCATGCGTATGATGGGCATGCGGTTCCATCCGCTGGCGCGCATGGCCGCGTTGCTCTCTGTGCCCAGCTCCGAGGCGGTCTCCCGCGACATCAGGTATCCGACGAACACGCCGCCCCGCACCAAGTCGCTCTGGCACGCCGGCACGCCCTCGTCATCGTAGCCGAAGGTGCCGAGGCCCCCGGGCAGCGTGGAATCGGCGTACAGGTTCACCAGGGGCGAACCGTACTGAAAACTGCCAATCTTCTCAGGCGTCAGGAAGCTGGTGCCCGCAAACGACGCCTCGGTGCCAAGCACCCTGTCGAGCTCCACAGGGTGGCCGCACGACTCGTGGATCTGCAGCGCCAGCTGGTTGGTTCCTAGCACCAGCGTGGTGACGGCCTCCGGGCACTGTTCCGCCGCCAGCAGCGCCTGCGCCTCCTGGCCTGCGCGCCTGGCGTTTCCGGCGATATCCAGTTCCTCCACCCACTCGTAGCCGGCCTGGCGCACGTTGCCGTCGAAGGTTCCTGGGTACGACCGCTGCTGCACCTCTCCGTCGCCCACCGCCACCGCGCGCACTCCAGCCGATGTCATAGTGATGATCTGCTCGATCCTGGCTCCCTCGGTGCTGGCAAACAGCTTGCGCTCGCGCAGCGCCTTCATGTAGGCCAGGGCCACCCTGACGTCGTTTCCTCCAGACCTCACCCTGGCGCACGCCTCCCGCAGCAGGTCCACCTTGTGGGCCCTCGGCACCGACCACGGATCGATTTCGCACTGCGACTCCCAGCGGGCCACCACAGCCTCCAGCGGCGCCAGCACCGCCCGGCGCTTGGCCACCTTCGCGCTGGCCGCGGCCACCGCCACCGCCCGTTCCGCCGCGCGGGTCACGTCCTCGTCGCTGAGGCTGCTCGTGGCGGCGTACCCCCAGCATCCGTTCACCAGGGCCCTCACTCCCATGCCCTGGGACTCCGATGCGGCGGCTGACTCTACCTGTCCATTCTTCATTGTGAGACTGTCGGATTCGGTGAAGACGGCGCGCGCGTCGGCGTATGACGCGCCAGCCCGTCGCGCCCGATCGAGGGCCATCTCCAAGCGCTTCAAGACCATTACCCTTCCGCTCCCATCTTGGCCTGCCTGGCGTCCCCCGCCTGGCAGGCAAGTATCCCGGCCAGGATAAGCGCCGCGCCGGCGTACTGTCGGGCAGTCATCGTCTCACCGATTAGCAGCCAGGCGAAGGCCGCAGCGAACACCGGCTCAAGCTGCATCAGAAGCGCCGCCCTGGTGGGCGGGGTATATCGCTGCGCCAGGGTCTGCACGAGGTACGCCACGCCGGTTCCCATCACCGCAAGGTACGTCACCGACATCCACACCTCCCGGCCGAAACGGGCCGCCTGCACAAGATCGCCATTGGCCACAGCCCCGGCCAGGAGCGCAGCGCCCACCATCTGGGTGAAGGACAGCAGAAAGCCATCGTGCACCGCACTGAACTTCGAGAGTACCACAATGTGCACAGCGAATGCCAGGGCGCACAGCAGCACCAACAGGTCCCCGGGTGACGGCGGCTCGAGCCCCTCGATGCTGAGGAGGCCCAGCCCCAGGACGGCCAGTCCGACCCCGACCATCTGGTAGCGGGCTATGGGGCGCTTCGCGAAGGCCCAGTCCAGCAAGGGTGTGAAGACCACGTGCATGCCAGTGATGAAGCCGGCTTTCGAGGCTGTGGTAAGCGGCAGCCCGGCAGTTTGAGTCAGAAAGCCCGCCATCAGCGGCACCGATGCCAGGAGCCCTGCCGCCCACACCTTCCTGTCGAGCCTGCGGAGCCTGCCTCCGCACATGGCTCCGATGACCAGCGCGGCCATGACGAACCTCACCGTGATGAACGTCGCCGGGTTGATCCCCACCACCACGGTCTTCACGATGGCGAAACTGGTGCCCCAGATGACGCAGATGCCGACGAGCCCCAGGTCAGCCCAGAGCTGCGGTGAGAGTTTCACTCCCATTCTATCGTCGCCGGCGGCTTTGACGTGATGTCGTACACCACTCTGTTGACCCCGGGCACCTCCGCAGTGATGCGCGCGGAGATCCGTTCCAGCACGTCGAAGGGGATCCGCGCCCATTTCGCGCTCACCGCGTCAGGGCTCAGCACCGCCCTCACGGCCACCAGGTGCGAGTACGTCCTCTCTCCGTCAGCCACTCCCACGCTCTTAAGGTCGGGCAGCACGGCGAAGTACTGGAACAGTCCCAGCTCGTCGGCGATGGGATCCATCTCCTGCCTCACGATGGCGTCAGCCGCCCTGAGCGTGTCAAGCTTCTCGCGGGTGATCTCGCCGATGCACCTCACGCCCAGGCCTGGTCCGGGAAACGGCTGCCTGCGGGTGAGGGACTTGGGCAGTCCCAGCGCTTCCCCTACCAGTCGCACCTGCCACTTGTAAAGGCCCTTCACCGGCTCCACCAGGCTGAACCCCACATGCTCGGGCAGGCCGCCTACGTTGTGGTGGCTCTTCACCTTCACGCCCTGGTGGCCCTGGGCGCTCTCGAGGATGTCTGGGTAGATGGTGCCCTGAACTAGGAACTCGATGGGTCCCAGCTTCGCAGCCTCCTCCTCGAACACCCTGATGAACTCCTCGCCGATGATCTTGCGCTTGCGCTCAGGATCGGCCACGCCCTTGAGGCGGCCGAGGAACCGATCGACAGCATCCACCATCACCAGGTTGATGTTGTGCTGCTCCCTGAAGACCCTCTCGACCTCAGCGGGCTCGCCCTGCCGCATCATGCCATGGTCCACGAAGATGCACGTGAGCCTGTCTCCAATGGCCCTGTGCACCAGCACCGCCGAGACTGCGGAGTCGATGCCCCCCGAAAGCCCGCAAACTGCCCTGCCATGTCCGATCTGCTCTGCGATCTCTGCCACTGCCCGTTGAATGAACCCGGCGGCGTCGAACGTCTCTGCACCGACTGTCTTCACTGTAACACCCCTTACTGCTTATGGTTGTTGTGGTTGCTCGCCCACACGTAGTCGTGGGGAATCCCGATGAACGGCAGGTTGCGGTACCGCTCCTGGTAATCCAGGCCATAGCCCACCACGAAGTGGTTAGGGATCACGAAGCCGCAGTAGTCGGGGGTTATCGATACCTCCCTGCGCTCCGGCTTGTCCAGGAGCGTGCATATCCTCACCGACGCAGGCTTGCGATTGAACAGGTAGTTGCGGAGATAGCTCAGGGTGAGCCCGGAATCGACTATGTCCTCGACCACGAGGACGTGCTTGTCGGCGACTGGCGCATCCAGGTCCTTGACGATCCTGACCACGCCCGACGATACCGTTGCCGCACCGTAGCTTGAGACCGCGATGGTGTCGATGCACACCGGGATGGTGATGTGGCGCATCAGGTCAGCCATGAACACCATGGCGCCCTTCAGCACGCACACCAGGAGCACGTCCTTGCCTGCGTAGTCCCGGGAGATCTCGGCGCCCAGCTCCGCCGTCCTTTCCCTGATGGCCTCGGACGTTATCAGTATCTCTCTGATGTCGTCTGCAATGTTCAGCGACGGCCCAGACACTTGTGTACTTCCTCCTATTCAACTCCAGAGGCCGGCCCTGCGCTTCGCCGGGCCGGCCCGCCAGTGATGGCAGAATACCAGCTATCAGCGCTTAAGAGCTATTCCCCTGGCCTCATGGAGGTAGTCCCGGGGAACGGATATCGTTATGACTGCAGTCTTGTTCGTGGCCTTCGTGGGCTTCCTCACCCGCACGACGGTGGCCTCGCAGATGACCTCGCCCGCGCGGTTCGTCGCCTGCACGCGCTCGCCCTTCTCAGGCAGGGGCAGGTACTCATACGGGAACGTCACCTGGGCCACGTCAGGGCCGTGGGAATCGTCCTCCAGGAAGATGGCCAGGCCGGGACAGGCCGCCACACAGGTGCCGCAGCCGGTGCACAGATCCTCGTTCAGCACGGGAAGGTTTGTGATGGGGTCGCCCACCTTGATGGCTCCAAACGGACAGCTGGTCTCGCAGGGGTTGCATGGGATCTCCTGCAGGCACTCGACCACCGCCACGGGCCTGTCGGCTCTGGGCTTAGTCGGACAGCCCGGGCAACCTTGCACATCTTCCCAACGCACGATCCCATCTTTCTCGATGCTTTCCAACAAACCGTCTCACTCCTCCGGCTCCAACCGAGCCCTTCTTATTACTCTCCTGTCAAACACCTTGGGAACCACGTCTATCTCAGAACGGTGCGAGCAGTACTCGACGTCATGCCCGTAACCGACTCCGATCAGGTATGCGCCGTGGCTCGACGCGGCGAGCGCCTGCTGGATGGAATCCCTGTGGACTTCGAAGAGAGTGGCTGCTGCGTTAGCGGAATCAGTGAGGGTTGCTCCGAGTTCATTTCCGAATCTGGAGGCCAAAAGGCCCGCGCAGAGGGCATCCTCCATGCAGAATCGACTGTCTTGACCGGAACAGACCAGGATGATGTCCCGATCCCTGTGGGCCCTGTGCAGGGTTCGGAACACCGCGTCCGCATTGAGGAAGCTGGCCGCGTAGATGGCGAACGCGTTGTCGTACGCCTTTATGGCCCTCGTTCCGTTGGTGGTGACCAGTATCAGTTTCTTGCCGCGGACCCTGGCTTCCACGTACTCCGACGGGGAGTTGCCCAGATCGAACCCGTCGATGGGAAGGCCTCTCCTCTCTCCCCCAAGCACGTAGTCGGATCTGGTGTAGCCGCTGGCTATGTTGATCGCCTCTTCTATGCTCTCGGCCGCTATGATCTCCTCACAGCCGTTGTTCAGCGCAACGGCGATGGTGGACGTCGCCCTGAGCACGTCGATGACCACCACCACTGCCTGAGCCACATCGTTAGCTGCGATCTCGCCTGGAGCTAAGGAAACGTCGATTCGCATGAGACTGCTGCTTCCCCTTTCGTTCACTGCCCAGTTGGAAGGCCAAGTGACGCCATGAGGTTGGATATCTCCACATAGTCAGGTTCCCAGTACGCACCCTTGAAGTGGCCGGGCAGCGTGGCCGTTCTCAGGGTGGCTTCGTCCATCCTGCGGAGCCTCCAGCCCATGGCCGACAGCTCCTTCATGGTAATGTCGGTGTCAGTGTACTCGGTTACCATATCCCAGATCTCACGGAGGGCCAGCGCCGCTTTGGGCGAAGCCAGCTCCCGCATGATGGCCATCAGGAACCGTCGCTGGCGCGCGGTCCTGGATATGTCACCCATCGCATCGTTCCGGTAGCGCACGTAGCTGAGGGCGGTCTCGCCGTCCATGTGATGCAGGCCGGGCTGAAGGTCGATGTGGTAGCCCCCGGCCCTGTCGGTGTACTGCATCCTCTGGTCAACCTGGATGTCTACACCCCCAAGGGCATCTACCAAATGGATGAATCCGTCGAAATTCACGCACATGTACCTGTGCATCTCCAGGCCGGTAAGCTCGGAGACCACCTGCCTGGCCAGGCTTATCCCGCCTGCGCCCATGGAAACGTTCACCCGCCTGACCTGGCCGTCAGGGTAGCGCACCAGCGTATCCCGGGGGATCGACATCAGGAGCGAAGGGCCTCCCTTGCGCGGCATCGCCAGCACCATGATGGCATCCATCCTGCCTGGCGCCGACACCGCCTCGCCATTGCGCAGGTAGCTCCTGTCCTCGCCTATGAGGAGGACGGAGAAGTAGTCAGCTTCGCCTGGAAACGCAGTAAAGTTCCGAAAGGTCAGGTAGCCTGCGATCGCCGCCACAGCCAGAACGGCGAGGACCACCAACGCGACCCTGACCCACACACGACGCCTAGTTGTCATAGCAGCACCTCTGGGCGCAGAGTCGCCCTTACAAGTATTCTACAGCATATTTCCGTATCCTTCAGCATTCAGTCTTCACCACGCCAGGGCTTCTCGCCGCCTACGCCAGAAGGCTCGGCCACATCGGCAAGGTCGGCGCCGGGCATGGCGTTGGCGGAGAGCTCGCACGCGCCCGACCTCATCAGCCTGTAGTAGCCTGCGCTGGCGATCATCGCGGCGTTGTCGGTGCACAGGGACGGCGGTGGGAACACCAGCGTCGCGCCGTGGGCCTCCGCCACGGCACTCAGCCCATCTCGAACCGCCCGGTTGGACGCAACCCCTCCGGAGAGCGCCACGGTATCGGGCTTGAACTGGCGCAGCGCCAGAGCCACCCTGTCAGCCAGCTCGTCGACGACGGCACGCTGAAAGCTCGCCGCCAAGTCGGGCAGGTTCACCTCTTCCCCACGCTGCTCGGCCCTGCGAAGGTAGTTGATGACCGCCGTCTTGAGACCGCTGAAGCTGAAATCGAAGGGGTTCTCCTCCACTCGGGAGCGGGTGAACCTGATGGCGTTGGCATCGCCTTGAATCGCCAGGCGCTCCAGGGCGGGGCCGCCCGGGTACGGCAGGCCCATGGTTCTCGCCACTTTATCGAAGGCTTCACCTGCGGCATCATCGCGGGTACGGCCGAGGATGCGGTAACGGCCGTGCCCCTCCACAACGACGAGGTCGGTGTGGCCTCCTGAGACCGTCAGGCAGATGAGCGGGGGTTCCAGGTGCGGATGGGCCAGGAAGTTGGCGTATATGTGCCCCTCCACGTGATTCACGCACACCATGGGCACGCCGCACGCGTACGCCAGCCCCTTTGCAGCCGACAGTCCCACCAGCAGGGCTCCTACCAGGCCGGGCCCATATGTCACGGCCACGGCGTCGATGTCGGCCAGGCTGACGCCTGCCTCCGCCAGCGCCTTATCCACCACGGGTATCACGGCCTCCACGTGCTTGCGCGAGGCGATCTCAGGCACCACTCCGCCGTAGACCCTGTGCGTCTCTATCTGCGATGCCACCACAGAGGACAGCAGGCGACGGCCGGAGGCGACCACGGCGGCTGCCGTCTCGTCGCAGCTGGTCTCGACGCCCAGCACCAGTACGTCGCGGGCCTCCAATGTCTCTCTATCGCCGGCCGCGGCTGTGCTAGCCCTCATCTGAGCAGTCCTCCAACGGGGTCTTTCCGGCGCTAATCTCCTCACTGCCTTCAGCGTCGCCGTCACGCATCCGCCGGCGCACGGCGGCGTCGATGTCGTCAAGCCACATCACCAGGGCATCCTCTCCGGTATCCATGTAGTATCCGCGCCTCACCCCTGACGGCCTGAAGCCCAACTGCGCATAGAGGGCCTGCGCCGCAAGGTTCGACACGCGCACCTCCAGGGTCATCCGGCGCGCGCCTCTGGCAAGGGCCTGGCACATCAGAGCCACCATGAGCTTGTGGCCGATGCCCCTGCGCCTGAAGTCGGGGTGCACTGCGATGTTGGTGATGTGCGCCTCATCCAGGATCACCCACTGGCCCCCATACGCCACCGCCCTGCCGTGCTCGTCTCTGACCACGAGATACGAAGCCATGTTGTTCCTGGCGAGCTCGTCTTCGAAGGCATCGCGGCTCCAGGGCGTGGCAAAGCTCAGGCGCTCGATCTCGACGACGTCATCGATATCGGCCATGCTCATGCTGGTGGCTATCAGGTTCACGCTTTCCCCTCCGCCCCTTGGCCTTCCGCATTGCCGCCGGCCGCCTTGTCCTCGGGCGCCGAGGCCTTCAGGTAATGAGGCACCAGCGTGGCGGGGCTGTGGACGATCCCCCCGGCCAGCATCGCGGCGCCGACCATGGCCACCTGCACCGGCCTGAGCAGCGCCAGGGCCTGCGGGGCTACCCAGGCGCTGTCGCCATGGCTACGGAGGATGTCGTCACGGTACGATACCGCGCCGTCGCCAACAAACAGGCAGCGGCCCCAACGGTTCTCGATTGAGAGGTCGGCGATGGTGCGGATGGCGTAGTCGCTGACAAGCTCGGGACGGTCCCCGCCGGCCCGCACCAGGTAGCGGGCGGAGTAGCAACGGCCGTGCCTCGCATCGATCAGTGACCAAACCTCGACGTCGCTGCCGTGTGCCCTTCCGGCCGCCAGCGCGTCGAGGGTGGACACGCCCACCAGCGGGACATCGAGGGCGTATGCCATGGCCTTGGCCGCCGAGACCCCGATCCTCACCCCGGTGAAGGAGCCCGGACCGACACCGCAGCAGATGGCGTCAAGCTCCCTGACGCTGACGCCTGCCGCCCCGAGGAGCCACTCCACGGCAGGCATGAGCCGCTCGGAGTGAACCGCCCTGACGCTGAGCATGACCTCGCCCACCAGGTGGCCGTCGCGGGTGAGCGCCGCGCCGCCTGTGGCGGTTGAGGTGTCGATAGCGAGCATCAGCAAAGGTCCATCTCCTCCAGGATCTTCTCGTATCGGGCGCCGTACGCGGCAAACTCCAGGTGGCGCCGGTCGTCGCCAGCGGGGGCGTCTATGGTCACGGCGAGCCTGTCCATGCCCGAGAGCGGGTCGTAAACCTCCGGCCACTCGATGAGGGCGACGCCGTCACCCCCGATGTACTCATGGAGCCCGGCGTCCTCCACATCTTCGGGTCCGGAGAGCCTATACAGATCCAGGTGGTAGACCGGCACTCTGCCTGCGTACTCCCGGGCCAGCGTGAAGGTGGGGCTGCTCACGGCCGAAGGCTCCACTCCGAGGCCACTGGCTATCCCGCGGGCAAAGACCGTCTTGCCGGCGCCGAGGGGGCCCACGAGGCACACAACGTCGCCGGGTCTAAGAAGCCTGCCAAGCTTGAGGCCGATCTCGGCCGTGCCGGCAGGCGACTGTGAGGCCACGCGCATTGTACGTCGCATTACGCCTATTATCCCCCGCTTGCGAATCACATCGCTAATTATACTGCAGCCGTCCGCCGGCGGTAAACCGGCCCCGGGCCAGGATGCGGACAGCCCTACGAGTCAGCCGCGGCTCCGGGCGGGACAAGCTGGCCATGCCCGGGCTGCAGGCGAAAACATGGCTGGTAGTGGCCGACAATCTCTTTCCTGTGGTTAATCACCGGCGCCATGGCGGACAGGGCCTCAGGGTGAGGCTCTCCCTCTTCCACCATGCCCAGCTGTCTGAGGACTTCAGCCACGATCACCGGAAGCGCCCTGGGGCTTCCGTCTTCCACTTTGATGCAGATGCCGACGCCGAACTTCAGGGCCGCCACGCAGAAGAGGCCCTCGGCGCCGCCCTTGGCGAGAAGCCGGCCGGGGTAGGCCTGCATGAGCCTGGTGCCAAGATCGCCGTCGCCGCCTACCATCACGGGATTCTCCATCATGGCGGACCGGACCCGCACCGCAGCCTCATGGAAATGGCGGGGCATGGCATCCGGCTCCGCCAGCCTGGCGTAGGCGTAGGCCATGTTGGCCACCGGCACGCCGAACACGGCCACGCCGCAGCCGTCTACGCCGATGATTACCTGTTCAGACGCGAGGCCGCACACCTCCGCCACGGCGGCGTGCATGTCCACCTGGACGGGATGCTGGGCGTCTACATAATTGTCAAGGGGGTAGCCCACGTGCAGTGCGTACGCCAGCATGCCGGCGTGCTTTCCGGAACAGTTGTTGTATATCGGCGTGGGCTCACGCCCTTCCCTGATGAGGCGCCGGGTTTGCTTTCCGTCGACGGGACGGTGCACTCCGCACAGGAGGTACGACTCGTCAAGCCCAATCTTGGCCAGGATGCTCCTGACGGCCTCCACGTGACAGTCTTGCCCGCGATGGGAGGCGCATATGACGGCCAGCTCCAACTGGGTGATGCCGAACCGGTCCACGGCACCCGAAGCCACGATGGGGAGCGCCTGGATGGGTTTGGCGGACGACCTATAGTAAGTGACGTGGCAGGGATCGCCCGCTCCCCACAGGACGCGCCCGGCGGCGTCCACCACGGCTACGTAGCCTCTGTGGAGGCTTTCCACGATACCGCCCCGCGTGACCGTTGCCAGCGGGACCGAGTTGTTCCCCGAGTCCATCACGGCATACCTCCCTGAGCAGCCTTGACCAGCGCCTCGAAGAGGCGAAGGAAGAGTGGGAACTTGCGAAACATACATTCAGGATGCCACTGCACGCCCAGGGCGAAATGGGAGGGGCCTTGCCCAGGCTGCAGCTCTATGGCCTCCACCACACCGTCGTCGGCCCTGGCGGCCTGAACGAACCCCGGCGCCAAGGGAGAACATGCCTGGTGATGGAAGCTGTTGACGCGGATCCTATCATGGCCGAGGATGCGGTGGAGCATGCTGCCTGGAACGACGGTGACCCAGTGGGTGGGATATGCCCTGGGAGCCTGCACGAAGTGGCATAGGGCTTTGGGCATGGACGACTGGATGTCTTGCACCAGGCCCCCTCCTGCAGCCACGTTGAGAAGCTGCATGCCCCTGCAGATGCCCAGCACCGGGATGCCCCGCTTCAGCGCGTGCCGCGCCAGAGCCATCTCCAGCTGGTCGCGGACGGGGTTGACCCTCCCGAGGCGGCGGTGCGGCCCCTGGCCGAAGAAGCAGGGGTCCACGTCGGGCCCCCCGGAAAGAAGCAACGCCGACCCAGCGCTCAATATGTCGCTGGCGGCGCTTTCGAAGTCGTCGAAATCCTCTGACGGGGGTGCCGCCAGGGGGATTCCGCCTGCCTGGATTACTGCCGAAACATACCAGTTGCCAAGCTCGATGGCGCCGCCGGCTTCCTCACGCCAGTCGGCGCTGATGATGATCACAGGCTTCACGGCGCTCACCCTTCCCGTCAAGCTCGAACTGAACAGGGCGTCCTCACGAGCCCGGCGGCCTCTGCAGGCGGCTGGTCGCCGCCCGAGCTGCCGGCTCGAGGGCCACGCCCTCTCAGATATCTACTAGTCCGAGGCTTATCTCGATGGCCCGGTTAACCTTCTCCATGACCTGCGGGTCGAGGCTGGCCACCTTCTGCCTGAGCCTGGAACGGTCGATGGTGCGAATCTGTTCGGTGAGTATCACCGAGTCGACGGGGAGGATCCCTGACGAGGCCGGAAGCTCCACGTGCGTAGGGAGCTTGGCTTTGCGGATCCTGCTGGTCACAGCCGCGACGATGGTGGTGGGGCTGTAGTCGTTTCCGACGTCGTTCTGCAGCACCAGCACAGGCCTGATCCCGCCCTGCTCAGACCCGACCACCGGGTTCAGGTCGGCGTAGAAGATGTCGCCGCGTCGTACCTGACTATCAGCCATTCTCAAGCCACCGCTGGTAGACGCTGTAAGCTTCCTCGTCAGCCGCTGCGCATTCCCGCGCAGTGGCGAGGTTGATCTCGCCCATCTGAGCGTACCCGGCGGCCATAAGCTGCATCATCTGGGAGCGTGCACCCTCAGCCACGAGGAGGCGGATGGCCCTGCGGACCACTTCGCTGCGATTGAGGCCGTTACGTGCGCCGAAGGAATCCACTTCCTCCAGCAGCCCCCTGGGGACGGTAACCGCGATCCGCTTGGTTTGGGCCACGCCAATGCACCTCCCGCGCTCAAGGCCATTATATCTACGTGCCAAAAGGCATGTCAACCAGTGGACAAGATGGCATTGTGCAGCTAGATGCCCTGTTGCTTTCCGGTGTACACCCGGGGCACCCGCTTCGAGATGCTGCAGACCACCTCGTAGCTTATGGTGCCCGTAATGGCCGCGACCTCCTCCACCGTTATG
The DNA here is from genome assembly GCA_001513145.1 of Clostridia bacterium DTU025. Taxonomy (GTDB): domain Bacteria; phylum Bacillota; class DTU025; order DTU025; family DTU025; genus DTU025. The sequence goes on along the minus strand of LFSP01000041.1, from coordinate 54,886 downwards.
CGCTCCGACCCCTGAGCGCCGATGAGCACCACCTCGTCGCCAACGCGCACGGGCACGTCGGGGGGGACGGCTATCATGGTCTGGTCCATGCAGACTCGGCCAACGATGGGCCGGCGCTGGCCGCCCAGGATCACCTGTCCTTTGGACGAGAGCGCCCTGGAGTAGCCGTCTGCGTAGCCCACAGGGAGCGTGGCTATGGTTTCGGTGCAGCGGCACCTGTAGGTGGCGCCGTAGCTCACGGTGGTGCCGGCGCATACAGTCTTCACGTAAGATACCTTGGTGATGAAGGAGAGCGCAGGTCTTAGGCCTGGATACAACGGGCCTGTTCCGTTCGGCGATATGCCGTACATCGCGGCGCCGACTCTGACCATGTCGAAGGCGGAATCGGCCACCTGCATCGCGGCGGCGCTGTTGGCGGCGTGGGCTATGGGGATGTCGTAGCCTTCGCGCTTGAGCTGGTCGAGAAGGTCGGAGAACTTGCCCAGCTGCTGGCGGGTGATGTCGTCGTCGCACTCGGCGCAGGCCAAGTGGGTGAAGATTCCCTCCAGCTCAAGGTGGGGAAGGCGTGAGACGTGGGCGACCAGCGCGGGGATCTCGGAGGGCGAAAGGCCCAGACGTCCCATGCCGGTGTCGACCTTAATGTGGACAGGCACCTTCCGCCGCAACCTGGCCGCGGCCTCCTCCAGCAGGTCGGCGCACTCGAAGCTGGCGACTGTGGCGGTGAGCCCAGCCTCCACCAGCTCCGACGCTTGCCACGGAAAGAGCGTTTCCATATATAGTATCGGGCGGGTTATGCCCGCCCGGCGCAAGGCTATTCCCTCTTCCACCAGGGCAACTCCAAGGAACTCCGCTCCCGCTTCTATCGCCGCCTGTGCCACCGGCACGGCGCCATGGCCGTAGCCGTCGGCCTTCACCACCGCCATCACCTTCGCCCCCTGGGGCAGGGCGTTTCTGACCACCCGAAGATTGTCGGCTATGGCGTCAGTATCCACTTCGACCCAGGTGGGTCTCATGCAAGGATCACCATCTTTCGAACTCGCTCATGGGCACGCACGGCATGCTCTTCCAGAGCGCGGCCGGATGGCCTTCCACCTCTGCGAAGGCGTCTGGCAGGCATTCCAGCACGTCGCCGGCGGTGATCCCCCGCTCGCCGCGGCGCTCGGCGGCGATGTCGCCTGCAAGGCCGTGGCAGAAGGCTGCGGCGCACGCGGCATCGAAGGGCGCAGGCGATCTGGAGGCGCACATGGCAGCCACCACGCCGGCCAACACGTCGCCGCTGCCGGCGGTGGCCATCCCGCTGTTTCCGGTGGGGTTCACCGCTAGGCGCCCGTCAGGGGCGGCCACCAGCGTTCTCGCGCCCTTTAGGATCACGACGGCGCCTGTGGCGCCGGCGGCGCTTACTGCCCAGCTCACCCGGTCAGACTGGATCTCCCGCACGGAGCAGCCCATGAGGCGGGCCAGCTCCCCCGGGTGCGGCGTGAGCACCAGGCGGGCGCCGCGACGCGCGGCCGCCGCGAGCAGGTGCGCGCGCCCTTCCAGGCAGTTCAGGGCGTCGGCGTCCAGCACCAGCGTGGCGCCGATGCCTTCCTCCAGGAGCAGTCTGATCATCTCACGGGTACGCGCGCTGTTGCCCATGCCTGGCCCCGCCACCACGCAGTCGGCCGAAGCCGCGCGCTCCAGAGTCTCTCCCGGCGGCACCATGACTATCTCAGAATACCTTGCCGCCGCCGCGCGCGCAACTTCCGGATACGACGCGAGATACGCCAGCCCGGCGCCTGAACGGAGGCTGGCCATGGCGCAGAGCGCGGCCGCGCCAGGCATAGGAGGAGAGCCAGCCACCACCAGCACTCTGCCGGCCTCCCCCTTGTGCATCTGGGGGGTGCGCGGCGGAAGCGCCGCCTGTACGCGCTCAGGATCTAGCATCTCCAGGGCGGCTCCGTTTAGGGCGCCAAAGGCCAATAGGGGCGCCGGCATCCCTATGTGGTCCACCACTATTCTGCCTGCGTGACGCGGCCCGTCATGCACCAGCAGGCCCAGCTTGGCATGGCCGAAGGTGACCGTGACGTCGGCGTTCACACAGGCCCCCGGCGCTTTACCGGTGGCGGCGTCCAGTCCGCTGGGAACGTCCACCGCCACCACGGTACGGGAGTGCTCGTTTATCAATGATATGGCCTCCGCCGCCGGCCCATGAACGGTTCTGGAGAAGCCCGTTCCCAGCAACGCGTCTACCGTCACGTGCGCCCACTTCAGGTCCCGGCGCAGCTCGTCGTGGGAAGGCTGGATGATGATCGCGCCGGCTGAGCCACCGGAGCCACGAGAGCTGCCTGAGCTTTCGGGCCACAAGCCTCCTGCCGCACGCTCCACGCACTGTCGCAGGCTCTCGAAGGCCGCCCTGGCATCGCCAGTGAGCCTCCCGGGATCGCAAAGGCAGTGCACGCGCACCCGGGCGCCGTAGGCCAGCAGGTGCCTCGCGGCCACCGACCCGTCGCCGCCGTTGTTGCCAGACCCCACCACGATACACACGCGGCACTCGTCGAGCCCGCCAGGCGCATCTTGCCGCCACAGACGGAGCGCAACTCGCGCCACCGCCGCCCCGGCGTTCTCCATCAGCCGTCCGCCGGTGACGCCGTAGACCTCCATCGCCTGACCATCCTGTTCACGGGCTTGAGCCGGGCTGATCAGAATCATCGCTGGCACCTCCCACCGCTATCGCGAACGCGCAAGCGAACTCCTCCGTGTGCGAAAGCGAGAGCATGACATCGTGGACGCCCAGGGCATCGGCGCGGGCGCGGGCACGGCCGTAGAGCCGCACCGCCGGCCTGCCGTCCTCGCCGCTCACCACCTCTATCTCGGTGAAGCCGATCCGGTCCATGCCGCAGCCAAGGCACTTCATCACCGCCTCCTTCACGGCGAACCGCGACGCCAGATGCTGGGCGCCGAGGCGACCCCTGGCGGCTGCCAGCTCCGCGGCGGTGAATATCCGCGCAGCCGCGCCCTTCGGGGCCCCCTCGGCCACCTCCTCGGCCATACGCAGGAACCGGCGTGTCTCTATGATGTCAGTTCCGACTCCAAGTATTCGGCCGGGACAATCAGGGTCAACCCTCATCCTAACTCCCTCTTGATCACCTCAGCGACGCCAGTGACGGCCGAGCGCACCATGGCCTCGTACGGGCCTTCGCCCATCACCCTGACCAGGGGCTCCGTCCCTGACGGCCTCACAACCAGCCTGGAGTTGGCCCCCAGGCGCTCCACCGCCGACGCGACGGCATCCTGAATGGCGGCGTTACCGTGGTACAAGTGCTTGTTGGCCACCCTCACGTTCACCATCACCTGCGGAAACTTCCGCATGATCGACACCAACTCCGACAGCCGCTTGCCCGAGCCCGCCACGATGGACGCCACCTCAATGGCGGTTATCAACCCGTCGCCGGTGGTGGTCCTATCGAGCATTATGATGTGCCCCGACTGCTCCCCGCCCAGAAGCAGGCCGTGGTTGAGCATCTCCTGGAGCACGTAGCGGTCGCCATTGTCGGCGACAATCACGTTGACGCCCAGCTTCGCCATGGCCTCGTGAAGCCCCAGGTTGCTGTACTGGGTAACGCAGATGGCCGGCCCGGGAAGCCGCCCGCAGTCCAGACGCCTGGCGGCGCAGATGGCCATTATCTGGTCGCCATCAACCAGCGCCCCGTTCTCGTCCACGGCAATGAGCCTGTCAGCGTCGCCGTCGTGGGCAAGTCCCAGGTCGGCGCCGGCCTCCACCACGGCCCTCTGCACGGCCTCAGGATGCGTCGACCCGCAGCCAACGTTTATGTTGTCGCCGTCAGGGGAGGCGTTGATCACGGTGACCTGCGCCCCCAGCCGCCGGAACGCCTCGGGCGTCGTCCACGAGGAGGCGCCGTTGGCGCAGTCCACCACGATGTGAAGCCCCTTGAGGTCGCCGTCCACTGACTTCACCGCGAACTCCACGTAGCGCTCTGCCGAATCCGCCAGCTCCTTGCACGTGCCCACTCCATGCCCCACTGGCCTCGGAAGGCCGTCGTTCTCGCCCCATATGCGGGCTCCACCCTCGCCCGATGCTCCCGCCAGGGCCGCCTCCTCTATCGATTCCTCCACCTCGTCAGGCAGCTTGAGCCCGTCGGGCCCGAAGAACTTTATGCCGTTGTACTCCACTGGGTTGTGAGAGGCCGATATCACGATGCCGGCGTCGGCGGAGTAGGCCACCGTAAGGTACGCCACGGCCGGCGTGGGCACCACGCCCACCCTGATGGCGTCGGCGCCTGCCGAGGTGATCCCGGCAACCACCGCAGCCTCCAGCATCCCGGTGGACCTTCGGGTATCTCCCCCGACCACAATGAGCGGCCTGCTCACGCCGGTCCTCTCCCTCCCGTCGCGCCCGCCGCTCCCGGTGCTTGCGGCCGCCATGGCGGCGCCTGCCCTGCCCAGCCTGAACGCCAGCTCCGGTGTGAGTACGCCGTTGGCAATCTCTCTTACCCCATCTGTTCCGAAAAGCACGCCCACGCTGCCAACCTCCGTACCCTGCGTCAACTGCGTCAACGCAGTTCCTTGAGATCCTCGTCTATGGTGAGAATGAGCCTGGCACCGTCGGGATCCAGCTGGAGCCCCTTGCCTGATGCCGGCTTGGCGTCGCCGTTCGCCCCGGCCCCGGGCTCGGCACCCTGCGACGCGCCTTCTCCTGGGCCAGCCGCAACGGTGAGCTCCACATACCTTATCTCAGGCGGCGGCGGCGGAAGGGCTTGCACGCTGACCCCGGCCGGGTACGCCACCACCTCCGGCACAGCCTGCCCGTGTTCGTCGACGGCGATCACCGAGGCAGTGGAGTCGCTGGTGAACACGGCTATGGCTCTGTGCACCCTGACGAGGAGGCTCGCCGGCCCTTCCATCTCCACGCTGGTAGGGGCCACAGTGTATCCCTGCGGCGGGTCCACGTTCACGTCAACGCGCCTGACTTCCTCAAGCTCCACCACTATTCTCTCCGGAGCCTGTACCAGCTCATAGGGAATAGGCGCTATTATGCTTGGAGACAGGACGTGCCGCCCCGGCCCCAGCCCCGCGACGTCGCATACCGCGGTCACCGTGGGTAGCGCAGCGGTCTCCAGCTCCTTCGGCGCGCGCAGACGGGCCGCCACGTATTCGGGGGCGCTGATCATCCAGAGGTTGGGGCCGACGTTGACCACCTCCAGCGGCGCCTGCACCACCAGGTCGAATGTGAGCACCGGCGAGGTGCGGGTGCGTTCGCCCACGGCCAGCATCCACACGACCAGGGCGACGGCCACAGCCAGCACCCACATGGATATTCGTGTAGACGTGCGCTCACTTCTTGCGGCCACGTACGCGCCTCCTCGGTCTCCAGAACTTGTTCTCGTGCGTGTCGAGGCCGAACAGCACCCGCAGACGCTCCCTCAGCTCGTTGGGGCTGAGATCGCGGTCCAGCTTGCCCTCGCACGCTATGGAGAGGCCACCTGTCTCCTCCGATACGACCACCATCACCGCGTCCGTTCGCTCGCTCATTCCCAGCGCCGCCCGGTGCCTGGTTCCCAGCTTCATGCCGCTGGCATGGGCCTCCGAAAGCGGCAGCACGCACGCGGCTGCGAGAATCCTGTTGCCCCTTATCACCACGGCGCCGTCGTGTAGCGGCGTGTGCGGGGAGAAGAGGTTTATCAGAAGCTGCGCCGACACGACGGCGTCCAGCATCACGCCTGACTCGGTGATGTCGCCGGTGCCGGTGGACCTTTCCAGCACTATGAGGGCCCCCACGAAGTCACGGCTCATGGACTCGGCCGCCCGCACCACCTCGCGCAGCACCCTCTCCATCTCCTCGGTGCCCAGCTCGCGCAGGGTGGTGGCGAAGAGCTTTCCCCTTCCCAGCTGCTCCAGGGCGCGCCGGATCTCCGGCTGGAACACCACGGGGATGCCCACGATGGCCATGGCTGTGACCTGTCTCAGGAGCCAGTTGAGGGCGGTGAGCCCCAGGAAGTCGGATGCGATGTTCGCAGCGAACAGGATTATCAAGCCGTTGAGCAGGCTCACAGCCTGCGTGCCCCGGAGGAAGCGGATGATCACGTACACCAAAAGCGCCACGACCGCTATGTCAGCGACCGTGGTAAGTACGTCTACAGGGGTCACTGCGGAAAGGTCAAGCCAGCCCAATCGCGATGTCACGCTCCACACAATCCGAATCGGCGGAAAGCCATCGCCACCCCGCTCTCGTCGTTGGACCCTGTGACGAAACCAGAGGCGGCTTTGACGTATTCTGGCGCATTGCCCATGGCCACGGCGATCCCTGCAGTGCTGAACATGTCGATGTCGTTCTCGGAATCGCCGATTGCCATCGTCTCTGAAATGCTTATTCCGAAATGATCTGCAAGATGACGGAGGGCCTGTCCTTTCGACGCGCGCGAACTGATGATCTCGAGAAGGCCTGGCTGGGAGCGCATCACAGTGAGTGACTCCCCAGCAACGCTCCGCACCACCGGCTCAACGGCGTCGAGCTCCTCTGGCGCCGCCAGCACCAGGTACTTCAGGGATTCCCTCCTCCCGTACTCGTCGATGTCCTCCAATATCATGGAGCGCGCCCCGTACTTGGCCTCGTACTCGGCGGTGTACTGGCTCATCCTCGGAGCGTACATCTGGTCGTCGAAGTACGCGTGAAACGCGATACCCTTTTCGAACAACAGCCGTGCGATGCGCCCTCCTTCAGACGGAGGCACCGGGATCCGCCAAAGCTCCGGCCCCCTCGCCGTCATGTTCAGCAGCGCCCCGTTATAGCTGGCTATGGGCAGGTCGTCCCCGATGGGCGCGGTGGCCGACACGGCGGTACAGTGCATCCGCCCCGTGGCGATGACCACCATCACGCCGTTTTCGCGCGCCTCCATCACCGCCCGAACGTTCTCCTCACTGATAGAACGATTGGAATCCAGAAGGGTTCCGTCGAGATCTACAGCAACGAGCCTTACCACTATTTCCTATCCCCTCTGATGACCGCGTTCAGCGCCGCCCCTGTGAGGCTAAGAACCACCGACGCCACGATCGCCGCGAACAAACCGCCAGGCAAGTCCAGCGCCGAACCTAACAGCCAGTCCGCCATCAGCAGGATCACGGCGTTTATCACCAGCGTGAACAGCCCAAAGGTTAGAATCTGCGCCGGAAGGCTGAGAAGTATGAATATTGGCTTGATGAAGGTGTTGATGAGGCCCAGCACCGCGGCGGAGATAAGGGCGGCCCCCACCCCTTCGATCTTTATCAGGTTCCCGCTGCCGTACGGAATGTGGGCCACGATAAGCAGCGCGAAGGCGTTGATGAGCCACCTCGCCATCCACGATGGCATCATGATGCCGTTGCCAGCGCCTCTGTTCTGCATCGCCTTCTACACCCCCGGTCAGGGGCCCGCGGGCGCCGCGGGCTCCCCTCATCATCGTATCACCTGGCGTCGTATCACCTAGCCAATGCGTTCCTCCGGGATGATGAACCATCCCAGTAGGTAAAGGAGCACTCCAGGGAAGCCCGCCGTGAATACGGTTAGGGCCGCCCACACCAGACGCACTATAGTGGGATCTATTCCAAGGTACTCCGCAAGGCCTCCGCACACGCCCCCGAGTATCCGCTCCCGGCGTGACCTAGTAAGCCGCTTCGCCAAAGCGCACACCTCCATGGCCGGCATATCTTGAGTATTCTAGGAATTCTCCAGCTAGTCCTTCCGCAAACCCGCAAACGTCAGCCAAACCTGTCACACTGTAATGACAGTTATGGACCCGTTCATCGCCTGCGCGTCCACGTCAACCCTGGTGTCACCGCCGACCGGCCCCGGTACCGTCACCGCGGCGCGCCTGACGTGGCCAGGACGAGCGGATCTCTCCTCGGTGGCACCGGCGTCGTCAACCTCCATCCGAAGCGTGCCGTTGACTACCCCAGCACTTACAGTGTACTCCACCGAGGGGCTCTTGGGAATCTCCAGCCTTATGCTGCCGTTTCCCGTTGATAGCCTTACTGAGCCATCCTTTTCGTAGTGGAGGCTGGCCATGATCGACCCGTTGGCGGTCTCAAGCGAGGCGTCGCCAAGATCGCCTGAAACCTGCAGCGAACCGTTCTTGGTTGCGGACCTGATGGAGTCCGCCTGCACCCTCTCCATGGTTATACGCCCGTTGGCGGACCTAGCCTCCATGCTCCCCAACTGAAGGCCCTCCACGGCTATCGACCCGTTCCTGGAACTCAGCATCACGTCGTACCTTCCGCTCTTGGGCACCACCACGTCCACCGACAGGGAGCTTAGGATGGACTTGTCGGCGCAGTCCAGGCTGAGGGTGCCGTCCTCCAGTACGAGATTCAGGCCTTCCTCCAGGATCGACTGGGCCTCAGCGCGGCTCTCCACCCCCTTCACCTGCGCTTTGGCTCTGACTCTGTACCCTTGGCCGTCGCCGCCCCGCAGCTTGATGCTGCCGTTCGTGGTGGAAAGGTCGATCCTTCGGATCTCCCTGTCCTGCTCCACCAGACCCTCTAAGGTGACCTCGGCGTTGTACCCGAAGCGGCTCGCCAGGTTGACCAGGGAATCCAGAAGGTTCGAAAGACGCATGGGAAGCTCCTGCCCGGCCTCGCCCATCTCCGCCGCCACTTTGGCGATGCGGTCGGCGATGAGGCGCTGGTCGAACGCGCGTCCGCCTCGCCTGCCCTCGGAACCGTGCATGTGGCCTCTTCCCGCTGCCGCCGTCTCCTCGAAAGCCCGGTCGGAGCCGCGAGCCCCGTGGGCATACCCGGCGCCAGCCGCGCCGTCGTTCCGTGGCCCGTTCAAGGCCTCCAACAGCGCCTCGGCCTGCTCCACGCTGATCTTGCCCTTGGCCAGCATGTCGAGGATCATTTTCCTTTCCTCCCGCATGGTACACCCCTCCCTATCGAGCTTTGTGCTTCAGCCTCTGGAGTGCTTCCTCCGCGCTGATCTCGCCCCTGGAAAGCGCCTCCACTATCCGGCGCCTCTCATCTGGGCTCGTCGCGGAGCCCTCATCGTCCGAAGCATCGTCGCCTTCCGCCGCCTGCACCGCCCCTGCTTCATTGGAGGCGCCCGCGCCATCGTCTCGGCTTTCGGCGCCTCTCACGCCTGATGGCTGAAACGACGCGTCCCCCGCCGCGTAGCCCATGGCCGCCAGCACCTGGTCCAAACGGTTGCGTACGGTAGGATACGAGATCCCCAGCTCGCGCTCGACTTCCTTGATGTTGCCCCTGCTTCTCAGGAACACCTCGATAAAGCTCAGGTACTCCGAAGGCAGCTGGCAGAACCTGCATGGCTCGAAGCGTCCGCTGATCACCGTGGAGCAGTTGCGGCACTGGAAGCTGGTGATGTTCAGCTTGCCGCCGCATACTGGACACGGACCGTGCATCTTGTATCTGGCCAAAGGATCACCTCCGTTGCCGTCTTCGACCAACCTGTAATCAATATAATAAATCTACCAATTGATTATGTCAACCTGCTGTTCATAATCTTTTGACCTGATGGCCCCTTACGTAGCCTCATGGGTGCCTTATTGACCCTTCTATGGCCCCCCCCCAGGTCCTTCATGAGCGCCAGCCGCGGCCCCTCCCGCGTAAGCGTCAAATCAAGACTCGAGAGGCCCCCGCCAAGCAAAGGCGGGGGCTGTCTCGTGTTGACTTGTCGCTCACGGTGTGGGGGCTGTTTCTCTCGTGGTAGGAGTTCAACTGGCGAAATCCACTGATCCGTGGATTTCAGTGATGGTGGTGTGGAAGTTGCAGCTGCCTCTGGACTTCAGGCCATCGCGGTTCAGCGAATCCGCAGCTAGAGATCATACGCAGGCATGTTCATGTTGGCGCGCCTAACCCTATGGCTAACGCTGGTGACGGCAGCAGCGGCAAATCCTCTGCTTGTAGGGTTTCGGAGGGCGAGATCCTCTGATCCGTGGACTTGCCGCCGTGAACTCCCCAGATCTGTGGATTCGCTTTCCCGAAGTCCACGTGGCCCAACCATTCGCCGACTCAAGTGCCCACGAGCGTCCCGGCGCCCCCCATCCGCGCCGCGGCGCCGGCTACCGCCTTCAGCTTTCGTAACGGAATCGATGCAACGGTCTCGAAAGCCTTGTCTGGGGGGCAGAAAACAGGCCTGCCGCTTTCTGGATGATCAGTGGCAACGCGCTGAGGTGGGCGTCTTCAATGTGAAGAGAGAGCCGGCTTCCGCCAAAGCGGCCGGGTGTTGGCCTCTTGTTGATGACGCAGCCATCTACGAACCCTAACGTCCGATTTCCTCACAAACGCCCCTGTCTACTGTGGCGCCCTCGCCCGGCGGGTTAGCCTGTCGGCGTCAGGCCTCAAGTCGGATCACAGAGGTATTGGCTCTCCGGGTCGCCGCGTCATCTGCGCCTCCAGGGCTAACATCACCACTTTCAGGGGGAGCGTTCCGCCGTACCCTGTGAGCCTTCCTCCGGTCCCCACCACCCGGTGGCACGGCACCACGAGGGCCACGGGGTTGGCGCCCACCACTGAGCCGGCACCCCGTGCTGCCCGCGGTGCACCGGCGGCCGTGGCCAGGGCGGAGTACGAGGCGACGAATCCTCCGGGTATCGCCCGCATCCCCTCCATCACCGCCCTGCTGAAGGGGGAACGTTGGCCCATATCCACAGGGATCCAGCTGAAGCTGAGCGCGGGTCCGTCCAAGTCACCCAGGAAGAACCGCTCCACCACCTCGCAGATGGATGCCACGAGGTCGCCAGGGGAAAGCTGGGCGCCCCCAGGGGCAGAGACCGTAGAAACGGGTGCAGCGGCCTGACAGGGCACAGCCTCGCACCGCGACAGTTGGATGCCGAAGTCTGCGAGGGTGCGAGCGGGCGATGGCTCGATGTCGGGAAGGCCCAGGCGCGCCCAGAGGTCGCGAAGGCGCAGCTGGCCGGGGCGGGGCAGGTCCAGGCGGTAGAGCCCCTGCGCCGATGCCGCAACGGTGACCGGCCCGATGACGGTGTTCACTCTTGCTTCAACGCTTCGAGTCATTCCCATCCTCTCTATCCTGAGGGTTTCCCGCCTCGGGCGGGTGCAGGTGCGCGAAAACCGCTTGGGCGGCGGGCCTGTTCATGCCGGGCACCGCCGCGATCTCCTCCACTGTGGCCTGCGACAGCGCCTCAAGGGAGCCGAAGGCCTTCATCAACGCCACCAGGCGTTTCTTTCCCACGCCGGGCACATTCTGAAGCTCGGAGCTGATGCCGCGCCTGCCCCGGAGCGTCCTGTGGTGCGACACTGCGAACCTGTGCGCCTCGTCGCGCACGTGCTCTAGGAGCAGCAGCGCAGGCGAGTCGCAGGGCAGCTCCAGCGGCTGAGGCCGGCCAGGCAGGTATATGTGCTCATACCGTTCGGCGAGGCCCGCCATGGGCACGTCGCCGTACCCGAGCTCCGTCAGCACCTCCACCGCCACGTTGAGCTGGCCCTTGCCGCCGTCAACGAGCACCAGGTCTGGCATGCGCGCAAATCGCGAGTCGCCCTCCCGGTGCCTGGAGAACCTTCGCTTGAGCACCTCTCCCATCATGGCGAAGTCGTTCTGGCCCTGGACGGTTCGGATGCGAAACCTCCTGTACTGGCTCTTGGCCGGTTTGCCCTCCTCGAACACCACCATGGACCCCACGGCGTCGGTGCCCTGGAGGTTGGACATGTCGTAGCACTCGATCCGCGCGGGCGGCCCTGGAAGGTCCAATGCGTCCGCAAGCTGCGACAGCGCGTCCAGCCTGGCCCTGAGCTCCCGCTGCTCCACCGCGCGCTCCCTCTCCAGGTACTCCCTGGCGTTCTCGGCGGCGAGGTCCACGAGCCTTCGCCTCTCTCCGCGCTGGGGCGTGATGACCCTGACTTTGCTGCCCCTGAGGCCTGAAAGCCACTGCCTCACCACGTCGGCGTCGTCGATGGGAACCTGAAGTAGCACTTCCACCGGCACTGCTGCCCCGCCGGAGTAGAACTCCTTGACGAAGGCACTGAGCACCTCGCCCTCGTCGGCGTCGTCGGTTCCGCCAAGCATGAAGTGCTCGGCGCCGACGAGCTTGCCGTCTCTCACCATGAGCACCCTGACGCACGCGCCCCACTGGTCGCGTGCGAGGCCGATGACGTCTCGGTCAACGAAGGAGTCGGACACCACGTTCTGCTGCTGGGCGACGCGGGAGAGGGCCCGGAGCTGGTCGCGGAGGGCGGCCGCGTGCTCGAAATTGAGGTTCTCGGCCGCCGCGTTCATGCGCCTCTCGATGCTCTTGAAAAGCCTGTCCTGCTTGCCCTCAAGGAACATCACCACTCCCTGCACGATCTCGGCGTAGTCCTCCACGCTCACGGCGTGGGCGCACGGGCCCAGGCACCTCTTGATGTGGTAGTTCAGGCACGGCCTGCGCAGCGGATCGTCGGGGTTTATCTCCATGCGGCACTGCCGCAGCGGGAAAACGCGGGCGAGCAGCCTCAGGGTCTCGCGGGCGGCGGCCACGTCGGTGTACGGGCCGAAGTAACGGGAACCGTCCTTCACGACGCGCCTAGTGAGGAATGCCCTGGGAAACGCCTCGTTCACCGTGACCCTGATGAAAGGGTAGGTCTTATCGTCGCGTAGCCTCACGTTGTAACGGGGCCTGTGTTCCTTTATGAGGTTGCACTCGAGCACCAGGGCCTCCAGCTCCGAGCCGGTGACGATGTAGTCGATGTCGTGGACTTTGGCCGCCAGCTGCGCCACCTTGGGCGAGCGCTGGCCGGAGCTTCTGAAGTACGACCTGACGCGGTTTCGTAAGTTCACGGCCTTGCCGACGTAGATGACCTGGCCGTCGGCGTCCCGCATGATGTAGACGCCTGGCTCCGTCGGCAGCTCGTCGAGGAGGCGCTCAATGTCGTTTGCCATGGTCATGGCAGCAGCCGGCGCGCCGCAGGAACTGGCCCGTGTACGACTGATCCGCCGCGGCCACCTCTTCGGGGGTGCCGCAGGCGACCACCAGCCCTCCTCGGTCGCCGCCCTCCGGTCCGAGGTCGATGATGTAGTCGGCCGTCTTGATCACGTCAAGGTTGTGCTCGATCACCAGAACCGTGTCTCCCCCGTCCACCAGCTTCTGAAGCACGTTGAGCAGCATCTTCACGTCGGCGAAGTGCAGCCCAGTGGTGGGCTCGTCCAGGATGTAGAAGGTCCTGCCGTTGGTGCGGCGCGAAAGCTCCGTCGCCAGCTTCACTCGCTGGGCCTCGCCGCCTGACAGGGTTGTGGCAGGCTGCCCCAGCTGGATGTAGCCCAGGCCCACGTCCTTCAGAGTGCGCAGCTTCCTGGCGATGCGCGGCAAGTTTTCGAAGAACTCAAGCGCCTCGTCTACCGTCATCGCCAGCACGTCAGCGATGCTCTTGCCCTTGTACTTTACCTCCAGCGTTTCGCGGTTGTAGCGCGCCCCCTTGCACACCTCGCACGGCACGTAAACGTCGGGCAGGAAGTGCATCTCTATCTTGATTATGCCGTCGCCCTTACACGCCTCGCACCTTCCGCCCTTCACGTTGAAGCTGAAGCGGCCTGGCTTGTAGCCCCTGGCCCTTGCCTCGGGTGTCATGGCGAACACCTCGCGGATCAGGTCGAACACGCCGGTATACGTGGCCGGGTTCGACCTGGGGGTGCGCCCTATGGGAGACTGGTCGATGCCAATGACCTTGTCAAGGTGCTCCAGCCCGGTGATGTTGTCGTGGTCCCCTGGCCTGGTGAAGGCCTTGTTCAGGTCACGGGCAAGTCTTGCGCGGATGATGTTATTCACCAGGGTGCTCTTGCCCGACCCCGACACGCCCGTGACACATACGAACAGCCCCAAAGGTATGCTGACATCGATGTTTTTCAAGTTGTGCTCCCTGGCGCCGCGCACCGCGAGCCATTTCCCGTTAGGCTGCCGCCTCCGCTCCGGCACCTCGATGGTCTCGCGCCGTGCGAGGAAGCGCCCGGTGATGGAAGCGGGGTTCGCCTGGATTTCCACAGGCGTGCCTGCGGCCACCACTCGGCCTCCGTTAGCCCCGGCCCCAGGGCCTATGTCGATGATGTAGTCGGCGGAGCGAATGGTCTCCTCGTCGTGCTCCACCACTATCAGGGTGTTACCGATGTCCCTCAGGCGCTTGAGGGTATCGATGAGCCGCTGGTTATCCCGCTGATGCAGCCCGATGGAGGGCTCGTCCAGGATGTACAGCACCCCCACCAGGCTCGACCCGATCTGTGTGGCCAGCCTGATGCGCTGCGCCTCGCCGCCTGAGAGGGTGCCCGCCTCCCGCTGGAGCGTGAGGTAATCCAGGCCTACGTTGCAGAGGAAGCCCAGGCGGTTCACTATCTCCTTCAGAATCTGCCTGGCCACCAGCCTGTCGCGTTCGGAGAGGCCCGCGGCAAGGTTGGAGAAGAACTCCATGGCGGCACCGGTCTGCATCGCCACTACTTCGGCGATGGACTTGCCCCCCACCGTCACCGCCAGCGCCTCCGGCTTGAGCCTGGCACCTTTGCACGCGGTGCAGGGTTTGGCGCTCATGAACTTCTCCAGCTCCTCGCGGATGTAGTCAGAGGTGGTTTCCCGGTAGCGCCTCTCGAGGTTCGGTATGACCCCCTCGAACCTTGACTGCCACTGCTGCAGCCTGCCGTGGGAGTCGCGGTAGGTGAACGTGAACCTCTCCGGGCCGCACCCGTACCTGATGATCTCCATCTGTTCGGGGCTGAGCTGGCCCAGCGGCACGTCCGCGTCGATGCCCTTCACCCTGGCCACCTCGAATATCCTGCTCATGTAGAACTCCGGCACCGAACCGGTTTTGTTGTACGGCCGGATGGCCCCGCCGCTCAATGGCAGCGACATGTCGAAGATGAGCTCCGGATCGAACTCTATGCTCACGCCCAGCCCTGAGCAGGTGGGGCAGGCGCCGAAGGGGTTGTTGAACGAGAAGAGCCTTGGCTCCAGCTCCCCGAAGCTCAGCGAGCACTCGGGGCAGGCCAGCCTCTCGGAGAAGATCCTGTCGCAGCCGCCAGCGTCCACGACTACCAGCCCGTCTCCGAGCTTCAACGCGGTCTCCACTGAGTCGGCAAGACGCCTCTCCACGCCTGACCTGATCACCAGCCTGTCCACCACTGCCTCAATGTTGTGGATCTTGTATCGCTCCAGCGTGATCTCCCCGGAAAGCTCTCTGACCTCGCCGTTCACGCGCACCCGCACGTAGCCGTCGCGCCGGAGCTCGTCGAACACCTTCCTGTGCTCGCCCTTCTTGCCACGGATGACGGGGGCCAGCACCTGGATTCGGGAGCCCTCAGGCAGGTTCATGAGGCTGTCCACGATCTGGTCCACCGACTGCTGGCTGATGGGACGCCCGCACTGCGGGCAGTGCGGCTGGCCGATGCGCGCCCAAAGCAGCCTCATGTAGTCGTAGACTTCAGTCACGGTGGCCACCGTGGACCTAGGGTTCCTGCTGGTGCCCTTCTGATCGATGGATATCGCCGGCGACAGGCCCTCGATGTAGTCCACGTCAGGCTTGTCCATCTGCCCCAGGAACTGCCTGGCGTACGCAGACAGGGACTCCACATATCGGCGCTGGCCCTCAGCGTATATGGTGTCGAAGGCCAGCGATGACTTGCCCGAACCCGACAGGCCGGTGATCACAACCAGCCTGTCACGGGGTATCTCCACGTCTATGTTCTTCAGGTTATGCTGCCGTGCCCCGCGCACTATGATCCTGTCTGCACTCAAAGCTCCGAGAACCTCCGTCGTAGATACGCGATCTGGTCCCTTATCTCGGCGGCCTGCTCGAACTCAAGCAGCGCCGCGGCCTTCTTCATCTGTTGCTCCAGCTCCCTGATCCTCGCAGCGAGCTGGCGCGCGTCCATCAGTTCCACCTCTTCGATGTCAAGGCCCGGCGCGATGCCGCCGCCGGCTGCCCACGCCACAGCCCGGTCTCTCGCGCCCGCCGCGCCCGCCGTGCCCGCCGCGCGAGCCGCGCGCGCCGCAGCCTCCGCCTCAGCCTCGTCCACACGACCGCCTCCAGCCGCCCGCTGGATCTCCGAAAGATCGCGCACGCCCTTTTGCACCGACTTGGGCTCGATCCCATGCTCCTCGTTGTAGGCCATCTGTAGCCGGCGCCGGCGCTCCGTCTCATCGATGGCCACCCGCATCGAGTCCGTGACGGTATCGGCGTACATGATCACCCTGCCCTCGACGTTCCTCGCCGCCCGGCCGATGGTCTGTATCATCGACGTGGACGACCGTAGGAAACCTTCCTTATCGGCATCCAATATGGCCACCAGCCCAACCTCCGGAAGGTCCAGCCCCTCCCGGAGCAGGTTGATGCCTACCAGCACGTCGAACTCGCCGAGCCTCAGATCGCGAAGGATCTCCACCCGCTCCAGAGTGTCGATCTCCGAGTGCAGGTAGCGCACGTTGATCCCAAGCTCCCGCAGGTAGTCCGTGAGGTCCTCGGCCATCTTCTTGGTCAGCGTAGTCACCAGCGTCCTGAAGCCCTTCTCCATCGTGCGCCTGATCTCGCCTATCAAGTCGTCGATCTGGCCCTTCACCGGCCGCACGATCACCTCGGGGTCCACCAGCCCGGTGGGCCTGATTATCTGCTCCACCACCCTGCCGGCCTGTGACACCTCGTAATCCCCGGGCGTCGCGCTGACGTAGATCACCTGGTTGATCCTGCGTTCGAACTCCTCAAACGTAAGAGGCCTGTTGTCGAAGGCCGACGGTAGCCTGAACCCGTACTCCACCAACGTCTCCTTGCGCGACCTGTCGCCCCGGTACATGGCCCGAAGCTGCGGGATCGTCACGTGCGACTCGTCTATGAACATCAAGTAGTCGTCTGGGAAGTAGTCAAGAAGCGTTGCCGGTGGGCTGCCCGCGTCCCTGCCCGCCAGGTGCCGCGAGTAGTTCTCGATGCCAGAGCAATACCCTACCTCCTGCAGCATCTCCAGGTCAAAGTTGGTGCGCTGCTCCAGCCGCTGCGCCTCCAACAGCTTTCCCCTGGCCTTAAGGTCCGCGAGCACCGCGTCAAGCTCTTCGCGAATCGACCTGATGGCCGCATCCAGCCGCTCCTTGCTGGTGACATAGTGGCTCGCCGGGTATATGGCCACCTGCTCCCTGAGGCCCAGGATCTCGCCGGTCAACAGGTCAACGTCTGCGATGCGCTCCACATCGTCACCGAAAAACTCGATACGCACCGCCTGCTCTCCCGACACCGGCACAATCTCCACCACGTCTCCCCTGACGCGGAAAGTGCCTCGCTCGATGCCGATATCGTTCCGCGAGTACTGGATGCCCACCAGCTTCCGAAGCAAACGGTCGCGGTCAACGGCATCTCCCTGCCGGACCACCACGGCCTGCCTCAGGTACTCCTCGGGCATGCCCAACCCATAGATACATGACACGCTGGCCACTATCAACACGTCGCGCCGCTCCACCAGCGCCGCCGTGGCCGCGTGGCGCATCCGGTCGATCTCGTCGTTGATCTCGGCGTCCTTCTCGATGTACGTGTCAGACTGCGGCACGTACGCCTCAGGCTGGTAGTAGTCGTAGTAGCTCACGAAGTAGTGCACCGCGTTGTGCGGGAAGAACTCCCGAAACTCCGCCGCCAGCTGCGCAGCCAGGGTCTTGTTGTGGGCGATCACTATGGTGGGCCGCTGCAGACGCTGCACCACGTTGGCCATGGTGAACGTCTTTCCGCTACCCGTCACTCCCAACAGCACCTGGGCGCGCCGGCCCTCCTCCACCCCTGCCACCAGCTCATCGATGGCCTTGGGCTGATCGCCTGCGGGCTTGTAGTCAGCCACGAGCTTGAACTCAGGCACCCGCTGCACCTCCCCCGCCCCGACTCGTATCCAATTATAGCACGAGTGGCCCGGCTGTTGGGGGCATAAACCGAACATATATTCTGTCTGTAGACGGCAACCCTCAAGCGAAGCCCTCCCAGCTAGACGCGGCTCCGACGGTGCCCCAGGTCTCAGACAGGGATCCGCCGATCATCGGATCTTTCCCAGGAAGTACCGGTGAACTCGCAGATCCTCCGTGAGCTCGGGATGGAACGATGTCACCAGAGTCTTTCCGCATTCGGCGGCCACCTTGTTCCCATCCACCGTCGCAAGCACCCGAACGCCGTCCTCAACCTCGGTGATGTACGGCGCGCGGATGAAGGTCATCGGGATCCTGCCGATACCGTGGAACTCCTCCGCCGTGTGGAAGCTGCCGAGTTGCCGTCCGTAGGCGTTTCGCCTCACGGTGATGTCCATGGTGCCGAAATGGACGACCGGGTCGTTTTCGATCCTCCTCGCCAGCAGTATCATGCCGGCGCAGGTCCCGAACACAGGCAGCCCCCTCTGTATGAACTCTTTGAGCGGGCCGAAGAGCCCGGTCTCCCTGAGCAGACGGCCCATCACGGTGCTCTCCCCGCCCGGCAGGATCAGCCCATCGATGCCGCCGTTAAGGTCGGCCCTCTCTCTGATCTCGAACCCGTCGACGCCCAGCCTCGCCAGCACGGCCAGGTGCTCGGCGAACGCGCCTTGAAGTGCCAGTACCCCGATCCTCATACGCCTCGCTCCGCCATCAGCAGCTTGATCTCATGTTCGTTGGTTCCCACCATCGCCTCGCCGAGGTCCTCCGACACCTCAGCCAGGATGTGCGGATCGTTGTAGTTAGTAACCGCCCTGACGATGGCCCGTGCGCGCTTCTTAGGGTTACCTGACTTGAAGATGCCGGAGCCGACGAACACTCCCTCCGCGCCCAGCTGCATCATTAGCGCTGCATCAGCCGGAGTGGCCACGCCGCCTGCCGCGAAGTTGACCACCGGGAGCCTGCCATGCTCGTGGACGTAGCGCACCAGGTCGTAAGGCACCTCTAGCTCCTTCGCGGCCTGGAACAATTCGTCATCGCGCATGCTCTGGACCTGGCGAATCTGCTTGTTGATGAGCCGAAGGTGCCGGACGGCCTGCACGATGTCGCCGGTGCCCGCTTCTCCCTTGGTGCGGATCATCGACGCGCCCTCAGCGATCCGGCGCAGGGCCTCTCCTAGATCCCGAGCGCCGCAGACGAATGGAACGTCGAACTTGGTCTTGTCGATGTGGTACGTGTCGTCTGCAGGCGTCAGCACTTCGCTCTCGTCGATGAAGTCTATCTCGAGGGCCTGTAGTATCTGCGCCTCGACGAAGTGGCCGATTCGCACCTTTGCCATGACCGGAACGCTCACAGCCTCCTGTATGGCACGTATCATCTTCGGATCGCTCATCCGCGCCACGCCGCCGGCGGCCCTGATGTCCGCGGGCACGCGCTCCAGCGCCATCACCGCGCAAGCGCCGGCCTCCTCAGCGATCCTCGCTTGCTCGGGCGTGGTCACGTCCATGATGACTCCGCCCTTCAGCATCTGCGCCAGGTTCTTGTTCAGCTCATACCTGCTGTTCATGTCATCATCCCCTTTGCCTCTTGTGACTGTCGTCTCCCCCATATATCATAGAGCCAAACTGACCACATCCATAGTGTCAGTTCCATACGACTTGATGGTGCCAGATTGGGGCGTACGCGATGAACGAGATGACGTTGAGGCTCAGCAGGGAGACTGGCGTGCCCATGTTCCAGCAGCTGTACGAGTTCCTGAAGGCGGAGATCGTCAGCGGGCATATCTCCAGTAACGAGAGACTGCCGTCCAAGCGCAAGCTGGCGGCGCATCTTGGCTGCAGCCGTAACACGGTGGAGGCGGCCTACAACCAGCTTGTGGACGAGGGCTACCTCATCGCAAAGCCGAAGAGCGGCTATTACGCAGCTGAGCTGGACGGCGTCTTCAGCATCGGGCGCGCGCATCAGGCGGAGCGGTGGGATATAGAAGCGGAGCCGGCTTACGCCATTGATTTCTCCTATCAGGGGGTGGACCTAGACCACTTCCCGTTCTCCACATGGCGGAAGCTGACGAAGGAAGTCATCGACGAGAATGATGAGGACCTCTTGAGGACGGGCAACCCCCAGGGATACCCGAAGCTGCGCGCCAGCATCGCTCGGTACCTGCACCGCTCCAGGGGCGTGAACTGCCTGCCTGAGCAGATCGTGATCAGCTCGGGCACCGAGTTCCTGCTTCAGCTGCTCATTCAGCTACTTGACAGTGAGACCGTCTACGCCATTGAGAACCCGGGCTACGAGCGACTGCCGGCCATCTTCCGCAGCAACCGCGTGGAGTGCCGTCCGGTATCTTTGGATGAAGACGGCGTGCGCCTTGACGAGCTGAAGCGCAGCATGGCCAACGTGCTGTGCATCACGCCGTCGCATCAGTTCCCGACGGGGATCATCATGCCTGTGAGCAGGAGGCTTCAGCTGTTGAGTTGGGCGGGCGAGGGGCCCGGGCGGTACATCATCGAGGATGACTATGACAGCGAGTTCAGGTACTCCGGTAAACCGATACCGTCGCTTCAAGGGCTGGATCGGAACGGAAGGGTCATCTACGTCGGGGCTTTCTCCAAGTCGCTTTCCCCTGCTCTGCGCGTCAGCTACATGGTGCTCCCCACCGAGCTGCTGGAAGGCTACAAAGAGAAGCTGGGCTTCTGCATCTGCCCTGTGCCCACCATCCAACAGAAAGCGCTGCAGCGGTTCATGGACGAGGGACATTTCGAGCGCCACCTGAACCGCATGAGGATCATCTACAGGCAGAAGCGGGAGGCCATCGTCACGGCGATCCGAGAGCTACTGCCTGGCGCCAAGATCGATGGCACCGACGCCGGGCTGCATCTGGTCATGAGGGTCGGCAACGGCATGAGCGAGACTGAGCTGCTTCAGAGAGCGAAGGCGCATGGGGTGAAGGTGTACGGTATGTCCCACTACTGCTCAGGGCCGGTGGCCGAGGAAAGCGAGGCCGCCCTCATCCTCGGGTTCGCCACCCTTCGGATCGACGAGATCCACGATGCCGTGCGCCTCCTCAAGACCGCCTGGGCTTCCTGATACCCAACGACAGGCTGTGAGCTCGTGACGACGAGGTAAGGGTCAGATCAACGCGAGAGGGCCTCCGCCGTGGCTTGGCGGGAGCCCTCCCGCGTTGACTTGGCGCCCACGGTCTGGGGGGCTATCTCTCTGGTTGTAGGAGTTCGGTTGGCGAAATCCTCTGATCCATGGGTTCAAGTGGCGGCGGTGTGGAGGCTGCAACTGCCTCTCGACTTCAGGCCATCGCGGTTCAGCAAACCCGCAGCTACAGGTTGTGCGCAGGCGTGTTCATGCGGGCGCGCCTAACCTCATGATTGACGCTGGTGACGGCAGCAGGGACAAGTCCTCTACTTGGAGGATTCCGGCAGGCGAGATCCTCTGATCCACAGATTTGCAGCCGCGAACTCCACAGATCTGTGGATTCGCTTTCCCGAAGCCCATGCCGCCCAACCTTTCGCCGACTCAAGTGTCCACCAACGTTCCGGCGCCCCCCCATCCGCGCCGCGCCCTAGCTTCGCCGCGCCGTAGCCCCTCAAACCTGCACCCGGGGAATGAAGGGATGAACAAATGAGCGCGAGAGAGCCCCCGCCTTGGCTTGGCGGAGGCTCTCTCGCGTTGACTTGACGCTCGCAGCCCCACTTCACGCCTGCGGTTCCCGCCTTAGGCGCCAATCGGGCTCGAACGGCTGGGCTGGCTCTGGCGGCTTCTGTGACGGCTCCTCCGTGTGCTCGGGCTCCACGGTCTCAACAGGCTCGAGGGACTCCGGCGGCTCAGGTTCCACCGGTTCCGTGGCGTCCGGAGGCTCCGCTTCCTCCGCAGCGGCGGAAGGCTGAGCAGGGAGTGATGGCGTCCGCAGCTCGTCGGGGATCGGCGGCGCGATCTGGTCCACTGTGACCAGGGTGACCCCCGCCTTCTCAAGCTCAGGGATCATGCGCTTCAGCGCCCTGATGGTGGCAGGCCGCACGTGGCCGATGGCCACGGCCTGCCCCAGCAAGTGAGCCTTCTTCGCGGCGGACCTGATCTGTTCGATCACGTACTCCTCAGTGTTCACCCCGTCAAGGAACGTGCTGTTCTCCAGCACGCTGGCGCCCATGGCCTCGGCCACGTCTGCCACCACCGAGTTGGAGCTTGTCCGGCTATCGATGAAGAACAGGCCCCTCGCGAACACCTCGTGGAGCACGACTTCCATGATTTCGGAATCTTCGGTCACCTTGGAGCCCATGTGGTTGTTGACGCCGACGGCCCCCGGCACCTTGGAGAGGTTGTACTGCAGCACGCTGCGAATCTCGTCGGGGGTCATGCCCACGGTGATAGCGCCTGGCCCCGGGGACACGCTGCCGTCAAGGGGTTCCATGGGCTGATGCAGGAGCACCGCGAACCCGCTCTCCGCCGCGGCCCTCGCCTCCTCCTCGGCATGGCCCACGCCTGGCATTATCGCCACGGTGAGGGGCGCGCGCAACTGCATGAGCTCCGGGGTGGCGGTAACGGCTCCACCCAGGTCGTCTATGATGATGGCGAGCTTCGCCCCGGCGAGGCTGCCTGGCTCCAGGGGCTCGCCAACCTGCTCCACGGGGAGCGGAGTGACCTCGACTTCATCATAGCTTGACGTCGGTGCCCCTCCAGCCTCGGCAGGCTGGGCGTCCTCAATGGGGAAAAGCTCGGGATCCGGCATGAGGTCCTGCCGCTCGCTGCCCCGAATCACCATGGTGTAGCTGGAGTCAGGCCGCGCAGAGGGCTCGCGCGCTTGCGTGGGCACTTGCTTGTCCCGTCCGCAGCCAGCCAAGAACGCGGTGACGAAAAGCAGGAGCGCCACCAGGGCGACCCTGCTTCGCGGGATAGCTGAAAGCATGCACTTAAGCTGCGACGTTGACTGCTTCGGCCTCATCGTCGATCTTCTCCCTGAGTATCTCCACGGCCTTGCGGAACTGGGGGTCGAGGTCGGGATCGATGCGGAGTAGGTCCTCGGCCGTGACAGGGCCCGCTTGTGCCGCCTCCGACTTCTTGGCCGCAGTCAGCTGTTCTAGCTCCTCCATGGTCAGGGGTTCAACCTGCACATCGGGCTGGATCGGGTTCTCGGGGGTGATGGCCCTGCCTCCGGCGGTTAGGTATATCTGCGTGGTGACCGCCAGGCCCGAGCCGTCTGACAGGGTGAACAGGGTCTGGACCAGGCCCTTGCCGAAGGTGGGCATGCCCACTATGGTGGCGACGCCGGTATCCTGCATCGCCCCTGCGACGATCTCGGAAGCTGAGGCGGTGTACTCGTTGACCAGCACCACCACGGGCACGTCAGCCAGCTTCGAGCCCACCGTATGGGTAGTTCTCCTCTGACCGTCGCGGCCCTGGACGTGCATGGCAGGTCCAGACGGTATGAACTTGCTGGCGACCTGCACGGCCTGGTTCACCAGGCCTCCGCCGTTGTAGCGCAGGTCCAGGATGAGCCCGCGCAGGCCCTCAGCGGACAGCTTCTTCAACTCTGCCTCGATGTCGGGGCCGGCCTTTTCGGAAAAGGAGCGCAGCTCGATGTAGCCGATGCCGGCTTCAGGATCCCACATGTAGGAGCGGGTGGCCGGAGCGTCGATGATGTCGCGGATTATCTTCACCTCGTGCCTTCCTGGAGGGTAACTGCGCTCGATCACCAGCACCACCTCGGTGCCGGGTTCGCCCTTCATCATGGAGACTGCCCGGTCAAGCACCATGCCCTCGGTGGATACGCCGTCGATCTCCGCGATGTGATCGCCTGGCAGCAGGCCGGCCCGCATGGCAGGGGTGTTCTCCAAGGGGGATATCACGGTGATCTTGTCGTCCCTGATGCCCACGAGGATGCCGATGCCGCCGAATACGCCGGAGGACTCCTGCCTCATGGCCTCGTAGTCTTCAGGGGGCATGTATCTCGTGTAGGGATCCTCGAGGGCTTCGAGCATGCCCTGGACGGTGCCGGTGGCGAGATACGCTCCGAGGAGCTTCGACACGGACACGGGCTTGTAGAACTCTCGCTTCACGAGGTACAGAGCCTCTATGGCAGTCCTGACATCCCTGAACTTGGGCTGCTCCTGGCCGTCTTCGCCGCCGGGCACGCCCAGCACCGTGGGGGCCATGAACGCGACGAGAGCTATCAACACTAACAGAGCAGCAAGCAGCCAGCTGCGCCGCATGCCGTCTCGGGTATCGTACAAGGGGAACACCTGCCTTGCTTACTTGGGAAGCCGTTTCATGGGATCCTCAGTGACGCCGTTGACTCTTACCTCAAAATGCAGGTGCGGCCCGGTGGCGAAGCCTGTGGAACCCACTTTGCATATGATATCACCCTGCATCACCATCTTGCCAGCACTGGTTTCCAGCTTGCTCGCGTGGCCGTACAGAGTTGAAAGTCCGCCGCCGTGATCGATCACCACGGTGTTACCGTAGCCGTTGACCCAGCCGGCCAGTATTACGCGACCGCCAGCTGCCGCCTTCACCGGGGTTCCGGTGGGCGCGGCGATATCGATCCCGGAGTGGAAGCGCCTGTCGCCGAAGATGGGGTGCACCCTCCAGCCGTACGGAGATGATATGCGCCCGGTGGTCGGCCATATGAATCCACCTGTCCACACCGGGGTTTGCCCGCTGCGCATGAGGCTCTCCTGCAGCTGCCTGATGGTGCGCTCAAGCTCCCTTGACTGCCGCTCTTCCTCCTCAAGCTCCTTCTGCCAGCGCTCCTTCTCCTGAGCGACCCTGTTGAGGTAGTATGCTCGTTCCGCCTTCACTCGTTCGCTCTCAGCCCGCTCTTTTCGGAGGCTCTCGGAGAGCGCCGCGATCTCCCTGCGCTTCAGCTCCAGCTGGGCCTTGTGCTGCGCGATGCTGGCAAGTTCCTCCTCAAGGGCCTGTTTAGCTTGCTTTATGCCCTCAAGGTCGCGGGCATTCTGCGCGACGATGCGCTTCACAATGTCGTACCTGGTCACCAGGTCGGAGAAGCTCTCCGCGCTGAGCAGCAGCTCAAGATATGTGGCAGGGCCCATCTTATACATCTGGACCAAACGCTTCTCAAGGCCCCTGAGGGCCGCTTCGTACTTGCTCGTGGCGTCCTTCAGCTTGGCCTCGGCGGCGACAAGGTCGCGCTGAGCCGCTTCCATGGCCGCTTCGGCGTCCTTCAGCTGCTTGTCGGCGTTGGATATGCGCTGCTGGATCTGCTCCAGCTTGTCCTCAGCCTGCTGCAGCGCCTTAAGGGCGTTCTGTTCTTCCTTGCCGGACCTCTGCAACTGCTGGCGGAGGGCATTCAGCCGCTGCTGCAGCGAATTGAGCTGTTCGATCTTGGCATCGAGGTCGCCCTGTGACGGCGTGGTCTGGGCAAGGCTTGCGGGCCCGCCAAGGCTGAAGGACAGACACAGACATACCAGGGCTGCGATGAACACGATTCGAGCTCTCATCGGTAACCTCCCAGCACGGAACTGCCCTCTATCTATCTACACGTCCTGAACGTCAACCCGAAGGTGCCGCCTTACCGAGATGATGGTGCCTGAAAGGCCCACAACTGCGCCGAAGCCAACGAGGCTCAAGGCGGCCGAGGCAAGCCAGGCGGGGTCCGCCACAAGCTTCAGGAAGGGCGCGGCGGAACCTATCCACCGTATCAGTAGCGAGTAAGCGGCGAAGACCATGAGCGATGCCACGGCCGCGCCGATGACGCCGATGAGCAGGCCCTCCACCACGAACGGGAATAGTATGAACGCATCGGACGCGCCCACCAGCCGCATTGTCTCGATCTCTCGGTTGTGCGCCAGCACGCTCAGCTTGATGGTGTTGGCCACCACCATCGACGCTCCCACGAGGACCACCACGGCGATGGCGCCTGTGGCCGCCCACATCACCCGCAGGGCGCCCACGAGGTTCCGCACCATCTCTCGGCCGTAGACGATATCCTCCACGCCCTCAAGCTCCTGAATGCGCCGGGCGATGGACTCCGCCTCGTCGGCACGCCGCACTGATACGTCGAAACTGTCAGGCAATGGGTTATAGGGCATGTCCTCGATGAATAGGCCGTTCTCGTCGCCCAGCTGCGCCTCAAGGCGCCGCAGGGCCTCGTCCTTCGGCACGTAGCTGATCCGCGACACCCCTGGGATGGCCCTTATGGACCGCTCCAGGGACGCCACCGCGTCGGGACCGGCGTCAGGCAGCAGGAATACCCGAAGCTCCACACCGGCCTGAAGCTGGCGCCCGATGACTGTGAGGTTCACGGCCACCAGGGTGAACAGGCTCAGCGCCAGCATGCAAGCCATCACCACCACCGTAGTGGTCATGCACGTGGGCCTCTTGAGGTTCCTCACCGCCTGCGAAGTCAGCGTGGCAATGGTCCTAAGCCTCATGGCAGTAAGTCCCCTGCCTCTCGTCGCGGACGATCCTGCCGGCCTCGATCTCCACCACTCGCCTGCGCATTCGGTCCACGATGGCCTGGTTGTGTGTGGCCATTATCACCGTGGTGCCCCTGCAGTTCACGTCGCTGAGCAGGGCCATGATGCCGTTGGAGGTTTCAGGGTCGAGGTTCCCGGTGGGCTCGTCCGCCACCAGGATCAAGGGGTCGTTCACAACGGCCCGCGCGATGGCCACGCGCTGCTGCTCTCCGCCGGAGAGCTGATCAGGCAGACAGGTGGCCTTGCCGGACAGCCCCACCATCTCCAGGGCCTGCGACACCTTCCTGGATATGTCCTTCGGCGGCGCCTCGATTACCTCCAGGGCGAACGCGACGTTATCGTAGACCGTACGGTCGGGCAGCAGCTTGAAGTCCTGGTATATCGCGCCGATCTTGCGGCGCAAGAGAGGGACTTCCCGCCGCCTCAGCCTCACGATGTTCCTGCCGTCAACGAACACCTGCCCCCGGGTGGGGACGGTGCCCCTGTAGATCAGTGACAGGAGCGTTGACTTTCCCGCGCCCGACTGGCCGACTATGAACACGAAGTCCCCTTTCTCAACGGTAAGGTACACATCATCCAGGGCAACCACGTCCCCTGGATATACCTTGGTCACTCCGTACATGCGGACCAAACGAAAACACCCCGTCTCGTGCAGGACACACGTATCGGAAAACTGTTCTTCTCCGAAACGGCGAATTCCTGCCGGTCAGGGGCGTAAACCCGAGGCTGCCAGCGAACGATCTGCCGCGTCTGTCAGCGCTTCCTGGCGATCGCCCTCATGGCGGCCTCGGCGACGGCCTTCGCAGTGAGGCCGTAAACCTCCATGAGCTGGTCAGGCTTGCCGGACTTGCCGAACCTGTCGTTCACCCCTACCCGCTCCACCGGCACACAGATGCCCGATGTCACCGCCTCCGCCACGGCGCCGCCGAGCCCCCCGATCACTGAGTGCTCCTCGGCCGTGACGATGGCTCCGCAATGGGCGGCGGCACCATCGATGGCTTCGGCATCGATTGGCTTGATGCTGAACATATCCAGCACCCGGGCGCTGATTCCCTGCTGGGCCAGGATGTCGGCGGCGTCAAGGGCCCTCGCCACCATCACGCCGCACGCCACGATGGCAACGTCGGAGCCCTCCCTCAGCGTTACCGCCTTGCCCAGCTCGAAGCGCTGCTCCGGGTGGTAGATCACGGGAACTGCCGGCCGGCCGAGCCTCACGTACACCGGCCCCGAAACGTCGGCCACCTGCCTTACCAACCATTCCGTCAGCACCGCGTCAGACGGCACGAACACCTTCATGTTGGGGATCACCCTCATCAGGGCGATGTCCTCCAGGCACTGGTGGGATCCGCCGTCCTCGCCCACGGTGAGTCCCGCATGGGTGGCGCAGATCTTCACATTGAGGTTGGAATAGCAGATGCTGTTTCGCACCTGGTCGTATGCGCGCCCCGCGGCGAACATGGCGAAGGTGCTGGCGTATGCCACCTTTCCGGCAGCGGCCAGGCCGGCTGCGGTGCCCATCATGTCCTGCTCGGCGATGCCCATCTGGACGAACCTCTCCGGATAGGCCTTCGCGAATTCGTGCGTCATGGTGGACTTAGACAGGTCCGCATCCAGCACCACCACGTCGCCGCGCTGGGCACCTAACCTGGCGAGGGCTCGTCCATATGCAACTCTAGTAGCTATCATCTCGGCCATCAGTTGCCACCTCCCTCGCCGGCGCCTGCCTCATCCAGCTCCCTAAGGGCCTGTTCCACCTGGTCAGCCTTGGGGGCGGTGCCGTGCCAGCCCACCTGGTTCTCCATGAACGAGACCCCTTTGCCCTTCACGGTACGCGCCACTATACAGGTGGGAGCGCCCTTCACCTGCCTGGCCTTGGCCAGCGCGTCCATGATCTGGGGGATGCTGTGCCCGTCGATCTCCATCACGTGCCATCCGAACGCCGCGAACCGTGCGCCCGGGTTACGCATGGATTTCACTTCCTCACAGGTCCCGTCTATCTGAAGGCCGTTGTGGTCGATGAAGGTCACCAGGTTGTCGAGGCGCCGGTGAGCCGCTGTCATGGCAGCCTCCCAGATCTGGCCTTCCTGCATCTCGCCGTCGCCCACCAACGCGTAGACCCGCCACGGCTGCC
Source organism: Clostridia bacterium DTU025 (assembly GCA_001513145.1). Classification (GTDB taxonomy): domain Bacteria; phylum Bacillota; class DTU025; order DTU025; family DTU025; genus DTU025. The sequence goes on along the minus strand of LFSP01000041.1, from coordinate 26,486 downwards.
CGTCGATCTTCGCCGCTATTGCCATGCCACACGCTGCGGAAAGGCCCTGCCCCAACGAGCCCGTGGACATCTCCACGCCGGGCGTGCTGCGCATGTCGGGATGTCCCTGCAGGTGCGAGCCCCACTGCCTTAGGGTGAGCAGGTCATCCACAGGAAAGAACCCGGCTTCAGCCAGCGCGGCGTACAGCACCGGGGCCGCGTGCCCCTTTGATAGCACGAACCTGTCGCGGCCCGGCCAATCAGGCTCCTCGGGCCTGTAGTTCATCTCGTTCATGTAAAGCACCGTAACTATGTCGGCGGCTGATAGCGAACCGCCGGGATGGCCTGAGCCCGCGCTCCCGGTCATCCTGATGATGTGCTTGCGTATCCTTCTCGCAGCCTCCTCCAACTCTTCGTGGCTGCGCAGTATCACGCGCGGCAATGGTGTCAACTCCCTTATGTAAGCTTGGTATGCCTTCTGCCTCCGCCCCTGATGGCTTCAAGCGCCACGCGCATAGCGAAAACTGGCAGCGAAGCCATCCTCCCCAGCCTCCTGGGCTCCTGCAGCAACCTGTATAGCCACTCCAGGCCCAGCCTGCGCCAAGCCTCAGGCGCCCTCCTCAAAGCTCCCGCCATCACGTCGAACGATCCTCCGACCCCCACCCACACGGCACCCGGGGTCGCGTTCGCTCGCACCCTTGCGATCCACTTCTCCTGCCTGCCTGCGCCCAGCCCAACCAGCACGCATCCGGGCCGGGAGTCGCCTATCGCCTGCAACACCTGGCCCTCCTCGTGGTGACCGAAGTAGCCGTGGTGCACCCCTGCGATGCGAAGCTCGGGGATGCTCTGGGCCATCCGCCGAGCGGCCTCGTCGGCCACGCCTGGCCTCGCCCCCACCATGAACACGCCGCGGCCTGCGGCGGCGCACGTCTTCATCAGTTCCGTTGCCAGCTCTATGCCGGGCACCCGGCCCGGCGCGTTCCAGCCAAGGAGCCTCAGGCCCAGCACGACGCCGATGCCGTCAGGCACCACAAGGTCAGCCCCGCGCACCGCCTGCATGAGCTCGGGATCGCGCTGACAGGCCAACACCATCTCGGGGTTGAGGGTCACCACGTGCCCGCCACGCCCTGAACTCACCAGCTCTGCGCAACGCGACACGGCCTCCTCAGGACCCACACAGTCCACAGGCACCCCTAGTATCGTGGCCCTCGGCCTGTCATGCCCCGGGCCCCGCAGGTCACCCCGCTGCCCGGCCTGCTCATCGCGCTCGCCGCGGGACTCTGCGCCCGCCTTCGCCGCAGCCACGTGCACCGCCCTCCCCCTTCCCGTCAAGAAGGGGCCTCAGCGCCAGCTCCGTGGCAACCCTGGCTCCCTCCCGCAACTCGTCAACCGACAGCACCTGTTCCGCGCGGAGCCGCTCCCGCGCGCTCCAGGCTCGGGCTATGGTCTCGTAGAGCACGTCACCGGAGACGCCTGCGGGAAGCACATGGGTGGTGCCCACGCGCTCGCACAGGGCCCTTACCTTCGGGTCGTACTCGATGGCCACCGCAGGCACCCCTGCGGACGCCGCGAATATCAGGGAATGGAGCCTCATGCCCACCACCAGCTGGGCACTGCCAACAACGCCCAGGGCCTGCCCGGGGGTCATGTCGAAGGTTATCACCGTGGCGCCGCCGGTGAGCTCCGCCAGACGCTTCGCCAGCTCCAGGTCGGCGCAGGGATGGAAAGCCACGAACACCACGTCGGCGCCTAGCTCCACCCTGACCCTTCTCGCACACTCCGCGTACTCCGGAGTGATGTCCCTGCCCACATCCCACGGGCGGAGGGCGAACATCACCACGCCCTCCCGATCCCCGATGCGCCTGGCCTCAGGGGAGTCCTGTGGAGACAGCGCGAAGGCCGGATCCGCCACAAGGTGCACGTCGCGCCGGCCAATGCCTATCTGGCGAAGCAGCTGCACAGACTCGGCGTCCCGGAGGCTCAACACCGCGGCGCGGCTCAGCCCGATCCGGGCCAGGTGCCGGCTGAGACGCCCGCGAAGCGGCCCCAGGCCCTGGGCGTACACCGCCACAGGAACGCGCATGAGGTACGCCAGCAGCATGATCCCTGTGTAATACGGCACCGTAAACGGCCCGGTCACATCCTGAAGGAGGCTTCCCCCGCCGCTCACCAACAGGTCCGCGTCTCTGAGCGCCCGCACGATGCTGGGCAGATGCGTTCTGCTCACGGAGTCCACACCGTACGCCCGCTCGGTGCTTTCCGGATCCCCCGACAGCACGGTAAGGCGCGCCTGGGGCAGAACCTTCCGAACGCCCTGCAGGAACGCCTCGAGTACCGCCTCGTCGCCGGTATTGCCCATGCCGTGGTACCCGGAGACTACGATCCGCACAGGCCCATCACCCCGCACTCCTCAGCGAGCGGTTCGCCAGCCTGTAAGCCCAGACCACCATCGGCGCAGCCACCAGCCCCACGGCGGCTCCCAGCGCCAGGCCCAGGGCCACCCTGACCAGCGTGAGGCCTATAGGCGTGTGCAGATGAGCGAAGGTGTTGACTATGGAAACTTGGCCTATCATGGCAAGCGCCGAGGCCGGTAGAAGCAGCGCCGTGCCCCCGGCCGCCAGCAGCCCGATGCTGGCAATGAACGCGGGGTGCCCTATCAGGAACTCCTTGGTTCTCGGCCGCGCCGGGAGCACCCGCTCCAGGATGGCTCTCATGGCCTGCTCCGCAGATGACGGCAGCAGGGAGATGGATGAAGTGTTCCCTGTACGCACTATGTAGACCAGGCCCAGCGCAGCGATGACGGCGGCTGCCGCCGCATGCCAGAGGAGCACCGGCGAGTTGGCGATCCTCACAATAGACCTGAGCCAGCTCTCGCCGGGTCTGCGCACGTAGTAGTGCCAGTAGGCCAGGAGAAGCGTGGCGAAGGGCGCCACGTGCATGAGCTTCACGCCTAAGAACTGATTCGCCTTGAGCATGAAGGCGGACGTGGTGATGCATGCTGCCAGTACCAACCCTCCCGATACTGAACACGCAGAGGCAACAACAAGGCGTTTCAGGGCGGCCCAGGCCCAGCCGGCAAACCCCTGGGGCGTCTCGTCAAACGGCTTCAGCAGAACGAACGCCGATAGCGACGGGAACAACACCGCGGCGGCCAGCGCAGCCGCTTGCCTGGAGAGCACCTCGTACCCCATGGCCCACAGCCCGGCGAACCCCGCCGCCGCAACCGCCAGCAGCCCGGCGGCAATGGCCAGAGGCACCGCACACATGAGGTCCACTATGAGCAGCCCTGCCGCAGCGATCCCCAGCACCAGACCGGCGGCGGGGAGAAGCCCTGCGCCTATCCTGTCAAGCGAACCTGGATGGCCCAGGCCGAAGCCGGCATCCACCAGCGATTCCGAAAGCTTCGAGAAGAACTCGCGGTTCAGCTCTTCCAGCTGCCTCGAGTCCAGCTGCCTGTTGAGGGGACGCGTGTACATGAGCCGGATGTTGCGCTCCCGCGCTGCCCGGACATACCTTTCCACCATGGTGTCCACAGACAGGCCCTTGTCTACCTCTGCCCGACTGATGCTGTGGACGCGCACGAAATCGCCGCCAAGCCCAGCGATGATCTCGGCTGCGCCGGCCTGCGGCGAGAACTCTATGTCGCCGTATGCAATGTCGTGGCTTGCCAACGCCCTGGCGGTATGTCGCACCAGCGCCGGGTAGCCCATTATCTCGGTTCCTGAGAACACCGCGATGCGCCGGCCGCCCCCTGCCGCGGCCTCCCGAACCGCGGTGTCGATCCACTTTTCCGATATCCCTGGCCAGTTCGAAAACCGAACCACCACGTCCATCCCCACGCGCGAGGCCAGGGCGATGCTGGATGGCCTTATCCCAAGGTTGACAGGTCCGGCCTCGCCCATCGGAAGGGAGATGATATAGGCCTGGGTGTCGTTCCACGGTACCGTCCGCACGTCCACCGACGGGTGCAAGCGGACATGCAGCCGGGATGCCAGCAACGCCGCGCCCTCCTCCGTCATGGGCACGACCACCGTGGTCCACGCTTCCAAGCTCCAGGCATGGGGGTTGCCGTCACCGTTACCGCCGGCGACAGCGGCACCGTCAGCGGCAACAGCAGCTCGCGGCGCCACCTCGGCGTCGCCCGCCACCAGTGCCGCAAACTCCGAGCCCGACATCAGCCAGATGTCGCCCGCCTCCGCCAACGTCCGAAGGGTGTCCTCTTCAATCGCCAGCCAGCCTACACCCAGTTTGGCGAGGTCCGCAAAGTACCGGTCCGGGGGGATTCCCATCCGTCTCGCGAAGGCCAGCCCCTCCCTGAAATCGATGCACACCGCCACCTCGCGGTACTTCGCCTCCGCCCGATGCCTGGGCAGGGCCATCGCGGCCGCAAGGACCGTGGAGAACAACACTATCAGCGTGAGGGCGCTTCTTGTGATGCTGCGACCCTTCTTCATCTGGGCTATACCCCCTGCGAGGTGCGGCCGGTAAGCTTCACCGCCCCCTCCATCACTTCAACAGAGCGTGCCACTATCCCCAGGGGAAGACGGGACAGGTCCACACCCACCGTCACGATGTCTGTGGCAAGGCTAACTAGGAAGGCGGGGATCTGCTTGTCGTCCACGGTGACGGAGTCCACCCTGTACTCCAGTAGCCTTCCGTTGTTGGACAGCACCATTTCGCCCTCAGCCGTCACCAGCATCTCCGACCCGGCAAACTTGAGCGGCGAGGTCACCATCGCCCGTCCTGGCCTCAGCTGAACCCTGGCGTCTGCGGCACTTGACCGAGAGGCCACCAGATACGCGTTGACGTCGTTTTGCGTGATGACGGCCTCCACGGTGGAACCGCCCAGCGCCCTAGCCCATTCCGCCTCCGATTCGGGCAGCCTGCCCCCGGGCAGCGTCAGCTGGTCGGACCTTAGCGTCAGCTGGTCTATCCTGAGCCCCGCGGCGTGCACTCCTTGCAACGTCACCCGAACGTCGGTATACCTGCCAAGCAGCATGGCCAGGGCAGGCCTGCCTGTTACGCTGGCCGTCACGTCCACGTCGCCCCCAAGGGCTTGCTCAAGGGATTCTTCCACCCTTGACGACACTAACCACGGCAACAGGGCCTCCGAGAGGCCCAGGGCCAGCAGCAATACGACGATAAGCAGCGCCATCCTACGCAATCTCATCACTCCTGCGCTTCGCGGCTGGCCGATGCGGCCTCCGCCCGTAGATAGGCCTCTATGAACGGATCGATCTCGCCATCCATGACGGCGTCCACGTTGCCCGTCTCAACGCCGGTTCGGTGGTCCTTCACCATGGTGTAAGGCTGGAACACGTACGACCGGATCTGGCTGCCCCAGGCGATCTCCTGCTGCTCTCCTCTGATGCCCGCCAGCTTCCGTTCCTGCTCCTCCCGCATCCTCTGGGCGAGCCTGGCCCTGAGAATGCGCATGGCGGTCTCCCTGTTGCTGTGCTGGGACCGCTCGTTCTGGCACTGCACGATGATCCCAGAGGGAATGTGGGTGATGCGCACCGCGCTTTCGGTCTTGTTCACGTGCTGGCCGCCGGCACCTCCCGAACGGAAGGTGTCGATCTTGAGGTCCGCCGGGTTTATCTCCACCTCGGCGTCCTCGATCTCAGGCACCACATCCACCGATGCGAACGAAGTGTGCCTCCGCGCCGAAGCGTCGAAGGGAGAGATCCTCACCAACCGGTGCACTCCCTTCTCGCCCCTGAGGTACCCGAAGGCGTTCTGGCCCGAGATGATCAGGGTGGCGCTCTTGATGCCGGCCTCCTCGCCTGGCTGCAGGTCGGCGAGCTCCACCTTGAAGCCGCTGCGCTCGGCCCACCTGGTGTACATGCGCAGCAGCATCTCCGCCCAGTCCTGGCTCTCGGTGCCCCCTGCACCTGGATGGATGTTCATGATGGCCGTGGCGGAGTCGTACGGGCCTGACAGGAGGTTCGCCAGCTCTATCCGGGACACCGTCTCCTCGAGCCGCGCCATCTCCGACAGGCACTCCTCTATGGCCTCCCTGTCATCCTCTTCGTCAGCCAGTTCCGCCAGAGCTCTGATGTCCTCCAAGGCCTTCGCCACGTTCTCGTATCTCTCCACTGAGGCGCGCAGCGCCGATATCTTCTGCATCGTGGCGCCTGCAGCGTTCCGATCGAGCCAGAGTTCAGGCTGGGCCGCCTGTTCCTCAAGCTCTTTCAGCTTTGCCAGCTTGCCGGCGATGTCAAAGGTACACCCTCATTTCGGCAATTCTGGTTTCCAATGACTCGATTGGCGTTTCAAGCTCGGCTCTCACCGGATCATCCTCCCTGCGCGCAATGGGGGCCGAGCCTATTTCGGCGCCCCGCAGCACTTCTTGTACTTCTTGCCGCTTCCGCACGGGCACGGATCGTTCCTGCCCACCTTCACCCCTGCCTTGGCCGGGGTTCGCGGGGACTCCGCTGGCTGATTGGTGGTGATGATGTACTTGGGACGTCTCGGGGCCTCTGGGGCCCGTACTGGCCTCTGGACCCGCTGTCCCTCCTGCCCCTCGCCCTGGCCCTCAGCGCGCCGCTCCTGAATCCGTATCCTCAGCAGGTACCGGACGAAGTCCTCCCCGATGCTTTGCAAGAGATCGTTGAACATGGCGTAGCTCTCGCGCTTGTACTCCACCAGCGGATCCTGCTGCCCGTATGCCCTGAGGCCGATGCCCTCGCGGAGCATATCCATGGCCTGCAGGTGGTCAACCCACTTGCTGTCGATGAGGTACAGCATCACGGCGCGTTCCAGGTCTCGCATGCGCTCGTCGCCGAAAAGCGCCTCGCGGGCTGCGTGGGCCTTCCTGATGAGCTCCTCCACCGCCTTCACCAGGTCCCGCCAGCCCATGCCCTCATGGTACAGCTGCGGGCGGCCAGGCGCGTTCAGAAGCGCCGCCACTTCGGATTCGAGCGCCTCGACGTTCCAGTAGGAACTGGCCATCTTCTCGTCGGCGTGCGCCCTCACAAGCCCCTCAGCCACAGAGGCGATGGTGTCCGCCGTCATCTGCTTCAGGTTCTCCCCTGCCAGCACCGACTTGCGCAAGGCGTATATGGCCTCACGCTGCTTGTTCATGACGTCGTCGTACTCGAGCACTTGCTTTCGGATCTCGAAGTTCCTGGCCTCCACCTTTTCCTGGGCCCTCTGGATCGCAGCGGTGAGTCGGGGATGCTCGATGGGATCGTCGTCGCTCCATCCCATCCGCTCCATCAGCGCGGAGATCCACTCGCCGCCGAACAGCCTCATCAAGTCGTCCTCCAGCGCCACGTAGAACCTTGACGAGCCGGGGTCGCCCTGCCTGCCGGACCTGCCCCGCAGCTGGTTGTCGATGCGTCGGCTCTCGTGGCGCTCGGTGCCGATGACGTGAAGGCCCCCAAGTTCCGGAACGCCCTCGCCCAGCACTATGTCGGTGCCGCGGCCAGCCATGTTGGTGGCGATGGTGACGGCGCCGGGCTGTCCGGCAAGCTTGATGATCTCGGCCTCCCTCTCGTGATGCTTGGCGTTGAGGACCTGATGGGGTATTCCCCTTCTCTTCAGCATTTCTGAGAGAAGCTCTGACTTCTCAATGGAGACTGTGCCCACCAGCACCGGCTGGCCTTTGGCGTGCCTCCCCACAATGTCCTCGACAACGGCGTTGAACTTGGCCCGCTCTGTCTTGAAGACCATGTCGGGCAGGTCCTGCCGTATCATGGGCTTGGCCGTGGGGATCTGCACCACCGGCATGCCGTATATCTTGATGAACTCGGCTTCTTCGGTGGCGGCGGTGCCGGTCATGCCGGCCAGCTTCGAGTACATCCTGAAGTAGTTCTGGAACGTGATGGTGGCCAGGGTCTGGCTCTCGCGCTGAACCCTGACGCCCTCCTTGGCCTCGATGGCCTGGTGCAACCCGTCGCTGTAGCGCCTGCCGAACATCAGTCTGCCGGTGAACTCGTCTACGATGATCACTTCGCCGTCTTTGACGATGTAGTCTCGGTCGCGCTTCATCAGCATTCGCGCCTTGAGCGCGGCGTTGACATGGTGGTTGAGCTCGATGTTCTCCTCATCGTAAAGGTTCTCGATGTTGAGCCACCGCTCCACCTTGTCCACGCCCTGCTCGGTGAGGGCGACGGTCTTGGCTTTCTCATCCACGGTGAAGTCCTGCTCAGGCACGAGGCCCTGGGCCACCCTGGCGAAGAGGGCGTACTTTTCCGTCGACTCCTCGGCCTGGCCCGAGATGATGAGGGGCGTGCGGGCCTCGTCTATGAGGATGGAGTCCACCTCGTCGACGATGGCGTAGTTGTGGCCGCGCTGAACCAACGTGTCCATCGACGGCGCCATGTTGTCCCTGAGGTAATCGAAGCCGAACTCGTTGTTGGTGCCGTAGGTCACGTCGCAGCTGTACGCGGCTCTCCGCGTCGGAGGATCCATGTCGTGGAGGATCACCCCCACGGTGAGGCCGAGCCAGCTCAGCACGGGCCCCATCCATTCGCAGTCGCGGCGGGCGAGGTAGTCGTTGACGGTGACGATGTGCACTCCGTTGCCGGTCAGACCGTTGAGGTACGCGGGCATCGTAGCCACCAGCGTCTTTCCCTCGCCAGTCTTCATCTCGGCAATCTTCCCCTGGTGCAGCACGATTCCGCCCATTACCTGAACATCGTAGGGGTAAAGCCCTATTACGCGCCCGGCAGCCTCCCTCACGGTGGCGAAAGCCTCCGGTAGCAGGCCATCGAGGGACTCGCCCTTCTCGATGCGCTGTCGGAAGGCTGCGGTGCGGGCCTGAAGCTCCTCGTCAGAGGCGCTTCTCGCCTCGTCGGCAAGGGCGGAAACCCTGTCAGTCAAGGCCTGGAGCGCCTTCAGCTCTTTGGCGTTATAGTCAAACATACGCCGTATGAATCCGAACAACAGAGCCACCTCGCTTGACGTTTGCCATTTTGTTATTATACCACATCGCCCTGGTGCGCCTGTGCGGCCAGCGCCCTTATGCCCCCTGACACTAGGCAGTGTCCTCCCAACACCACAGGGATCCCGCATTCCAGGGCCGCCCTGGTGAACTCCGCCACCCGGCGGTGGCCCACGTCCTCCCACAGGAACAGATCCGATGCGAAGCGCTGATCCGCGCTGAGGTCCGCTCCCATGTGGGAGAAGAACACCCTGGAATCGAAGAAGGCCGCATCCGCGCACCAGGCCAGGTCGGCGAAGAACGCTTCCCACCCCGCCCGCTGCGCAAGCCTCGCCACGAGGCTCCTGGCCGCCCCAGGGAGATCGCGCCCGAACGCGCGCATCCCGCGCTCCTCAGAGTACGCCCGTATCCTGCACCTGGTGACGTGGTTCAGGTGGGACACCGTCACCGGCGACACGCGGCCGAAGAGCGCCACCTCCGAAAGGTCCACCGCCAGCCTCCCAGCGGCGGCCTCCAGGCGGGGCGTGGCCCGGCCCACAGGCGCCTCCATCACCATGTCCACGATGCGAGCGGCATCCGGCCGCAGAGCCCTAGCCACACACGCGAACACCAGCAAATCCGTGGGAGTGTCGATGTCGAAGCTTGCGCCCACGGTGGGCTCCAGCCCCACCGCGCGCATGCCCTTCTCCGTCGCCGCCCACATCGGGACCTGGTTGTCCACAGGGGGTACGCCCCCATCTGCGAGCATCCTCGGCTGACAGCACCCGAACATGTCGGCTGAGTACACGTTATTGGCGACTATCGCCCCGGGGTCGACCAACACGGCCCGGGCGAAGGCTTCCAGCTCGGCCTGGCTCATCAGCGCCCCCGAACCGCCGCTCATGTAGACGAAGGCGTCCAGCCCAAGCTCGGCTACGGCTTCATTGAGGCGCCGCCCGAAATGGAAGCCGCGGCCCTCGCCCAGCACCGCCTCCACCCCTGGCACGCCCAACGCGCGCTCGGCCAGCGCCGCCCGGTCAGTGACGACGAACACCCCGTCGAAAACGTCTATCCGGCTGAGCCTGCATGCCAGATCCAGGCAGAGCTCCTCCCGGGCGCGGGCGACCCAACCCTCGATGGGGCCACTCACGGGCCCTCCCTCGAATACTAACGCGCCGAACTTCATCCGGTTCCCCACTCCCCCATGCCGCCGTAAGCAACGGCGGGGACCGAGGGANNGGCGGGGACCGAGGGTGAGTCCCTCGAACCCCGCCTGTGATCTAGCCGTTCACCTTGTCAGACTTCCGGTTCAATCAGACCGTAGTTGCCGTCCTTGCGCCTGTATACGACGTTCACCTCTTCGGTGGTATCGTTGCGGAACACGAAGAAGTCGTGCCCCAGCAGCTCCATCTGCATGATGGCTTCCTCCACCGCCATGGGCTTGACGGCGAAGCGTTTGGTCTTCACCACTCTGGGTTCGGGCGCCTCCGGCAGCGCCTCCCCCGTCGCTGCCATCGCCGACTCAACGATCCTGTTGCCTTCCTGCCTCAACCGGCGGTTGATACGGGTCTTGTACTTCTTGATCTGCCTGTCGATGTTGTCGATCGCTCCGTCGATGGAAGCATACATGTCGTTGGTATGCTCCTCGCCCCTGAGCAACAGCCCGTCGACGCTCAGCGTGATGTCGACGCTGTGGATGCCGCGCTCAACCGCCATGGTGACCTGGCCGGTGAGTATCCCCTTCTCGAAGTACTTCTGGAGCTTGGCCACCTTTTTCTCGGCGTACGATCTGAGCGCGTCGGTCACTGCGATGTTACGGCCTACTACAGTGATCTCCATTCGCACCAACCCTTTCCGGAATTGTTGTGTGCGCCATTGTCGGCCGATATGTACTTCAACTCGGCCAGGCGGTACTCCTGCGCACCGTGGAAACGAGTCATGCTTTCCGTGTGACCCGCCGGCTCACCAGCTTGGTGACCTCGCCCACAAGGAGCACCGCCGCTGCAAGGCCCATTGCTTCGGCAAACTCCACCCCATTGTTGGGCACCACGTTGAACAGCCTGCTCAACACGGGCACATACGTTATCAATGCCTGAAGGGTGCCAGACAGCACCACGGCACCCACCAGCGCTCGGTTGGTGAACGGTCCCACCTCTAGTAAGGATTCCAGCTCCGACCTGCAGCTAAACGCGTGGAACAGCTGCGCGAAGCTCATGGTAAGGAGGCACATCGTTCGAGCATGCAGCAGTCTTTCCTCCGTGATGTGCAGCTCGCCGGGCCATCCCAGCCCCACCGCGAAGGACCAGAGCCCCAGTCCGCCGATGGCCAGACCGTACACAGCCAGGCGAACCAGGCCGGCGCGGCTCACCACAGGTTCGTGGCGCCCGCGGGGCTTGCGCTTCATCAGGTCCCTCGCCGGCGGGTCCACACCTAACGCCAGGGCCGGCAGACCGTCTGTGATCAGGTTCAGCCACAGTATCTGGATGGGCAACAGCGGCCTCGGCAGCCCCAGCAGGATCGCGGTGAATATCACCATTATCTCGCCGAGGTTGCAGGACGTGAGGTAGAAAACGGCCTTCTTGATATTGTCGAACACCACGCGGCCTTCCCGCACGGCGGCGACTATGGTGGCGAAGTTGTCATCGGCCAGGATCATGTGGGACGCGCTCTTCGCCACGTCGGTGCCGGTCTTGCCCATGGCAGCGCCGATGTCGGCAGCCTTCAGGGCAGGGGCGTCGTTGACGCCGTCGCCGGTCATGGCCACCACCTTGCCCTTTCGGCGCCATGCCGAAACGATACGCACCTTGTGCTCGGGAGCCACCCGTGCGTACACGCTGATGGACTCCACCTCGGCGTCTAGCTCCTCGTCGCTCATCTGTGCCAGCTCGGAGCCGAGCACGGCGATGGACCCTTCAGTCATGATGCCTATGTCGCGGGCTATCGCCACGGCGGTGTTCTTGTGGTCGCCGGTGATCATCACCGGAGTGATCCCCGCCTCTCGGCACTCCGCCACCGCAGCCGCCGCCTCGGGCCTGGGCGGATCCTGCATGCCGACTAGGCCCAGGAAGACCATGCCCTTCTCCACGCTGCCGACGGAGATGTCAGCAGGAAGCTCGGGTAGCTCCCTCCGGGCGACTCCCAACACCCTGAGGGCGGCCTCGGCCAGATGGGCGTTGGTGCGCCCTATCTCCTCCTTGAGCGACGGCGTCAACGGCATGACTTGGCCGCTTACCAGCACATGGGTGCATACCTCCAGCATCTCGTCGGGAGCGCCCTTGGTGCAGCACACGTAGGATTCAGGCAGCCTGTGCACGGTGGTCATGCGTTTCCGCTCCGAGTCGAATGGTATCTCCGCCACCCTGGGAGACGACTGCTCCAGCCTGGACTGTTCGATGCCGGCCTTGAGGCCTGCCACCACTATGGCCCCCTCGGTGGGGTCTCCGATGAGCTCCATGTCGGACGAGCCCACAGATACAGGCTTCACCCTGGCGTCGCAGCACAGCACGGCACACGTAAGCAGCCTCTCTACGCTCGGCGGCACGCCAGATGCCTCGGTCCCGTCTTCCATCACGAAGCGGCCTTCCCTGGAATATCCCTCTCCGGTCACCTTCAGGCTGGAGTCCAGGGTGTACAGACGCCTTACGGTCATCTGGTTCGTAGTGAGGGTTCCGGTCTTGTCGGAACAGATGACGTTGGCGCTGCCCAGCGTCTCCACCGCCGGCAGGCTTCGGATTATGGCATTGCGCGCCGCCATGCGTTGAACTCCGACGGCCATCACAATGGTGACGATGGATGGCAAGCCTTCCGGGATGGCCGCCACGGCCAGGCTCACCGCCGTCAGGAACATCTCGAACATCTGCTCTCCCCTGAACACCCCGGCGGCGAACACGATGCCCACCATCACGATGGCCACTATGCCCAGCATCTTGCCTAGAGCGGCCAGGCGCACCTGCAGGGGCGTGGGCTCGGTGGGGGCCTGGTCCAGCATGGACGCGATCTTTCCCATCTCGGTGTTCATCCCGGTAGCAACCACAACCGCCGTGGCGCGCCCGTATGTCGCCGTGGTGCCCATGTAGACGCAGTTGACCCTGTCGCCCAGCGGCACGTCGGCAACCAACAGTGCCGAAGAGTCCTTCTCCACCGGCACCGACTCGCCGGTGAGCGACGACTCGTCCACCTTGAAGAGGGCCGATTCCAGCAACCTGGCATCGGCGGGCACGGTGTCACCCNNGTGTCACCCGCCTCGAGAAGCAGGATGTCACCTGGCACGATACTCGCCGCCGGCACGGTGGCGGGCTGGGAATCCCTTATCACCCTGGCGGTGGGCGCCGCCATCCTCTTCAGGGCCTCCAACGCGTTTTCGGCCCTCCGCTCCTGCACAACGCCGATGATCGCATTCAGAAGAACGATGGCGCCGATGACCGCGGCATCCTCCACCTCTCCCAACACGGCGGACACCGCGGCTGACGCCAACAGAAGCAGCACAAGGAACTCCTTGAACTGGCCCAGGAACTGCTGCAGCAGGGTGGGCTTGGGCGCCTCCGCCAGGGCGTTGGGCCCGTACGTGCGGAGCCTGCTTTCGGCTTCCTCCGACGAGAGGCCGCGCCCCCTGCTCACCCCCAACCCCTGCAGGATCTGCCCGGGTTCCAGTGAGTGCCAGCGCTTCATATTACTCTCAGATTCGCTCAACAAGGACCCTCCGCTTGCTACAACGTGATTCGACCTCATCTAGTTTCGTGATTCCTAGATCAGCTGCGAGAGCACATAGACCACAGGTCCGGATGCGGCAACGGCTGCGATGGCAGGCGCGATCATCCGGATCACCCTGCCGATGTCGGCGCCGAAGTAATCGACGGTGAGCACCAGGCAAAGATGCGTGGGCGTGCTCATGAGCCCCGCCACCGCCGAGGTGTACGCCACCGCCGCCAAGACCTGGCCGTTGGGCACCGTCGCGAAGAAGCCCGCCAGCATCGGGAAGGATATGCCCACCGATGCCGTGCTCATCCCTGTGGCCACGGCCACGCTGAACGGCAGGGCCACCGCCACTATGAGCGGAGGAGCGCCCGCGGAAGCCAGGAACTCAGTGATCCCGTCCACGGCCCCCGACTCTACGAGCATCTCCTTGAAGACCATTATTCCCACCAGCATCAAGGCCGGGCGCCCTACGAACGAGTCCTTCGCGATCTGCCAGAACCGCCGCCAACCCGGGTTCCTGTAGACTAGCACGGCAGCTATAGCCAGGCCCAGAGCGATGCCTATGTGCCACTCGAAGAACACCACCAGTATGACAGTCCCCATGATCGGCGCCATGCTCAACATGAGACTGGCCAGGTTCGCGCGTCTCTCTCGGCGCGAGCACCCGGCCTCAGCCTGTGCTGCCTGGCCCTGCGGCTTCGCCGGCAGGCGCGCGCCCCTGAACACGATGGGCACGGCTGACAGCGCATGCACCACGGCGCCGGCAAGGGTCAGCATCATCATATGCCGGACTGGGGTGCCTGACAGCTGCGAGGCCATCACGTAGGCGGGATACACCGGGACTATGTGCTCTATCAGATGCCGGTACCAGTAGTTGGCCGCCGCCTTCTGCTCGCGGGTCAGCCCCATGCCCTCGGACGCCTCTTCCACCATGGAGCAGGACATCACGGCACCTCCTGCGGAGGGCAACAGGCCAATGAAGGCTGGAAGCACGGCCACCACCGCCCGAGGATCCCGGATCAGGGCCCTGAGGGACTTCACTATCCGGCCGATCATGCCAGCGTCCACCATCAGCGCCTTCAGCACGCCCACCATCCCCACGACCACTATCGCGGTGAAGTTGGAGGGCACAAACGGGCCGCGCAGCATCACTCGGACGGCTTTCGCAGCCGGCACCGAAAAGGCCACTGCACACGCCACTGCGGCGCCCAGCATGATGACGCCGAAGTCCACCCGTCTTCGCGATAGCCACACGATGGCGACAAGTATGGCGACCACTTTGATCAAGGAAATCAAGCCAGCACTTCCCCATCACTCCAAGTTCAGCCACTATTGCTTAATTATACTCTCGACTCCATTCGACCGCAATCGAGACCGGTCGATCCAGTCCCGGGCATCCGCCACCGAAACGGCGAAGGTGATGACGCACACCTCCCGCGCCCCGGCTCGGAGCAGCGCCCGAGCGCATCCGTCGGCGGTGGCGCCGGAAGTCAGCACGTCGTCCACCACCAGCACGCTGCGCCCAGCCACCGCCTTCGGCCTGACGCAGCTGTAGGCCCTCAGTGCGTTGGCGCGCCTTCCCGCCCGGTCGTGCAGGGTCTGGCTCTCCTGAAGCTCCGACCTGGTCAGGACGTCAGGCAGCTGGGGCATCCAGAGGGCCCTTGCCACCTCCGTGCACAGCACCTCCGCCTGGTTGTAGCCTCTCAGCGCCAGCTTCGCCCGGTGCATGGGCACCGGCACCGCCACGTCGCAGCGGTGCGCGAACCCCACCCGCGCACACTCGGCCGCCATCAGCCTGGCCATGGGCAACGCCAGCTCCAGCCTGGCCCGGTATTTCAAGTCAGCCACCATGGTGCGGGCGGCCCCCTCGTACACGGCCACTGCCGAGGCGGCGGCGAAATAGTGCTGCGTCTCCTGGCACCCCCTGCAGAGTGGGGCCGTCGGCGCGTCCCCGGCCGCGCCACCCTCAACCTCTCCCCTCAGACGTATCGGCGCGGAACACTTGCCGCACCGAGCCCCTACCGCCAGCGGCAGCCCAGCCTGGCACGGCTCGCACAGCCTGTCCCGCCTGGCCGCCGGCGACGAACACAGGGCGCAAGTGGGCTGTTCGCCAAACAGGATGTCCAGCAGCAGGCCTGTGCCCCGAATGCGGCTGGCCCAGCCGCCCACGCCGGCCCTACGCCCGAAGGTAGCCCATGGCCCTCGCATGTTCGTTCATCTCCTCTATCACCGACACCGCCATGCGGATGGCCGGGGTCACGGCATCGCACACGAAGGTCACGTTCCCTTCAGGGCGGGAGCTGGCCCTGCCCGCCCTGCCCGCCATCTGCACCAGGGCACGGTGATCGAACACACGGGCGGCGTCGGCGTGCACCACCACCACGTCGGCGCCTGCCACGGTGACTCCCCTTTCCATCACCGACGTGCAGACCAGCACCTGCACCTTGCCGCGGGCGAACCTCGTTCGGACGTCATCGCGCTCCCGCCGCCCCGAGTGCGCCCAGTCGACGGCCACGCCTCCAAGCCTTCGCGACAGGTAGCTGAAAAGCTCCATGCAGCGCGCCCTGGTGGGGGTGAACACGAACACGGGCCACCCGGCCTCCACGCTCCTCGCCACGGCCTCCAAGACCCTGGCCTCCATCGGCGCGCCCCTGCGCCCCGCGTCGACTTGGGGCACCGGAAGCGGCATGCAGTGATGCCTGGCGGATATGCGCACCACAGGTATCGCCCCACTGCGCACCATCTCCACGTGGCCAGCTGACGGCGTCGCAGTCATGATCATCAGCTTGCCCCCTGGCGCGATGGACCTCCTCAGGGAGAACGCCAGCGCCTCGGAGCCCACATACGGGTAGGCGTCAGCCTCGTCCAGCACCGCCAGGCTGAACCTGCCGACGAACCGCATGGCCTGGTGGCACGTGAGCACCGTAAGGGGCGAATCGAAGCGCCTCTCAGACGATCCTCCGAAGAACGCCGCCGCCTCCACGTCAGGAAACGCCTCCTGCACCCGCTGGAACACCTCGGCGGCCACGTCCCGCCTGGGCACCGCAAACGCCGCACTCACCCCACGGCGCAGCGCCTCGCCTATGGCTCCGAAGGCCACCTCCGTCTTGCCGGCCCCGCACACCGCCCACACCAGCAGCTCGCCGCCGTCGCCGTCGCAGTACCACTGCTTGCACTGCTCCATGGCTGCCTTCTGCACGGGCGTGAGCTCGTAGTCATACTGCGGCCCTGCCCACGCGCCGGCCGCGTCCGGATCGCCTGGCCGCCGCCCCGCACCCGGCCCCGGCACCGAGTAAAGCGCCATGCACTCCCTCGCAGGCCCCATGCTGCTGCACTCGGAGCACATGTGGCACTCCTTCATGCCGCAGCGCCAGCATGGCGAGGCATATATCCTTCCGGCTGCGCCGCATCTGTTGCAGACGTACCTGCCCATGATGTCGATGCCCACCGCCGGATGGAAACGCACCAGCCCTGCCGCGCAAGCGGCATCCAGCGCCGGCGCCGCCTGGCCGATGCTGAAGTTGCCAGTGGCGGCCACGGCCTTCAGCGCCTGCTCATCCAGGAGCACTCGCCCTTGAAGACCGGACACCGTGGCCTCTAACACACCAGGCTGGATGCGGAGAACCGCGGTGGCCTGTCCGCGCCCTGCCTCCAAGTAGACCGGCGCCAGGAGCCTCCCCCTGCCCCGCATGCCCGGCCAGGGAAGCGCCCTCTGCGCCTCCCTGAAACACGCGTCCACAAGCCGCCGCCTGCCCAGCCGGGCTGTTTCCAGCCGGTTGAGTATCCTGGATACGGCCTCCGCAACGTAGCACCCGTGCGACGCCGGAAGCGGTCCGGTGAGCACCGCCAGGTCTCGCGCAGCAGAGAGGTTCACGAACTCCCACGCCGCCTCCGGCCTCCCGCCCACGTGCACCGACACGCCCCCGTCTCCAAGAAGCAAATAGACATGGAACACGGTGCATCCCTCCTGCACGATGGGTACAGGGTTCGCCGATGCCTATGGATGCACCTTCCATGTCCGTTAGAATCACCCAATAGCTAAGCCTTTCGGTTGCCTATCTCCTGAAGACGCCGAGCTAAGCCCGTGCGCCTCTTTCCCACATCCGCCCTGCGAATGGCGATGGCCAGCGCCTTCTTGGTTCCCACCAGCACCACCAGACGCTTGGCCCGCGTCACGGCGGTGTATATGAGGTTACGATGGAGCATCACGAAGTGCTGGGTGGAGACGGGCACCACCACCGCTTCGAACTCACTGCCCTGGCTCTTGTGGATCGACACGCAGTACGCCATGACCAGCTCGTCCAGGTCAGCCTGGTCGTAGATTACGTCCCGGTCGCCTTCGGGGTCGGTGAACCTCACCCTGACCTGGCACTCCTCCGGGTCGACCCACACAACGCGCCCCACGTCGCCGTTCCACACGCGGCGCTCGTAGTTGTTGCGTATCTGCATCACCTTGTCGCCGCGCCGAAAGACGTTTCCGCCCCCCTTGAGCTCAGGGCGGGCCGGGTGCGGAGGGTTCAGTGCCTGCCTCAGCATGGCGTTGAGGTTGTCCACGCCTGTCACAGAGCGCTTCATTGGGGCAAGCACCTGGATGTCGTCCACCGGGTCGCACCCCAGGCGCCTGGGTATGCGCTGGGCCACCAAGCTCACGATGGCTCCGGCGGCGCGCTCCGGGTCGGGCTCCTCGATGAAGAAGAAGTCGGTGGCGCCTCGCAGGAGCGGGAACTCTCCCCTGTTGATCCGGTGGGCGTTCTCCACGATCATGCTCCCCGCCGCCTGCCGGAACACCTGGTTCAGGTGAACCACCGGCACCACCCGTGACGAGATGATGTCGCGGAGCACGTTCCCTGGCCCCACGGAAGGCAGCTGATCGGCGTCGCCCACCAGCACCAGCCTGCAACCGGGCTTGATGGCCTTCAGCAGGTTGTACATGAGAAGGATATCGATCATCGACACCTCGTCGACGATGAGGGCGTCGCAGTCGAGGGGGTTGGCAGGGCCCCTGGCGAACCGCCAGCCGTCCTCGGCCGGCTCGAACTCCAGGAGCCTGTGTATGGTCTTGGCCCGCCTACCGGTGGCCTCCGCCATGCGCTTGGCGGCCCTGCCTGTTGGCGCCGCCAGCATCACCTTCATCCTCCGAGCCTCGAACACCCCCAAGAGCACCTTCAGAGTGGTGGTCTTGCCCGTGCCAGGGCCGCCGGTTAGGATGGTCACACCACAGCTGTAGGCCTGCTCCACCGCTTTCCGCTGGGCGTCTCCAAGATGGATACCGGTGGCCTCCTCGATCTGGCCGATCAGCGCCGGATCGAGCCTGTCAAGCTCCCACATGCGGGCGCCCGCGATCTCGGAAAGGCGCATGGCCACGCCGCGCTCGGCGTGGAAGAAGGGTGCGAGGTACACGCGGTCCTCCTCGATGAAGAGCTGGCCCTGGCCCTTCAGGCTCTCGATGGCCTCCTCCACCAGGGCCGGCGGCACCTGAAGCTCGTCGCCTACGGCCTTCACCACGTCGGCCCTGGGCGAGTAGCAGTGCCCTTCGTCGGCGCTGCGGCTGAGCCAGTACTTCACGGCTGCGGCGGCCCTGTGGGGCGAGTCCGGAGCGATGCCCACCTCCCTGGCGATCTTGTCGGCGGTCCTGAACCCGATTCCTGACACGTCGTCAGCCAGCTGGTAGGGGTTCTCGCGCACCACCTCGATGGACCTGTTGCCGTACGTCTTGTAGATCCTGGCGGCGTACGCGGGGCTGACGCCGTGGGCCTGCAGGAACACCATCACGTCCTGGATGGCCTTGTGCTCGGCCACGGCCTGCTTGATCCGTTCGGCCTTCTTCGGGCCGATCCCCTCCACTTCCAAGAGGAGCTCGGGCCGGCGCTCGATCACCTCCAGCGTCTTGAGGCCGAACGCCTTCACCAGGTTCCTGGCTGTCGCCGGGCCGATGCCGCGGATGAGGCCTGAGCCGAGGTAGCGCTCGATCCCCACCAGCGTCGCCGGCGTGACGGTCTCGACGCGCTCCACCTTCAGCTGCCTGCCGTACGTCTTGTGGTTCACCCAGAGCCCGTGGATGCGCACGGCCTGGCCCGCCGCCGCAGTGGGCATCGGGCCGACGGCGGTGAACTCGGTGCCGTCAGCCCGCTTGACTCTGGCGACGGTATAGAGCGTCTGCTCGTCACGGAACGTGACGCGCTCTATCACCCCTTCCACAGTATCCAGCGTGGGCCACCTCGCCTTCGTTTCGCGCCTGCAGCGTGGACTGTGCCGCCACCTACAGCATGGCCTTGACCTGGTCCACCAGGTCGAGCCGCTCCCATGGCAGGTCAAGGTCAGGGCGTCCGAAGTGGCCGTACACCGCAACCTGCCTGTATATGGGCCGCCTCAGGTCGAACCTGTCGATGATGGCGGCCGGCCTCAGGTCGAACACCTTGCGGACGACCTCCGCCAGCCTCGAGTCAGGAACCACGCCCGTGCCGAACGTGTCCACCTCTATCGCAACGGGCCTCGCCACTCCGATGGCGTAGGCCACCTGTACCTCGCATCTGGCAGCGGCTCCGGCCGCCACAAGGTTCTTCGCAACGTGCCTGGCGGCGTAGGAGCCGGACCGGTCCACCTTCGTTGGGTCCTTACCGGAGAACGCCCCGCCTCCGTGCCTGCACATGCCGCCGTACGTGTCGACGATGATCTTGCGCCCAGTAAGGCCTGAATCGGCAGCGGGCCCACCCTTCTCGAACCGGCCGCTGGGGTTCACCAGTATGCGGGGAGGTTCGCCGGCCTCGTATTCGCCGATGACGGGTTTGATCACGTGTTCGGAGAGATCCTCCCTGAGCTGGTCCTGCGTCACCACGTCGTCGTGCTGTGCCGACACCACCACGGTATCGACCCTCACGGGACCGTTGTCATCGTACTCCACCGTCACCTGCGTCTTGCCGTCGGGGCGAAGGTACCTGAGGAGCCCCTCCCTCCTGACCTGTGCCAGGCGCTTCGCCAGCCTGTGCGCCAGAACGATGGGAAGCGGCATGAGCTCAGGCGTTTCCGTGCAGGCGTACCCGAACATCATCCCCTGGTCGCCGGCGCCCACCTTGTCGTACTGGTCCACCGACGAGCCGTTGCCTGCGTGCCTCACCTCCAGGGCGCAGTTCACGGCGTCGCGGATGTCGTGCGACTGCGCACCGATGGCCACCATCACCCCGCAGGTATCGCCGTCGAACCCGAACTTGGCCCTGGTGTAGCCGATCTCTTTCACGGTGGTCCTGACGACGTCAGGGATCTCCACATACCCGTCGCAGGTGAACTCGCCCATGACGATCACCAGCCCAGTGGTGGCGCACACCTCGCACGCCACGCGGGCGTAGGGATCCTGGAGCAGGATCTCGTCCAGTACAGCGTCGGCTATCTGGTCGCACACCTTGTCGGGGTGGCCTTCAGTGACAGATTCAGAAGTAAAGAGCCGCTTTGCCCTCACAAAACCGACCTCCATCCGTTCTTTCCACTGCCCTCATGTTACTACAAAACCTTGGAGACTGCACAATGCGGTACAGGTACGCACCGAAGGGCCGCTGCAGCTGCGTTTGAGACAGCGCGCATCGGCCCCCCGAAAGCGTTTGGTCTGAGCCGCGTTCGATTACTTGGCTGACGCGGCGGTGGCCAGCCCCAGCACTTTGGCGGACTGCATCACCGTGAGGAACACCTCGGTGCCGGCAGCCACCTCCAGCTCGGGGTTGGGGTTGAAGAGGCCGCCTTCCTTACCGATGGCGGCGAACCTGCGCACACTCTCGCCGGCCGCCAATGTCACATCGGTGTTGGCGGTGATGGACGCCGTGTCGACGCCCAACGTGACGGGGGTGGAGTCCATGCCCTCGATGGGCTCGACCTCCACGTCGACCCTGGCCCGCACGCCCATCCTGGTGGGACGGACGTTGTCAAGCACCCGGCCTGTGAGCACCGTGCCCTTAGGTATCACCAGCATGCCGTCGACGATTACGTCATCGGAAACCACCAAGCGCACCGGGTCGCCGGGGCGGGATTTCGCCGAGCTGATGGCGGTCTCCAGGTTGAACTTCACCAGTACTCCCTTGGGGAGCAGCGCGTAGTCGACACGGGGCTGGCCGCCGGGCACGGTCATCGAAAGCAGCAGGTCGATCCTGTCGCCAATGGAGCCGGCGCCCTCAGCGCCCAGTATACGCTTTTCCGCCTCGACCAGCGCGGGGACTATCGGGCCGTCAACTATGCTGCCGAACACGGCCCACTGCACGGCCTTCAGCTTGAACTTCAGGTTCATCTCGCCGGCACGGTCGCCCTGCACGTAGTTCCAGCACTTCGTCATCCTTTCAGGTAGCGTGCCCGTTCCGGGGCTTCCGAACACGAATCTCTCCACTATCTCCAGCCTGTTTACAACGGCCCCCTCCTGAGCCGCGCCGAACAGCACCTCTTCCATGGCAACCAGCTGCTGGATCGGGCTGACCTGCGCCGCCGCGAAGGGCACGAAGGCTGAGAAGGCCGTAAGAAGGCAACACAATGACAATGCCGCGATGAGAGCCGGTTTTCTGCGCATCCTAATACCTCCCAGTCGCCACGGGGGATGGATCAGAACCTGATGGTGACCTCAGCCGTGGCAAGGTTCTCCGGCAGGTCGGACGAGCCGACCTCAGAGAAATCGATCAATCTGTAACCTAGTAGTAGGGCCGTGTCGCCCGTGAGCTTGTAGCCGAAGTTGATGGACGTAACCGTGCGTGTAGCATCAGGCCCCGTAAGCTGCAGCGGTTCGTGGCTGGGCCATCCGCTCCAGGGACCGTCGTCGTAAACGTCAGACTTGGTCCACACCGCCCCCGAGGCGATCAGGTCGCGTATGCGCTCGTATCTGTATCCCGCCTGCAGGAACGCCGCGTCGCCCAAGAGCAGCTTGTAGTCGATGACCAGCGATGCCGTGGTCTGGAGGCTGGTCTCATCCGCTGACGATGAGCCAGTTCCCCTCTCGTACAGCTCGTATCCGGCCCTCACGGTCAGCGAGTCGTTGGCCACGATCTTTCCCGTGATGTCGGGAAGGGAGTACCTGACGTCCACCGACGTCATGGTCTCCTTCACCGCTTTCGCCGGATCCGAGGCCGACTCCGTCACCCTGTGCCCGACGACGAAGCCAGCTTCGTCGTTCTCGCCCAGCCTCACACCTACAGCTGCAGCGGTTTCCCTGTTCTCCGAGGCGTCATCGGTGAAGAACGCGGCGGAGACCTTCAGGATGTCGGCGAGATGCACCTTGGTGGACAGGTCGAAGCCGGTCTGGGGTTCTTCGTCAGGCTCCGAAGCCACGCCTGGGGCGTCCAGTCCCGCAGGGCGCTTCGCCGCCTGGCTGGACAGCTCCACCGCCACGCTGCCGATGGGAGCGGGTAGCCCCATCTCGAACTGAGGCGCGACGGGCTTCTCCTCCGGCTTGACCGCCTCCGCAAGCTGGGACAGGATCCGCTGCATCTCGGCTACGTCGGCGGCGCTGGTGATGTTCCCATAACGGAGCGACGTCACGGTGGACCTGGTCAGCTGCATCTCGCCGGCGCCGGCGGATCTCGGGTCCGACGGCTCAAGGGTGAGCACCAGTGCCGGACCTCCGGTGGCCAGCGCGGAGGTTAGCACGTCAAGCCTCACGGTGACCGGGTTCTCAAACTGCGGCCCGAACTCCTGGACCAGGCCTGCCAGCAACGCGGCCTGGCGCGGCGAGATGCTGTACGATGCAGGATCTGGCGCGTCAAGGCGCAACGATACCCTGCCTTGCGCATCGGTGGGCTGCATCCGTACGCTCCAGGAGTCGCTGGCCTTGCCCAGCCTCTGCACTGCCCGCTCCACTGCGGCGGCCATCTCCTGTTCCGACACCGTTCTTCCGCTGGAGTACAGGTCGGCGTCGGTGGGCTCCAACAGTCCGCCGGAGCCCAACTCGCGCAGGGCATCGTACCTCCAGTCGTCGGGCCCGATGCCGGAAGAGGCAGCACTGACCGCCCAGGCGGACGCGAAGACCATCGCGCACGCCAGCAGCAGCGCTACCACTCGCCTGAACCCAGGCATCCAGTGCTTGCCCATGCGGCCAGTGCCACCTCCATTTCCGTGAGACGGTTTCTCGGTACTGTGCATTCTCTATGTATTCTTCGTACCCTGCCCTATTCCTTCCTGCCCAGCTTTGACCTGAAATATCTGGAAGCCAGCACCTGGGCCACGTAGTCGTCGTATGGCCTGTCAGGCACGCGCAGGCCGATGGGTAGCCATCGGCACAGCCCTCTGCCGGGGTTCTCCCGAAGATACAGCTCCCTGCCTTCCATCGACGACCTGTGCTCGTCCACGGTGACGATGGGGAGCCGAGTGATATCACGCAGGCTCTCCACCACTTCATGGCTGGCAGTCCTGTCGCCCACGACGATGGTGTCGACATCGTGCTCGGCGATGAGCTCGGCAGCGGCGGAGGCGAAGGTCTTTCGCTGCTCAATGGCCCTCATCAGGAGACCTCGGGCAGAGCTGACCACCGCCAGTCCCACCTTGTCTTTGCCGGGATCCACAGCCAGAACTGTCTCCTCCATCTATCGTACATCCTCCGGGCCATCTAGACAAATGCCCCGGAGAGACTCGCTCCCCGGGGCATCAGGTGTTATGCCACTAGAAGCTGGTCTTCAGCGATATGTCGATGATCCTCACGCCGAAGTTCGTCGGCTCAGTGT
>LFSP01000041.1:0-2194 GCA_001513145.1 Clostridia bacterium DTU025 | reverse complement strand
CGGTATCCTTGTAGGCACGGGACTCGTAAGACGCGAACCCACTCAGCGTGGTCGCCGGCGTGATCTTGTAGTTCAGGTCGGCGCCGAGGGTGAGCCTGGCAACGTCGTTGAACTCGGCCTTGACGTCTGGCGCACCGTCGGCCACCTCGTACCCTGCGTCAGCACCCAGCGTGAGCTTATCCTCGATGAGAGGCATTGTCATGCTGAGGCCAGCGCCCCAGTGATACCACTGTTCGTCTCCGAAGCTCTGATGCCACTCGCCATGGACGTTCAACGTGTCGTTGGCCAGAGGCAGGTTGAGCTTGGCGTAGCCGATGTAGGACATCGCCGGGTCAGGATCGACACCGTCGAACACGTTCTTCCACGTGAACCCAGCCTCGATGGGCTTGAACGCCACGTCAAAGCCAAGGTTGGCGGTGGTCGTCACGACATCAGGATCATCCATCCGGTCCGTCTCGCGCTCAGCATCGCCGCGAAGGGTGATGTTGGCACCCAGCAGGCCGAGGCTGTACTTGGCGCCTCCACCGATGGTGACGATGTCGTCGCCGTCGGCATCATTGATGTCAGCGTCTGCCTCGTGCTGAACGAAGGCGTTGAGAACCAGTCCGCCAAACAGCGGGTCGGTGGTGACAGCCAGCTTGCTGAAGCGGCTGTCCGCCTCCACCTCATCTTCGTCGAGGTAGTACGGCGCGTAATCCTCGTCCACATGCTCGTGGGATGCCTCGATATTGAGCACGCCCACCTTGCCCGTGGCAGCCAGGTTTCTCGCCAGGAGGTACGGCTCCGCAGATGTGTCTTCGTTCCATCCCTCCTGCCACGCCGAGAGTTCGCCTGTCACGGTCCAGCTGCTGCCCAGCTTGAGCTCGAAGTCTGCACCGGCAACCAGCTCGTTGCGCTCGGCGTGCTCGGCGTCAGGAAGATCGCCTGACAGCTCATCATGGGCCCTGACCATAAGGCGAGCGCCCACGCTGAAGTTCTCAGTCAGCGCCAGCCTGCCGCCGGCACCGGCGATGTACACGTACTTGTCATCGTCCGCGTCGCCGCCGTCATGGCCGTCCTTCGCGACGAAGCCGTTAACTTCGAACCTGCCGGCATCGTGCGAGATGGACAGGCCTTCCAGCGCTGCGTCTTCCCACGGATCGGCTCCGATCTGGTACTCGGTGAAGTTGGCCGGCTTCGCCACCTCGCCGGCAGCGATCTTGGTCATGCCGCTGGGGCTGGTGATGGCCATGTCAAGGTCCAGCTTAGGCGCGCCCCAGTTGGTGTCACCGACTCCGTAGATGTCGGTGAGGACTCCGATGTTGGCTATGACGTTGATGCCCGGGCCAGGCTGCGCGGTGAGCGTCAGCTTCAGCTCGTTCTGCAGCGTCGACGACGGTGTCCACTTGGAGCTACCCGGCTTGAACGGAGTCTTGTAGAGTTCATCTTCCGGATCCAAGCCAGGGCTACCGGCTATGCCGTTGATATCGATGAACTTGACCTCGTTCGATCCGGTGATCCTCACGCGGTAGAGCTCGGTCTTGATCTCCTCGATATCGGCCTTGGCGATCTCGCTCTCCCTCTCCAGCTTGCGCACGCGCTGGCTGATGGGAGCGATCTCCTCGGTCATTATCTTAACGTAGGTCTCAGCGATGTCGCGAGCGTTCTGATCGGCCTTGGCCTCAACCAGGGCCAGCTGGGCTTCCAGGGTGTCGACGCGGGCGCTGAGTGCCTTGAGCTCCCTGTCGAACTCATCCGTGAGGGCGCCGATGGAAGCCACGACCACGTCGATCTTGGCCTCGAGGTCCTCCCTCTGCGCGATGAGCGAGTCGTAGAAGCTCATCTGCAGCTCTGCCCTGAGCTGAGCCATGTCAAGCTCGTGTTTCGCTGCCATCTCCTCGAGAGCCTGCATGCGCGCGTCGCGCTCGGCGGCGATGGAGTCGTACACGCTCATCATGATCTCGGCCTTCTCCTGGGCAAGCAGGACTTCCCAGGTGGCCTGCATGTCGTTGAGCCTTGCGTCGTACGCGGCCTTCATCTCGCTGATGGTGGCGGTGTACGCTGCAATGATCTCAGCCTTCTGGCTCTCTAGCTTCGTGTCGAACTCGTCCTTCGTGGCGGCAATGGAATCGTAGAAGGCCATCATCAGTTCAGCCTTCTGCTCAGCCAGCGCCTTCTCGAAGGCGGCTTCCAGTTCCGCGAGCTTCGCATCCAG
>LFSP01000042.1:329-855 GCA_001513145.1 Clostridia bacterium DTU025 | reverse complement strand
AAGCCCCCTGCCATTGCAGGGGGCTCGTTAAAGGTTCCGGCAGCGACCTACTCTCCCAGGCGGTCACCCGCCAAGTACCATCGGCGCTGGAGGGCTTAACTACTGTGTTCGGAATGGGAACAGGTGTATCCCCTCCGCCATTGCCACCGGAAAACTTCGCGCCCTTTGACAACCGCATATCGGATGAGGATCTTCAGATCTGGCTTGAGGTCAAGCCCTCGACCTATTAGTACCGGTCAGCTCAACGCATTGCTGCGCTTACACATCCGGCCTATCAACCTCGTCATCTGCAAGGGGTCTTACCAGGTTACCCTGTGGGAGATCTCATCTTGGGGATGGCTTCGCGCTTAGATGCTTTCAGCGCTTATCCAATCCGCACGCGGCTACCCGGCTGTGCCACTGGCGTGACAACCGGTCCACCGGAGGTGCGTCCGTCCCGGTCCTCTCGTACTAGGGACCGCCCCC
Organism: Clostridia bacterium DTU025; assembly: GCA_001513145.1. Lineage (GTDB taxonomy): Bacteria > Bacillota > DTU025 > DTU025 > DTU025 > DTU025. The sequence goes on along the minus strand of LFSP01000042.1, from coordinate 390 downwards.
CTCAAATCTCCTACGCCCACGACAGATAGGGACCGAACTGTCTCACGACGTTCTGAACCCA
>LFSP01000042.1:0-220 GCA_001513145.1 Clostridia bacterium DTU025 | reverse complement strand
AGCCTGTTATCCCCAGGGTAGCTTTTATCCGTTGAGCGATGGCCCTTCCACTCGGTACCACCTGATCACTAAGCCCGACTTTCGTCCCTGCTCGACATGTTCGTCTCGCAGTCAAGCTCCCTTCTGCCTTTGCACTCTTCGCGCGAGTTCCAACCGCGCTGAGGGAACCTTGGGACGCCTCCGTTACCTTTTAGGAGGCGACCGCCCCAGTCAAACTGCC
>LFSP01000040.1:16273-16498 GCA_001513145.1 Clostridia bacterium DTU025 | reverse complement strand
TATCGTGATCATCGGCGTGCTGGCAGCTATCGCAGTGCCGGCATACAGTAGTTACGTTTCGAAAGCTCAGGAAAGGACCTGCGAAGCGAATCGTCGTACCATCTCAACGGCAGCCGGTATGTACTATATTGAGAATGGCAACAAGTATGCTACCGGCATCAATGACCTCAGCGCCTATCTGGATAACGTTACCTCACTCAAGTGCCCTGCTGGCGGGACGTACAC
>LFSP01000040.1:0-16231 GCA_001513145.1 Clostridia bacterium DTU025 | reverse complement strand
GGGACGTACACGCTGGATAGCTTCAACGTTACGTGCAGTAAGCACCCCTTAATGGGTGAGGAGTAGCGGTGACGCTCGCGGCGTTAAGGATTCGCGGTGTGGGGCTAAAATCGACCTACCCAACCGCAGCGAACGGTCACTTGGCGGCGCCGGCTCGTCTCGGGAGTCGGCGCCTTTCTATGAAGTACCGTAGACAGCGATGGAGGGAGGACAGATGGTGATGGCGCACCTAGCTGCGATTGCATCATCTGCCGGCGCAGTACTGGGGAGCTTTCTCAACGTCTGCATACATCGCCTTCCCTCCGGCCAGTCCATCGTCTGGCCACCTTCATCGTGTACGAGTTGCGGTACGCGCCTCAAGGCCGGCGATCTAGTTCCCGTCTTAAGCTACCTTGTTCTCCGTGGTCGGTGCCGCTACTGCGGCGTACACATCTCCATCCAATATCCCATCGTGGAACTCGCGACAGGGATACTCTACGCAGCCATTGCGTGTGTGCACGGCCCATCTCTGGCTGCACTGCACTGCATCGTCTTAGGTTCGCTGCTCATCGTCGCGGCGGGCACTGACATCAATACGGGTCTCATTCCTGACCGGGTGACGCTACCCGGAATCGTTATCGGATTCATCCTGTCGTTTTTCTCACCTGAGGTGACGCCAGCTCAGTCTGCCATGGGAATCTTGATCTGCGGTGGCCTTCTGTATCTACTAGCTGTGGCTAGCCGCGGCGGGATGGGCGGTGGCGACATCAAGCTCATGGCGATGATGGGGGCGTTCCTGGGATGGGCGCAGGGACTGCTCGCGCTGTTCATTGGGGCGCTACTTGGCTCGGTGGTGGGTATCGCGGGCATCGCCACGGGCAGGCTCAAGCGAGGGCAGCCCATGCCCTTCGGTCCCTACTTAGCTGCTGGTGGCATGGTCTCGATACTTGCCGGTCGATTCCTGCTCTCACTATTGGGATTCTAGTAGGAATCTGTGAGTTTTGGGCGAATTATCATGGGACGCGTTCGAACGCAAGGGAGGTGCTGCCATTGCCTTCAGGCTTGTTCTCATGGCGCGCCAAGAGCTTCGTGGGCCTTGACATCGGCACCAGCCGGATCAAGATGGTGGAGCTGGCCGCTCGGCCGGACGGAGTCGAGCTGGTGAGAGCCGCTATGGAGAGCATCCCGGCTGGAGCCATTGTGGAAGGCAAGATACTGGACCCAGTGTCGATGGCCGATGCCATCCGGCGTGCCATGGCGGCCGGGAAGTTCAGGAGCCGCGAGGTGGTGGCTGCCGTGGCAGGCCAGGGAGTCGTGGTGAGGCACGCCCGGTTCCCGAGGATGCCTGAGGAAGAGCTCAAGGACGCCATGAAGTGGGAAGCCCAGAAGTACATCCCTTATCCAGTTGAGGAGGCGATGCTCGACTTCACCGTGCTACCCGCCTCCAGTTCAGACCAGCAGGGCATGGAAGTCATGCTCGTGGCTGCCCCGGCTGAGCTGGTGAACTCGCACCTGGAGGCCATGGAGCTTGCCGGCCTCACCGTCGTCGCCGTCGATGTCCAGCCCTTTACGATGCTCCGCGCACTGAGACAGCTCTCGCCCAGTGGAACGGCGGACGCCGAAGACGGGTCCGTGGCCTACGTCGACGTGGGGGCGGGTACTACGGACATCGTCATCGCCAACGGAGAGGTTGTAAGATTCACGCGCATAGTGCCCATCGGAGGCGCGACATTCACCAAGGCCATAGCCGACCGCTTGGGCGTTGGCTTCGACGTGGCCGAGAGGCTCAAGATCGAGCGCGGGCAGGTGCACCGCAGGGGCGAGGATGTGCACGGCTCTGAGGAAAGGGCCCTAGCCGAGGCCATCGGGGAGGTGGCTGAGGCAGCTGTCCTTGACATCAGGCGGTCCATCGACTATCACGACCTCCAGCTGAGCGGAGGCGCGGAAGGCGTGGAGGTCAAGCGGGTGATCCTTTCGGGAGGCGGTGCGGTATTGCGCGGATTCGCCGAGTACATCGGCGAGGAGCTGGGCCTGCCAACCGAGATGTTCGAACCTCTGAGTAACATAACTGTGAACCCGCGTGTGGCGTCAAAGCTCGAGGACGTAGGTGCCGTCGGACCAATGCTGGTCGTGGGCATCGGTCTGGCGCTGCGGGAGGTGGTTGACTGATGCCCAAGATCAACCTGCTCCCTGAGAAGAGGAAAGCGGCGCGAAAGCGCGGCGTCTCCGGTACGCTGGTGGCCATCGTCTTGCTGGAGTTATTGCTGGTGATGGCCTCGGCGGTCTACTCCCACAGACACTTCACAATCATCAGTCTTCAAGCTGAAACAGCTCAAGTCAAACAACAAGTCGCTTCACTCAAACCCGACCTTGACATGATCGATTCGGTGCAGGTCCGTACTAAGGAGATTGAATCGATCCTACAGGAAGTAGACTCACTGGCGGCCGCAGGTCACCGCCTAGTTCCAGTCCTCAGGGAGATCAGGACGATCATCCCCGGCGATGTATGGTTCACCGGCTTCAGGGTTGATGACAAAGGTGCCGTGTCGATAAGCGGAGGAGCGTTCGCCATGGAGTCGGTTGCCAGGACTGCCCGCCAGCTGGTGCATTCGGCGCTCTTCGACTCTGTTAAGGTGGGAGCCGTTACGTTGGTTGCGTCGGGTGACCAGGACTACTACACGTTCACCATGAGCTGCACCGTGCAGGTCGGGAGGTGAACCGTCCATGCCGCTGATAAGTGAGCGAAGTCGTAAGCAGGTGCGCCTCCTGCTGTTGTTGCTGGTGGTGTTGGGGGCGGGCGCTCTATACACGTACGTGTTCGTTCCCCAGGCCGAGAGGCTGGACAGGGCCAAGGCCGATCTACAGGATGCCGAGATGCAGCTCCAGATGAGCCTGGCCAAACTGGCCAGGGCGAACCAGGCGCAGATCGATCTGGAGGACGCTGTGCTGAGGCTTGATGCGGCGTACGCGCGCATCCCGGAGGACACCCGCACAAGCTACGTGCTGCGCGACCTGGAGGAGCTGGCCGAAAAGACGGGTGCTGTGGTTTCCAACGTCAGCTTCGCTGATGCGAAAACCGTGGGAAGATTCTTGGAGATACCTTTCTCGGTCAATCTGACCGGCACTTTCGATGGAGTAACCAGGTTCGTGGATGAACTCGCGAGGCTGACGCGCATCGTTACCGTGCGGTCCTACCGTCTGGCCTCTGGTGTCAGCCTACCTGGAGCCAGCTCCGATGAGGACGAGGCAGGAGACGGGTCGTTACGGGATGATACCAACTACATCAACCTTGTGCTCGACCTGAGCACTTACGCCAGGCCGAAGGGGGGCGATGGCCGATGAAGCTGCCCAAGCTGCGTTCAGGGCGAGGTAAGCGAGCCGGTGGCTCTTCTGACGGGCGGATAATCGGCATCACGGCGTTGGTTGCTCTGGGGGTTATCATCGCGACGGTGACGTTCATAGCGAGGATCAGCTCGGAAGGGCCCTATCTCGGCGTGGGCGTCGGGACGGCGGGGCCGGTGATCACCGCCGTTAACGTGTCAGAGAGGCTCAGTGAGACCTTGGCCAAGGCCAATGCGGTGGGTACCGGTCATGCCGACCCAGACTTCGGCGTGGCTGCGCTGGGAAGGTGGGATCCGTTCAAGTCGTTGGTGGTGGAGATCCCGCCGCCGGAGCCTGAACCTGAGCCTGAGCCGCTTGACCTGACTCCTCCGCCTCCGCCAGATCCGCCAAGGACGGTGCTCACGGGCGTGCTGAGGAGCGGTCTGAGGGCCATCGCGATATTCAACGTTCAAGGCTATGGAGCGATTATGGCCGCGGTGGGCGACGAAGCGTATCCAGGCGGGGTAGTCAAGGACATTGGCGAGCGCGATGCCACCGTGGCGTTCATGGGACGGGAATTCAAGTACCTCCTCGGGGGTGATCGTTTATGAGAAGGGCCACAGTACGCAAGAGCCGCGCACTGCTGCTCGCCCTGGTGCTGATGGTCAGCGCGGTGCTCGGGCCCCTGGCGTCGGCGGCGCCTGGCAAGGTGAACCTGAACCTGGTCGGCGCTGACGTCGCGGAGGTGTTCAGGGCGTTGGCCGAGGTGAGCGGGCTCAACATCGTGCTCGACCCGTCGGTGCGTGGCACGCTCACAGTGAAGCTTCAGGATGTGGAGATCGATGAGGCGCTGAAGCTGGTGGCCTACGCGGCAGGGGTGGAGTACACCACCCGCGGCTCCAGTCTGATAGTCACGCCGAAAGGGGTCGTATCCAGCCTCGAGGCCCCGGTCACGGTTCAGCTGCCTCTGAAACATGCGCGCACCGGTGATGTGGCGGCTGCCCTCGCGATGACCGCCCCCAACACCAGGCTGCAGGCTGATGCCAGGACGAACAGCTTCATAGCCCAGGGGCCTGCGGGGGAGATCGATAGCCTCCGCAACGTGCTGGCCTTGCTGGACGTGCCTGTGGAGGAGCCGGAGGAGGCCAGCGAGGTGGCCGGCGAAGCTGAGGTGGAGCCGGAGCCGGTTGCGGTGCCGGAGCCGGAGCCTGCGCCTGTGGAGACAGTGCGTATCGTGGCTTTGGAGCACGCTCCCGCCCCGGAGATGGCTGAGATGCTCAGGCTCATGTTGGAGCAGGGCAAGGTCCAGGCGGATCCACGCACTAACAGCCTGGTGGTGCTGGCTGACGACGAGGCGTGGGCAAGAGCGGAGCGCATCATACGAGGGTTAGACCTGCCCGTTCCAGAGCCGGTCAGTGACATGGTGGCAGCGGCGCCTGCGCCTGAGGAGGCGGTGTTGACCCTCCCGGCGGAGCCAATCAAGCCCGAGCCTGCGGATGCGGTGAGGGTAATCAAGGTCAACTGGGCGCCGGTGGCGCAGATCAGGTCGGCGCTGACGCCTGTTCTCGATCAGGTGCGGCTTGGTTACGACGAGCGCAGCAACTCGCTGGTTGTGGTGGGTGTGCCCGAGCAGATCCAGCGGGTTGAGGAAGTGGTGGCGCTGTTGGACGTGCCGCTGCCGGAGCCGGCGGAGGAGCCCGTTCAGGGAACGCCTGCACCCGAGCCGCAGCCCACTGACACCATCGACATGATAGAGCTGAGGTACGCCGACGCCTCGGCTGTCAAGGCGGCTCTGGCGGCGATCCTGCCGCCTGACAAGGTGATCGCCGACGAGCGCACCGCGTCGCTGGTGATCATAGGCACGCCGGATCAGCATGTGAAGGCGAGGAGCATCGCGAGCTTCCTGGATAGGCCCGGCGCAAAGGTGGCCGAGAACGGAAAGGTCGAAGCCAATGGGGCTGAGGAAGCAGAGCCGGACGCGGCGGCACAGGCTCCTGCGCCGGTCGCCGAGCCTGCGCAGGTGGAACAGCCTGCCCCGGTGAAGTCGGTGAAGGCCTACAGGTTGGCGCACGCGGATCCCGAGTCCGTGCGGAGGGCTTTGAGCCTCGTGCTGCCGGGGAATGCGATCGAGGTAGATGCCCGTACCAGGTCAGTGTTGGTGCTGGGGTTCCCTGAGGACCACAACACGGTGGCCGAGGTTGTGGCGATGCTCGACATAGAGGTGGAGCCGGAAGAGGTGCCGGTCGAGGACGTGATCGCCGAGATGCCCGAGCCTGTGGCCGTCGCAGTGGAGCCGGAGCCGGTGGAGGAGCCGGAGGTCACCAGCGTGGTGCGGCTGCAGAACGCTGCCGCGGCGCAGGTCAGGGAGAACCTGGCGTACCTTGTGCCTGAGGTGAAGGTCAGCGCCGACCAGCGCACCAACAGCCTGATCCTGATGGGCGTGGCCGACCAGGTCAAGAAGGCGGAAGGTCTGGTGGCGGAGCTCGATATCGCCGTTCCGAAGCCTGAGGAGCCAGCTCCGGAGGTGGAGTCGGCGGAGGTGATCCGTCTGGCGTATGCCTCTCCCGCGGAGGTGCGGGAAGCGTTGGCGCCGACGATGCCAGTCTCCAAGATAAGCATAGATGAGCGCACCGCAAGCGTGGTCATAGTGGGCACGCAGGCCCAACGGCGCGCGGCACGTGCCATCATCGCGCAGCTTGACGTGGAAGTGCCGAAGCCCGCGGAGCCCGTCGTGGCTGAAGTGGAGCCCGAGCCTGAGCCCCAGTCGGAGCCGGAGGAGTTGCATGTCGTGAAGCTCACGCACGCGCCGGCCGCGCAGGTGAGGGAAGCGCTGGCGCCTGTGGTGCCGCTTGCGAACATCACAGTGGACGAGCGCACCAACTCGCTTATCATGGTGGCGCCTGCGTCAAGGGCCGCCCGGGCGCTGGCGGTTGTGGAGAAGCTGGACGTGGCGGTGGCTGCGCCGGAGGCGGATGTGCCGGCGGCGGAGCCTGTGCTGGCACCCGAGCCGGAGCCTGAGCCGGAGCCACCTGTGGTAGCGACGCACAAGGTGGCCTACGCAGACGCGCAGGGCCTGAAGCCGGCGGTTGGGCTGCTGGTGCCGCAGGCCAACATCCAGGTTGACTCGAGAACCAACACCCTGGTGGTGCTGGCGGAGCCCGCGGTGCAGGGCAAGGTGGCAGAGCTGGTGGCAGCGCTCGACGTGCCCATACCTGAGCCGCCACCCGCGCCGGCGCCGGAGCCCGATGCCATGCGGGTGTTCAGGCTGTCGCACGCGGCAGCGTCTGACATGAAGGCGCTCTTGGGGTCGGTGATTCCGGCCACAAGCCTGCAGGCGGACGACAGGACCGGCTCGCTAGTGGTTGTGGCTGGCGCCAGCGCGTTGGCCAGGGCGGCGGAGCTCATACAGGCGCTGGATGTGCCGGGAGCGGCGGAGCTTGTGGCGCCGGAGGCTGAGCCCGTCGACAGAGAGGTAGTCAGGGTGTATCGGCTCAACTACGCGGATCCTGACGACGTCGCAGCTGTGCTGGGCGGGTTCGTGTCAGGCACCGTTACGGCCGACGCGCGCACGACGTCGGTGGCCGTGAAGGCGCCTGAGTCGCAGCATGCGCAGGTGCTGGAGCTCATAGATGCCCTGGATACCGCGCTCCCGCAGGTGCTGATCGAGGCGCGCCTGGAGGAGCTGTCGGGTGATGCCGGGAGGCAGCTGGGCCTCGACTGGAGCTTCGAGGGGATAACCCTTGGGCACAACGCGCTGGGGCAGATCGTGAACGTGACGCTCGACGTGTTCGCTAAGCTCAACGTGCTTGAGGAGCAGGGCAAGGCCAGGCTCATCAGCAGGCAGCACACGTTCACGGTCGACGGCAGGACCGGCAGGATGCTCATCGGCGACAGGATCCCCGTGCTGATACAGGAGGTCGAGCAGGGCCAGGTGGTGAACCGCGTTGACTTCATCAACGCAGGCATCGAGCTGGCGATCACTCCGAAGGTCAGCCCGGACGGAACCATCACCGCCCAGGTGAAGCCCGTAATCAGCTCCATCGTCGGGTGGACGCCGCAGAACTACCCGCAGATCCGCACCAGGGAGCTGGAGACCATCGTGTCGCTGAAGAGCGGGCAGACTGCGGTCATCGGCGGCCTTCTGCACCACGACGAGATAGAGAGCCTCGCCAAGGTGCCGATCCTGGGAGACATCCCGCTCCTGGGCGAGCTGTTCAAGAGACGGACCACCACTGGAACCGACACGGAAGTGGTGATGTTCCTGACAGCGTGGCAGGTCAACCCTGATCAGCGCACTGTGGTGGGCCCGGCGCAGCAGGACGACAGGTTCCCCATAGCCATCGAGACGTTGGAACCTGCGGAGCCGGTGAACTGGTAACTGAGGGTTGCGGCAGGGGTCGAACGCGGTAGGTAGGCTTCGGCTCCTGTCGCATTGGGCATCCTGGGAACGGGTGGTGCGGCAGCGCGGACCCGCTCTCAGGATTCCTTGTTCATGCACGAACCTGTGTGGTAAAGTATTCGGAGGAGGGAATGGCATGAAACTCCAACAGCTCCGGGCCGACATGGCCAGGCGCGGTCTTGACGGCTTCTTGGTCACTGGAGCCGAGAACCGGTACTACATGAGCGGCTTCACGGGCAGCTCGGGCCTTCTTCTGATAACTCATGACGACGCGCTTCTGATCACCGACTTCCGCTACAAGGAGCAGGCCGCCAGGCAGGCTGAAGGCTACCGCGTGGTGGTGTACGAAGGCCAGATCTTCGACGCCGTGGGTAACGTGGTGAGGGAGCTTGGTCTCGGACGGCTGGGCTTTGAGGCTGAGCGCACGACGTACGCCAGCTTCGAAGGGCTCTCGCGGGCGCTGGATGGCGTGGCGGAACTGGTGCCCACCCGGGGCGCGGTGGAGGGCTTGAGGATGGTCAAGTCTCCAGAGGAATTGGAGATCATGGCTGAGGCCTGCCGCATCACCGACGCCGCCTTCGACCACATTCTCGGCTTCGTCAGGCCTGGGGTGACGGAGAAGGAGATCGCCACGGAGCTGAAGGTGTTCATGCTGAAGCACGACATGACGCCGAGCTTCGACTTCATCGTGGCATCGGGGGCGCGGGGGTCGATGCCGCACGGCGTTGCGTCTGACAAGGTCGTCGAGAAGGGCGACTTCGTCACGTTGGACTTCGGAGGTTTCTACAAGAGGTACTCGTCTGACATCACGCGCACCGTGGTGGTGGGCAAGCCCACGGATGAGCAGAGGCGCATATACGACCTGGTGCTCCGGGCGCAGCTGGCCGGGGTGGCTGCGGCGCGGGCCGGCAAGCGAGGCAGCGAGGTTGACGCGGTGGCGCGGGAGATAATAAACCAGGCGGGCCACAAGGAGCACTTTGGGCACGGCCTCGGCCACGCGATTGGCCTCGAAGTCCACGAGAACCCTAGGTTCTCGCCGACGGATTCGACGGTGATCCAGCCTGGGATGGTGCTTTCGGTTGAACCTGGTGTATACATACCGGGCTGGGGAGGGGTTCGGATAGAGGACCTCGTGGTGATAACTGACGGCGACGCCAGGGTAATGTATAGCTCAACGAAAGAGCTAATCGAATTGTAGTTGTGGAGGGCTGCGCATGATTTCTACCAACGACTTCAGAACAGGGCAGACCATCGAGTGGGATAACAGCGTATGGGTAGTGGTTGACTTCCAACACGTGAAGCCGGGCAAGGGCGCGGCCTTCGTCAGGGCGAGACTGCGGAACGTGATCAGCGGCAACACTGTGGAGACGACGTTCAGGGCCGGGGAGAGGCTTCCCAAGGCGCAGATAGACTACCGCCAGATGCAGTACATGTACGAGATGGACGGCGAGTACATGTTCATGGACCAGGAGAGTTTCGAGCAGATCGGGCTGAGGGAAGATGTTCTCGGCGATGCGCTCAAGTACCTGAAGGAGAACATGATCATCGGCGTGCAGTTCTACCAGGGCACGCCCATCGGCGTTGAGCTGCCCAACTTCGTCGAGCTCACCATCGTGAAGACCGATCCCGGCCTGCGCGGCGACACCGCGACTGGCGGAACGAAGCCTGCGACGCTGGAGACCGGTGCCGTGGTCCAGGTGCCCCTGTTCGTCCAGGAGGGCGAGCGCATCCGGGTTGATACCCGTACGCACCAGTACCTGGAGCGAGTGTAGGGGTGTAGGCGCTGGCAAGGCCCTGGCGGCAGGCCAGATGGGTGCCCGGGCTGCGGCTGCGGGGTTACAAGTGCGCCCCGAGTTGAGGCCGCGGCTGGGCGCCGAGGCAGAAGGCCCAGGCTGAGAGGCTTCGGTGCCACTGCACACTATTGAAGGCGATTATAGAGGTAGGCGGCTGGAAGGCCGCCTACCGTTTTTTGTATTTTCGGCGGTATGGGAATGCCGCCGGGGGGTGGAGGTTCAGGGTTGCGGGCCTGGCTCTGGGGGGTGAGGTGTGGGCCGGCGGTGGACGTGTGGAGGCGAAGCGATGAGTTTTCCTCTGAACGGAGGCGATGAGGGGGGTGTATGCCTCCGTTCGGAGGAGCAGGCCGCGGTGTGCTCCTCCGAACGGAGGAAAACGTCACTCGTGGGGCGTTTCCATGGGATCCACGGCGTTCGGAATCACGCTGGGCGCCAGCAGGGCTCCGGCTCGCTCATGGAAAAGCCCAGATACACGAGGTGTGAGGTTCAGGTCAGCTCATCCGGTCGCATACCCCCCACCGTTTATCGCGGAGTCCACCTCCATACGGAGGAGCAGGCACGGGTTGTCTCCTCGTATCGTAGGAGCACATACCGGAGTGCTCCTACGATGCGAGGAGATCCTCCTCCACGAGGCTTGTCGAGGGTTCCTCGCACAATGGGACGTTGACGGTGCCACAGACTGGCTTACAGGAACCCCTGTTACAGCGCGTATGCCTTCCTGGGCCTCTCACTTGATCTCAAGTCCGCTGCGATCAGTCGGTGGTTTTCCTCTGCTTTGCGGGAATGAGGGGGGTCTGCTCCTCCGAAAAGAGGAGTAGACCCCCCATGTGCTCCTCGCGAACGAGGAGAAGCCCCTCCACGCCGCACAACAGAGCCTCGCCCCGGCGCGGCACGCCTGTCATACTCGTCCACCATCCGCCATATCATGGACTAGCGCTCACACCTTTGCACGTTAACGTCGTCGGAGGCCTCCATGGAGACTGATATCGTGCTGCGGGACATATGTCCGGCTCTGCCCGGAGCGGTGCGCCGGGCAGTTGAATCGATGCACCCGGCGCTCAGGCGCGGCCTGAATGAGGTCAGGCTACGCAAAGGCAGACAGGTGTGCGTCGTGATCCAGGGCGTCGACTACTGCCTTTCTGCCAACGGCGAGACGTCCGCCAGCGACATCGCTGCCGCGCCCCTGGTGGTGGGCGAGGCAGCGATGTCGGAAGCGTTGAGGCTTGTCACAGGCTCGTCGGTGTACGCCCTTCAGCGCGAGCTGGCGCAGGGATATATTACGCTTCCTGGAGGTCACCGCGTGGGCGTCGTGGGCAGAGCCGTGACGAATGCTGGGGAAGGCTCAACGGTCTCCAGCGCCGCACACATCCGCACTCAGTCCGACGTCAGCAGCATGAACTACCGCGTCGCCCGGGCGCTGCCAGGGGTTGCGGACGCCGTTATGCACCTGGTGCTTCGCCGCGGCACAGCCGACATCCGAGTGCTGGTGGTGTCGCCGCCGGGTGAGGGAAAGACCACCCTGCTCCGCGACATCGCGCGACAGCTGGCGTCGGGCTCTTCGGATAGCCAGGCGCCCATGGATTCCTCTGAGAAGGCCGGGCGTGGCGCCGTCGGCGCCGTGACATCCGCACGCAGGCCCCCCATCCGCGTGGGCGTGGTCGACGAGAGATCAGAGATCGCCGCGTGCTTCGGCGGTGTGCCAGGGCACGACGTTGGTCTCATGTGCGACGTGATCGAAGGCTGCGGCAAGGCCGAGGGCATGTCCATTCTGGTGAGGTCCATGTCTCCAATGGTGATAGTGACAGATGAGATCGGCAGCCCGGCCGATGCCGATGCGCTCCTCGAGGCATCGCGCTGCGGGGTGGGCGTGGTGGCCTCGGCTCACGCGACGGGCTGGAATCAGGTGCGTCGAAAGGCGGGCGTTGCGGAGGCGCTTGAGTCTGGCGCGTTTCATACGTGCCTCGTTCTGCGACGACGCGGAGCCACCGTGTTCTGCTGGGAGGCCATCGACATCCCAGCCGGCAGAGACCTTCTGTCCAGACCTGTTCCGTTGGTTGGCGCCGATGCAGGGGGTGGCGTACATGCCGCAGGTTGAGGCCGCTGCGATCCTGCTCAAGCTCGGTGGCGCCGCGCTGGCCGTGGCGGGCGCGGGCCTTGCGGGGCTGGAGCACGCCCGCGCGCACCGCCGTTGCGCCGAAGAGCTGGGCCGGTGGATCACGGCACTGTCTGCACTGGAGACAGAGATCTCGTACGGCCACTGCCGGCTGGCCGACGCCTTGGCCAGGGCCGCAGACGTGGCAGGTGGCCTTGCGGGCAGGCGCCTGCGGCACGCCGCCCGGGCCCTGTGGGAAGCGCGCGGTTCCCCAGGCGAATGCGTGCGCCAGGCCATGCGCCAGCTTCCCGGAAGCCCCGAGGGCCAGGAGCTGGCCGCAGTGTTCACTCTGTCGGACTGCCTCGGCGCATCGCACAGCTCCGACCAGGTGCGACACATCAGGCTTGCCATGGCCCGGCTTGAGAGGGCGCGCCAGGCAGCTGAGGAGCGGGCTCATCGCTACGCCAGGCTGTGGCCGTCGGTGGGTTTCCTTACAGGGGCAATGGTGGCCCTGGCGTTGCTCTGACCGCAAGATCCCAGCGGCGGGCCTGCGCCGCGCCCTAAGCTCACAGGTGGACGTGCTGAGGGAGGTCGCAACATGGGACTTGACCTTATCCTGAAGATCGCCGGCATCGGCATCCTCGTGTCGGTGCTGTGCGCGGTGTTGAAGCAGCAGGGCAAGGACGAATACTCCCTCATGGTGGGAACCGCCGGGCTCATAGTCGTGCTGGTCATGCTGGTGGAGCATCTGGGCACGCTGCTTGCCACCGTGAGAGCGGTCTTCAAGCTCTGGTAAGGAGGGGCCACGCCGTGGAAGTGCTGCAGCTGTTCGGGATGGCCTTGGTGGCTCTGGCGGTGGTCGTGGTGGTGCGTCAGCTGAGGCCCGACATCGGTGTGCTGGCGTCGGTGGCCGCCGGCCTGGTGTTCGTGGCCATTGCCGCGCTGAGGCTTTCGTATTTCGCGTCGGCCCTCGACGCCCTGGCAGATTCCGCCGGCGTGAACCGTGCCCACATCGACATCGTGCTCAGGGTGGTGGGCGTGGGGTATCTGGCTTCGTTCGCCGCCGACACCTGCCGCGACGCCGGCGAGACGGCGCTGGCATCCCGCGTGGAGCTCGCTGGTAACGCGTTGATCCTGGGCATGGCTTCGCCGTTGATCTTTGGCCTCCTGGAGACTGTAATGCGGGTGCTGCCGAGATGAGCTGGGCGTGGCTGAGGCGGGCGTGCGTGGCCGGGTACGTCGTGGCCCTTCTCTGGACGGCGTGCGGGGCCTCCGCGGCGGACCTGTCTGCCGTTGGAGAGGTCGTGGAGCAGCTGGACACCGAGCCGCTGGCGCGCTTTCTGAGACAGCTGGACGAAGAGATGTACCCCGTCATGCCCGACTTCGCGGTCGAACGGATCGTGGCTGACCCGGGCTACCTGTTCGACCCGCAGCAGATGCTCTACAGCGCCGGAGCGTTCCTCGCCCGGGAGGTGGTGGCCAACCTTGGAATGCTGGGGGCGCTGGTCACCATGGCGGTTCTCACGGCCGCTCTGGACGCAGTGGCTGCAGGGGTAGCGCACCGGGCGCCGGCTGTGACCGCCCAGGCGGTGTGCCGCATCATCCTGGTGATAGTGGGCGTCACCGCTTTCCACAGGTCGGCCTCGGTTGGCCTGGAGACCGTGGAAAACATGATGGGGCTGATCTACGCCCTGATGCCCTCCCTGGTGACCGCGATGGCCGCTTCGGGGGGGATAGTCACCGCCGCAGTGGCGTCTCCGCTGATGGTCGCTGCGGCGGCCGCCATGGGGGCCTTGGTGAGGTCGTGGGTGGTCCCGATGCTGCTCATGTCCACAGTGCTGAGCCTCGTCGGCGACCTGGGCGGGCGAAGGCAGGTGGCGCGTCTGGCCGCGGTCATGCGTCAGTGGGCTCTCCTCGTCCTTGGATTCGGCTCCACGCTGTTCGTCGCGGCCACCACGGTGCGCGGAGGCATCGCCAAGGTGTCGGATGCGGCCGCGGGGCGAGCCGCCAAGTTCCTGACGGGGTCCATCGTACCGGTGGTGGGCAAGGTGTTCTCCGACGCCATCGACGTCATCGCCGCCTCCTCCGGCCTCGTCCGCGGGGCTCTTGGTGCCTTCGGCCTGGTGGCGCTGGTGGTCGTATGCCTGTTTCCACTGTTGAGAATGGCCGGGATAATGCTGGCCTTCAGGGTCGCAGGGGCGTTGTGCCAGCCGCTGGGCGACACCAAGCTCAGCGACGCCCTATGGGAGCTGGCGGAGGCGCTCCAGAGCCTGTGCGTGGCGGTGGGTACGGTGGGTCTGATGTTCTTCCTGTGCATGGCAGCCTTCGCCGGGCTCGGCGGTGTGCTGCCGCGGTAGGCGCGACTGCCGCGGCGAGACGATGGTTGTCCGATTGGGGGTGCGACGTTGATCTCTGCCGTTTCCAACTGGGTGAAGGCCGTTGCAGCCGTCGGGGTGCTAGTGGCCTTTGTCGACATGATGGCACCCAAGGGCGCCCTGCGCCGATCGGTGGATATGACCATCGCGCTGGTGGTGGTGGCCGCCATCGTCGGCCCCGTCGTCGAGATAGGCGCCGCGCTGCTGCCTGCTGCGGAACGCGCGTTTGCGTCGCAGGGGGGGCAGGCGCGCGCAGCCGCCGCCACCAGTGGCATCGCCGACGGCCTCGAGCTCTGCCTCAGCTACGGGCTGCAGGCAGCCTACCCTGATGTAGCCGACGGCTGGCACGTCCGCGTCACACTGGGCGAGTCAGGGTTCGGGACGCTGTCAGGTGCCCGGGTGGACATCGACACCGTCGGCTGGACCCAGGATGAGGCGACGCGGTCTCAGGTTGCAGCGGTGGCCGCAGCGTGCGTCGGGGTAAAGGTTGAGCAGGTCTCGGTCAGATGACGCTGACGGAGGTGTTGGCATTGGCAGAAGCGGAACCGAAGAGGAGAGTCCCCACTACGACGCAGATGCTTCTTCTCGCAGGGCTGGGCGTCTTGCTAATGATCATGGGAACCCTGCTCAGGGCTTGGACGCAGCCGCGCCAGAGCCAGCCTGTGCCCGCGGACCAGGTGTCCGCGCTCTTGGGGGGCGGCGCGGTGAGCCATGACTCTGCGCTGCCGGCTGCATCAGGCTCCAGGCAGCAGGTGTCAGAGCTCGAGGCCTACAGGCTCGACCTGTGCGCGCGGGTGGCGTCGATACTCTCGGCGGTGAGCGGGGCCGGCAGCGTCAGGGTGGAGATCACTCTGGCTTCTGGCCCGGTCAAGGTGTACGCCAGTGACGCCTATATCGAGGAGGCCAAGGGCCCTGACACCACCGAGTCCCGCCGCGAGACGGAACTGGTGCTCGCCCCTGACGTGTCGGGTAAGGGCCAGGTCCCGATACACCTGATGGACGAGATGCCGGCGGTGGCGGGGGTGCTGGTGGTGGCTTCCGGGGCGTCGGATTCCACCGTAAGGCGGGAGCTTGCTGAGGCCGCCGCAACGCTCCTGGGGGTGGGAGCACACAGGGTGAAGGTGGTGGCGGGAACGACGCATGGAGCAACACAGGGGAGGTGATATGCGCGATGAAGGTATCGGTGTTCTACAGGAGGAGTCCGAAGGCGAAGGCGCCGGGCGTCGGCGCGTTATATGTCGTTCTGGTCATACTGGCCTTCGTGGCTGTGGCCTATATCGCTGCCGTCAAACGTGCGGAGCAGCAGAGGGCAACTGCTGAGGGATCTGCGGCGATGCCGGCCTTGCAGGCTCCGGCAGGGCAGGCGGGGCAGGCGTTGGAGCAGGGCGCAGTGGCCCTCCGGTCTGAGGGGAACGCTATGGCAGAGATGCAGGAGGGGAGCGGTGCCGCCGCCGAGACCGCGATGAAGACGGGTGTGTCCACGGGCGAGCAGCCCGCGAAATCCTTGGCAGCGGCGGAGCAGGGGGCCGCGGGTGCGCCGGACCATGCGGCAGCTTACGATGACACGGAGGTGGTTGCTGCCATGGCTGAACCTGCGTATCAGCCGGTGCAGGAACTCCCGGTGGCTAAGAGATCGTTCTTTGATGAGGCGAGGATGGAGAGGGCGGCCGCCAGGGCCAAGCACGAGGAGACCCTCATGAACGTGCTGGACGATCCGGCGGTGGGGGCGGAGGCGCGGAACAGGGCGCAGCAGGCACTGATGGAGGCCGCCGAGGTGGCAAGGCTCGAGGAGCTGGCCGAGACGATGCTGAGGACGTGGGGCGTGGACGATGCCCTGGTGATAATAGGAGAGGCCGGGGCAAGCGCGGCGGTGAAGTCGGGAAGACTGGATAGGACGGCCGCCAGCGCCATAGGCGACATAGTACACAGGGCCACCGGGGTGGAGCTGTCCAGAATAACCATAGTAGAGCGAGACATGTGAAGGAATACTGGGCGTGACGGTGAAATGAACTAGGAGTATCCCTTCGGATATTCGGTAGGAGGTGTGACCATGGAACTTGAGTCCAACAGGGCCGAGTTGGGAACCGTCAAGATTTCCAATGAGGTAGTGGCCGTGATAGCGGGCCTTGCCGCGTCGGAGGTTGAGGGCGTTGTGAGCCTTGCCGGCGGCATTGCTGAAGGATGGAGCGAGCTGCTGGGCAAGAAGAACCTTGCCCGTGGAGTTAAGGTTGAAGTCGGCGAGAAGCAGGCCGCCGTTGACCTGAACGTCGTG
>LFSP01000026.1:125915-157081 GCA_001513145.1 Clostridia bacterium DTU025 | reverse complement strand
ACGTGCGGCATCAGGCTGGGTGCCGCGCCGGAGGCTGCGGATGCAGAGGGACTCGCGGCCGAGCTTGGGGCGAGGTTCGCCCCGGCGGATGTGTCAGGCGCGTGGGTGCGGGCCACGCTGTCGGGAGGAGACGACATATACGAGCTGATGGACTTGCTCAGGGCGAGGCGCCTAGCCATCGAGGAGGTCACCTACGAGGCGCCGGATCTGGAGCAGGTCTTCCTGGAGGTCGTG
Source organism: Clostridia bacterium DTU025 (assembly GCA_001513145.1). GTDB lineage: Bacteria > Bacillota > DTU025 > DTU025 > DTU025 > DTU025. Next base: position 156,847 of record LFSP01000026.1, on the reverse strand, counting down.
CGCAGGGCGAACGGCGTGAAGCAGGCGGAAGGAGCGGGTGTCGAAGGATGAGGCTCGGTGTGGTGTTCGGGGCCATCTTCCGTAGGGACCTGGCCATGGCGAAGCGTTATCTGTTCAACACGCTGTCGTCGCTGATCTCGATCTACGTGGTGTTCCTGCTGATATTCATGGGGATGAGAGCGTTCGGGGTTCGGCCGATGGACGCCGGCGGCGACCAGAGCCTTGAGAACACCGTAATAGGGTTCTTCGTGTGGACGTTTGCAGTCTTTTCATACTCGGATTTCTCGTGGGGGCTCATCGGCGAGGCACAGGCTGGCACGTTGGAGCAGCTTTACCTGGCTCCGTGCGGGTTCAGGTGGATCAGCGTGTTTTCCATCCTGTCGAGTCTGGTGTTCTCGGCTGCGCCGGTGGCGCTGGCGCTGTTGGCCATGATGGCTACCACCGGGGTATGGCTCAGCATCGACCTGGTGAGCGTGATCCCGCTCCTGGTCATCACGATGCTGGGAGCAGTGGGCGTGGGCTATGTAATGGGAGGCCTGGCTCTGGTGTTCAAGCGGGTGCAGGCTGCATTCCAGATCGTTCAGTTCTTGTTCGTGGGTATGCTGGTGCTGCCTGAGAGGCTGTGGTGGACGAGACTTCTGCCGCTGGCAGGGGGCAACGCCCTGATCCGCCAGGTGATGGTGAACGGGGCGCGGCTGTGGGACTTGCCGGCGGCCGATGTGTTGACCGCCACCGCGGTGGGCGTGGCCTACCTGGCCGCCGGCCTGTTGGCTTTCTCAACATGCGAGCGCTTGGCCCGAAGCAGGGGGCTGCTGGGCCACTACTAGCGCTACCTTTGCTATCGATCGAAGTAGATGCTCTTGCCCGTGACCGACAGGGGAATGCCGAAGGCTACGTCTGCGTCGATCATGCCCAGCTTGCGCGCGAGCACTCCGATGCGATACATGATGCGGTTGTCCACGTTGTGGATGGACGCAGTCTTCACGGCTGAGCCGGCGGCTATGCCCAGGTCCATCAGCCGCCAGGCGCAGAGCGGACCAGTGAACTCGGGCCCTTCGGTGGGGGCGGGCAGGTCGGCGCACCGGCTGTAACCGCAGGCGCCGCAGTTGAGCCCGAGGGTCTTGGCGTCTTTCAGCCCGATGAGTAGCAGCGCTCCGGCTGCGGCCACGCCTCGTGCGTCGCGGTCGAAGTTGATCTTTCCGCTTTCCTCCCCGTATGCCACCATCGCGTCGGCTAGGCGAGCCAGGTCGTCGCCGGCCACCACTTCGGTCACCACGTAGTCCTTGCCTGCAGCTTTTGGTGCTGTTATCGCCGAAAGCTCCATGAGTCCGGCCACCAGTCTCACCAGGTCGCTGCGGTTGTTGCAGCACGTCATATGTACGGCACCTCCTGCGCGTTGCCACTTCGACAAGCCGATTGTACGCCACTGCAGACGGGCAGTCAAACTCGGCCAGTCGTGACAGAATACCCTCTAGAAGTTATACTTAGCTCCAGAAGTTCGCGATGGGAGGACTCGTTCCTTGGCGGGATATAGCATTTGGCATATGGCAATTGTCGGAGCATTCGCGGCATCGATTCTGTCGACCCTCTTGTATTTCGCGGCTGACGCTCATGGTAGCTCCGGGGAGCGCCGGGGCACGGCCAAGACGGCGCGGATGGCGTTCGCCTGTGGCCTCGTGCTCTTGGCGGTGGCAACGTTGGCGCTACTGGCGGCTTTCCTCGGGCATGACTTCAGTCTTTCATACGTATATGGGTACTCGTCTCGGAGCCTTTCCACGGGCTATCTAGTGTCAGGGCTGTGGGCGGGTCAGGAAGGCACTTACCTTCTGTGGGCGCTCCTTTCGGCGGCGATCGGCGTGGCGTTGGCGGTCTCCTCGGGCAAACCGGGACGGCTGGGCGAGTCTTCAGTGATGAAATTCTACGTGCTGGCACACACGCTGCTGCTGGTGCTGCTGCTAGCTGCCTCGCCTTTCAAGAAGCTGAGCTTCACGCCGGCTGACGGCGCCGGGCTCAATCCGCTGCTGCAGGACCCCTGGATGGTGATACATCCTCCCATCGTGTTCGTGGGCTACGCGCTGTACGCAGTGCCCTTTGCGCTGGCCATGGCGGCTTTGGCTCGGGATGACTACAAGGTTTGGGTGGTGCAGGCGCTCCCCTGGATGGTCGCAGCCTGGCTGTTCCTCGGCGCCGGCATTCTGATCGGCGCCAAGTGGGCGTACGGCACCCTGGGGTGGGGCGGTTACTGGGGCTGGGACCCCGTGGAGAACGCTTCGCTGGTGCCGTGGCTGACGGGAGGCGCGCTGATGCATACCCTCATCATGCAGCGGGAGCGCGGCAAGATGGTCCGCACCAACGTGGTGCTGGCGACCGTTTCGTTCCTGCTGGTGATGTATGCTACGTTCTTGACCCGAAGCGGGGTTCTTACGGACTTCTCGGTACACTCCTTCAGCGACCTGGGCATGACGGGGATCCTCGTTGTGGTGATGGCGGTGTTGGCCTTGGTGGCGCTTTACCTCATCGCGCTCAGGTGGGGAAGCATGACGAAAAACCGCGGCTACGCAGAGACGTATGAGAGAGTGGCGTCGCGGGACTTCACCTTCTTCATCACGGCAACGCTGTTCGCCGCGTCGGCTGCGGTGACTCTGCTGGGCACTTCGGCTCCGCTGCTTACGGGATGGACAGGGAATCCCTCGTCGGTGGCCCCGTCGTTTTACAACATCACCAACGCCCCTCTAGGGTTCTTGCTGGCGCTGGTGATGGCCATCTGCCCGTATCTGGCCTGGGCAGGCGGCTCGGTGAGGGAAGCAGCGAAGGCGCTTGTGCCGGCTACAGTCTTCGCCCTGGTGGCCACGGTGGTGGCGGTGATCATGGGCGCCAGCGGCATCTGGTTCCAGCTGTTCCTCTTCGCGTCCTTCATGGCGCTGGCAGGCAACGCCATTGCGCTGGCCAAGAGGTTCCGCGGTGGAATCCGCAGGATGGGCGGATGGATGGCGCACGTGGGCGTCGCGCTGATCTTCCTCGGCATCGTCGCGACCTCGGCCTACTCCACCACGGTGCGAGTGGAGCTGTCGGTGGGGCAGGAGCGTGAGGTGTTCGGATGGAGCGTCAAGTACGTTGCCCGCGAGGAGCTGAAGGGCATCGACGCAATGGGGACGCCTATCGGATGGCGGCTTGCGGTGTCGAAGGCGACGGACGGAGGCGGAAGCGAGTCTGTGCGGTGGGCGGTGCCGTACGTGCAGCCTACCAGGCAGGGGATGTTACGCCATCCGGCCATCGTCAGCACTCTATCGAGGGACCTGTATATCGCGCCCCTTGAAGAGCGCGGCGTACGCGGTGGCACTGGCATGGGAGCCGGTGGTGGGGTTTCGGTCGGAAGCCACGCGCACCAGTTCACGCTGGCGAAGGGCCAGTCTGTTGAGGACGCAGGCCTCAGGTTCGAGTTCGTCGGGTTCGACATGAGCCAGCACATGGGCGAAGACATCATGGTGGTGGGCGCCACACTCAAGCTCAGCGATCCCGTCACCGGCGATGAGCTGGGCACTGTGACGCCGCTCCTGGGTTTCACGAACACCGGAAGGGTTCAGGAACCTGCCTACTTTGAGGCCCCTGGCGGAGGCCTTGTGGCGTTCAGCCTTGTCGCGATCGATGCAGGTGCCGGTAGGGTGCAGGTGATGGTCTCTAGTGGCGCGGAGAAGGACAGCGATGGGGCCGGAACGGCTACTGGCAGTGATGGGAGTAGCGGGAGTACCGGGGGTAGCGGGGGTAGCGCCGATGTCGAAGAGCAGGCTGCGCAGGGTTGGAGTACCGTCGTGTTTGAGGTGAGTAACAAGCCCTTCGTTAGCTTGCTATGGATCGGTTCCATCCTGCTCCTGGCCGGTGCGGCCATCGCTGTGATTCGCCGTGCACAGGAGGCCCAGGCGCGTGCTGGTGTGCTGGGTGCGAAGGCTGGCGGTAACGCGAAATAGCCCGCAGAGGGCTCAGCTCCGGGCTCTGACCGGCGTTTGGGGATGCCAAATCCACTGAACCGTGGAGTTCACGCGGTGAAATCCACAGGGTGGAGAAGTTCGCCCTCCGAGATCCACGGAGTAGAGGATTTCGACGCGGGACGCCCGTTCTGCGAAGGCTAGAGAGGAAGGCATGCCCTCTGGGCATGCCTCCTTTGGTCTTGTCGTCTTGTGTTCTTGAGCTGACGGCCGTGAACTGCCCAGTTACTTCTGCCTGGCCTCGAGGAGGCTGATGGTCTCCTTCGGGAAGAGGGCGTAGGAGAGGGCGTCGAACTCGTCTCCGCCGTAAGGCGCCACCGCCTCGCGGGCCGCCGGCAGTCCCGGCGCCAGGCCGTCTCCGGGGCGGCCGGTGACCGGCTTCTCGCCCTTGAGCACCCTCTCTGCCAGTGCAGGATCGATGGTTCCAGCTGGGCGTCCATAGTGACCACGGATATAGTTAGCAACTTCAGTGGAGATGTTCTTGTAGCGCTCCCCCAGGATGACGTTGAACGCCGCCTGGGTGCCTACGATCTGACTCATGGGGGTGACCAGCGGCGGGTAGCCCAGCTCCTGGCGCACCCGAGGCACCTCGGCCAGGATCTCCTCGATGCGGTTCTCGGCGCCCATCTGCTTGAGCTGGGCGCGGAGATTCGAGATCATCCCGCCCGGTATCTGGTAGGTCAGAACGTCCGTGCTCACCTGCAGCGGACCTATGAGGCCGCTGTATTCAGGAGTTTCGTCGATTATCTGCTTCAGGATGTAGGCCGCTGGCCGGATGCGGCGGACGTCGATGTTGGTATCGAATTCGGTGCCGGTGAGGGCAACCACCATCGACTCGGACGCCGGCTGCGAAGAGCCCAGCGCGACCGAGGATGTGGCGCAGTCCACGACGCTGGCGCCAGCCTCGATGGCCTTGAGGTACGCCATCGAGGCCATCCCCGACGTGTAGTGGGAGTGCACCTGCACAGGCAGGCCCACGTCAGACACCAGCCGCGACACCAGCTCGCTGGCGGCTGTGGGAGCGAGGATGCCGGCCATGTCTTTGACGCAGATGGAATCGGCGCCGATGTCTTTGAGCTGCTTGGCGAAGGCCACGAACCCGTCGATGGTGTGCACCGGGCTTATGGTGTAGCAGATACTGCCCTGCAGATGAGCGCCGGCGCGCTTCACCGCCTTCGCGGCGCGCTCGACGTTGCGGATGTCGTTGAGCGCGTCGAAAACGCGCACTATGTCGATGCCGGTCTCAACGGCCTTCTGCACGAAGGCGTCGACCACGTCGTCGGGATAAGGCCTGTAGCCCACGAGGTTCTGGCCGCGCAGCAGCATCTGAAGGGGAGTGTTGACGATGGTGGCCCGTAGCTGGCGAAGGCGCTCCCACGGGTCTTCGCGCAGGTATCGCAGGCACGTGTCGAAGGTGGCCCCGCCCCACACTTCCATGGAGTAGAAGCCCACCTTGTCGAGGTATGCCGCCACGGCCAGCATGTGTTGGGTGCGCATTCTGGTTGCGAACAGGGACTGGTGAGCATCGCGCAGGGTGGTGTCGGTGATGCCGACCCGTGCGTCATTCAGAGTGGTTGGCACCATTGGCATCGGGTTTCGCAGCCTCCTTCCACAGGTAGTACGATATTCAGTATAGCATCGCAAGACCACTGTATGTGAGAGGGGTCTCTTAAGGTTACATGGCGTATGACGAAACCCGGCCCAGGCTCGCGCCTCTGCGTTGCCGCCGGGGGAAAGCCTGCTCCGGGTTTCCTGTAAACCGTATCCGGCTAGTAGAAGACGAACGCCGACTTGATCAGCTTTTCCCGCCCGGCGTTGAGGTTCGCCTCGATGGCGTGCCTGTAGTCCGCGAGACGGAACTTGTGCGTGAGGAGGGGCGAGAGGTCGAGCCTCCCGGTGCGCATGAGTTCCATCGCAACCTCATACGTGCGCATCCTGCGCCCTTCAAACTCCTCGGTGGAGCACCAGAACGACCCCTTCACCTGTACTTCCTTCATCCAGATGGGCGTCCAGTCCACGCCCTTTGGGAAGGAGGCTAGCCCAACAAGCACCATGGCGCCTCCTGGCCTGGTGAACCTGAGGGAGTCGTCGATGCTGGTGGAGCTTCCGACGCAGTCGAACACGTAGTCGAAGCCGCCCACCACGACGCGCTTGCCCATGATGGGCTGAAGTAACCTTGCTTCGGAGAGCTTGGCCAGTTCGGAATAGTAGTCGCTCCCGCCGGCACTGCCGCCGCCTTTGCCGCGCATGAACACCACCGAGTCGGCCCCGTAGGCCAGGGCGGCATCGGCCTGGAACTTGTACTTCGCCAGGGCCACGATGCGCGCGCGGCTTCCCAGGGCCCTGATGGCCGCCACCGCAGAAATGCCTATGACGCCGCATCCCACCACCAGCACTGAGGCGTCGTCAGGAGGGAAGTTGCGCATCACCGGGTGCAGCGACGAGCAGAAGGCGTCGACCAGAACCGCGTTCTCCGAGCTGACGTTGTCGGGCACCGGTATGAGCTGCGAGTAATGGGCAACGAACTCCTCGCTCCAACCGCCGCCGGTGTCGCGGCAGGTGCCGATGGCAAACCCAGGTGACACCGTGCCTTCGGTGAAGTTGGAGCATAGCGACGTGTCGCCGCGGGCGCACGCCGGGCATACGGGGTCGATGCCCCTCGGCCGGCACGAGAGCACAGGGTCCACCAGCACCCTGGTGCCCACCTTTATCGGTATTGGCGCCGGGTCGCCGGTGCCCGAACCCGCCCGTGATCTCGTCGCCAAGTTCGGCTCCGAGCGTGCTCCTGGGCCGCCGCCTGGGCCAGCTCCCGGGCTAGTCCCCGAACCCGGCTCCGACCCGGCTCCGGCCCCAGCTTCAGCCCTAGCTCCAGCTCCAGCCCCCGCCCCCGACAGCGCCAGCGCCGCCTTCGCGCCCATCTCCGCCACCACGCCCACGTTCTCGTGGCCCAGCGTGAACGGGAAAGACGAGAACGGCGACGTTGAAGGCGAGTCGTGCAGCAGCACCAGGTTCTTGTCGCTTCCGCAGAAGCCGGCGTGGGTGGTGCGGATCTTTACCCACTCGTCATTGGGCAGGGCAGGCGGATCCACGTCGCGCAGCTGTATGTTGGAGAAGCGGTCGTAGAACGCCCGACGCGTCAGCTTGCCAGCTGCCATCGAGTATACGTAGCGCGGCACAGAGCCTAGGAACTGTACGGCCTTCATGGGATGATCCCCATGTCACGCCCGTGCTTCTCGAGAAGGCCCAGGGCGAAGTCGATGTCCTCATCGGTGTGGGCTGCGGTGACGTTGGCGCGTAGACGGCACGTGTTCGGCGGCACCGCCGGACTGACAATGGGCGACACGAACATGCCGTCCACGTGGAGCCTGTGGGTGAGCTCCAGCGTGGGCTCCTCCTTGCCGATGACTATCGGGATGACGCAGCTCTTGGTCTGCAGCGTGTCGTATCCCAGGGCGTTGAGGCCGGCGATGAACCTTTCGATGTTGCGCCTCACTGCCTTGATGCGCCACGGCTCCTCCTCAATGACCTCCAGCGACGCTGTGACCGCCGCCACAGCCGCCGGCGGCAGGGCCGCCGAGAACACGAAGGCGCGGGCGTTGTGGCGCAGGAACTGGATGACGTCGCGCTTTCCGGCGACGAAGCCGCCTACGGCGGGGATGGTCTTTGAGAGGGACCCGGTGAGCAGTTCCACGTCATCGGGGCTCATGTTGAAGTACTCGAGGATGCCGTGGCCGGTCTCGCCCAGCACGCCTAGGGAGTGGGCCTCGTCCACCACCAGCCACGCATCGAACTCGCGGCACAGCGCCACAAGCTCAGGCAGGGGGCACACGTCTCCATCCATGGAGTACACGGCATCCACTATCACCAGCTTGCCCTTGTACTTCTCGGAAGCGTTCTCCAGCAGGCGCCTGAGGTCATCCAAGTCGTTGTGCTTGAACCTCTGGAAGGTGGAGCGCGACAGCAGGCAGCCGTCGATGATGCTGGCGTGGCTGAGCTGGTCGACGATGACCACGTCGTCCCTGCCCAGCAAGGTAGATATGGTGGACAGGTTGGCCACGTAACCGGAGCTATAGGCGATGGCGTCCTCCGTGCCCAGGAAGCTTGCGATCTTCCTCTCGCACTCCACGTGGGCTGCTGTGGTGCCTGCCAGCACCCGCACGCCGTGGGTGCCTGTGCCGAAACGGTCCAGAGCCTCGCGGGCCTTCCGCTGAACCTTCTCGTCCTTCAGGAGCCCCAGGTACGAATAGGACGAGAACATGACCATGCGGCGTCCGCCTATCCATACGTGGGCCCCGTCCAGCTCGTCGATTCGCTGCAGGTAGTAATATCTGTCATTGGCCTTGAGGCTCTCCAAGTGCTGGGTAAAGTTGTCTATCCTTTTCTGGAAGACGCTCACGCGGATCCCTCCTGAGAGATGTTCACAGAATTGTGCACACCGATATGTTACTACCTGCGGGGAGGAAGTGTCAATGAGACTGTGGGGGCGTGGTGCGGACGTGAGGCAGCCGGCGCCGCCCTCCGAAATCTCATGCTTGTGGGGTAGCGTGCCAGGTGAGGGCGTTACGATTCGCAGGCGAATCGTTAACGAAATCGAGCCTTGAGGTCCATACATAGTTGTATAATCAACATAAAGCCGGCCCCCTCGTCCAGCCGCAGGAGCCAGCACGTTTTTCCCATTGAAGACGCCCAGCTCAGCACGGCGCCGCCGATCATCCAGAAAACGTCAGATCGCCCCGGGGCGGCCTCAGACCAGTCCGCACGTCCCCATCAAGTCGATTTCGTTACGAAAGACCGCACTTTACCCCAGGATCTCTACGAAAGGCACCCCCTCTTGTAACGTCCTAACACCCACGGACTAGCCCACCGGGTGATGCCCAAGTGAGACCGGCTGATGCCATGTAATGACGTCCCCGCCCGCAGGGCCACCCGCCGGCAAACGCCAAGCCGGCCCTCTCATCGCGCGCGACGTCAGAGCGCGCCTAACCGGCCACACAGAGGATGAACCCTGCGACGGTGGCGAGCGCCACCGCCGCCCGCAGCCAGGTATGGTGAGGCTCGTGCGTCTCGTAGGGGAATCCAATGGCCATGGAGATGAGGAAGCCGCCTACGAGCCCGCCGGCATGGGCCACACCGTCGATGCCGCCTGCGGCGAAGCCGATTATGAGGTTGGCCACGACGACGGTGATGAACCGGCGCCCAGCGAGGGCCGCAAAATGCCTGGGGTAGGCGGCGCCGAAGTAGAAGAGGGATCCGGCCACGCCGAACACCGCGCCGGAGGCGCCGACGCTGACGGCCAGCGGATCCGACAGCAGCGCGCTGGCGATGGCACCCCAAAGCCCCGACAGCAGGTAGATGGTGAGAAACCTGGTGCGGCCGAAGAGGCGTTCCGCAAGGCCGCCGAGGTTGTACAGGGAGTAGCTGTTCACGGCCAGGTGCAGCGCGCCCGAGTGCAGGAACATCGACGTGAACAGGCGCCACCACTCGCCCGCTCTTATGAGGGGGGTGAACTTGGCGCCGTTGCGCAGCAGCACCAAGATGTCGGTGGAGCCTCCATTGAACTCGAGCCAGAGGAAGGCCAACACGCAGACGGCGATGAGGGCGGTTGTCACAGGTGAGCCAGGCTGTACCAGGCGCGGATACGTTGGACGAGCCAAGAATGCCACCTCGTCTAGTGCCGCCGCCAGGTGCCGCGTCGCGGCCAGTGAACGCCAGGCCAGGCCAGGTCAGGCCGATCCACACGGTGCTGGCGGCAGTGCACTCAGCTAATTCGAATGCTACACTATTACCATATGAACCGACAAGACGTGTGAGGAGAGGTGCAGGTAGCCATATGCGGAAGCCGAAAGTGTTCGTGACGTGCCCAATACCTGAAGCTGGCCTCGATGTGCTGCGCGGCGCCGTCGACATGGAGGTCAACATGGACGACAGGGTGCTCACCCGACAGGAGCTGCTGGCCGGGGTGGCCGACGCCGACGGCCTGCTCTGCCAGCTCGCCGACGTGGTGGACGAGTCAGTGCTGGCCGCCGCGCCGCGCCTGCGCGCCATCGCCAACTATGCTGTGGGCTACAACAACATCGACATCGCCGCCGCCACCGACAGGCGCATCGCGGTGACGAACACTCCAGGAGTGCTCACCGAGACCACCGCCGACCTCACCTGGGCGCTGATCCTGGCCGTCGCCCGCAGGGTTGTTGAGGGAGACGCCATGGTGCGTCAAGGGAGGTTCCGCGGATGGGCGCCTCGCTTGCTGCTGGGAGGCGATGTATACGGGCGCGTGTTGGGCGTGGTAGGCATGGGCCGTATCGGCCAGGCCGTCGCACGCAGGGCGCGGGGGTTCGGCATGAAGGTGCTCTACTACGACCGCAGCGGCATCTCATCTTCTTTGGAGACTGAGCTCGGAGCCACCCGCGTCAGCCTGGAGGAGCTGCTGCGCGAGTCCGACTTCGTGTCGCTGCACGTGCCCCTGACCCCCGAGACCAGGCACCTGATCGGCCGCGAGCAGCTGGCCATGATGAAACGCACTGCGTATCTCGTGAACACGGCGCGCGGGCCTGTGGTGGACGAGGCGGCGCTGGCCCAGGCGCTGGCTGCAGGAGAGCTGGCTGGGGCGGGGCTGGACGTATACGAGAACGAGCCCGAAGTGCACCCGGGACTGCTGGGGCTTGACAACGTGGTGCTTCTGCCGCACCTGGGAAGCGCCACGGTGGACACCCGTGAGCGCATGGCGGTGATGGCCGCCGAGAGCCTGCTGGACGTGTTGGAGGGGCGCGAGCCCAGGGCCGGCAACCTGGTGAACAGAGGTGTAATAGGAGTTTTCAAGAATAAGTAGGTCAGTGTAGGAAAGCTCCGAGCGAACGGGGGATCCGCATTGAACGACTTCTGTTTCGTGCACGCGGCCGACCTTCACCTGGGCTCGCCTTTCGCGGGGCTTATCGCCCAGTCGGACGAGGCCGCCTCGGTGGTGGCCTCCGCGCCGGCGCAGGCGCTGGACGCGCTGGTGAGACTGTGCCAGGATCGTAGCGCCGCCTTTCTGGTGCTGGCAGGCGACGTGTTCGACTCCCCTTCCGTGGGCATCAGGCCCCAGTATCAGCTGTACTCAGCCCTGTCGTCCCTGGCCGACATGGGCATCCCGTCGTTCGTGGCTTGCGGCAACCACGACCCCATGGGCTCCTGGCGCTCGCCGTTCAACTGGTCCGATGCGGTGCACTTCTTCGGGCCGGAGGTGGAGTGGGTGCCGGTTCATCGCCGCGCGCCACAGGGCGACGTCGAGCCCATCGCGCTGGTGGGCGGCATCAGCTACCCCAGGGCTGAAGTGTTCGACAACCTTGCCCTCGGCTTCGCGAGAAACGCTACGCCGCCTCGCGCGGCGGCGGGCAGCGGCGCCGGCACCTGCCTACGCGTGGGGGTGCTGCACTGCAACGTGGGCGGCGTGGCAGAGCACGACAATTACGCCCCGTGCACCATCGACGACCTCTGCGCCCTTGACCTGGATTACTGGGCCCTTGGCCACGTGCATCAGCACCGGGTGCTCATCCCTCCGGGCGAGGGCCGTCCGGTGGCGGTCTATCCAGGCTGTACCCAAGGGCGAAACCCCAGGGAGACCGGCCCCCGCGGCTGCTGTGTGGTGCATGTCTCGCAAGGGCGAGTGGCGCACGTGGAGTTCGTGCCCCTCGATACCGTCAGGTGGACCGCCTTCGATCTCGACATCACCGACCTTGCCGGTATGGACCAGCTCCTCGACACCCTGACGCAGAGGTGCGCGGTTGAGGCCGCCGAGGCAAGCCGCGACGCCCTGGCAGTCCGGGTGCGCCTCGTGGGGCGCGGCGCCCTCCATCGCGAGCTGGCGCGCATGGGGCCGGTTGAGCTTGGAACTTGGCTCCGCGACGGCCTGCAGGACGAAGCCCAGGCCCGCGGCCAGTGGTGGTGGCTGGAGAGCGTCAAGGCCGCCACCCGCCCGCCCATCGACACGGCAGCGCTGGCGCAGAGCGGCGGCCTCGTGGCTGAACTGCTGGCGGAAGCCGACAGGCTTGCCGCCGACGATGGCAGCCTCGCGGAACTCGCCAGCTGTCTGCAGCAGGAGTTCAACCACCCTAGGGTCAGGGCCGTTCTTGAGAGCATTTCCCCTGGAGACTGGCGCGACCTGGTGGGAGAGGCGGAAGCCCTCGCCCTAGACCTCCTCCTGGACGGCGAAGGGGGTGCTGGAGCGTGAGGATCGAGGGTGCCACCATCAAAGGTTTCGGAGTATTCTGCAATCAGCACATCGACGACCTGGGCGACGGCGTCGTCCTGTTCACCGGCATGAACGAGGCCGGCAAGTCCACCCTGCTGCAGTTCTTCGTGAGCATGCTCTTCGGCGCCAGACGCCGCGTTCCGCCGCCGTACCCGCCGCTTCGGGGTGGGGCCCACGCAGGGATCATCTCCATCACCATGCAAGACGGCACCGCCCGCACGGTGCACCGCACACTTAGCGGTCCCGACAGGTACGGACCCATACCGGAACTGCAGGGGATGTCGCGCGAGCTATACACCAACATCTTCGCCTTCGGCCTTCCTGAACTGGTGGACCTGGAGCGCATCACAGGCGAGGAGGTGGCCTCCAGGATCTTCAGCGCCGGAGCGGGTCTGGGGGCCGAGGCGTACGCTAGGGCCCGCGAGCTGTTGGTCCGAGGCATGGAGGAGCTGGGCACGAGAAGCAGCCGCACGCGGCCGATCAACCAGGCGTGCGACAGGCTGAACGAGGCGCTGCGGCGCGTGGAGGAGATCCGGCGGCAGCAGGGCAAGTACTCTGAGCTCCTGTGCCAGCTGGAGGCCAATGAGCGGGCCAGGGCGGAGCTGGCCGAGAGAGCAGAGTGGCTCTCTGACCAAGCCGCATGGCTGGGTCAGCTCGCCCGCACCAGGGATCTGTGGGAGTCCGTGGTCGCGGCTGAGGCGGCTCTGAAGTCGATGGCCGCCGAGATCGGGCCAGATGACGAAAGGCTTCTCTCGGTAGCCGAGGCCATCGACTCCCTCGAAAGCTCCCTTCCGCGGTGGCTGAAGCAGGTGAGCGAGGTGGGCGTGCTCCAGGTGAAGCTGGATGGGGCCGAGCTTCGCGTCAGGGACCTGTTGAATCGCCTTGGCCCCGACTGGACCGAGGAGCGCGTGGCCGCCTTCGACACGTCCCTGGAAGTGCGCCAGCAGGTGAGGAAATATGGGGATGATATGGAGGCGGCAGGCCGAGCCGTGGAGCTTGCCAAGGCCGACGTGGAGGCCGCCCTAAGGACGGTGCAGGAGTGCCTGCGCGCCCACGCAGACGTGGAGGCTGAGATGGAACGGCACGACCAGTCTAGGCTTCCTGCCGAGTCGGAGGCCAAGGCGAGGCTGGAGGCGGCATCGGCGGCCCGAGCCGCTCTTGCGCGCCTGAACGAGGCCCGCGCCAAGCACCTGGCAGCTGTGGGCCGGCTGGAAGGGGCCAGTCAGGCAGCGCGATGGGCCGCTGCCCTGGCTCAGGCGTCGCCGCCCGGCACGCCTTGGGCAGCGGTGGTCGTGATCGTTGCCGCGCTGGTAACCATGGTGGTCGCAGTCTCCGTGAATCAGCCGCTGCTGTTTCTCGGCGCGCTGATGCTGGGGATCGCCGCCGCGGCCCGTGCCATGGTCCGAAGCAGGCGCCGTCGCCTGGGCGATGGGTCAGCAACGTCGAACGAGGCTCAAGAGGCTCGACAACAGGCGGAAAAGGCCGCAGCCGAGGCGAAGCGCTGTGAAGAGGCGGTCTTGGCGGCAGAGCAGGAGCTGAAGGAGCGCATGATCCAGGCAGGGCTTTCGACCGACACTTGCGAGCCCCGGATAGCTGAGGCCCTGTCCTCCCTGGAGGAGCAGACGAGGGAGCATCTGGCCGTCCACCGCGAGCTGGGTGGCCTCAGAGTCAGGTTGAAGAGGACGGCCGACCACCTGAAGGCCGCCCAGGAGGAACTGGAGGCGCGGCGGCGCGAGCTCGAGAAGGCGCAGGACGCCTCGGCCGATGCCAGGCGACGTTGGGCAGAGTGGCTGTGCGTTGCTGGTCTGAACGATTCGCACACCCCTGAGTCGGCGCTGGACCTTCTGGAGACGGTGGATGAGGCGCGGGCGGCTCAGTCTGAGGCTGAATCCTGCAGAAGGCTGCTGGAGCAGGCTAAGGCGGAGGTCCAGTCTTACATGGAAAAAGCATCGGAACTGGGCATTCGAGGTGACGCCCCGCCCGGCGACGTGCAGAAGGCGGTGGCGAGCCTCGCGGGCAAGCTGGCGGAGGCGCGAGGGCGCCGAGCGGACTTGGATCGGGCCAGGGAGAAGCTGGTCTCCCTGTCCACGGCGCTGGATGCGGCCTACCCGGAGGAGCTCAGGAGCAGGGCCCGCGACGATCACAGCCGCCTAACGGCGGAGCAGATCGAGCAGCTAGCGCAGGAGGCAGAGGAGAGGCTGGCGGCGGTCCGCGACGAGATGGAGGAGCTGGCCGGGGAGCGGGCGGTGCTCATGCAGCGGAAGGCCAGCATGGAAGGGGAGGACGCGCTGCAGGTTGCCCAGGTGCAGGCGGAGTCGGCCCGCCAGGAGCTGGCGCAGCTGGTGAGGCATTGGGCGAGGCTTGCGGTCTGCAGGAGGCTGCTGGATGCGGCGGTGAGGACCTACGAGACGCAGCGTCAGCCCAGAATGATGCAGGAGGCGTCCAAGGCGCTGGCCGGCTTCACCGGGGGGCGCTGGACCAGGGTGGTGGCACGGATCTCGGAGCTGAACCGCATCGACGTCCAGGACGAGCGGGGCGAGAGCCGCAGCACCCACCAGCTGAGCTACGGGACGCAGCAGCAGCTGTACCTGGCCGTAAGGTACGGCCTGGTGAAGGAGTATTTGAACAGCTCTGAGCCGCTTCCGGTGATCCTCGATGACGTGCTGGTGAACTTCGATCCGGAGCGGGCGCGGGCGGCGGCCAGGGTGCTTTCGGAGCTGAGCTCCGACTGTCAGGTGCTGGTGTTCACGTGCCATCCGCACATGGCCAGGTACTTCCTGGACACGGGCAGGGTTTCGAGCCACTTCGTTCTCGATGACGGTGCCATAAGGCGGCTGGGGGTAGCGCCGGCGTGAGGCCTGTCGTGGCCGCCGGCGGGGGCCGAAAAGGGTAGTCGGCGCCGCGGCGCCGACTCTCGTTCTTGGTACTGCTGAGTCCCTGTTCCCCGATGAAGGCCGGCGCCATCAGACGCCGAACGCTCCAGCTTCAGGCGCCGCACACTGGAGACCGGGATTACAGGGGAGTAGTGGTGCCTGTAACCAGGTGTACGTGGGGTGCCACCCGCGGCGACCTGGGGCGGCCCGCCGCCGAGGAACCTGCGGAGCCGCTGCCTGCCTGCGCAGGAGGGGCAACAGGCTCCAGCGTGGAGACGTTCACATCATGCACGTGCCCGATGCCGGTCTCGGCTGACGGCGCGGTCCAGCCGCGCACGTGGTGCTGGTGCCCGCTGGCGTCGGGCACGGTGTATCCGGTGATCATATGGATATGTCCGCCCCGCCCCGGCCAGGGCCGACCGGTGCGGAGGGTCAGCTTGTGCGTGTGGTTGGCCTCCTCAAGCGACAGCCCCACCAGGGCGTGCCAGTGCCTCTTGAAGTCTCTGACGCCGAAGGACCGCTCCTCCAGCTTGGTAAGCCACGTTTCCAGCAAAGCGAATCACCTCGATACATGCTACGCCCCCTCTGTGCCAGCGGTGTTGATACCTTGGTCACATACAGGACAAAGTCACTTGGGGGCGAAGTATGTCGTAGTGGTTTCTGCAGGCGCCGCGGACTCATGAGACGCCTGGGCTCACAAGCGCCTCGGACCTGAGCCTCAACGGGCCGCCGCAGGTGCATTGACATTGACACGTGGATAGGCGCGAGAAACGGAGTGGTGCACGTATGACAAAGACGACGTACGATTTCGACACAGTGCTTGATCGGCGCAACACGGCATGCGAGAAGTGGGACAGCCTCAAGAGAGTGTTCGGCACCGAGGATGTGCTTCCGCTGTGGGTTGCGGACATGGACTTCGCTTCACCGCCGCAGGTGGTAGGCGCCCTGCGCGCCAGGGTGGACCATCCCACCTACGGCTACACCTTCGCCACGGAGCGCACCCGCGCCGCCGTCGCCGGCTGGCTCCAGCGGACGCACGGCTGGGCTGTGGATCCCGACTGGATCGTGTTCTGCCCTGGAGTGGTGCCGTCTATTGCAGTCGCGATCCTGGCATACACCGCTCCAGGCGATGGAGTGGTCATACAGTCTCCAGTGTACGGGCCATTCTTCAGGGTGATCAGGGCCAACGGCCGCACCATCGTCAACAACAGGCTGCTCCACAAGGGCAGCAGGTACGAGATGGACTGGGAGGACCTCGAGGCCAAGCTCAGCGGCGCGCGCGGCGCCGACGACTGCACCGCCAGTGACGCCAGCGAAGAGGCGGGAGCCCCGGCCCCCGTGCGCATGATGGTGCTGTGTAGCCCAGCCAACCCCGTTGGCCGCGTATGGACCGAGGCCGAGCTCTCCCGGCTCGTGCAGCTTTGCCGGGAACACAACGTCCTGCTGGTGTCGGACGAGATCCATGCTGATATCGTATACCCCGGCCACGTGCATCGCCCCACAGGCGACGTGGTGCTCATGGCTCCCAGCAAGACCTTCAACATGCAGGGACTGGCCTCCGCCTTCGCGGTGATACCAGATGCCAGCATCCGCGAGAGGTTCGCGCAAGCCCAGTCCGGCCTCGGCATGGGCGACCCCAACGCGTTGGCGCTTGCCGCCATGGAGGCGGCCTATACGTGCTGCGACGACTGGTACCACCAGCTCCTCGACTACCTGCGCGGCAACCGCGACTACGTGATGGACTTTGCAGCGCGGTTCCTGCCTGGGATCTCGCCGCTTCCCCTTGAGGGCATGTACGTGATGTGGCTTGACTGCCGCGGCCTGGGCCTCGAACACGACCAGCTCAAGGAGTTCTTCATCCACAAGGCCCGCGTCGGGCTGACCGACGGCCGCTTCTTCGGTCCCGGTGGCGACGGGTTCATGAGGCTCAACATCGGCTGTTCGCGCCAGGTTCTCTCTGAGGCCCTCGAGCGTATACAGGCCGCCCTGGACACGCTGTAGCTGTTAGGAGCCGCGGGCGCGACTGCGGGTCGGTGGCGCTCCCCAGATTCGATGAAAGCGAGGGGTTGAACATGGATGTCGGCAAGGCCAGGCTCGTGATGGTGCTGCACAGCCACGTGCCGTGGGTGATGGGGTGCGGCAGATGGCCCTTTGGCGAGGAGTGGGTCTACGAGATCGCCTGGAGCTGCTACCTGCCGCTCATCCGCTGCTTTCGGAGGCTCGCGGCCGACGGCATCCCCGCCAACGTCACCCTGAGCGTCACCCCCGTGCTCATGGAGCAGCTGGCGTCCTGCGAGTTCAGGCAGGGTTTCATCTCTTACCTTGGAGACAGGAAGCTCAGGGTCATCGAAGACCGCTCAGCTTTCCAGCGAGACGGCAAGCACGAGCTGGCCGCCCTCACTCGTTGGGCTGAGGGCCTGCTGGATGCGGCAGCGCAAGAGTTCGAAAACCTAGGCCGGGACATCCCGCGGGAGCTTGCGCGCCTTGCGGCCCAGGGCAGCATCGAGCTGATGACGTCGGCTGCCACCCACCCGTACCTGCCCCTCCTCAGACGCGATCTCAGCCGGAGGCTGCAGGTCAATGCAGGCAAGGCCATGTTCCGGCGCATCGCTGGCCTCAATCCGCAGGGCTTCTGGCTGCCGGAATGCGCCTACAGCCCTGGCCTGGAGTGGGTGATCCAAGAGGCCGGCTACAGCTACACCGTTCTGGACGCCGCGGCCCTGCAGGGCTCCCGGCCTGGCCTGCGCGAAGGCGCCCGGCGTAGCCGCGCCGGGCACAGCACATACACAGGCTCCGGCGGCTCTGACGGCTCAAGCTCGAGGGTTGCCAGACGCCCCGGAAGCCGCGGTTACGGAAGCGGCGCCTGGATGCAGCCGGATCCTGGCGGCGGACGTCCGCTCGACCGCGTGTACATGCTGGCGGATTCCTCGGTGGCAGCCTTCGTGCGCCACACGGAGCTGTGCTCGCAGGTTTGGTCCAGGTGGATCGGTTACCCCGGCGACTTCGAGTACCGCGAGTTCCACGTTCAGAGCCCCGTCTCAGGAATGCGATATCACAGGGTCACCGACGCCAACGGAGACTTAGGCTCCAAGCAGCCATACAGGCCAGACGCGGCAGTGGCCAAGGCCAGGGCCCACGCCGCCCACATGCTCCAGAAGGTGCGCCTGGCGGCGGAACGGTCGAATTCCAACACACCCGTCCTGACCCTGGCGTTCGACACCGAGCTCTTCGGCCACTGGTGGTTCGAGGGGCCCGTCTTCCTGGAACACCTGATCAGGCTCGCTGCGAGCGACGACGAGCTTGAGGTGCGCACCGGGTCACAGGTGGTAGGGAGGCTTCCAGCACTGGGTGCCGGGCGAATCCAGGCCAGGGAGTCATCATGGGGCGAGGGTTCCGACCACTCTGTGTGGATGAACGAGCGGTCATTGCCAATGTGGGAGAGGATCTGGGAGCTCGAAGACGGGCTGGAACAGGTCTATCCCAGGCTTAGCGCGAAGGCTGGCGCGGACGACGACGGAGGCCCACTCTGGCCGGACGATCCCTTCGGTGCCGAAGACGACGCGAACGCTCTGATCAGGGAGTTCCTGTTGGCCACCGCATCGGACTGGGAGTTCCTGCTTTACACTGGGACGGCGTCGAGCTATCCCAAGCTAAGGTTCGAGACGCACGCCCCGGCGTGTGAGGACCTGCTGCGCCGCCTGGCGTAGGCGCCGGGCGCGTGGTGGGAAAGAGGGAGTATGGAACATGAGAGTGCTCTTCGCCGCGGCCGAAGTCAACCCGTTCATCAAAGTCGGAGGTCTAGCCGATGTCGCTGGCAGCCTGCCAAAGGCCCTGGCTGAGGCAGGCTGCGACGTGCATCTCGTGATGCCCCACTACGCCACGGCCAGCTGGGGGCAGCTTCCCATGCGACAGTGGGGTTCGGTGTATCCGCCTATGGGCTACGGCAGAGAGGAGGCGGAAGTATTCTCCGCCCAGCTTTCGCCTGGCCTCACCCTCTATGCCGTCGCCAACGGGGCATACTTCTCCAGGGAGCGCCCGTACGGCTTTCCTGACGACCTAAGGAGGTTCGCCTTCTTCTCCAAGGCTGCCTACGAGATCGCGCGGCTCGTGGAGCCGGACACTGTGCATGCGAACGACTGGCACACCGGCCTTCTTCCGGCGTATGTGAAGGTATTCGGCTGTCCCTGCAACCCGAATACGGTCATCACCATACACAACCTTGCCTTCCAGGGCGTCGGCGCGTGGGAGGATTTCGTCTACTCGTCGCTGCCTTGGACAGAGTTCAACCCGGATGGTGCCGAGTTCTTCGGCCGTTTCAACATGCTGAAGACAGGGCTGGTCTACTCCGACGCCATCACCGCCGTCTCGCCCACGTACGCCCGGGAGATCCAGACAGAGGAGTTTGGCGAAGGGCTCCACGAGGTCATTGCCGCTCGGGCAGAGCGAGTGCACGGCATACTCAACGGCATAGATTACGAGGAGTGGGACCCGGCCGCCGACAAACACATCAAGGCGCAGTTCGACGTAGAGAGCCTAGAGCGCAAGGAGGCCAACAAGGCGGCGATGCTCGCCGAGTTCGGGCTGGAGCATAGGCACGAGACCCCGGTCTTCGCCTTTGTGGGAAGACTGTACGAGCAGAAGGGCGTCGACATCATGGTCGACTCCATCGAGGGGCTTCTGCGGGAGGACGCGCAGTTCGTCATCCTCGGACAGGGATCGCCGCAGTATGAGGGCGCCCTGCGCAGGCTTGCGGAGGCTAACCCTGGCAAGGTAGGGGTCAAGCTGATGTTCAGCAACTTCCTGGCGCACATGGTCTACGCCGGAGCCGACTTCTTCCTGATGCCCTCCAGGTTCGAGCCGTGCGGTCTCGGCCAGATGATAGCCATGAGGTACGGGACCATACCCATCGTCCGGGCCGTGGGCGGGCTGCGCGACTCGGTGCAGGAGCCCGAGACTGGCATCGTATTCTGGGACTACACCGAGCGCGACCTGCGGCATGCCATACACAGGGCGCTGGCGCTGTGGCGCGACTCCGAGGGGCTGCTGGCCCGCAGGATCAGGGCCATGAATGCCGACTTTTCGTGGGGCAAGTCCACGCAGGAGTACATGAAGCTTTACAGGCTGCTTTCACAGGAGGTTAAGTAATGTCCGAGCTGAGGAAGGATCCGGTCACCCGCAGGTGGGTGATAGTGGCCACCGAGCGGGCCAAGCGCCCCCATCAACTGCAGAGCAACAGTCCGGTGACGCCCCCGGGTACGCCTGCAAGGGACCCGCACTGCCCGTTCTGTGAGGGAAACGAGGGCATGACGCCGCCGGAGACGGCCGCTTACCGGCACGCCGGCACTCAGAAGGACGCCCCGGGTTGGTGGATAAGGGTTGTTCCCAACAAGTTTTCGGCTCTCGATCCCCACATCGAGTTCGAGCGCCTCGGCGAGGGCATCTACGACATGGCCACCGGCTTCGGCGTGCACGAGGTCATCGTGGAGTCGCCCCGGCACAGCTTCACCTGGGGCACCGCCACTGACAGGGAGTTCGAGGAGCTGTTCTGGGCATATCGCGACAGGCTCATAAACCTGATGAACAACCCCAAGCTCAGGTACGTCCTGATCTTCAAGAACTACGGCCCGGAGGCAGGGGCCTCGCAGCCCCATCCTCACTCGCAGCTGATCGGATTGCCTGTGGTGCCCAAGCGCGTACTCGAGGAACAGGAGGCCATGGAGGACTACTACAGATACAAAGAGCGCTGCCCGATGTGCGACATCATCAGACAGGAGAAGGCTGACGGGCGCAGGCTAGTCCTGGAGACCGAATACTTCGTGGCGCTGGCGCCTTTCGCATCGTACCACCCGTTCCAGATCGTGATAATGCCCTCATCCCATCAGCCGTTTTTCGAACGGATGGAGAAGCGGATGATGATGGACCTGGCCCGCCTCTTTAGGAAGGTGTTCTGGTCGCTGGCGCAGGTGCTGGGGGATCCTCCGTTCAACTGCGTGCTCCACACCACCCCTCCTGCCGTCGCCGGCGACGAACGCTACAATCACTGGCACTTCGAGGTGGTGCCAAGGTTGACGCGGGTGGCGGGGTTCGAGTGGGGTTCCGGCTTCTACATCAACCCCAGCACGCCTGAGGCCTGTGCGGAGGCGCTGCGGAACAAGATCGCGGAAGGCATCGAGGAGGAAGACGACTGAGGCGCATGTGCAGGGGTAGCGGTAGCGGCAGCGGCCGGTGCCCGGGAAGGTGCAGGGCAGGGGCCGATGCCGGGGCACGGGCGGCGGCACCAGAGGGCGGCGGTTGTGCCAACCTACCGGTGGGGCGGTTTGCCGCGAGAACGACCCACCGGTGGGTCGAAGGTCTGCGAAAGCGACCCGCCCATGGTCGGCGGAGCCGCCGATCCAGACCTTTCGCTCTGTGAGCGTCAAGAAACCTCCGCCTCGATCCCGTCCGGAAGCGCATGCCCGGTCCTGGCCCTCTCATCCTGTCTTACCTGCCTAGAATAGTGAAGGCGGCACCGAAGCGCCGCCTCCTGTTCTCGTCTTGATGAGGGTCAGCATCAAGCCATCAAGCGCCCACAGCCGGCTTCCTGGAGCGCAGCCGGATCGTCTGCGTCACCCAGCACAGCCCGAGCAATGCCGCGCCGATCAGGTCGGTGACCAGCTTGGGCTCTATAAGCAGCAAGCCACCAACTAGGAACAGTATTCGCTCCCACCATGGCGAGTAGGTGCGGAACCAGCCTGCCACCGCTGCGCCCACGCCGATCATTCCGACTAGGGCGGCGACGGCGATCCTGACCGTGTGAAGCCCCGGGTTGATCATGAGCAGGTCGGGGCTGTATACGAAGAAATACGGCACCAGGAAGGCTGCGATGGCCAGCTTGGTCGCGTTCACGCCCGTCTTGAACGGATCGGCCTTGGCTATTCCGGCTCCTGCGAAGGCTGCAAGGGCCACCGGCGGGGTGATGTCAGCCACGATCCCGAAGTAGAACGCGAACAGGTGGGCCGCCAGCGGGATGACGCCCAGCTTCATGAGGGCGGGCGCTGCGATGGTTGACGTGATGATGTAGTTTGCGGTGGTAGGCGCGCCCATGCCCAGGATGATCGACGTCACCATCGTGAACATCAGCGTCAGCAGCAGGTTGCCGCCGGACAGGTCCACAAGGCCCGTGGCCAGCTTAAGCCCGAGGCCCGTCAGGGTGACCGTTCCGACTATGATGCCGGCGCCCGCACAAGCCACGGCCACGCCCACTGCTCCTCTGGCGCCCTGTTCAAGTGCTGCCAGGAGCTCCCTGAGGCTGATCTGAGGCTCGCCCACAAGCGCTCTGCTGAGGAGGGCGCCACCGACGCCACGCTCGAAGAGCTGTTCCTCGCCCTTACCGAGCCCGAAAGCCCGCTTGCTGAAGGTGATTTGACATGAGCGAGCGCGCGGGTTCCTTCATGAAGTGGTGGGCCGTGTTCCGAACCCTGCTCAACGTGAACCTGCGGATCTCCTACGTCAGGCAGATGTTCACCGGCGACAGACGCCGGCTCCCGGGAACCCTCGCGGTGGCAGGGGCGATGGCATGGGCGGGCTACGTGCTGATCTCCGGGTACGTGAGACTGCTGGAAGGCCTCTACGGGCCTCTTCGGGCCGCGGGGCAAAGCGGGGCCATACTAGCACTGGCCACGGTAGGGGCGCAGCTGGCGGTGATGTTCCCCGGCGTGTTCTGGGTAATGAGTTCCTTCTACTTCTCTAAGGACAGCGCCCTGCTTGGCAGCCTGCCCATCTCCCACCGGCTGGTGGCGGCGGCGCACATCGGTGTGCTGCTCATCGGCGAGTACGCCACCGTCGCCCTGTTCCTCGTGCCGGCGTTGGCCGTTTGGGGCGTGAAGTCCGGCGCAGGTGCGGCCTACTGGCTGTCGGCCGCGGCGGTCTTCCTCATGTCGCCGGCGGTCCCGTTGGCGCTGTCGGCGTTGGCGGCCATGGCCATCATGCGCGTTGCCAACGTGCGCCGATACAAGAACGCCATCATGGTGGCGGGCACCGTGGCCTTCTTCGCCCTCTACCTGTGGTTCCAGTACTGGATCGCCGCTCAGGCACCGGCCACCAGCGAAGACATGGCGGCGCTGTTGATGACACAGTCGGAGTCGCTGATGCGCCTGGTGGGCCTAAGGTTCCCTCCGGCCATCTGGACGTCGGAGGCGTTGGCCTACGCGGGGTCTGCCCGCGGCCTCGTTGGCCTTGCCGGCACCTTCGCCGCGAGCCTGGTCGCCATGGCTGTCGTGGTGCTGCTTGCGCCCAAGCTGGTTGGCGCGGGGCTGGCGTCGACGATGAGCGTTGAGCCTGGTCGCCGGGCCCTGCCTGGATCCGGCGCCGGAGAGGGGGCTTCGGGCCTTCCGGCCTCGATGTGGACGGAGCGAAGCGCTGCCAGCGCCATCGCGCTCAGGGACATGAGGGCGCTCTTCAGGACGTCTGCCTTCGCTTTGAACTCCATCGCCAACTCGCTCATCCTTCCAGGGTTGCTGGCGGTGTGGTTCCTTGCAGGCTCAGGGAGCAACGTGTTCACCAGCGACATACCTGGCCTTGAGACGCTCCTTCAGTCTCCGGAGACGGAGCCGTACCGCGGTCTAGTCCTGAGCGGCCTCATGACCCTTGTCGCCGGCATGAACATGGTGGCGGCCTCGTCTTTCTCCAGGGACGGCGCGCAGTTCTGGATGGACCGTTCGATTCCCGTGGCGGTCTCCACTATTGTAGATGGAAAGGCTCGGTTCGCGTTGGCTTTCAACGCGGCGGCCGCAGGTATCATGGCAGTGGTGGTGCAGCTCATCGTGGGGCTTGACGCTGCCACGCTGGCTCTGGCGGTGGCCACGGGCCTTGCAGGCGTCCTCTGGGCGACGCTGCTTGCCATGGCCATCGACGCGTTCAGGCCTTACCTCACCTGGAACGACCCGCACAAAGCGATGAAGCAGAATCTGAACGGCATCGCTGCCGCGCTGGCGGTGGCGGGGGTGCTGGTGGCTCTGGGCTGGCTAGTGGCGAGGGCTGCGGAGCGCGGCGTGTCCGGGCACGTGCTCCTCGTCGCCGTGGGCGTGGCCTTCGCTGCGTTGGCAGTACCTAGCGGCTGGTGGCTGGTGGCGGCCGCGACCAACTCATACGGGAGGATCGAACAGTAGAGACCAATAGATGAGGAAGGAAAGTGACGTAGATGCGCCGTGACGTGTGTTGTTCTGGGAAGACTGGATGGCGCGGTGTGGTACACGCATACGCCGACCTCATTGGGCTCCCAGACGGCTGCCCTGTGGTGACGCTGTTCGAGGGCGGCACCCCCCTGGTGCCGGCGCCGGGCCTGGCCAGGGCGGCCGGGATGGACCTTGATGTCAGGCTGAAACTGGAGGGGCTGAACCCGACGGGTTCCTTCAAAGATAGAGGCATGACGGTGGCGGTGTCGGCCGCGCTGGGGGAGGGCGCGAGGCTGGTGGTCTGCGCGTCGACGGGGAACACCGCGGCGTCGGCGGCGGCCTTCGCGGCCAGGGCAGGCGTTGCGTGCGCGGTGGTGGTGCCCGAGGGCAAGATAGCCCTGGGGAAGATGGCGCAGGCGTGCGCCTATGGCGCGCGGATCGTGGCCATCCGTGGCAATTTCGACCAGGCCCTCACCGCGGTGAGGGCCATCGCCGCGACGGGCGCAGCCGCATTGGTGAACTCGGTGAATCCCTGGAGGATCCAGGGGCAGATGACCGCCGCTTTCGAGATCGTCGACGAGCTGGGTTCGGCCCCTGACTGGCTGGTGCTGCCGGTGGGTAACGCGGGAAACATCACGGCCTACTGGAAAGGATTCAGGGAGTACTGGGCGAAATACAAAGCACTCGGACGCAACGTCGGCCTGCCGAGGCTCGGCGGGTTCCAGGCCTCCGGCGCGGCGCCGATAGTGCGCGGGCGCCCCATACCTGACCCGGAGACAGTCGCCACCGCCATCCGCATAGGGAACCCCGCCAGCTGGCGAACGGCAGTGGCGGCCGCCCAGGAGTCGCAGGGCTTCATCGACGAGGTCACCGACGAGGAGATCCTGCGGGCCTACTCGCTTCTGGCCTCCACGGAAGGGGTGTTCGCTGAGCCCGCGTCGTGCGCGGCCGTTGCGGGCATGCTCAAGATGGCCAGGACGGGCCGGTTACGCGCGGGCGACCGGGTGGTGCTGGTGCTGACAGGCAACGGCCTGAAGGATCCCGACACCGCCGTGGCGGCCAGCCGCGCCGAGATAGCGGAATGCGACGCTGACGTCGACAGCGTGGCGAGGGCCATGGGGCTCTAGGCATGGGCCCTCGGTCAACGGGCTTCAGTGGAGAGGTGTAGCGACGTGAGTGCTCTGAAGGCGTCTAGGGTGGTGGTGCACGCCCCCGCGACATCGGCAAATATGGGCCCCGGGTTCGACTGCCTGGCCGTGGCGGTGGGGCTCTACGACGAGTTCACCTTCACCGTGCTCGGCGAGGGACCTTCACGGGCCGTCACCTACGATGCCAGCGGCCTGGGGCAGGCCGGAGCTGGACAGGCCCATAGGCCGCCCCAGGGGCCGGCCGCGCGGTCGCTGACTGTGTTGACGCGCATCCCGTCTGACGAGCGCAACCTGGCCGTGAGGTCCTTCAAGGCGTACTTCGCCGAGATGGGCCTTCGCCCGCCGGACGTGGAAGTGACCTGCTTGAGCCGGATCCCCGTCGCCCGCGGGCTGGGCAGCAGCGCCGCCGCGATCGTGGCGGGGATCACCGCGGCAGAGGCGATGGCGGGGCAAGGCGTTGACGTGCAGCGTAAGCTGAATGTGGCGGCCCGCATCGAGGGGCACCCTGACAACACGTCCGCCTGCATACTCGGGGGAGTCACCGTGTCGTCAATGGTGTCGTCGACGGTGCTGTGGGCCAAGGTGCCGTTGGCGCTCCAGCTTGACGCCGTGGTGGCGGTGCCCGACTTCACGCTGTCGACGGCGGTAGCCAGGAACGTGCTGCCCGGAAGCGTGCTCCATTCCGATGCCGTGTTCAACGTGGGCCGCGCCGCGCTGCTCGTGGCGTCGCTGGCGTCGGGCGACTGTGCGAACTTGCGCTGGGCCACCGAGGACCGCCTGCATCAGCCGTACAGGGCGTCTCTGGCTCCGGGGATGGTGACTGCGGTGCGCATGGCCATCGAGGCCGGTGCCCTGGGCTCGTACGTGAGCGGAGCCGGCCCCTCCATCATGGCGCTCGTGCCCAGCGAGGCCGATGCGGCGCCGGTGACCAAGGCGATGCTGGCGGCGTTCGTGCAAGCCAAGGTGACGGCCACGGCAATGCGCCTGGCAGCCGGGGTGCCTGGCGCCAGAGTGCTGGAGGTCCAGGGGTGACGCGGTTGGAGGAAGCGGCGAAGGGACCGGCGACAGGGGTGGTGACGGCCTATTTCAGTCTGGGTTCCAACCTTGGAGACCGTGAGGCCAACATAAGGCGAGCCTGCATGGAAATGGCCGCTTCGGGGCTTCTGGCCGAGATGGCCGTGTCAAGCCTTTACGAGACCGAGCCCTGGGGCCCGGTGCCGCAGGGACCTTACCTCAACTGCGTCGTGGCGGGGCGCACCGCCGCATCGCCGCAGGACCTGCTCCATATGGCCCAGAGCATCGAGGCGTCCATGGGGCGGGTCAGGGACGTGCGCTGGGGGCCCAGGATCATCGACATCGATATCCTGCTCTTGGGCGGCCTCCGTCTGCGCCGGCCCGAGCTGGAGATACCCCATCCGAGGATGTGGGAGCGGGCGTTCGTGCTTGTGCCCCTCGCGGAGCTGTGCCCGACGTTGCCGTCTCCAGGGGGAGAGGAACTGAGATCGTTCGTGAAGCGCCTGCCGGATCTGGCCACGGTGCGCAGGCTCGACGTCGACATGCGAGGAGTTTTCGGCGAGCTGCAGAATAGCGTACCTGGCGGCGTCGCCGGCTGTTGACTTGTGGAGGGTTTACCTTGCCTAACGCAGCCATTCTGGACTTCGAAAGCAAGCGAGTGGAGCTCAGGTTCAAGCGCCTGGCCAACCGGCTGTTCGCCTTCATGGACTGGCCGGAGCTGGCGCACGTGGGCCTGTCGGGGCTGTCCGTTTTCATCGACAGCGTGGGTCAGGATCCCACCGACCCTGACTCCAGGGCCTGGGCCGGGCTGGAGAACGAGTTCGTGGAGTGGCTGCTTCTGGACTACGTCGATGCCGACGTCGGGGCCACCGCCGCCAGCATGTTCCTGGCGAGCCCCGACAACGACCTTGCAGACTGGGAGGTGGCCAGCCTCCAGCAGTGGGCAGATTCGGCGCCGCGCCTCTACGAGATCGTTGAGAGGCTGTCAGACAGCAGGCTGCTTCTGCGCGACGTCATGAGCAACGACGTCTACCTGGTGGTGTCGCCGCAGATGTCGGCCAGCGCCCTGAAGTGGTCGCTTTACGTGGCGCGCCTGCTGCGGGTGGACGACGTATACACCGTGGGGGCCATGGCGGCGCTACTGCCCAGGAGGATGCTGGGCTACCTCTGGCGGATGCTGGGCCACGCCTACCGCGGCATGAAGGCGCAGGGCTACTCCGGTGACATCGACGACTTCCTCAAGGGCTCCGCGCTGAACCTGATGAAGATAATGAGGGCGTTCAGCGTGACCGACGATGGCGACGATGAGGACGACGATGATGACGCCGGTGCCTCCAGGTCTGACACGAGCCTTGCCTGCCTGGAGGTGCAGATGGCCGGCGCCGACGCCAACGCCGCGCTGGAGGCCTTCAGCGCCCTGGCCCCGGTGCGCCCGGCCGGCGACGGCTACGTATGGGTGAGGTTGCCCAGGAAGGACGATTTCGCCGGGGTCGCCATGTACGGCAGGTCTGATATCGCTTACATCAAACCTGTAGACGGAGGCGTTCGCATCTACTGCACTGGCAGGGGCGTTCCGGCGTCAGTCGCAGACGCCCTCCGGAGGCTCTCGCGACGCGCCAGCGTGCTGGGCGGCGGCAGGCGGCCGCAGGGCAGCCGGCAGGAGGCGGCGAAGCGGGTGAGGAAGCCGGAAGGGCACGAGGCCAAGGAGGCGCTGGAGGTCATCGACGGGCTGCTTTCCGAGCTCAGCCGCAACCACTACGCTACGTGGGTCGACCGGCCCATGCCGGTGCTGCGCGGCGAGACGCCCCGGACCGCCACGCGGATGCACGCAGGCAGGAGGCTCGTTGAGGAGCTGCTCAAGGATATCGAGTACCATGAAGACTTGAAGCGCCGTGCAGGGCTGCCGTGGGTGGACGTGGAGGCCATGTGCCGCGGCCCGCTGGCGGAGGCCCTCTCAAGCGAGACCGCGCCCGCCGACAAGCATGAGGCGGCCGTGAGGGCTGTGGAGGCGCTCCTTGACGAGAAGATGCGGCTGGACGGGTACTCCTCTGAGCAGGTGTACCACGCGGCCAAGATGTGGAACGACTTCGCCGCCATGGCGAGGCCCAGGATCGTCCACGCTCCGATCTGGGCTGCCGCTGCGGAGTACGCTTCAGCCACGGCGCAGAAGGAGCCGGTGACCCAGGCCAGCATCGCCAGCAAGTACCAGGTTTCGGTGTCGTCGGTGAGCCAGAGGTCCAGGCAGATATCGCGGGCACTGCGCCAGAGGGCGAGGCAGTAAGGGTAACGAATGATGAGGCCCGGCGGAGACGCTCCGCCGGGCCCGTTCATTAGGGGAGACTGAGAGATCCAGGTTCAGCCTCTCAGTTCACCGGGACGATCCTGAGCTCGTCGGTGACGGTGATCTCGCCCCGGGCCTCCACGTAGGCGGCCAGCACGTCGCGGAGCCAGTCGCCGGAGTGGAACAGCACCCTGGCACCTATGAACCACTCGTAGCCGTCGCCGCCGGCGGCCATGAAGTCGTTGGTGGCCACGGCGTAATTCCTGGCGAGGTCGAGAGGCTCATCGCCAACCATGACCTCCAGCACGCGGCTGCCAGCCGGACGTGACGGGTCGAACTTGACGGTGAGGCCAGCCACCTGCGAGAAGCCGCCGTTCTGCTCGGGGTAGAGACGGAGGCCGTGCTCAAGGGAGTTCAGTATGGCCTCGCCCGAGAGCTCCAGAACCACCAGAGTGTTATCGAAGGGCAGCACGTTGTAGATGTCGCCCATGGTGATGTTGCCCGCGGCGATGCTCGCCCGGATGCCACCGCCGTTGGTGATGACGATATCGGCTCCGGTGAACTCGCGCATGGCGTCAGTGACCAGATTCGACAGGTTCGTCGTGCGGGTGCGCACTTCGGAGCGCTCGCCCACCAGAGCCACTGGGGTGGAGCCCACCACGACTGCCATCTTCTCTTCCAGCGCCTTGTTGTACTTGGCCAGGGTGGCGCTGACGGGGCTGTCAGGCGCGACGGTGGGCATGTCAGCGGTGATGGGGATCAGACCGCCGGAGTGCGAGACGATCTCTCCGTTCTCCACGACGATCTTGAGCTC
This sequence comes from Clostridia bacterium DTU025, assembly GCA_001513145.1. Taxonomy (GTDB): domain Bacteria; phylum Bacillota; class DTU025; order DTU025; family DTU025; genus DTU025. Next base: position 127,352 of record LFSP01000026.1, on the reverse strand, counting down.
TCCGAGGTTGCCGGCCCACTCTCCGGCCTGAACGATGATGGTGTCGCCCACCAGCTCAGGCGCGGGGACGACGGTGTGAGAGTGGCCGCCGACGATGACGTCGATGCCTGGCACCGCAGCTGCCAGCTGGATATCATTATCGTAGCCCAGGTGCGAAAGGCACACAATGATGTCGACCTTGTCTGCGAGCGCCGCGACGCACTTACGCGCCACCGCGACGGGGTCGATGAAGCTCAGGCCTATGACGTTCTTCGGGTGGGTGACGATGGGCGTCTCCAGCGGGGAGAGGCCGAAGATTCCTATCTTGACCCCGGCGATCTCCTCGATGGTCCAGGCGTCCACGAAGCTGGTGCCGTCAGCCTCGTACACCACGTTCGCGGCCAGGAACGGGAATCCGGCTGCCTCCTCCAGGACGAGCAGCTGCTCCTGACCGTAGTTGAACTCGTGGTTCCCCAGGGTCATGGCATCGAACCCCATGTGGCTCATGACCTCCACCATGGGCAGACCGCCGAAGAGGTTGACGACGTTCGTGCCGTGCACCATGTCGCCGCCTGACAGCAGCAGGATGTTGGCCCCTGGATCCTTGCGGAGGTTGTCAACGTACGCGGCGACCTTGGCCAGGGCTCCCACCTCAGCCTCAGCGTCAGTGGGCGTGAACGGATCGAACCTCCCGTGGACGTCGTTGACGTGCAGGATCGTGATGGTAGTGGCGCCTTCGGCAAACGCAGGGGCGTACGCCGCGAAGGCCATGACCACAGCCACTACGACAGCAATGAGCGCCAAGTGGAGTCTGGTCCTTCTGAGCATGCTAATCCTCCTCGCTGTAAGTATTCGGGCATTCTTAGGGCATTACAGATTTCTGTGAATCACGGATAATTCCTCCCCATCCGCGCAGGCGTTGGGCGCCTGCGGAAATGCCGGCTAAATGTTCACTGACTGGCGGGTTTTCTTTGCCCATATCCGCAGGAGTTCACCGACGGGAGGCGAATATCTTCATACGGTATTCTACCAACCGAAGCATAGGGAGGGACGTTCTAATGAAGAGACGGATCACGGTTCTGGCTCTGGCAATGGTGCTAGTTCTGGCCCTCAGCACGTTCACGAGAGCCGCCAACTACGTCGGTCTCGGCATCGGCATCGTGGGCCAGGCAGCCCCGGATTATGAGCCTGCCGGACCTTACATCGGCACCCTGGCGCTGGATCTTGATGTCGTCGACAAGCTGACCCTTTCGGCCCATGGCTATCTGGAGGTAGACGCCCCGGATGAGGGCGAAGGAGAGGGTGAAGCCACGGCAGCTGCGCTTCTCGCGGGCTACGAGCTCAACTACATGGTCAGTGCGTTCGCCAAGTACGAGCTGTTCAACCTGAACGGGCTCGGCATCGGTCCCGTGGTGGGCGTGAACTACAACAGCAATTTCGCGCCTGGGGCGCCGACAG